>DASZLF010000043.1:0-73161 GCA_035552555.1 Occallatibacter sp.
CGAAAATAACGCCGCGCTACGCCGGAAACCCGCTCCCTCGCCCATCGCCGGGGTTGGTGCGCACTCATCGGTTCAGACGCTGCGTTCCGGATCAAACAGACGGACGGCTTCAGTTACTCCACTGTCACCGCGACCTCGTCGGCGGCCACCACACTATTTTCATCCCTATTGGTGCGCGCATCGCACCCATCCCCAACAGACGGGATGTTCCCTTGAGAGCGAATGTATTGATCAGGGAAGGGAAACCGTGAGCTTCGCTTGAATCGAAAATGCGATTTGGCTATTCGATCCGAGTGCAATTGTCTATATTGACAGTGCGAGTAAGCACACCATGAATGTGACCTTCTGGGGAGTACGCGGCGGCGTTCCCACGCCGGAGCCCGCGAATCTGCACTTCGGCGGGGATACTGCGTGCGTTGCGATCGAAGCCGAGGGAAGACGCATTGTGCTGGATGCGGGCACCGGCATCCGGCAGCTTGGCAACCAGATCGTGCATCGGCTCGGTTCATCCGCGGTGAGCGAAGACATCGTGCTGTCCCACTTTCATTGGGATCACATTCAGGGCCTTCCCTATTTCGCGCCGCTTTTCCGGAAGGGCGAAATCCGGTTTTATGCCAATGCTTCCGCCGAGCGGATGCACGGCCATCTCGCGGCTCAGATGGCGGAACCGTTTTTTCCGTGGCCGCTCGATGCCGCCACGGCGATCAAAGAATATCGGTCCATCCAGTGGCACGACTTATTTGAGATTGGACCATTCCACATCGTGCCGTTTCCTCTGCATCATCCTCAAGGATGCACCGGCTTCCGGATCGAGAGCGGAGGCCGCACTGTCGTCTACGCTACGGATCATGAGCACGGCGATGCGGAAACCGACGCCATCCTGCTCGATTACGCGATGGGCGCGGATATCCTGATTGCCGACGCGCAATACACGCCGGAGGAATACACGCAGCACGTTGGATGGGGACACAGCACATGGTTGGAGGCGACCAAGCTGGCAGAGCGCGCCAAGGTCGGGCGCCTGGTGCTGTTCCACCACGATCCGCTGCGCGGCGACGATGCCATGAGAGACGTTGTTGAATCGGCGCGCAAGGTATTTACATCGACTGATGCGGCACGCGAACGAACCACGATTACGGCAGAAGGCATCATTCACCACGACGTTGCCGGCTAGGTGCGAGAAGGCCGGCGCGACCAATGACAAGTCTAGAACCGACGATCGAAAGAGGAGACAATTGAGCGTTTTGCCGCCCCACGATCCGCCTCTCGGCCTTCAGGTCCATCCGATTCGCGTGCTTCTGGTGGATGACCAGCGTATTGTGGGCGAGACCGTGCGCCGCATGTTGGCCGGTCATACGCCGGAGATCGAGTTTCGTCTGTGCCTCGATCCGTCCGCAGCCCTCGCGATGGCCACCGAATTCGGGCCCACGGTAATTCTCCAGGACCTTGTCATGCCTGGCGTAAACGGCCTGGACCTGGTGCGCGCATTCCGTGCCGATGAAGCCACGCAGCGAGTCCCGATCATCGTTCTATCGTCCAAAGAGGAGGCGGCGACGAAAGCGGAATCTTTCGCCGCCGGCGCCAATGACTACATCGTAAAACTTCCCGATAAGCTCGAGTTACTCGCTCGCATTCAACACCACTCCGATGCATTCGTGCATCGTCTTGAGCGCGATGAAGCCTATAAGCTGCTGCTTCAGCAGCAGGAAATGTTAAGCCAGTTGCTCTTGAAGGTGTCGGAAGAAAAACAGAAGAGTGAGAATCTGCTGCTGAATATTCTGCCCGAGTCGGTGGCATCGGAACTCAAGGAAGCAGGCGTTGTCCGCGCCATGCGCTTCGAGCTTGCCGGCGTGCTGTTTGCGGATTTCTGCGACTTTACCGCGATCTCTCATACCATGAGCGCCCACGAACTGGTTTTCGAGTTGAATGAGTGCTTCAGCGGCTTCGATCGCATCGCCAGAGCGCACGGAGTGGAGAAGCTGAAGACCATTGGCGACGGGTATCTCTGCGTGGCGGGTGTACCCGAGCCACGACCGGACGCTCTTGTCTCACTGGCGCGCACGGCACTTGAGATCCGTAACCAAATCGCAGCGCGGCGCACAGAAAAGATGGCCGACGGAAGCCCGTATTGGGACGTCCGCGTCGGCCTGCATTGTGGGCCTCTGGTCGCGGGCGTGGTGGGATTGCACAAGTTCGCTTACGACGTCTGGGGCGACACGGTGAATCTCGCTTCGCGCATGGAGTCCGCGGGGGCGCCCGGGCGCGTAAATATTTCCGACGAATTTCGCGCACACTTGCCTGCAGGCGCGGTATTTGAACCCAGGGGCTTGGTTTTCGTCAAAGGCAAAGGCGAGATCGAGATGTTCTTTCTCGATTCACTTTGATTGGTAGTACCGCAAAAGAGCGTAACCAGGAAGACCGGAGTCTCGCGATTGACACGCTGGAAGCCCTGGATTCCTGCGCCAGCGAATTCTGTATTGTTCTAAAGATTCCATGCTAGTCTGGTGTCCTGTATCCCAAGTTCGCGCCCCAAATGAGCTGTCATCCTGAGCGGAGTTTGGCCTGTTATTGGCCAAATGGCGTGAAAGGGTCTGCAGATCATGCGTCCCTTTACGCAACGAACTTCATACACAACACGCTAGTCTTCCAAGGATTTATGCAAACTACGCGCGTCGGCCTGCCGATTGTGTTGCTCGCCTGCCATTTGAGCCTTCTTCACGCACAAGACAAACCGGCGCCCACACTGTCTCTGTCCTTGCGTGACGCGGTCAGACTGGCCCTTTCGCCAGGGGGGAATCTGGATATGGATGTGGCCGATCAGTCTGTCGCGGCAGCCCAGGCGAGATTCCGGCAGTCGCAGGCCCCGACCAAACCCTACGTCGATTTTTCCTTCAACGCGGTGAATGAACGGCTGGATCTGGACGTGTTCGGTTTTCAGTCGATACACGTGCCGGGCCTTACGTTTCCGCGAACGGCGGGCCCGTTCGAATTGCTGCAATCCCGAGTGAACATTCGGCAGAGCCTGTTCGACCAGGAAAGCATCCACCGCAAACAGGCCGCGCGCGCCGGAATCGTGGCCGCACAGACGGAAACGGACGAAGTGCGCGATCAGATTATTGGACAAGTGGCGCGGCTCTATTTTCAGGCCCAGCGTGACGCGTCGGCTGTCGAGACGGCCCAGGCTCTGGTGGTGACGGCGGAATCGGCTTTGAAGGAGATCGGCAATCGCAATGCCGAGGGCCAGGCGCTGGGTATGGATGTTTCGCAGGCCCGAGTCGATGTAGCCGCGGCCAAACAAGATCTATTAAAGGCTCAACTGGAAAGGGCGCGCACGGAGATCGACCTACTCAACGCGATGAACAGGGATCTGAACACGCCACTCGTGCTGACTGACCCGTTGACGTTTGCGGCGCAGGATATGCCTGCGGCTGACCAGGCAGTTTCAACGGCCCTGCAATCGCGCGGTGAGATTCTTACCCTCGAAGAGAAACTACAGGCGACGCGTCTCAACGATGTTGCAATTCACTCGGAACGCCTTCCCACTCTGGACGGGTATGCGAATGTTGGATCCACGGGAACGAGTCTTCCCAACTCGACGGGCACGTACGACGCCGGCGTCACGCTGAGAATACCGATTCTTGACGGAGGCAGACGGGCGTCGCAGCGTGCGGAGGTGACGGCGGGCATTCGTCAACAGGAGTTACAACTGACCCAACTGCGGAAACGGGTGGAGATCGAAGTGCGGCAGGCATTGCTCCGGATGGACCTGGCGCGCGGCTATGTAGAGTTGTCCGAAGCGCGTTACCAGGTGGCACAGGGCGAGTTGGAGCACAGCCGGCGCAGTTATGCGCAGGGCGTTGGCAGTCAGATGGACGTCAACAGTTCGCAGGCCGGCCTGGCAAAAGCGGCAGACGGCCGCATGGCGGCGTTGCATGATTGGAACGAAGCGCGCATGGATCTGCTGCAGGCGCTGGGGACAATTCGGACGCTGGCCCAATGACAAGGATGGACCTCCGAATCGACAAGCAGGCGCGAATATCGTAGCAGCGAACAGCCGGGAGGACGGCGTGATGAACGGGAATTGGACGCGTAACAAGTCCCTGAAGTGGGCCGGAGCGGCCGCCGTAGTGGTAGTGCTTTCCGCGCTTCCGGTCTGGTATGCCCTGCATCAGCGGAACCCAAAACCTGGTTTCGCGGTTCCACCCGTAGTAGACGCGGGCGCGGTCTCGTGTCTGGGGCGGATTCAACCCGAAGACGGAGTGATCCACGTGGCCGGCCCGTACATTTGGGGCGATTCCCACGCGCCACGGGTAGAAAGCCTCAAGGTGCAGGAAGGCGAGGATGTGCACCGTGGGCAGGCGCTGGCGGTGTTCGTAGGGAGGACCAATCTGGAGGCCAGTTTGGCGCAGGCGCAGGCGCTGACTGCCAAAGCGCGTCTCCGCGTGGAGCAGGTGAAGGCAGGGACCAGAAAGCCGGATCTGGCGGCGCAACAGTCCGAGGTTGACCGGCTGCAGGCGGAGGCACAACACGCCCGAACCGAGCTTCGCCGCTATGAAGCGCTGCGCGCCACCGACGACGTTACAGTTGCCGAAGTCGAGGCGCGGCGCAATGCGGTCAAGGTTGCCGAATTCGCCGCCGAGGCGGCGCGGCATCGTCTGGAGAGCATGCAGAATGTCCCGGACACCGATGTTCGTCTGGCTGAGGCGGATCTGGCGGAAGCGGAGGCCAACGAGCAACGGGCGCGTCGCGATTTCGAGGTGAGTACAATCTACGCGCCGGCGGATGGCAAGGTCCTGAAGATCAATGCCCGGGAAGGCGAAGAAGTGGGACTGGGCGGATTGCTGGATATGGCTCGCACCAGAAACATGTTCGTTATCGCGGAAGTTTATGAGACGGATATCGGCCGGGTTCGTGTGGGTCAGCATGCCACGATTTCAGGCGATCTGCTCGGGACCACAGTTTTGACAGGCGTGGTGGAGCGGATCGCGCATAACGTGAAAGATGCCGCAGTCATGCCCGGGGACACGGTCTCATTCTCCGACAAGCGCATTGTTGAGACAGTGATCCGACTGGACCGAAACGAACCGGCAGCCAAACTGATCGGCGGCAAGGTCATCGTGGTTATCCAGGCATGAAAATGGCCCTCGCATGGCGTCAGTTATTCAAGCAGCGGGCGCGTCTGCTTGCCGCCATTGCCGGCATTGTTTTTGCCGTCATCCTGATCATGGTGCAGTTGGGTTTCCAGGACGCTCTGTACCAGAGCGCCACTCTGCATTACGATCACATGACGGCGGACATCGTCCTCCTGAGCCCTCAGTACGAAGCGATTATGTACAACAACAGTGGCTTTCCCTCCCAGCGTCTGAATCAGGCGTACGCGGTGGATGGGGTCGCTTCCACGCTGGCGGTGTACGGCAGCTTTGTGGCCTGGAAAAATCCCTGGACGCACATGGAACGAACGATGTATATGTTCGGATTCAAACCCGTTCCCGGCTTCTTCGATCTGGGGGCAATCAAGGATCCCGGCCCCTTGCTGCGGAGGAGCGACGCTGTTCTGTTCGACGATCGTTCCCGCAAAGAATACGGGGACGTGCCAGGTGCGTTCCACGCCGGAAAACGCGTGGTTACGGAGATGGTAGGTCGTCGCGTGGAGGTGGTCGGCCTGTTCAGTGCGGGCACTTCTTTCGGCATCGACGGGGCTGTGGTTCTCAGCGACACGAATTTCTTCCGCCTGCTGCCGGGACGCAGTCCCGACGTGGTGAATTTCGGACTGATCAAATTGAAACCGGGCTTCGACCCGGATCAGGTCCGTGCGCGGCTGGAGAAGGTGCTTCCCAAGGACGTCCGGGTGTTGACCCACGCCCAGCTCGACGAAGCCGAGCGGGAATTCTGGTCCACCAATACGCCGATCGGATTCATCTTCGCGCTGGGCGTGTTTCTCGGGCTGGTGGTCGGGATCATTGTCGTGTATCAGATCCTGTACACCGACGTTACGGATCATATGCAGGAATACGCCACTTTGAAGGCGATTGGATACAAGGACAGCTTTCTGTTCGCCGTCATCATTTACGAATCCGTGATACTGTCCGTCTTCGGTTACATTCCGGGTTTTTTCATCACCCTGTTGATCTACAGGATTGCCAGGGACGCAACCTTTTTGCCGCTCCGGATGACTGCTGAACGCGGCGTTGTGGTCTACCTGCTCACCATCGGGATGTGTGTGCTATCCGGCGCTCTGGCGCTGCGCCGGCTGAGAAGGGCCGACCCCGCCGAAATCTTCTGAGGAAAGCGCGGAAGCCACGGCTGCTTCATAACGGAGATGTATCCCATGGAAATCGGGCGGGCGCGGCAAATTCTGACGGCGGACGAGATCTTCGATCTCGTGCGTGAGGATTTGCACGGCGTGGAAAAAGCGATCGGTATCGAATCGGTCCCGTCCGTCGACACCGTAACGCCCATTTCGAAGTACTTGCGGCAGAACGGCGGGGAGCGTCTGCGCGCGGCACTCCTCCTCATGTGCGCCCGGTTCGCGGGCGGCGGCGGGGGCAGGATGGCCATCCAACTGGGCGCGGTGGTGGAAATGCTGCACGCGGCCGCCCTGGTTCACGGCCACGTGATCGACGTGGAGCAGACGCGCCGCGGCCGGTCTTCAACCAACGTTCAGTGGGCCAACAGCACCTGTGTGCTGGCGGGCGACTGGCTGTACGCACGGGCTTTCAGGGTGGCGCTTGAGGAACGCGTTTTAGACCAGGCGATCGGCGCGGCCCAAATGATGGTTATGGGCGAACTGATTCAACTCAACCGCATCGGCTGCATCGGCGTCACCGAGGCCGACTGCATGGAAGTGGTGGACCGCAAAACGGCCAGCCTGTTCTCCGTCTGCGGGAAACTGGGCGCGGTGACTGCCGGGGCCGATACGCGGGACGGGGAGAAACTGGGCGAATTCGCATGGAATCTGGGGATGGCGTTCCACTTGATCGACGACGTGCTGGATTTCGTCTCGAGCGAATCGACGCCTGGCAGGCCGGCTGGCGGCGACCTCAAGGACGGTAAAGTCACGCTACCCATGGTCTACGCGCTGGAACAAGCAAGTGTGTCTGAGCGAGACCTGGTGGCCGGCGTTCTCCGGGACCGAAGCTACGACGCGATTCCGTTCGCAAACGTGCTGGCGCTCGTGGACCGCTATAACGGCATTCAGCGCACCCGCGCGCGCGCCCGGCGGTTCACGGATCGCGCCCGGCAGATTGTGGCCGAGTTCCCCGACAGCCTCTGCCGGCGCGCTTTGTTCACGCTGACCGACCTGGTCGCGGAACGCGACTGCTAAGAGCCGGAACGGCCTCGCCTATGGAGTCCGGGGAGTGGGTGGTCGTCAGCGTTGAAGGCATTGGCACGATTCGCCCGGATAGTCGCCATAGAATCTGGAAATGGGGTGATTTGATGAGCAGGATAGCGCGTTGGTTGATCGCGATAGGCATTTCGGGGGCTCTCGTAATCTCTGTAGTGGCGTTCGTACTCTATCGCATTAGTGCGGGTATCACTGCGTCAGTGGAGCACAAGTCCGCAAAGACCACCTCCGCGACCGTGTTGAGCGTATCGGAGGTGGAACCGGCGAAACCCCTGAAAGGGGGTGACAGCGATAGGCTCTTCAAAGTCTGCTTCACTATCGACAATCTCGATCAAGTTGAAACCGACATGCGACACGGATATCAAGCTGCTGAGACGCAACGTTTGGCAAGCGATGGCCCTCGATGCAAAGTGACGGCCAAGTCGGCAATAGCAAAGAACTTAAACAAGGGCGATAAGCTGTCGGTCGTCTATCTGCTGGAGAATCAATACCGCATTGATTTGGTGGCAATCACGGCATTTGGTGAAGACCTCTGATTTTCTGTAGAAACGACGGGGTGTTCACCCTTGACGACCTCCAAAACCGCGGACAGACGGGATGTTCCCTGAGAGCGAATGACTGCTTTTGCTCAAAGAGCAATTCCGCTGCGGCCGGATCACTGTAGTCAAAATCGTAACTGCCCCCGGAAGCCTCAAAGGTCAATAGCTTTCAACGACGTGGCAGCAACTACGCCAATTCAAAGCAGTTGGAATCCGCAAATTTCAATAGGCTTCAATAGACGCTTGCACCTGGTTCGGGACCAGGGGGGCGGAGGTTCGAATCCTCTCTCCCCGACCACTCTTTTTCAATAGCCTGCAAATCATCCCTCCGAACCACTTGGCATTTTGCCCGAATACCCTGTTGTGCCTATGGACAAGTCTGTTTCCCGAGTGCGAAACTTGGCTCTCTGGAAAGCCAAGTCGTCCCGGTCTGCTTCCCGCGGGTAATTTCCCGGCGGTCTGTGCTTCCAGTGCAATGCAAAAAATCAGGGTGGTGGATCAGTTTGGATCCAAACCGAGGGCTATGCCCCGGGTGCTTATGGTTCCGATCAGCCCACTGCCAAAGCCGGAGTTGATCGCACGTTCACCATTAGCATCAGGAGCGCACCGCATTGGATGTACCTGCCTCTGCCAGCCCGATGAACCTCGACGTGTTTCGAGGCCGCTTGCTTTTCCCGGTCCTGGTGGCGGGCCTGGCGCTTTCTGTGGCGTCGGGCTGCCATCGCAGCCAGCCACACTCGGCGGGTGCGCGGCTGGTTGATTTCAACCAGGACGTGCAGCCGATTCTGGCCAGCCGTTGCTTCAGTTGCCACGGGCCCGATCCGGAGATGCGGAAGGCAGGCTTGCGGCTCGATCTGGGCGAGTCGGCGATGAAGAAGCGGCCCGGACATCCGGATGCCATTGTTCCCGGACATCCGGAGCAGAGCGAGCTGATCAAGCGGATTGAATCGAAGGACCCGCATTACCTGATGCCGCAAAACCCTCAGGGCCAGGCCAAGCGCATGAGCGCCGACGAGATTGCGACATTGAAGGAGTGGGTGAGTGAAGGCGCGGTTTACCGGCCGCATTGGGCCTTTGAATCGCCTGTCCGCCCGGCTCTGCCGCAGCCGCGGAGCCACACGGGCTGGGCGAAGACTCCCATCGATCGCTTCATCCTGGCGAAGCTCGAAAAAGAGGGACTGTCTCCTTCGGCCGAAGCGGACAGAGCTACGCTGATCCGCCGCGTGACTCTGGATCTTACAGGACTCTTGCCCACGCCGAACGAAGTGCAGGCCTTTGTGAGCGACAAGTCGCCGGACGCATATGAACATCTTGTGGACGGACTGCTGGCGCGACCTGCCTACGGCGAACAGCGCGCCCGCTACTGGCTCGATTATGCGCGCTATGCCGATACGTACGGGCTCCACTTCGACAACAGCCGGGATATCTGGCCTTACCGCGACTACGTAATCCGCTCGTTCAACACCAACAAGCCTTTCGATCGGTTTGCGATGGAGCAGATCGCGGGAGACCTGCTTCCGGCGAAGAATCTCGATCCTCTGATCGGCAGCGGATACGTGCGGCTCGGCGTCAGCAGCAACGAGGGGGGCACAATTGCGGAAGAACTGCGCGTCAACATTGCGCGGGAGCGGACCGAGGCGTACGGAGCCACCTTCCTGGGCCTCACCGTCGGTTGCGCGGTGTGCCACGATCACAAGTTCGACCCCACCACGCAGAAGGACTTCTACGCGCTCAGCGCGTTCTTCAACAACATCGATGAAAAGCCGTTCAACGAGGACAGGCCGGTGTGGGCTCCCGTGGCGCGCATTCCTCTTGCCCCGAACCAGGATGCGTACAATCGCGCTTTGTCCCGCCGCTCCGAGATTGCCGGCCAACTGAACGCCATCCGCCATCGCGAACGCGAACTTGTGCAGCAATGGCTCAGCTCCCGGCAAAATCCGCCGCAGGCCGTATCTACCGACAAGCTGCTGATCCGCCTGCGCCTCGACGAGGGAAACGGGAACGTGCTGAGAAACAGCGCGCCGCATGCCACGCCTGCGAGCTTCCACGCCACCCGAGTGCCGCCGCAGTGGGGTGAAACCACGTGGCTATGGCCGGGGTTCCGCATGCAGTCCAACACCCGCGTCCTGCTCGAGGATGCCGGCGATTTTGAACAGAACCAAGCGTTTTCGGCTGGGGGATGGTTCATGTTCCGGTCGGCGCCCTTTTTTGCTACGGAAGACACCCCGGAGGCGCTGATCTCGAAGATGGATACCACGGAGCACGACCGGGGATGGGATCTCGCCGTCAGAAAAGGAATTATCACTATCGACCTGGTGAATCAATCGCCGAAAGAAGAGCGAAAGGAGAAGAAAGCAAAGGGCAAAAAGCAGCCGGAGTCCAAGGAGGCTTTTCATTACCCCACTCCCGATGATCTGACGAAGAAGGATCTCTCCCCCAACAAACCGCCGGAGAAGAAAGAGCCCCCCAAGAAGAAGAAGGACGAGAAGTCGAAACAGCAAGAGGCCGCAAAGAAGGAAAAGCCAACTGATCAAACGCCTCTAGTGGCGATTCGAGTTTCCACGGTGAATCCGATGCCCGTGGATGGCGAATGGAGACACATTTTCTTCACCTACGACGGTTCCGGCAAGGCATCCGGCGTAAAGGTTTTTGTGGACGGAACGGCCGTTCCCACCGTAGTCGAAAGCGACAGCCTGCAAGGCCAGAGCTTTCGCACGCATGCTCCCATGCAGCTCGGCTGGCGATATCCCGATGCCAACCCGGCGAAGGAAAATCGCTATCAAGACATTCGTCTCTACGGGCGCGCTCTCTCGGGAGACGAAGCCAGGCGGCTTCTCTTCGAAGATTACGTGGCGGAAATTGCCTCCAGGCCGGCATCGCAATGGAACGAGGATCAGTGGCATGTCGCGAGCCAGTTTTATCTGAACAGTATCGATGCTTCGTTCCACTCTCTCCAGGCGGAGATTCGCAGGCTTAACACGCAGCTTGAAAAACTCTCGAAGGGCGGAGCCCTGACGCAGGTGGCATGGGAAAAGCCCACGCTGGCCTATGCGGACGTGCTCACGCGCGGCGTGTATTCTGCCCGCACAGAGCGCGTGGAGGCCAACACGCCGCATTTTCTTGTGCCGCTGCCCGCGGGTGAGCGGCGCAACCGGCTGGCGCTGGCGCAGTGGACAGCGAGCCCCGAGAATCCGCTCACCGCGCGGGTCACCGTCAATCGCATGTGGTATGAGCTCTTCGGCACCGGCCTGGTGGAGACCACCGAGGATTTCGGCATCATGGGCCAGCGGCCCACGCATCCTAAGCTGCTTGACTGGCTGGCCGTCGAATTTCGCGAGAGCGGCTGGGATGTGAAGCACATGTACAAGCTGATGGTGATGTCGGCCGCCTATCGGCAGAGCGCCCGGTCGACGCCGCAACAACTGGCGAAGGATCCACGCAACCTTCTGCTATCGCGCGGCCCGCGGTTTCGCATGGATGCT
Source organism: Occallatibacter sp. (assembly GCA_035552555.1). Taxonomy (GTDB): domain Bacteria; phylum Acidobacteriota; class Terriglobia; order Terriglobales; family Acidobacteriaceae; genus Telmatobacter. The sequence goes on from DASZLF010000043.1 coordinate 11,367, forward strand.
GAGATGCTGCGCGACGTGGCGCTGCAGTCAGGCGGCCTGCTGGTGGGCACGGTCGGCGGACCGAGCGTGAAGCCCTATCAGCCCGCCAACGTGTGGGAGCAGGTGAGCTATCCGACCAGCGACACGCTTACCTACGTGCAAGACCATGGCCAAGCGCTCTATCGGCGCAGCATGTACACCTACTGGAAGCGCATGGCCTCTCCGACGAGCATGGACGCCTTCGATGCGCCCATGCGGGACGTGGTGTGCACGCGGCGCCAGCGTACCGATACACCTCTTCAGGCGCTGGTGACCATGAACGATGTGCAGTGGGTGGAGGCGGCGCGTGGACTCGCCGAGCGCGTGATTCGCGAGGCCGGTCCGCACCCGGAAGCGCGCGTCAACCGCATGAGCGAGATTCTTCTGGCGCACGATGCCACGCCGCAGATGGAGGGAGTGCTTGAATCCTCCTTCAATCAAATGCAGAAGCACTATGCGGCCGATCCCAAGGCTGCCCATGCGCTGGTATCCACGGGCGAAAGCAAGCCCGACCAGCGGATCCCCGAGCCTGAACTTGCAGCCTGGACCATGATCGCCACAGAGATGCTCAACCTGGACGAAACACTGAACAAATAGCCGAGGACACCGTATGAAGCAGCATCCGCTCTGCACCGATTGCGAACCCGAGATCAACGTGATGGACCTTCCCATTCCCGCGGACCTCAAGCAGGCGTGGTCCACCATGGAGACGCGCCGGCGCTTTCTGGGGCGCTCAGGAAAAGTGCTTGGATGGGCGGCGCTGGCGGGCCTTCTTGGGGAATCGGCGATTCGCGGCCATGCCGGCGGAGGAGACGCAAAGAACTCGTCCGCTGCGCACCCACGCAACGATCTTGGGCTGCCGCACTTCGCGCCCAAAGCGAAGCGCGCCATTTACCTCTTCATGTCTGGCGGGCCGCCGCAAATGGATCTGCTGGACTACAAACCTGGCCTCGCCGCGCAGTTCAACGTGGACATCCCCGACTCAGTGCGCGGCAATCAGCAGTTGACGGGCATGACAGCCGGGCAGGCGCACTTTCCCATTGCGCCGTCGCACTGGCCATTCAAACAACACGGCCAGACGGGAACATGGGTGAGCGACCTGCTGCCTTACACCGCGCGCATGGTGGACGACCTGACCATCGTCAAGTCTGTCAATACCGACGCCATTAACCACGAGCCGGCCATCATGCTGATGAACACGGGGAACATGAATGCCGGCAAGCCCTGCCTTGGATCGTGGCTTGCCTACGGGCTGGGAAGCATGAACGACAATCTACCCACTTTTATCGTCCTGCAGACGATGATCAACTCGAAGGAAAACAACCAGCCGGTTTCGTCGCGCCTGTGGAGCAGCGGCTTTCTCTCCTCGGAATTTGCCGGCGTGGGATTGCGCTCCGGCGGCGATCCGGTGCTCTATCTTGCCGACCCCGGCGGTGTGGACCGCGAGGTACGCCGCAAGATGCTCGACGCCGTGGAGCAGATCAATCGGCAGACGCTGGCCGATGTGGGCGATCCCGAGACCAATGCGCGCATCGCGCAGTACGAGATGGCGTTCCGCATGCAAGCCTCGGTGCCCGAACTCACCGATCTGAGCAAGGAGCCGCAGTCTACCTGGGACCTGTATGGTCCCGACGCGAAACAGCCCGGCACATTCGCGTACAACTGCCTGCTGGCGCGCAGAATGGCGGAACGCGGGGTGCGCTTCACGCAGATTTACAAACGCGGCTGGGACGTGCACGGCGACGCGGTCGGCATGCTGCCTGTACTGTGCCAGGAGACGGACCGCGGATGTTACGCGCTGGTAACCGACCTCAAGCGCCGCGGGCTGCTGGACGATACGCTGGTGATCTGGGCGGGTGAGTTCGGACGCACGGTTTACAGCCAGGGCGGCCTGAGCGCGGAGAACTACGGTCGCGATCATCATCCGCGTTGCTTTACCGCCTGGATGGTGGGCGGGGGCGTACGGCCCGGCATGACTTATGGAGAAACGGACGACTACAGTTACAACATCGTGAAAGACCCGGTGCACGTGCGCAACTTCAACGCCACCATTCTGCACTGCCTCGGCATCGATCACAACCGGCTCACCTATAACTTTCAGGGCCTCGACCAGAAACTCACCGGGCCAGTGCCGGCCTCGGTGGTGCAGGGGCTGTTGGCGTGATCGTTGCCGACAGAGTCACGGGGGCGGCCCGCAGCCTTATGCAACGAACGGCCATTGCGCCCGCTGCGGGCCTGCGTGTTCTTGCCGGCAGCGCGCTGCTGGCGCTGTTGCCTTTTGCATTCCGGCTCGATGGCCATGCGCACGCCGATTGGCTGCAATTCATCGGACGCTTTCATCCAGTCCTTCTGCATTTGCCCATCGGCCTTATCGTCCTGCTTCCGGTGCTCGAGATTGCCGGCGCCAGACGCCCTGCCCTGCGGGATGCGGCAGACTTCGTGCTGCGCGCAGCGCTCGTTCTCGCTCTGCCAACATTTGCGCTCGGCTACATGCTGGCCTACGGCGCCGGCGACATGGGCACAACCGTCACGCGACACATGGCCGGCGCCATCGCGCTCTGCATCGGGCTCATGTTCTGCATGCTCGTGCGTCCGGCATGGGCCGCGGGCGAACAAACGCGCATATATCCCGCGTTGCTCACCGCGACGCTGCTGATTCTGGTGTGGACCGGGCACCAGGGAAGCTCGATCACGCACGGCAGCGATTACCTCACGCACTACATGCCCGGCGGACTCGGCCGATGGTTCGCATCCGGCGCGCGTGACGCCTATCCCGACTCGTTCTACTCGCAGCATATTCACGCCGTGCTCGATGCCAAATGCGTTAGCTGCCACGGCGCCAGCATGGAGAAAGCAAGCCTGCGTCTCGACTCCTACCAATACCTTATGAAGGGCGGCAAAGACGGCGCAGCGATCACCGCCGGCAAACCCGAAGCGAGTCTGCTGCTGGCACGGGTGACGCTTGCATCCAGCGACCAGCACTTCATGCCCGCCGAAGGACGCACGCCGCTTACCTCCGACGAAATCTCCTGGATTCGCGCGTGGATTCGCGACGGCGCTTCGCCCAGCGCAACCAGCGTTCCCGGCGTCAACATTGCCGAAGTTCGCAGCGATCCGCCGCCGCAGCCCGTGGGCGATTACAGCGCTCTCATGGCCGACATTCTCCGCGTGCAGCAAGGCCAGGGAGCCAAGCTCGTGCCCGTCTCCGGCAAACCGTCCGACGGGCTGATTCTGCGCACCGTCGACGTTACACCCTCGTTTGGCGATGCGCAGCTAGCGCAATTCAGCAGGTTCGCGCCTTACATTGTGGAGGCGGAACTGGGGCGCACCGCGATCACCGACGCCAGCTTCGACACGCTGCGAACCTTCACCCACCTGCGCGCGCTTCACGTTGATGGAACAGCGATCACAGGCAGTCAACTCGCGAGACTCGCGCCGTTGTCACAACTCACATATCTGAATCTCAGCGGCACCAAAGTGGATGCGCAATCGGTAGCCTCACTCAAAAGCATGCCGCACCTGCGCCACATCTATCTGTTCAACACCCCCGCCGAGCCGGACCCATCGGCCGCCAGGAGCACCCCATGACCGAAGCATTGAAACCATCGTCCCGGCGGGTGTTCCTCGCCTCGGCCGCAGCTACGTCATTAGCCGCCACAGTTCCCGGCTCAGCACGGGCGCTCACAAGGACTTCCGATATGCAAGCAAAGCCGCAACTGCTCATCACCGGCAACGGCGAGTGGACTTACGAAGTGGTTCCCGATTGGGGCTCATTGCCCGCGGGCACGTCTTTCGGGGGCACACACGGCGCCGTCGCGGAGGACAAGGCTGGAAACATCTACGTGAGCACCCAGAGCACCACCGGCATTCTTGTCTACACGTCCGACGGCCGTCTGCTAAGAAGCATCGCCACCGCGTTCCCTGAAGTTCACTCCATCGTCTATGCCGAAGAGAATGGCCAGGAATACTTCTACACTACGGTGCAGAAGGGAACGCCCGAGGAGAACTGGCTCTTCGTAAAGATGAAGATCGATGGCACGCCGGTGCTCAAGATCACCGCGCCTCGCGACGCCGGCTTCAAGCAACCCAATGAGTGGCGCCTCACCGCCGCGGTTCCCGCGCCCGACGGCTCGCTTTTCATCGCCAACGGCTATGGAGATTCACGCATTTTTCGCTTTGACAAAAACGGCGCGTACCTCGCTAGCTATTCCGGCAGGGGCAGCGATCCGGGGTTGCTGAATTGCAGTCACGGCCTTGCCATCGACACGCGCTACGATCAGCCCCTGCTGCTTGTGTGCGACCGCGAGAACCGGCGTCTGTGCCATTTCGATCTGGATGGCAAGTACGTGCGCACGGTTACGCAGCACCTCCGCCGTCCCTGCAAGATCGGCTTTCGGGGAGACTATGCCGTGGTCTCCGAGCTTGAAGGGCGCGTCACCGTTCTCGATCGGGACAACGTGGCGGTCGCGTTCCTCGGCGATAATCCGCAGAAGGCTCAATGGGCCAACTACGACCTTGATCCGCAGACCATCGGCCCCGCCTTTTTCAGCGCGGCACACGGTTGCTTCATTGATCGCGAAGCGAACATCTACGTCTCCGACTGGAACCGGACGGGCCGTGTAACCAAACTGGCGAAGCGGCGCGTATAGTGCCCGTGTCATGATCGTCGATTCGACAAGGGAGTAACTACCAGCTCTCCTTAGCCTTTTGCTGGCGGGACCAGAGGAACTCGACCAGCTGGTGAATGTCTTCCTCGCTCAGCAGATTCTTCCATGCAGGCATGTACAGAGGCGGCGTGGGGCCTGAGGCATTTTCCAGAGGTGGGGCGCGACCGTTGCGGATGACAGCGAGAATCTCGTCCTTGGTGTAATCGTCAGAGAGATGCAAGAGCGAGGGCACCTGGCCGCCCTGCGCGTTGGGGTTTGCCAAGCCGCCTTCGAGTTCCGTGCCATGACACCCGGCGCAGCCAAAGCGCGCGAAGTTCCGCTTGCCTGCCTCGATGGAGACGTCGGCAGGTGTGAGCGGACTCGTCCTGTGCGCCAGGATCGCCTGGGCATCGTCAGGTGTTGCAGACGCCATGTAGGCGATGAGAGCCTTGCGTGCGTTGGTTTCGAGATCGTACTCCGGCATGCTGCTGCCGGGGTAGACGTATTCCGGATTCACCAGTTGCTCGTCGAGCCATGCGATGGAGTGGCGCTGGCTTACGCCGAGGAGATCGGGACCGGACTTTGCGCCGATGCCGCCAATGGAATGGCAAACGATGCAATCCTTCTGCACGAATAGCTCGCGGCCATAACCGGCGCTGGGAATGAGGCGCACGCTGGAATAATAGCTGCCCATGTCTTCGTTGGTCAGCGAGAGCATGTAATAAGTAAGTTCGCGCGCCTGGTCGTGGGTGAAGTGATAGTTGGGCATGGCCGAACCGGCGGAGACCTGGTTGGGCGCGAGGAAGTGCCTCTCCAGCCAGTCAGGCGAACGGTGGCTCGCTCCCTCTTCGGTGAGGTCAGGGCCGATGCTGCCGCCGATACCATTCAGCTTGTGGCAGCCGCGGCAGCCCTGCGTCTCGAAAAGATGGCGGCCCGCGGTCAGTTCAGGAACGCCGGGAACTTCTCCCTCTTTATGGCAGCGGCCACAGGAGGCACGAATGTATCCGCGGGCGAGCAGCGGCTTGTCCCAGAACGCGACGCTTCCGTGCGCGTCTTCTTTCGTAGTGGCGAGGCCCTGGCCGCCATGGCAGATGGTGCATCCGAATTTGGACGGGATATGCGGCCCCAGTCCTTCATGGTAACGGAAGGGCTCCGGCGCATTCTTCATGGTGGGATCGTCGACGCCGAGGTGGCAGGTGGTGCAGCGGTCGACGCGCTGCAGGCCCGTGAGCATGACCTGGTGGATCTCAGGGCGTGTATTCAGGACTGCTGCCTTGGTGACGGCGCTCGGTTCGCCTTGCGCTTCGAGTTGAAAAAACGCGCGCTGATAGGTTTTCCACGACGGCGTGCTCGCCTGGCGAACTGCCCAGAGCAGCAGCACGAGCGAGATGAGGCTGAGCGCGAAGAAGAGTTGCGGCAGGCGGCGTCCCATTACTCTGCCCCCGTTATGGTGTGGACCCATGGCGGAACGAACGCCCATCCGGGACCACGAAAGAATGTTCCAATCACAATAAGAATCAAATTGGCGGCGACGAACACGGTGAATAGCCAGATCGCCCATTTTCTATCGCCGGGGCGGCGGCTGGGATTGCGATCGAAGTACGGGATCGCGAGCAATGCCAGCACCATAAGTGCGGGTGCGACCACTCCGCCGATGAGCGCCGAATGGCTGACCAGTTCCTGCAGGCCGAGGAAGTACCACGGCGCCTTTGCCGGATTTGGCGTTTTGGCGGGGTTGGCTAGTTCTTCAAGCGGCGCCCTGAAGAACAGCGAGACCGCCATAACTGTGGTGACCGTCACCATGAGTGCGATGGCTTCGCGGAAGAAAGCGTATGGATAAGAGAAAACAGCATCGTCGTCTTCGTCGGGCTCGATGGTCTCGAAGATTGGCTTTCCGGTGACCACTTCCATCAGCCCATAGGTCTTGCTCGTCGAAGCCGCGGTGGCCCTGAGCGGCGCCGTTTCGGCGGGCGCGCCGATGGTGACAAGTTGCGGCTCGGGCTGCTTGACCTTCAATTTCCAGATGGGGCGCGACAGTCCGCCATCCTTGCGCACGCGCCAGAAGTGGACGATGGTGAGCAAAATCATAAGTGCAGGCAACACGGCCACGTGCAACACATAGAAGCGAAGCAGCGCGCCTTCCCCCACTCCGTGTCCGCCGAGCAGCAGTTCGCGAACCTGGCCGCCGACCAGCGGCGCGTAACTGCCTATATTTGTTCCCACGGTAATAGCCCAGAAGGCTAACTGGTCCCAAGGCAGAAGATAGCCGGTAAACGACAAGCCCAAAGTAAGCAGGAGAAGAAGGACGCCTACAACCCAGTTGAACTGGCGCGGGCTCTTGTAAGACGCCGTGTAGAAGACGCGGCACATGTGCAGGAATACGCAGACCACCATGCCGTGCGCGGCCCAGCGATGCATGGCGCGCAGATACGGGCCAAGGAAGACCACGAATTGCAGGTCCTTCATATCCTGGTAGGCCACCGATGTCGATGGCCGGTAGTAGCACATCAGGGCGATGCCGGTGGTGAAGAGGATGATTAACAGGAAGAATGTGATGAAGCCGAGATAAAAGGTGTGCTTGAAGCGCAGGTTCTCCTTCTTCACCTTGGCCGGATGAATGTGCAGCCACACGTTGAGAAAGACAAGCTCCGACTTGCCCTTGTCGGTCGAGAGCGGATCTCCGCGGAAGATGGATCGCCAGATGTCTTTAATGAAGTTCATGTCTACACCATCAGCCGGTAGCTGGAGGGAACGCTCTTTTCCTTGTCGACGCGGAGCTGGCCATCGCGTGCGAGGGTGACTTCAAACCATTGCAGGGGTTTGGGTGCGGGGCCGTGCTGCACCGCGCCATCCGCGCCAAACACGCTGCCGTGGCACGGGCAATGGAACTTCTGGTCGCTTTGGAAGTGAGCCACGGTGCAGCCGAGATGAGTGCAGACCGCGCTGGCTATGGCGAATCCCTTATCGCGATCGCGAAAGACAAAGATCTTTTCATCGGCAAGGAAGGTGGGCGCGCCGTACGCAAAATCCGCGGGATCGCCGATCTTGAAGGATTGAGGAGGCTCGTAATAGACGCTCGGAACGAGATAGCGGATGACCGCTCCGAAGCTGACCGCGACCCCGCTGAACAGCGTTGCCAGACCGGCGGTTCCCCAACTGAAAAACATTCGACGATTCATGCGCTTGCTCTCCTAAGCCGGTTTTACGAACCCTTAATCGAAGACTTCCCGAACTTGCCGCTCGAGGGCTTCCATGGTGATGGCGCCGGTGGGGCAGCGGTCGGCGCAGAGGCCGCACCGGATGCACTTCTCTTCGTTCTTGATGATGGCGCCGGCCCGGCCCCCTTTGAGTAGAGCAGCGGGCACGCCGTAGCGTTGTTGGATCAAGGCGTCGTAGCGCGCGTCGCCGCTGACCTGCGCAAGATCTACCAGGCGCAAGCAGGATTCAGGGCACACATCGACGCAGCCGGCGCAGAGAATGCACTTCGATCCATCGAAGATGGTGTTGACCTGGCAATTGAGGCAGCGCATGCCTTCTTTTCGGCCCTGCTCATCGCTGAATCCCAGTTCCACTTCCGCGATGCCGATACGGCGATTCGCGGGAAGGACCGGCATGATCTGGCGCGGCGTGGTGAGATACGCTTTCGGCATTTTCCAGTTGGGCAGAATGCGGAAGCGGCTGCGCACGGTGGCTGCGGTTTTGCCGCTCAGATACACGTGAATGGAACGCGCAGCGCGATGGCCATTGGCCACTGCTTCGACCAGCACGCGCGGGCCGAACGCAACATCGCCACCGGCGAAAACGCCAGGGGCGGTGGTGCTCATGTCTTCATTGATCTTGAGGATTCCGCGCGGCGTTACCTGCACGCCATCCTGAGTGTTGATATAGGAGAGGTCGGCCTGCTGCCCGATGGCGAGAATGACGCTATCGCACGGAATGATTTTTTCTTCATCGCTGAAAGCGGGATTGAAACGACCGTTCTCGTCGAAGACGCTGACGCAACGGCGCACTTTGAGACCGGTGACGGCGCCGTTTTCGCCGATAATTTCCATGGGACCCCAGCCGTTGTCGACCACGATGCCTTCGTGTTCGGCCTCTTCCACTTCGCCTTTCCACGCCGGCATTTGCGCGCGCGACTCGAGGCTCACCAAGGCGACTTGTTCCGCCCCGGAGCGCCGCGCCATGCGCGCCACGTCAAAGGCGGGCTGCAGGCTTTTCTGCTCCTCATCGAGAGCGGCAAGGTCGGAGACTTCATGCACCAGGCGCACCGCGGAACGCGCCACGTCGATGGCCACGTTGCCTCCGCCGACCACGGCGACACGCCTGCCGAGGTCGATCTCGAATCCAAGATTTACGTTGATGAGGAAGTCGATGCCGTTGCAGACGCCAGAGAGATGCGCGCCCGGAATTTTCAGATCGCGGCCTTTGTTGAGGCCGGTGGCTAATAACACCGCGTCGAATTTCGCCCGCAGATCGGTGAAAGAGATGTCGCGGCCGATGGTGACGCGCGTGCGCAGCTTTACGCCCATGGACAGGATGTTCTCGACTTCCATCTTGATGATTTCGCGCGGAAGGCGGAAATGCGGAATGCCGAGGTAGAGCATGCCTCCGGGCACCGGGGCGGACTCGAAGACTTCGACTGCGTAGCCGAGCAGGGCGAGGTCGTGCGCGCAGGTGAGTCCGCATACTCCGGCGCCGACGACCGCGATGCGCTTGTCACGCTTTGGAACTGGTGGCAATGCCCTGCGGGCGGGGTCGTGACCTGCGCCGAGGTTGTGCCGGTCAGTGGCATAGCGCTTCAGCGCGCAGATCGCGATGGGCTCGTCAATCTTGCCACGGCGGCAGTTGTCTTCGCAGGGATGTGCACAGATGCGCCCCAAAACGTATGCGAAGGGATTGGGCGCACGCGCAATCATGTACGCCTCTTCGTCCTTCGACAGTCCGATCGCCTGCACATAGCGGCCGCATTCGGTGTGAATGGGGCACGCGGTCTGGCACGGAATGTTCTTGTCGAAGTATTCCCGGTCCGGAATGGTGACGGCGTAGCTCATGAACTCCTGCGGCTGTTAGATATCTCAGGTCTCAGAATCGAGACCTGGGGCACGCGTATGTGGGCCGGGTAAAGCGCGCCCGAATCATGCAACAGTCTGATTCGGGCGCATAAAGCGCGGCTACTGCTGCTGCGACTTCAGCTTTGCGATCTCCTCATCGGAGAGCGACTTGAAGAAGACAGAGGGATTCTTGTCCTTGCGCTGTTCCTGGTCGTAGGCCAGGAATTCGTAGATGGTCTTGCCCTGGGTGTCGCTGATGCCGGAGTTGGGCTTGTGCATCATGCGCTTGACGTAACGCTCCCATTCCGGTTTAGTCATTGTGGTATTCACCGGCCGTGCAATGGTGTGACATTTGGCACACTTGTCGGAAAAGACCTTGTAGCCCTTCTGTTGTTCGGGCGGATAACTTGCGACATTGATGCTGGCCGGACCTTTGTCCTGAGGCAGCGTGACGTTGCTGCTCTGCGACGTGGCGCAGATCGGCGCGACAAGGATTGCGAGGGCGATCAATCGAATGGCTTTGTGCATTTGAACTTCTCCTTACCACATGAACCGGAAATCGAGTTTGAAGAGTTTGTCGGTCGCGCCCAGAAGCGCCACCGGGTCGCCGTCGTGTTCCTGGTTGTAGCTGGCGCGGACTACGACGTTCCCCATGTCAGTGAGAGCATGCTCAGCGCCGATGCCCCAGGCGCGGTTGTGCACCGTGGGCTGAGTCGGAATGGTTGCCGTACCGCGATCGACGCGGGCCATGAGCGCAGTGCCGGTTTTCAGGTAGTAATCCACTTCTCCGCGGTAGGTGTTCTGGGTGTAGTTGGCTACAGGATCGGTGACCAGCGCCTTCCAGTCATCGCGTCCATGAATATAGCCGCCGAGAAGATCGAGCTTGTCGAAGAACAGGTAATTGCCAAAAGCGCCCTCCCGCTCGAAGACAGGACGGTAGGTGAATTCATCAGTGGTGCCGGCGTTCTGAACCTGGTCCTTCGATCCGCGATACATCATCACCGTCACGCCGCCATCGGGGCCGAACCAGTAATCCGCATCGGCCCAAACGTCCTTTGAATTCTTGGTTGAAGTATCAAGGATCGGGTCGCCACTCACATCCAGGCCATTGGTGACCTTAGCGGAGACGGCAAAGATGTTTTTGAAGTAATTTGAGGCCCACGTATAACCGAAATCTATGCCTACAGGGTGCTGATCAAGTGTGAAGCCGACGGGATCGGTCTGCGTGAGCGTGAACGATGGATCGGGGAAGAGGTTGTAGAACATCGCCGCCCGCGTCCCCTCACCCTCCTGCATGTGAATCTCGCCACCCTTGACGAATGCGCTGCTGTTCGCGCGACCAACCGTATATACGCCGAAGCCCTGTTCCAGGTCGTTGCTGCCGCCCTGGTACATTTCGTAGTGGCCGAAATAGGAAAAGCCAGTATCAGCAATTGCTCCGGCAACGAAGAAGGCAGCCTCGTCAAGATTGAAGCTCGAAGTGGTGGAAGTGGCTTGCGGCGGAGTACTGCCCGTATCTGCGATGTTCTTGTCTTCCGTCACACTTCCCTGCAGCAAAATGGCGAAGGAGTTAGCGAGGCTGAACTTGATATTCCTGTCGAGTTCCACCACCCTGGGAGCAGCCTTCGTCCCGTCCATCTCATCGGGAGGCATGCGGTAACCGAGCCGCTTGAACATGTAGCCGTTCTTGTTGAGGGCCGGGGGAACGGTGTGGCAGGTGTAGCACTTGACACCAAACTTGCGGGCAAACGCGGGAATCGCGTGGCCGGGTTGAGGCATGACCAGAAAAAAAGCGAACACGAGCGCAGCGGCCTTCAGGCCTGAGTTCCAGAGTTTCATATGCGGAGCACCTAGCCTCTCCTCTTGCATCTCTGTGCCCAAAGTCCCGATGGTTGGGAATCAACGAGTTACAATCCTCGTTGGGCTCAGATGGGGAATTCATTCCCCATTTTCCAATCCGTTCTGGGGATTGGATTCCCCATCAAGCGGATCCTTCTTTGCCTTAAGCAGTGCGTAGAAAGTCTTGCGATCTACTCCGGCTTCTCGCGCCGCAGCACTCACATTTCCTCCGCACCGCGCCAGCACAGCCTGCGCATAGCTGCTTTCGAAGGTGGAAAGATATTTGTCTCTTGCATCTTTCCATGGAATGGAAGAGAGTTGGGTGATTTCCGTCACTCTGGTGGAGTCTTCATCGAGAACGTCCGGCGCTAGCGCTCCGCTGGGATGCAGCGCCGCTACGCGCTCCATGACGTTCTTCAGCTGGCGCACATTGCCCGGCCAGCGCTGGCGCAAAAGAGTTTCGTAGAACTGAGGTGAAGCCGTAAAGCTCTTGCCGTATCGGTGGGAAAATCGTTCAAGGAAAAAACGCGCCAGGTGCGGAATGTCCTCGGGCCTTTCGCGCAGCGGGGGTAGCTTTACTGTTACCACGCTCAATCGATAATAGAGTTCCTCGCGAAACGCGCCAGTCTTGATCTTGGCCTGAAGGTCCTGATTCGTGGCGCAGAGAATGCGGCAGTCGACATGCACCTGCGATACGCCTCCAAGGCGCCGCAGTGCGCGCTCCTCGACAAACCGAAACAGTCGCGTCTGCAACTCCACGCCAAGGTCGCCAATCTCATCGAGGAACAGCGTTCCTCCCTGCGCCGATTCGATCAGGCCCTTCTTCATGCGCTCGGCCCCGGTGAACGCGCCGCGTTCATAGCCGAACAATTCGCTCTCAATCAGCGAGGCCGGCATAGCGCTGCACTCCACGGGAACGAACGGCCCGTCTTTGCGCCGGCTCAGGCTGTGAATCCATCGCGCCGTGATTTCCTTGCCAGTTCCGCTTTCGCCGAGGATCATCACGGTGGCATCGGTGGGCGCGGCGCGCCTGCACTTGTCCATCTGCTCCAGCATGGCCGGACTGCGGCTCTCTGCCGCGTCGCTCTCGCCCAGCGACTCCAGGCGGCCCTGCAGGCGCGTGACTTCGCGCGCCAGCGAAGTGTGCGAGAGCGCCCGGTTCACAACCAGGAGAAGATCATCGCGTTTGAAGGGCTTCTGCAGGTAGTCAAATGCGCCATTGCGCATGGCCAGCACCGCGCCTTCCACGGTGCCGAACGCAGTGAGAAACACCACCGGCAGCGAGGGATGCGCTTCGCGCAGGCGCGCAAACACCTCTTCTCCCGTCATGCCCGGCATGCGCATATCAAGCAAAACAAGATCGGGCGAGTTGGCAAGCGCCGCGGCAAGACCCTGGCGAGGATCAACGAAGGCGGTGACGCTGACACCCGGCAAGCGAAGCATGCGCTCGATGTTCTCGCCCAGTGCGGCCTCGTCGTCGATCACGAAAATGCGGCTCATTCTTCAACTCCGCCGGCGAACCAGTGATACGGCTGGCCTCGCGTGAATCGTGCCGGTGGCAGTTCGAGGATGAAGCTCGCGCCTCCGCCCGTTCTTGATTCGTATCGGATTCGGCCATCATACATATCCAGCAGGCTCGCTGCCAGAAAGAGGCCGAGCCCCAACCGCTCGCGTCCGCTGCTCTGCGTCATGAAAGGTTCAAAAAGATGTTCGCGAATGCTCTCCGGAACGCCGGGACCGTTGTCTTCAATGCGGATGACGACTTTGGCTCCGGCCGATCGATAGGAGTCGAGTTGCAGCCAGATCGTCCCGTTGCCGCGGCCCTCAAGAGCTTTGAGCGAATTGGCAACGAGTCCACGCACCACCTCGGCAACCACGTGCTCGGGCACATCCACGCGCGGCCCCTCGGCAATGGCCTCTACGATCTTCACGCCGTGCGCCTCCGCGGACGCCCGCAGAGCTTCAGCGGCTGCGGTCAACGCGTTGCAGGGCAGCGACGGATCGAAGACCTCAGTGCCGCGCTCTCTGCGCAAGGCCTGAAGAAGGGTTCCGGCGATCCTGCCCATGTAGCGCGTTTCCTTCAACATCTGCTCAATATCCGCGCACAGCGCCTCATCTTCCTTTCGTTCTTCGCGCAATACCTCAAGGCGGCCTGCAACGATTGCGAGCGGATTGTTGAACTCGTGCATGAAACCGGCCGTGAACTGGCCCAGCAAAGTGAGCTGGTGCGAGAGGCGCGCCTGCTTGTCCGCTGCGCTCAGTTCCTCGCGTAATCGCCCGGTGCGGAAGCGCACAGTGTCGAGTTGCAGCTTCAGGGTCTGTCTCCGCTCCTCGACCTCGCCCATTGCCGTCCTCCATTGCCGGCGCTCTCTGCGCCCCACCATGAGAGCTGGCACAGGAGCAAGCAGAACCGCAGCGATCATGATCCCCAGTGAGGCTCCAGGCGATTTTGGCCATAGCCACATGGCTATCGCGAGCAGAGGCAGGGCGCAGGCTCCGCTGATCCAGCGCAGAACTCCACCCCGCCTCGTGATCCCAGTCGGGGCGTCACGTTCCTGATTCGCTGGCATTGGCCCGGTGTCGCCCAGTGTGTGCTTCCTCTTGTCCTGAAGCACATGGTAAATGCGGCGCCCGCGCCTGAATACCGGCATTATGGTCGGAGGTTCGAACCCTCTCCCGCCGGCCATTTTTTCCCCTTGATACAAATCATTGAATCGTGAAGGACTGCGGAGCCAGCACTACCTGAAGGTCGGGATTGTAATAGTCAAAGAGCGTAGCCGGCGCGGCCCGGGCGCGAAGCGCGTATCGCGGAGTAAAGCGGAAGGTGAAGCGCGAGCCCTCGGCCTTCCACGACCACAGGTAGAAAACGATGCGATCGGGCTGCAGTTCGTAGCGCAGGATGGTCCCGCTATCGAGGAGCCGCGCCAGCGAAGGCCGATCGACATCCGCGCCGGGCGGCAGCCCCACCTCGGTAAGCAGCATTCCGTACCCGCCTGAGCCGAACCTGCGTGCGTCCACGGTGCAGTCGACAGGCTGACCGGCACGGGCGTTGTCCGCATTGCAGCGGTAACTGAAATTCAGGCCGAATTCCTTTCCTGTGGTAGCGCCGGTGGAGGCGCGCGTCGCCGGCCATGGGGTGTAGAACCCGGCAGCCAACTCCACGCTGGCCACGGCCGCATCGCTGGAAGTGGTGAACACAAGCTGATTCGATCCCGGCTTGAGGAGTTCCGTGATATCAATCGAGCGAGGCGCGCCCACCAGCCCGGTGTCGCTTTCAAGAGCCGCGCTGAGCGACGCGTTCAGCGGCGCGCCATTGACAGAGAGAGTCACGCCAAATTTCGGCGGCGATTTGAGCTGCTGAATCGCCATGGGCAAGAGCGCCTGCAGAACGCGCACGGTAGCCTGGCCGCTCAGCCAGATTCCGTAGCGGTCGCGACTGTGCAGCAGGAACAGGAGAACGTCGCCCGAGGCCGCTCGATCGGCCGCGGAAGCCGCTGTTGCTTCGAGCGCGGAGAGCGCCATCGCGGCGGTTTCCAGGTCGCCCGCGCGTCCCCAGCCGAAGAATGGCGAGTATCCGCCGCGGGACCAGTGAAGACCGTCGCGATCGCGAGTGGCGGCGGAGATGAGTTCGGCGCGCAGGCGCTCGATGGCGGCTGCATCCGCATTCGCAGCAGCAAACTCAAGGCGGATGGCGTTGGCATACGGATCGTGAATCGCCGCGGCGGAGTGCGAGGCCCATGCAAGCGCGCGGGCAATGCCGGCCTGCGTGCTGGCTCTCTGCTGCTTGGTTTCGCCGGCGAGAGTCGCAGGGTCGCTCTCTACCTCGGCCAGCGCATGCGCAATGTAAAGCGTCGTCTCGGCGGTAGGCTCGCCATGCCGAGGCCTCCAGGCCCCATCCTTCTGCTGTATCTGAACCAGCCAGCGCACGGCCGCGGAGATTCTGTCCTCATCGATACGCAGAAAGGGTCTGGCGTCGGTAAGGAATTCGATAGCGTAGGCGGTCAGCGCGGCATCCGGATCGTGATCGCCGGGCCCCCAGTACGTCACCCCGCCGCTGTTGTCGAAATATCCATCGAGGCGATCGTAACCGAGCTGCAAATAACTCTGCGCCTCGCCTTCGGCGGACGAATTGCTCTTCGAGCTCCTCAGGAGTTGAAGAAACAGCAGGCTGGGATAACTGCTCGATATGATCTGCTCGCCGCACCCGTAGGGACGTTCCAGCGATGCCTTGATCGACTGCAGCAGTTGCGAACCCAGATTGGGATAGAGCAAAAGATCCGCATGCAATGAGCCGGGAATCACATTGGCCGGCAGCTCGAACCCGAGGCTCGTAGACCTTTCGCGAAGCAGCGCCGAAGCCGCCACGGCCCCCGGCTGTCCGTCGGGATGAACGCGAATGCTCTTCTCCACCGCATCTCCCTGGTGGGCATCGGCCGCGGTCACTCGCAGCGGACCTTGCCCAATGGTGTTTGCGGCGCGAAATGTCAGCGTAACCGGCGCAGTGGCGTTGGCCGGAACCGCAACGCGTTGCGCCGATTGCGAGACCACCTGAAACCAGTCAGCCCGCTGCACCGTAACCGGCAAATTCACTTCGCGAGCGGTGTAATTTCTCAGCAGGATCGGCAGAGCGATTTCATCGCCCTGCGTCAGCACCTGCGGCGCGTCCAGATCGACGAACAATGGCTGGAATGTCTGGAAGGTCCGATCGATGGATCCGATGCGCCCATCCGCGGTCGATGCAAAGCCGTGAAGCTTCCACGTGGTGAGGCTGTCGGGCAAACGGAAATGAAGTGCGACGCGGCCATTTGCACCGGTCTCGAGCGACGGCGCCCACCATGCGGTCTCGTCGAAAACATGCCGCAGGCGTGGCGTAAATGTCGCCTCCGACACGGTGGCGCTGCCGGCGGCCGATGTCACTCTCGATTTGCCTTTGGGTGAAGCCACTCCGGCCCCCACCGCCGCGACTTCCGCCGAATCGGTGGCCAGCGCGACAGAAGATGCCTCAACCGTCACCGTTTCATTCGTTGTGCCCAGCTTGAGCTCCACATCCACCGTGGTCAGCGAAGCAGACGACACGCGCACGTCAATAATCTCGAACGAGAGAAATCCGGGCACCAGGACAGTGACAGCATAGTAGCCCGGCGTCAGATCGCTCACGATGTACATTCCATTCGCGCTTGTGACGGCCGTTGTTTCAATCCCGGCGGAGCCCTTCACCCGCACCGTTGCCTTCGGGATCACCGCACCAGTCTGATCGGTTACCGTTCCGCCGATTGCGCCGGTGTTGCCTTTGAACGTGCCCTGATCGGCTGCCTGCGGCTTGAGATCGCTCCCGCTCTGCTCCGTCAGCGGCTGCAGAAATTCCGCCACCACCTCGGGATTTTCAGATGTCTCGCCGAGAGCTTCGTCGGGCGCGCGCACAACCTGGATGGCGCGGAACAATCGCGTCACCGGTTTGGAATGTACCTGCAATTCCCCCGCGGCCTTCACCTGCTCCACTTGCGTGTACGCCATCCGTTGGGTCGCGCGAACGCTCAACGCGCGGCCCAGCGGATCGCGCAATCCATCTACATCGATACCGCCTTCAGCCAGGGCCTGGCGCGCGGCCGCATCCGTTGCGGGAAACGGCTGCGCGGCCTCGTTCCAGGCGCGAATTGCTGCTTCCATGCGCGCCTCAGTGTGCGCGAAGTAACTCATCAACGGGCTTGTCCACACTTCTTCGTTCTGGTCCAGCGCCTGGATGGAATAGAAGCGGCCCTTCACCACGAAGGCATATTTGTACGGCTTGCAATTGGGGCCGCGCGTTCCCTGTTCATCCGAATCGAGGTCGAGGCCGTGGGCTGAGGCAAGCGACTTCAGCGCTTCAGGATTTCCCGGCAGCGGCTGCCCGGACTCCGCCGCGGATTTGAGAATTCGCGTCAGGCGCTCGCCCGGAACGGCAAACACGTTGCGCGTAGCGAGCGAATTGACCAGGTCGTCGCTGGTATTGAATCGCTTGTCAGGCCCGGCGCTGAGAAGGCTGACGGTCTCCTCCGCCCGGTAGATGGAGTACTGCGCCTGGTACGGTGTGGTCCACGGATCCAGCAGCACTTCATCGGCGATCCTGGCGGAGCGAGCGGCTGCGCGAATCGATTCCAACGTGCGCGGCAGGCGAGGCGAAGTCACCGCAACCATCGCCTGCGCCAGCGGCTTGAGGTCGTACTCCATGGCTTGCCGATATTGATTGCGCATCGCCTCGTCGGATGTGCCTTCGATCGCAATATCGTTGGGCGGTTCGTTTGCAAGCACAGCCTCGGCGGCCAGTTGCAGATCGTCGGGAATGGCCTGCGAATTGTCGGTCTTATCGAGGTCGGCGCGCGTAATGCCGCCGGCCTCGGCGCTGTCGAGCCACCATCGCCCGCCAGACCACTCATCGTTTGCATCCTCTTCCGTTGAAGCGCGTTGCTCCACGGCGCTGTCGAACACCGACACTCCAACCGCGCCCAGCGCCGGCGCTCCCGACGCATCGCTCAAACGAAGAGTGGCCTGCACGTCGGCGCCGGGAAGATAAGACGCCTGCACTCCGGCGAGTTTCACCCGCAGTTCGCGATCCTCCGGATAGAGAACCGACTTGTAGCTGCCGGATTCGCCGTAGCCGCTATAGGTGTCGTCATCGCCCGCCTCCGGATTCAGCGTGTACGCGCGAAGTGAGATGAGCCCGCGGAACCGGCTGTCCGACGGAATCGCGATGGGCTCGGAAGCATGCGCAAGGTGCACCTGCATCCGCTTCAACACTGCGGCGGCGGAGAGCACATCCACGTCGACGTTGTCGCCCACTGTGCCATGAAGAATGGCTTCCACCGGCTCTCCCGGCTTCAGTAGCGAACGCGAAACGGAGATCCACATCGCTCCAGCGCGCTTGGAATAGATCGCATCGTCAAAGGTCGAGGTGCGTCCTTGCGGATCGCGCGCAACCACGCGTAGGTTCAGTGAATCCGCTGCCGCTTCATCGCCGGAAGGCCAGCGAAGATTCACTTTTGCCAGGCCGTATCGATTCGTCTGTGCCACCGCCGCGCGGGTGCCGCGAGAATGCGCACCGATCCAATCCATGCTGATCTTGCACGCTACCGGCACCCCGTCGGCATAGCTCGTGGACACAATATATTCGCCTTCGCGCGCATTGCCGCCCAGTTCCGACACATAAATGTGCACCGGATCGCGCGTCAGCCGCAACGTGAAGCTGCGCGGTTCGCTGCGACCCGTAGTCGCGTCCGTCACCACGGCCCGATAGCGGATGTCGGTGGACCGCTCGTACTCCCTCGATTTGAATTCGTCGAAATCGCTCTTCACATCCAGGTGAAAGCTCGCATCTCCGTTGGTGCCGAGCGATCCCGCTGCCTCGGTCTTTTCCGGCGCCTTCTTCTCCTCATACGAAAAGGCCTCATCGCGGGTGATTTTGACCAATCCGGCAGCAACCGGCTTGCCGAACAGATATCCCGCGTGCAGCGTCACCGTGGGAGACTGGCCTTCGAGATAATAGGGACGGTCCAGGCTCGCCGTCACGTTGAACTCAGGCAGTTCGTAACGCTCGATGCGCAGCCGGATCGCATCGTGCGCGGCATTCCCCGTGCTATCGCTGTCGTCGAAGCTGGCTTCGTACTCTCCCGTCGCGGTTTGCGGCGTGGTCTTCCAGTCGTAGGAAGCGATGCCGTAACGGTTGGTGGTCAGCGGAACCTTGAGCAATGTTTTGTCATCTGGGTCGGTGACCGTGAGAGCAAGCGACGAGTTTGCGACGGCGCGCCCTGAGTCGTCGAGCAGCAGCGTGCGCAGGTGCACCGTTTCGCCTGGCTTGTGCAGCGGCTTGTCCGTTTCGTTGTGAAACGTCTCGCGGTCCGAGGTTTCCAGATCTGTGCTCAGAGTGGCGTGCGCAAACGCGCTTTCCTCGGCGTTACGCACTCCCGAGAGTGTCCCATCCACGGTGAGGGTTGCGGTCTGGCCCGGCCGCGTGCAGGGCGGAAACGTAAACTCAGCTTCGCCGTTTGCGCCGGTGACCGCGCTACGGTTCAGAGTCTGCCGCGCCGATTTACCCTTGTCGGCATCGTCATTTACAGACAGGGTAGCCTTGAGTTGCACGCCACCATAAGGATGCCGCGTCACCGGATTCCCCGCGAACACCCGCAGCCCGATCGCCGAGCCGGCAGCCAGTTCCCGCGGGTGCGCTAGGCGCAGCGCCATCAGGTTAGGAGCGATGGCCCCCACCGACAGGATTCCCTGCGCCACCGTCGAGCCGTCCGCCTCGATGCGATAGCCGATGCGATACCACCCGATATCTTCTGCCGGCTTTCCCCGTGCATCGTTCGGCCACGGAAGCACCATGCGCACTGAGCTGCTATGGGCGGCAACCTCCGCTGTCGTCTCGCCGGAGGGAGCGCCCTCCGCCGCCATCAGCCATGCCGTGGCGCGAACCTGCTTGACCACCGGCGCGGCGAATCGCAGCTCGAGGCGGATGGAATGCGCCCGCAGAGTCGCCACGGCTGCGCCTTCATTCACCGTGATGGGTTCGACCGGATCAGCCGCTCCCGCCCGATCTGCAAGCGTCCAGGCAAGACTCAGCCCAAGAATTGCCGCCAGAAATTGCTGATACCGGATCATGGGTAGCCAATGTATCAGAGTTGCATGAGCCGCGCCTCAAGACGGGAGCTCGGAATCGCAACTGATATCCGGCTGCTCCGTCCGAAACGCAACAAGGCCCGCGAAAAAATCCACGCAGACCTGGTTTCTACTCCCTATTCCCTATTCCCTGCTTTATTCGTATCTCAACGCCTCAATCGGATCCAGCGAAGCCGCCTTCCATGCGGGGTAGATTCCGAACACCAGGCCGATCAGGCACGACACGCCCAGCGCAATCCCTACCCACATTGCCGAAAGCGATGCGTGCAGAAACGAAACCGCGAAGTGCAGGATCAGCGTGAACAGCGCGCCCGCCCCGATGCCCAGCACCCCGCCTACCGCGCACAGCGTCACCGCTTCCATCGTGAATTGCAGCAGGATGTTCCTCTTGGTTGCGCCAATGGCCTTGCGAATCCCAATTTCGCGCGTCCGCTCGGTCACCGACACCAGCATGATGTTCATCACGCCCACTCCGCCCACGATCAGGCCCACGCTCGACACCGCCACCATGAACAGGAAGAGGCCCCCTGTAAGCTGGTTCCACAGCCGCGACAGCGAGTCCGGCCCGAAGATGGCGAAGTTGTCGTCCAGGTCCACACGCACGTGCCGCCGCACCCGCAGCAGCTCGCGCACCTCTTCCGTCACCAGCGCCTTGTTCACCGGGTCGTCGTAGTTCACCACCAGCCAATAGTCCTTCAGCTCGGGATGAATCTTGCGGAACGTCCGCAGCGGGAAATACACCGCGTTGTCCTGCGTGTTGCGCCCGCTGCCAAAGGGCTGCGGCAGCGAGTCGATCACGCCGATCACGGTGAAGATGTCCCCCTCGCATTCGATGTCGTTCCCGATGGGCGACCCATCGGGAAACAGGTCCTCCGCCGCGTCGTGTCCCAGCACCGCCACATTCGCGGAGCGGTCCTCTTCCGACTCCGTCCACAGCCGCCCCTGCGTAAAATGCAGGTCCTGCGTATCCTTGATGGCCACCGTATCGCCTTCCAGGATGGTGTTCTGAATCTTGTGCGTACCGGCTTTCACTGTCCCGCCTCCCAGCCCGGTCTGGAAGTTCTGGTACGTCAGGTTAGGATCCACGGCCCTCACGTGCGGCAGTTGTTCGATCGCCACCGCATCCTCGTAGGTCATCTTGCGCCGGTTCAACTCCTCCGTCGTCGGACGGCGCCCGAATGGAACGAACTGAAACACCCACAGGTCGTTGGTGCCCAGGGTGCGCACAAAGTTGTCGATGTTGGTATTCAGCCCGTTGATCGCAGACGAAATCAGGATCACCGTCGAAATGCCGATGGAGATGCCCAGCACGGTCAGCCCGGAACGCAGCTTGTTCTTCTTTAGCGTGTCCAGCGCCAGCCGTACCGATTCTCTTGAGTCGCTCAGGCGCATGCTTACATCTCCGCCCGCAGCGCCGCAATCGGATCCAGTTGCGCTGCCTTGTATGCCGGGTAAATGCCAAAGAACAATCCCACCCCGATCGACACCACGAGGCTCAGGAGGATGGACCAGTACTCAATCGAGGAAGGGAACGCAATGGCCAGCGTGACAATCTTGGCCCCCGCGATCCCGGCGAAAACGCCAATGGCCCCGCCCGTCAGCGAAACCGTGGCCGACTCGATCAGAAACTGCGCAAGGATGTCCTGCCGCCGCGCTCCCAGGGCCTTGCGCACCCCAATCTCCCTGGTGCGCTCGGTCACGCTCACCAGCATGATGTTCATGATCACGATGCCGCCAATCACCAGCGAAATCCCCGCAATCGATGCCACCACCGCACCAAAGCTGGTCAGAATCCTCCCCAGCATGTTCTGAAAAGTCGCGCTCGAGTCGATCGAGAAGCTGTCCGGCGCTCCCGGCGCCAGGTGCCGCCGCGTCCGCATGATCACCCGCAACTCGTCCTGCACCACGTCCATCACCTCCGAGCCGCCGCCCGCGTCCACGTAAATCTGCATGCTCGCGTGCTCCCCGTAGGTGTGCAGAAACGTGGTCAGCGGAATCACCACCCAGTTGTCCATGCTCATGCCCAGCGCCTTGCCCTGACGCTCTCCGACCCCGATCACGGTGTAAGGCACGCCGTCCACCCGGATCTCGTTGCCCAGCGGATCGCCCGGCCCTAGCACGTTGTCCACAATGTCCGCCCCCACCACCGCCACGTGGGCCGCGTGCTCGTCCTCCGCCGCAGTCAGCGATCGCCCCAGCTCGATGTTCAGGTTCGAAATGGAAAGCATGGTCCAGGTGCAGCCGCGAATATTGGTGTCCGTGGTGCTGTTGGTTCCATGCACCACCTTGCCCACCGTGGACCGCTGCCCCCCCACCACCTTGCAATCCCGGCATTGCGACAACACTGCCTGGTAGTCCTCGTAGGTCACGTCCCGGCGCTTCTTGAACGCCAGGTACTCCTCCAATGTGATAAAGGTCTGCGGCATCTTGCTTATGGTCAGCACCGACGCGCCATAGGAATTGATCTTGGACGTGACAAAGCCCTTGGCCCCGTTCGTCAGCGTGACCACCATGATCACCGAGCCCACCCCGATGATCACCCCCAGCAGGGTGAGAATCGAACGCAGCTTGTTTGCCCACAGCGCCGAAAGCGCCAGTCGAAACGCCTCAATCAGTTGCATGCTTCACTCTCTGCCACGGAAGCGGGCCCCAAACCCGCGCCGCGGTCCCACGACGCATCGCCCTTCGCGCAATGCCCACGTTCCCGCGCCTCAGGCCCAGATGAATGCACCGAGCCAGAACACTGCTCCCTGCATACGACTTCGCCTGATCGCCGGTACAGATAGATTACGCCAGTCGGGAAAATTGCCCCAGGGAGGCGCTGAACAAGTGGGGTTGCCATTCCTCAGGAGCTTAAGATCGGGGCGCTGGAAGCCCTGATTAAGTCCCGGCTTTGCAAGCGCATGGCGTCAATCGTGCCGGTGCCCATGAAATGAGCCGGGCCTTTGCCGCCTCGCCGCCTCACTCGTACCGCAGCGCCTCAATCGGGTCCAGGTTCGCCGCCTTCCACGCTGGATAGATCCCGAACACCAGCCCGATGGCGCAGGACACCCCGAAACCGATTATCACCCACATCGAAGAGAGCGTTGCCGGCAGCCCGACGGGCAGGAAATAGACGATCCAGGTGATCACCGCGCCCACCAGGATCCCCACCACGCCTCCTACGGCACATAACGTTACCGCCTCGGTGGTGAATTGCGTCAGGATGGTTCGTCGAGTTGCCCCAATCGCCTTCCTCACCCCGATCTCGCGCGTTCGCTCGGTGACGCTCACCAGCATGATGTTCATCACGCCCACGCCGCCCACCATCAGGCCCACGCTCGATACGGCAATCATAAACAGCACCAGCCCGCCCGTGATCTGCCCCCACAGCTTGGAAAGCGAGTCGGGTCCGAAGATCTCGAAATCGTCCGGCTTGTCCACCCGCACCTTGCGCCGGATGCGAAGCAGTTCGCGAATCTCCTCCTGCACCAGCGACTTGTTCTTAGGGTCGTCATATTTCACGCTTACCCACATGTCCTTGTCTTCGGGATGGAGGTTGTGGAACGTCCCCAGCGGGAAATACACCTGGTTGTCGGCCTGGTTCTTTCCTCCGCCAAACGGTTGCTTCTGCTTGTCTAGCACCCCTATCACTGTGTACAGTCCGGTCTCGATATTCACTTCCTTGCCGATGGCGTTCCTTCCATCAAAGAGCTGGTCCCAGGTATCGTGGCCGAGGACGCACACGTGGGCGGCGCGCTGATTTTCCGCGTCGGTGTACATGCGGCCCTGCAGCAGCGTGAAATCGTTGATCACGCTCACGGCGGCGCCTGAGCCGGTGAGCATCGTCCCGGCCACCTTCTTGCCGTTGTACTTCACGCTGACTGCCCCCACACGGAACATCCCGACATGCTGAATGCCGCCGTCGGCTGCAATCACGTGCGGCAACTGGTTCATGGCTTTCACATCTTCCGAGTTGAGCTTCTTGCGCGCCAGCATCTCGGCTGTGGGCCGCACGCCGATCACCGGCATGTGAAACACCCAGATCACATTCGATCCGAGCGCGCTCACCCAGTCGTTCACGCGGTTGTTCACTCCGTTGATGACCGAGGAGATGGCGATCACCGTGGAGACGCCGATCACAATGCCCAGGATGGTCAATCCCGAACGCAGCTTATTGGCGCGCAGGGTATCCAGCGCCATTTTCACCGATTCTCTTGCCTGCCCTTGTGCCATAAAGCTCCTGGCCGGTAGCTGACAGCGAACAGCTGACAGCTGACAGCATCAAATTCAGCGTCCCTGCTCTTTCAAAGATTCCATCAGCGGAAAAATCATCCTGCCTACTTCATGAGAAAGAGAGGCCGCCTCGTCGATTAACTCAGGCTTTCCCATTCCCAGCATTCGCGCGATCTCAAGCTGCGTCTGTACCTCGCAGTTCGATCCTCTGGCGATGTTGAGAAACTGACGGAACTCGCCGGCGCTTGCTCGACCCTGCCCCTCTGCAATATTGCTGGGCACCGATACCGCGGCTCTTCGTATCTGACTGCTCAGGCCGTAAATCTCCTCGCGTGGAAAGCCACCGCTTAAGCGGTAAACCGAGGCTGTCATTTGCATTGCTCTCTGCCATACATGCAGTTCCCTGAATGATTGAGTCATCGTGCCCCATCTCGTGGCCCCGCGATCGAAGCGATGGGACCGAGCGTTTTTAACTGTGAGCTGTCGGCTGTTAGCTGCCAGCTTCACTACATCTCCGCCCTCAGCGCCACCACCGGATCCAGCTTCGCCGCCTTGCTCGCCGGATACACGCCAAAGAAAATTCCCACGCTCGTGGCCAGGAATAGTCCCAGGAAAATCGCCCAGACCGGCACCGCTGTCGGGAATCCCACCGTGATCGTGATCAGCTTGCCTACGATCACCCCGCCCAGCACCCCCACCGCGCCCCCCAGCAGCGCCAGAAACGCGCTCTCGATGAGAAACTGCATCAGCACGTCGCGCTGCTTGGCGCCCAGAGCCTTGCGCACCCCTATCTCTCGTGTCCGCTCCGTCACGCTCACCAGCATGATGTTCATAATCACCACGCCGCCCACTACCAGCGCGATCGACGCCAGCCCCAGAATCACCCCGGCGAACAGCGAACTGATCTGCTTCCAGATGTCCAGGAAGGTGTCGTTGGTCTCGATCTCGAAATCGTCGGCAGTCCCCGGAGTCTCATGGTGGCGCGTGCGCATGATCACCCGCGCCTGGTCCTCGGCGCGCTCCATGTCCTCCGCCGTGCCCCCCGCCCGCGCATAAATATCGACGGAATCGTTGTAGCCGTAGGTCTGCTGATAGGTGCTGATGGGCACCGCCACCCAGTTGTCCTGCGATTGGCCCAGCGTCTTGCCCTGCCTGTCGCCTACCCCCACAATGGTGTAGGGGATCCCGTCCACCCGGATCTCCTTGCCGATCGGATCGCCCTCGGGAAGCAGGTTGTCCACAATGTCGTAACCCACGATCGCGTCGTGCGTTCCGTGATCGTCGTCCGCCGGCGTAAACCCCCGGCCCACTGCGATGTCGATGTTCTGCATGGAGAGCATGGTCCAGGTGTAGCCGCGCACCTGGGTGTTGTTGCTCGATTTTCCGTTGGCCACAACATTGGTGGACTTGGAAAGGAATGCTCCCACCTCGGTGCAATCGGTGCAGCCCTCGCGGATGGCATAGTAATCGTCCATGTGCAGCATCTTGCGCTTCTGAAACTTGAAGTACTCTTCCGGCGTGAAGATCACGCTCGACATGCGGGTCACTGTAAATACGTCCGCCCCATAGCCCGACAATTTCGTGACCACATAGCGATTGGCGCCGTCCACCAGCGTGATGACCATGATCACCGAGGCCACGCCCATCACCACTCCGATCAGCGTGAGGATGGAGCGCAGTTTATTCCCCCACAGGGACTGCAGCGCGAGTTTGAACGCCTCAATCAGTTGCATGGTTCTGGTACCCCAATTTTCAAATCATCGAAGCAGCGGTCAGGCCCAGCCGTCGAAATCCCGCGGCCTCTTCGTCAAACCCTGACCGAATTTGCTCGGATACTCCTTATGGACGGCAGGCCTCATCCCTCCATCCTGTACGCACCGTCAGACCGGCCGGTTCCGACCTCCCGGCAGCGCAGCCCTCTCCCCACCCCCCAAGTATCCCGCGAAATCGTTTTTCCTGAACAAATCTGCCCTCCCGGCGTAGCATACTTGGGCATCGGCTTTAGTTGTATCCATTGCACTTGGCCTCGGCCCTCGCCCCTCATGTGCCAATTCGTTTTGGAGGTCCTACTCATGTCGCTCCGCAATCGCGTCACAGTGGTTCTCGCAATGCTGACCTTGACGATCGCGGCCGCGGCACAGCCGGTTCCCGCACCTTCAGATCACTCCACGCGGCCCGGCTTGGGAGCCGCGCCCAATGCGCCGCCGGTTGAGGCCCGGCAACTCCCGCCCGGCATCCTCGACGTCATGCAAGGCTGGCGCGTTCACGAGGGCGATGATGCGGCTTGGGCCGATCCGGACTTCGACGACAGCGACTGGCCCCTCGAGAGCCTTGTTAGCCGCCCTGCATACGAGCCCGGCTGGCGGTGGTTCCGTCTTTCCATCCGATTGCCGGAGCATTTCGCGCCCCCGCTGGCCCTGCTGCTCGATGGCCGGCACGGCGCATACGAGCTTTACATCAACGGCAAGCGCGTGCCCCTAACATCGGTCGAATCCTCGCTGCTGGTCACCGACCCCCGCGACCGCAGCTTCCCACTCTCCGGCCAGTCAGCGGTCGTGCACCTCGCGCTCCGCGTCCATCTCACGAAGCGCCTTTTCGAGCGCGCCCCCGTATTCCGTTCCGTCGCGCTTGGCCCCGCGCCGGCCATTGCAGCCAGGCTGGTCGCCGACGACAACGCGCGCCTCATGGGCATCCTTCCCAGTCTCGCCATCAATCTGGCGCTCGTCCTGGCCGGAATTGGAGCCCTCGGCCTCTACATCGCGCAAAAGCGACGCGGCGAATACCTCTGGCTCGGGGTGTATCTTGCTGCGTTGGGCGCGGGGTCAGCCGCCTTCAGCCTCTACTACGCTTCCTTTGTCCCCGTCTCCATCAACTGGTTTTTCGCCGTTCCGGCCTATTACACGGCCACGCTCGCCATGGTCGAATTCATCTTCCGATTCGCGGGCCGGCCCGTCAACCGGCCGTGGCGCGTCTATCAGACCCTTCTCCTGGCTGCCGGTGTCGGCTTGCCCGGGTTCGTCTGGTCCGGGATTCTCGCGTACGGGCCCTACAACGTCATCGAAGCGCTGGCCATCGCGCCGGCTTCGCTGCTTCTCACCGTGCTGCTCTTGCGCTGGTACATGGCAGGCAACCGCGAAGCCGGGTGGCTCATTCTGCCCACGCTGTTTCCCACCACCACGCTGGCGTTCTGGGACACAGGCGTGGTGATGCAGTATTTCGGCCTGCAGGGAGCCGATCGCCTGATGCGCCCCATCGCCGTCGGCCCGCTCCCCATCCAGTGGTTCGATCTTGCGGATGCCGTCTTCCTTCTCGCCATCGGCGTGGTCATGTTCTTCCGTTTCACGCGCGTCAGCCAGGAGCAGGCCCGCGCAGGCGCGGAACTCGAGGCTGCCCAACGGGTCCAGTCTCTGCTGCTGCGCGCGCAACAGAGCACGGCTTCGTGCCTCCACGTTCAAACCGTCTACCGTCCCGCGCAGGAGGTCGGCGGCGACTTCTTCCACACCGCGCAAATCGAAGGGTTCACGCGCATTGTGGTCGGCGATGTCAGCGGCAAGGGGCTGGGCGCGGCCATGCTCGTCTCCGCGGTGATTGGCGCACTCGACAGTATCCGCGAAGCCAGCCCCGCCGCCGTGCTGCAGGCGCTGAATCCGCTCCTGGTTGCACGTCAGCAGGGCGGCTTTGCCACCTGCTTGTGCGCAGTCATCGCTGCCGATGGAACCGTTATTCTCGCTAACGCCGGCCACCTCGCACCCTATCGCAACGGCGAAGAGCTCGCAGTAGACAACGGTCTTCCCCTGGGCATCGCCACCGACGCCGGATACACCGAAACCACCCTCGAGCTAGCCCCCGGCGACCGCCTCACTTTCCTCTCCGACGGAGTAGTCGAAGCCCGATCCCCCTCCGGCGAGCTCTTCGGATTCGACCGCACCCGCGACCTCAGCACTCAATCCGCTGAAGAAGTCGCGCGCGCCGCGCAGGCCTTCGGCCAGGAGGACGACATCACCGTCCTCACCCTCACCTTCGCTTCCGCCGAGGTGCTGCATGCGTAGAGTTGTGCTGATCGCGATCGTCGTCGGTGCGCTAGTCTCAGCAGCCTTCTGCGCTCGCTTCGGCCCCGTTTCCCCGCCCGTCATTTGTTACCACTATGGGATCACCCCGCTTGGGCCGATCGTGGCTTTGACGACGGTGCGTGGCCGATTTTCCCAAGATGGCGGCCTGCCCGCGCCCGCCTCTCGATCCGATGTATCGAAAATGGAGGAAAAAGACGAAGCGGGAATAGCTGCTTAAGCCTTTTGTAATCTAAAGAAAATAATGGTCGGGGAGAGAGGATTCGAACCTCCGACCCCCTGGTCCCGAACCAGGTGCTCTACCAGGCTGAGCCACTCCCCGAACATGTGCTGCGGATGCGCAAAGGCGGACGTGGCCTGGTGTTTTCAATCCGTCGCATGCGCTTGCATCAGTGTAACAGAAGTCTACCCGATCGCCACCTCTGGCAGACGCCTGGAACGGCGGCTTTGCGCAGGCTCGAGAGGTCCCGGCGGGGACATCCGAAGGTTGGTGCGCGGCGCACAATGGACCGCCGCATAGACCACCGGAGAGAAGGCCGCATCTGAATCACTGATGCAGTGCCACCACGGATGCCGTGCCACGTGCCACGCCTCGACCAAGGTGTGGCCGTTGCACCAGGTGGCGGGAAGGGCCTGAATGACGAAAAAGCGGGACCATAACGCAAGCGGAATGCACAAAAGCCAGGCACGTGGGCAGAACCGGCCGTACGCATCGGGCGACGTGGCCACGGAGAGCACCCTGGATCGTCTGGAGAAGATCACGGGGGGAGCAGAAGAACCATTGATATATCGCGGGGATCTGGCCCGCGAAGCGAACCAACTCGACGCCAGCACCGAGGAAGAGGTGGACGCGCTGCGGGTGAACCTGACGCAGGATACAGGAGTGCAGGATACACGGAATGGCACCGGAAAGATTGCAGACGATCTTGCCAGGGAACGTATTGCTGGAATGACGGAGGTAGGCCCAGATCTGGAAAACAAGGGTGTGGTAAGCGCAGTGCCGGGGCGCGATGACACCAGCAGTATTCTCCGTCGCCACCATCCCAACACCGGACTGGCGCGAGCGCAGGATGTGGTGGAGGGCAATCTCGACGAGCCGCGCGACGAGGCGCGGATGGATCGCAAGGTGGATGAAGGCACCGCCGCCTAGGCGTGCCCAGTTACTTCGCGGCAAAGGAAAACGGCGTTCCCCAACCTCGGGGAACGCCGTTGCTGTTTTCAGCAGGGTTGTGAGCCGGCGTCCGATGCAGATTTTGTGGCGACGTGCGGTTACTGCTTTTCCTGGGGAGTGGATGCGCCGGGGAAGATTCCTTCCAGCGGAGCGCGCCGTTTCTGTTCCTCCTCGGGGTTGGGCAGCGGCTTGCGGGGCAGCATCTGATCGCGCTGCGCCGCGTTGTAGATGAAGATGGCCTCCACGGTGGAAATCTGCTTGAGATCGGCGGGCTGCAGGCGCTCGTAGACGTCCTGGTTCGAGTGATGGGTGCGGGTCTCATAGTCCAGCGGATCCTGGATGAACTGGAAGCCCGGAATGCCTACGGCGTCGAAGCTCAGGTGATCGGTGCCGCCGGTGTTGCGGTTGGTGATGGTGCTAACGCCGAGATCTCTCAGAGGAGCGATCCACTGGGCGAAGATGGGGGCAGCTGCCCCGTTGCCCTGGGTGTAGATGCCGCGGATTTTTCCGCTGCCGTTATCCACGTTGAAGTAGCCGGAGATGAGCTTCTGTTCGGGTTTCAATTCCAGCGGCCCGGCGGCGCGGCGCATGAATTCGGGGAGCTGCATCTGGTCGGGCGCAGTGGATGTTTTGGCGGAGCCGAAGTGCTGCGTGACGTATCCCCTGGACCCGAAGAGGCCCTCTTCTTCGCCGGTCCACAGGGCGATTCGAATGGTGCGTCGCGGCTTGACGCCGAGAGCCTTGAGGATGCGCACTGCTTCCATGGCCACGATGGTGCCCGCCCCGTTATCGGTAGCGCCGGTGCCGGCGATCCAACTATCGAGATGGCCGCCGACCATGACCACCTGATCTTTCAATTTCGGGTCGGTGCCGGGGATTTCGGCGATGGTGTCGTAGCCGTGCTCGTGGTCGCCGGTGAATTTTGTTTCGACATCGATCTCGACGGTGCACGGCGCGTGGGCCTCGGTGAGCCGATAAAGTCGTCCATAGCTTTCGATGGCGGCCACCACCACGGGAATCTTCACCTGCTTGTCGGCCAGGTACGGTGTGCGGCCCAGGGTGGCGCCGTTATCGTCAAAGAACGTGCCGCCCGAGCCGCCGCCGTCTCTCGCATCGCGGCTGGGCTCGATGACCGCAGCGACTTTCTCATCGGCAAAGAACTGCGCGATCTTGTCGAGCATGCGCATCCGCTGCATGCGCTCGCGCATGCGCGCCTGCATCTCCGGGGGAAAGCCGCCGGCGCCGGGATTGACCTGGTACTCGGCAATCTCCGCGAGTTGCTGATCGGTGTAGCGCTCGAACAGGGGCTTGTCGATGGGCGGCACCGGTCGCATGGCGCCAAACAGCACCACTTTGCCTGCCAGCTTGCCCCGATAGCGATCGAAGTCCTTGTCGTCCTGAATGCTGACGTAGGCCACGTCGCCGGTGACCGGGCCGCTGGTCGAGGGCGACCATGGAGTGGACTGCACGATCAGAATTGCGGTGTCGGGAGTGACCATGCGCGCCCAGGTGTTCAACTGCTGCCAGCCCAGGCCGAATTCGCCCCAGTCTTCGAGGTGGGCATTTTCCAGCCCGATTTTGGTGAGGGTGTCGCGGGTCCACTCATTGGCTTTTTTGGCGTTGGGAGAGCCGGTAAGGCGCGGCCCTATGCCGTCGGCGAGCGCGGTGGCAAACTCCATCACGTGGGAGTGGTTGAGGCCTTCGTCGCGAATGCGCTGGTACATGGCCAGGTCGAGGTTCTCGGTGGCGGGCTGCACCTCGGCATAGGGATCGGTGGACGCGGGAGCAGCGGGCGCGGACTTCGGCTTTTCCGCCGAGTAGAGCGCAACGGCCGCGGTCAGAAGGCTCGCGGCAAAAAGGCGCGGAGGTTTTTGGAACATGAGGGGATCGGCTCCGGAATTGGGGTGTCATTTCGCAGGAGGAATTGTAGGACATTGCTCCCGGTGTTGCCCATGAAAATGGGCGGCACGCAGGCCGCCCGGAATTCCTCACATACGCTGGCTATGAATTAGTCGCTGTGATCGGAGTTCTTATCCAGGCCGGCGGGAAGATCGAGCGCGACCAGCGCGAAGCGGGTCATGCCGTCCTTGGGGTTCTCGAAGCCGACGATGTGCTGGTGCCGTTTGGAGCCGGCCTTCAACTCCAGGCCCTTGTTCTCGCCGCCGTAATCCTTATTATCGAATTTGAAGTGCTGGTGGCCGTTGCCGTTGTCGGAGCAGGTGAGGCCTTCGGCAGTGGCGGTGGGGCTGCCGACGGGCTGGTTGTCCTGGCAGGTGAGGACGTCGCCAAAGCGGCCCAGTGCTTTCTTGTAAAAGGCCGTTACCTGTTCCTTGGAGCCGGAGGTTTCGTAGGTGACGGCGCGGACGCGCAACTGCCACTCGCCGAATCCCATGTGAACGTCAGCCGACTTGTGGTCGTCGTCGCCCTTGACCGACTGGGCGCCGGGATAGACGGGCAGCCCCAGATCGGAGGCGGAAACCTGATCGGTGTTCACGTGTACGCCGCCGAAGGGCGTGTCCACCTGGACGGTTTTTTCCTTGCCGTTCGCGTCCTTGTCCACATGGACGCGGCAGCCGGCAATGCCCGTGGCCAATGCCACGGCGGCCGCCAGCATGCTCATGGTTTTGAAAGTCATGGCGCCAGTCCTCTATCGGATGGTACGCGCGAGGGGCGGAATTGGTTCCGTTTCCGCTTAGTGCGCGCCGTGTTCGTCGTGGTCGTGGCTGCCGTCTTCTTTGCTGCTGGTGGCGAAGAGGATGGAGGCGACAAAGACCGCAGCAATAACGGAAACAACAACATAAGGGGAAGTGATATCCATCGGGTCGGAGCTCCTTCGAAACCAGATTAGCAAATTCGGGGCTCGGGCAGGGACCGGGGAATTCCAGAAAAAAGTAAGTGACTTTCCCGGGGGATTGAGGGTCTTGCCAGGGGGCGGGGTGGCGTTGTTATGCTTGTGGAATCAGCGGGTTAAGGGAGCTGTCGCGTGGGTTTGGCTGCACCGAATATGGTGCATACAGGCTGCAAAAAGACCCAGTTCAAGGGGGCTTTTTGCATAAAATGTCTACGCGAAGTGGGACATATTTTGTGTAGGTGTCCCCATGAAGTGGGACATATTGCATAAAAAGGTCGCTATGAAATGGGTCTTTTTGGCGTAAAAGTCCCCTTGATTTGGGGCTAAAGGTGACCATGATTTCCCGGGATGTGAGATGCAGTGCCGCTCAGCGGAAGAAATCGCGGTTTGGCGGCGGGGGGCAGGGTACACAGAGGCGAGGGATCTGAGGCACCCCTATTGTGGATTCTTGAGTTGGCACCAGCGCCGCCCGCGAGCGGAATTTGTTTGAGCAAAGGCAGTCATCCGCCCTCAGGAAACATCCCGTCTATCTCCGGTTTCCCGGTTTCTCGGTTTCTGAACTCAATCACTTGAGGGGCCTTCGCAACCTCAGGCTGATCTCTCCGTGAACCACGGTTCACGCTTCTAGATCAAAAGCCGGTCTTGGCGAGGTATACCATCGTGTTGCCGTTTCCGGCACCTGCCAGGAAATTGGTGGCCGCTGACATGAACACCAGATAATGTCCATCGGCACTGATCGCAGGATAGTCGTTCGGTTGGTTTGAAGGGGTGCCAATACCGGATGCGATCGCCACAGAGACCCGAACCGTGCTAGGCGTACATCCCCCCGTTACGCCGTAACAGGTATCCCGAACAAAGATATCTTTCCAGGCATCGGGCCCAAAGTTGTCTGCGGGAACCAGATTTGAAGCCAGGGATCCAAACGCGACGAACCGGCCATCGGCACTGATCGATACGTTGTTGCTGCCTGCGTTTGCAATAGAGCCTTCGTTGCCAAGCGAAGCCAGCGCCGTGGCGGGCGTGCAGCCGCCCGTGGTTCCTGCGCAGGTCGTCCGGGCATACACGGTAATCCACGGATTCCCCGTTCCGCCCACTGCCTCTGAAACCAGGTTTGTGGCGTGGGAAGCGAATGCAATTATCGATCCGTCTGCGCTGATGCCGGGTGGCGCACCATTGTCCATGGGAGCATTCGGAAGTGCTCCGGCAAGCCCTAGGTCCGGCTCCGTCGTGGTCTGGGTACAGCTGGCTGCCCCCGTGCAAAGATCGCGAAGGAATAGATCGTATCCTCCAGACGGATTCCCCGAGGGCGCGAGATTATCCGCTCCGGAGAGAAACACCACAAAGCGTCCGGCTGAACTTATCCAGCCGTCGTAACTTGTTTGATCACCAAACGCTCCCGAGGACGAGAGTGAGACAGCCGTTGTGGAGGGCGTACAACCGAGTGGAGCGCCACGGCATGTGTCGCGGAGATATTGCTGTGCCATGCTACCGTAGGGGTCCTTGTCCACTAATGTTGGTCGCAGGGGAATCGAAGGCAACATAGCGGATTTCGGGAGTGATGCTATCCAGCTCGCCCGTGGACACGCTCCCATCTGTTGCGAGTGAGACGACAGTTGTGGAGGGGATGCAGGACACCACGCCGGAGCAGGTGTCACGCAAAAAGACACACATGTTGATCGCGGTGCCACAAATCTCGCTATTACCTACGAGGTTGGTGGCCTGGGAATCAAAGGCGACGTAGCGCCCATCCGCGCTGATGGCAGACCTGCGACTGTGTCCGTTCACTGCCGAGCCGTCGGCAGTCACGGTGATGCGGATTGTTGATGGTGTGCAGCCTGCCGGCGCGCCAATGCAGGTGTCTCGCTCATAGATCTCCTGGAACTCGCTCGCCGGTCCGGAAGCCAGATTGGTTGCGTTCGATTGAAAGCTGACAAAACGCCCCGTCGCGCTGATAGCGGGAGGAACCAAGCTGTTGCCGTTGGCGGACGAACCGTCTGGGGCAACCGAAATGAGCTGATTGACCCCGGCGGTGAGTGTGGCCGGCGATGCAATGCCGAATGGCTCGGTATTCGAGACCACTCCTGTTGCCGTATCTATGATCTGAATGGTGACTGTCCCCGGTTGGGCGATTTGTGCGGCCGAGACCGTGCCGTAGATATCGGTGCTGTCTCCGACATCTGTAGGCAGTGGGTTACCATTCCACTCCAATTTATCGTTACTCGTAAATCCGGTTCCTGCCGCCTCCAACGTGAATCCGGCCTGCCCGGCAATCGCAAACACGTTAGTCAGAAGGTTACCAGTTCCATACACAGCGAAGAACTGGCCTCCCAGCGTAATCTTCTCTTGAGGCGGCTGAGTGCCCCCGCTCCCTCCTCCACCGGTGCCGCCGCAGCCTCCTGCAAGGAGCAATAACATTGCGGCGATTGCAACCCGCGGTACGGAATTGGTTCCGATGATCAATCAGAGCCTCCCGTTAGCTGTGATCCGGATGGAGCAGCAATGAACGCCGGGGTCGAGAAGCACGGAAAACTTCCGGCGGGTGGCCTCGATCTCAAGAGGAATTCTATCCGGTTGAGGGTGCCCCTGGTTCCTCGTCCGCCGCGGCGGAGGGACCAGGGAGGGAGAGTCGACCTGTCGCAAGCGCATCCACTCGGGCAGTTGCCAGCCTCTTTGCAGGGCCGTCCATTCCGATTCGATCTCCACGACTCCGCGCATGCCCGTTTGATAGTGGCGATAGCTCGACCATTTCCAGTCCTCCGGTTTCGCGACCAGCCCACGGCGAACCGGGTTGCGGTGAATGCACCTCAGCTTTTCCACAAACTTTCCGTGGGCGGAGATGTTGAAGTCGTAGGAATGCGCCTGCCAGAAGGGCCTTTCCCAGGCCCGCATCGAAACCGACAACTTGAGGGCCTGCACGGCCCTGGATAAAAGCCCGCGCTGGGGCTCGTTGACCAACATATGTACATGCTCGGGCATCCCGACGTAGCCGCCAACCACCAAGAGATAACGCAATCGAACGCGCTCCAGCGCGTTTTCAAAACGCTCCATGGCCGCGACCGCGGACAGGTAAGGACGACGGCGATAACAACTCAACGTAAGGAAGTGAAACTCCCCCGTTTGCTGATAACGGATAAGCTTGCCTTTCATGCACTGCGAGGATACTCCAGTTGGGAATCCGTCTGCTGCGACAAGTGAGTCTTCCATCCCGGGTCCCCAAAAGCGAGGGACCGGGGGGCACCTTCATCTCGGTTTGAAAAAATACGGGAAGACCGGGGCCACCCGCCGTTTGCTGAGGTTTTCGACTATTCCAATCCGGGTTGGCCAGAGTATGCTTGCCGCATGCTTCCCCGATGGCTGCACACCCTTTGCCTACAGGGTCTTGTCTTGCTTGGCGCCGTTGCCCTGGGTCACGCCCAGCAGCCCGGCATCCTGCGCCTGCCCTGGGACCAATGGCAAATGCACATCGGCGATGACCCGCGCTGCGCGGCAATTCACGACCCAGGCTGCACGGTGCAGAAATACTTCTTCGACATCAACCGGTATGGAGTTGAATGGCAGCGCATTGAAGTCACGCTCCCGCCTGACCTTCTCCAGCCGCCGCAACAGCTTGGTCTCCTGGTTCAGAATGAGGAGCCCGTGTATCAGGTTTTCGTCAATGGCCGTTTCATTGGCGGCTCGGGCAACTTCCGTACCCAGAAGGGCCCGCAGGATTCACGCACCGTCGTGAAGATTCCCGCGGAGCTTGCCGCTGAAGGGCATCTTGTAATCGCCATTCGGGAGCTGAACCTGCATTCGTACCTTTCCGATATGGGGTTTGTTCCCACCGTTGCTCCCCTTGATCAAACGCATAGGGTAATGGATGAGGACACGCTGGCCTACCTGCGCGGCAGTTGGCAGCATTATCTCTTTTTCGGCGCGATGGGCTGTACCGGGCTCATGTTTTTTCTCTTGTTCGCAATCAATACCCGCCTGCGTGAATACTTCTGGCTTGGAGCTTTGCTCGTGCTGCTGTTTCTGTTCCGGATGGGAGAGTTGTCTTCTGTCCTGGACTTCGGAAACCCCTCCTGGATCCAGACCCTCACCTACACTCTCGGCAACTGCGTGCAACCGCTGATCGTCATCGAGTTCGTTTTCTCCTTCCTCGGGCGGCCTATCCCAAAATTCTTTCGCTTGGTTGAAGCTTGCGCCACACTCAGCGCATGGAGCTTGTTGTTCCTGATTCCGTCCTCCTTCGCAACGTTGTTGCCTCTTGCCCACATAGTGGGCCCCGTTGTGTTGCACGTCTATTCCGCGGCGATTCTTATCGCGGTGCTGGCCCAATTACTCCTCGTTCCCATGTGCTTCCGGAGCAAGCTCGCAGAGATGCGCTGGATCGGCGGCGCCGTCCTCTTTCTCACCATCATTGAGGGACGTTGGCAGGCGAAATGGGCGCTCTCTCTCGGGTTCTCCGAGGATTTCCATTGGGGTTCTCTGGATTTCGATGCGCGCCCGGTAGCCTGGCTCCTCTTCGCCATCATCATGCTGATCGCCATGACCTTCCGCCTTCGCCGCATCCAGGACAGAAACCGGCAGGTCGAGCAGGAGATCGCCTCCGCGCGCAGCGTCCAGCAGATACTCATTCCCGAGCAGATTCCCTCCATCCCCGGCCTGCGCATCGAGAGCGCCTACCTGCCCGCGCAGGAAGTCGGCGGCGACTTCTTCCAAATCCTCCCCATCCCCAACCCCGCCGATCCTGAAAACCCCTCCGCTTTTATCGTTCTTGGCGATGTGAGCGGAAAAGGTCTCAAGGCGGCCATGACGGTCTCGCTGATCGTGGGCAGCCTGCGCACTTACGCCGAGTTTTGTTCGAGTCCGTCTGAGTTGCTCTCTGGCCTCAATCGCCGTCTCCACGGCCGCGTCGACGGCTTCGCCACATGTCTCGTCCTCATGGCCGAACCGTCCGGTAGAGTGACCCTCGCCAACGCCGGCCATCCAAATCCTTATCTCAATGGGGTTGAAATTTCCACTGAGGCCAACCTGCCGCTTGGCCTGGATGCAGACGTACGCTTCTCCGAAACCACCTTTCAGCTTGATGTGGATTCGGTGTGCACTCTGGTCACGGACGGCGTGGTCGAGGCAACAAGCCCCAGCGGCGAGCTCTACGGCTTTGAGCGCACCCAGGCCCTCAGCAACAAGGCCGCGAAGACCATTGCGGAAGCCGCCAGACAATTCGGCCAGCAGGACGATATCACAGTCCTATCCTTAACCCGTACAGGCGCACTGAATTCTGCGCCGCTTTCGACGCCTCAGTTTGTCGTTCAGGGAGAATGATCGCCAAATCCGAATTGCTTTTTGCCGGACGTATTGACGTGAACCGGCACCGCAGTGGACCGTTGCTGAAGCGTTCGCCAGATTCCGCTGCGCCAAGATAGGCTGAAGTGCCGCCCTATGGCCTCGCAAGTCCCAATGGGGCGACTTGGCAAGCCGGAAGAGATCGGCAAGGTGGTTGCGTTCCTTGCGTCTTCCAATAGTTCGTTCAACGCGGGAGCGGAGCTGTTCGTCGATGGTGGAATGGCGCAGGTCTGATGGTCCGATTCTGTTCTTCGCGAGTCGATGGTAGACGCTGGTTGAGACAAGTGCGGAGATTCTGCAGGTTGTGTTGGGATCGGTGATCCCAATGCCCGGTTTAGGAGGTTGAAACGATGAATTGTAAATTCGCATTTGCGGCAGTCATCTTCCTGTCGCTATTCCCTGCCTTCGGTCGGACTCCTCGGCCGCCGAAACAAAGCGACACCGCGATCCTGCAGCAGATTGAGCGCGGCTGGGCCGCCGCGTTTGTCCACAAGGATCAGGCCGCATTGGGCCGAATCCTTGCGCCGGACTGGAGAGGACAATATCCCTGGGGCAATGAAAATCGGCCGCAAGCTCTGGCGGCGGTCGTCTCGGGCACGGCCTACGTCCAGTCGATGACGCTGGGAGAAATGAGAGTGCGGGTTTTCGGTGACATTGCTTTCAGCACGGGGAGTGACGATGAAAGAAGCTCATACGCTGGAAAGGACACGAGCGGTCATTTTTCATGGACAGATATCTACGCCCGGCGCAATGGCCACTGGCTGGCAATCGCATCGCAGCTTACGTCCCTGCCGAAATAGTAAAGAGTTCCCAGGGGTGAGTTAAGGTTGCTTACAGCAGTGTTCGAGGATGAGTGCCACGCCGGATTGGCATCCGATAGATCTATTTCTGATTCATCTGTGCGCTTCCTGGCGGATGAAAATGAACGGAGCGGAGAGAGTGTATGAGTTCCACTGTTGCAGCGGCCACGGCACACGCTCGGACGTTTCAAAGGGAGCGAAGAGAGCGCCTTTTCTACGTGATCGCCTGCGTCGTGATGCTCGTCGGCGTGGCAGTCGGCTTTCACATGTTCTACCTGCACGGCCTCAACGATGCGGGACAACCAGTTACGCAGCAGAGTGCTTCCCTGGTTTACGTCCATGGCGGACTGATGACCTGCTGGATGCTGCTTTTCGCGTTGCAATGCGGCCTTGTGACGACGGGCAATCGCCGTTTGCACATGAAGCTGGGAATGGCTGCCGTCGTGCTTTACGCGGTCATTGTTCCCATCGGGGTCATCACGGCTCTGCTGCAGGTTCGTTACGCGGATCCGCGCTCGTTCCCGCCCTTTGGCCCGTATCGTTTTCTCGCACTTCCGCTGGCTGAAATCGCTAATTTCACCCTATTTGTCGGCGCCGGATTTCTGTTTCGCCGTACTCCCGCGCTGCACCGCGCGCTGATGATGGTGGGTACACTATCGGTTGCCGAGGCGGGCATAGGACGCATCGGCGCAATCCGGAACGCATTTTCTCAAGTTGGCCACGCCGGTTTTTTCTTCACCTTCTGGGGATCGACGGTCGCGGTCGTTCTTGTCCTGTGGCTGGTTAAACTGGCCATGACGCGCCGCCTGGATCGTTCTTTTAACATAGCTGTCGCTCTTTTTATTGCCTCCGGTCTGCTAAGCAGCTATGTCTCCACGATGGCCTGGTGGATCCAGCTCGCGCATCGGGTAAAGCAGTAAGAGGGCGGGGAGACACTCTCGAAAATAACGCCGCGCTACGCCGAGGGGCGACGGCTGTCAGCTGATAGTGGACTCCGCGCACTATTTTCATCTCTATTGGTGCGCGCATCGCGCCCATCCCCAACAGACTGGAACGATCGGCAGTCGCACAAATGGCAGGTGGCCCTGGTCTCATACAACGTTTTATCCAGTTGAGGGTGCCCCGTCCCTCGCAGTTGGGGACCGGGGAGGGGGAGTCGGACTGGCGGCAGCGCATCCATTCGGGTAGTTGCCAACCTCTCTCGCGGGCTGTACCTTCCGATTCGATCTCTACGATTCCGCGCATATGAGAACACTCCAATCGGAGGCGGTTTGGGCACCGTTGCGCTTCCATCCCCGGTCCCCAAAGGCGAGGGACCGGGGGCACCCTCAGCGTGGTTGGGATTTGTCATCGAGACCAGGGCCACCCCCCAATAGTAAAGAGTTCCCATGGGTGAATTGAGGTTCTTTACAGCAGTGTTCGATCAGGCTTCGACTGGTACTTGTCGCACCTCTAGAGTGAGATGGCGCAAGTAAAACATGATTGCGGTGGCGATCAACATGGGGATTGCCATGGTAAGCAGGCCCCGCTCGAATGTGCCAGTGATGTCGCGGGCCACTCCCATCCAGTAAGGGCCGAGAAATGCGCCAAAGATACTGATCGTGTTTATGGCTGCTATACCTGTCGCGGCCGGGCGTCCCTGGAGAAACGTCGCAGGCAGGGACCACAACGGGCCCTGCATGGCAGAATTAGCGAGAATGAGAGCAGCAAATCCCGGAACAACCACGTAGGGAGCACTCGAAGTTCCACATAGCACCAGGCTCCCAGCCATCAGAAAGCATGGGACAATCACATGCCAGTAACGCTCGCCGGATCGATCTGAATGCATACCATTCAGCAGCATGGCGGCGGCGCCCAGCA
Source organism: Occallatibacter sp. (assembly GCA_035552555.1). Classification (GTDB taxonomy): domain Bacteria; phylum Acidobacteriota; class Terriglobia; order Terriglobales; family Acidobacteriaceae; genus Telmatobacter. The sequence goes on from DASZLF010000043.1 coordinate 51,865, forward strand.
GATTCGAGAGCGCGAGAATATAGCCTATCTGCGTGGCGTCGAAATGTGACGTCTCCTGGATGATGGCGGGCCCGAACAGCATGAATGCATATCCACTGGCCGAAAAGCAAAACATAAATGCCCCTAGTAACCCAACGCGTGGGTCGCGCAAGGCGGGCCAAATGGACTCGCCGCGGTGGGATGCAGTTTCAGAAGCGCGCATCACCTGACCGATGATCCAGTCTCGCTCTCGAGGAGTGAGCCATCGAGCTTTCGCAGGGCCGTCCGGAAGCAAGAAGAAGAACGCTGCGGCCAGCGCAATCGCGGGCAACCCTTCAACCAGGAACAGCCATTGCCAACCTGCGAGCCCGAGAAAGCCTTGCAGGTTCAGAAGGGCGCCGGCGACACCCCCCATCACTACGGAACTGAGCGGAAGAGAGATGTAGAAACGCGTAATCGTTCGCGCCCGCATTTCCGGAGGAAACCATTGCATGAGATAGAAGATAACGCCTGGAAAGAAACCGGCCTCTGCCGCGCCCAGCAATGCTCGCATTCCATAGAACTCCATGGGAGTTTTGACGAAAAGCATGGCCATCGCGATCACTCCCCAGGTAAGCATGATCCGAGAGAGCCAGCGACGCGCACCGATGCGATAGAGCAGCAGATTCGACGGCACTTCGAAGGCCGCGTAGCTAAGAAAGAACAACCCCGCACCCAATCCGTACGCAGCACTGCTCAGATGGAGATCCCGGTTCATTTGGAGCGCCGCGAAGCTGATATTGACTCGGTCAATGTATGCGGCACCGTACCCGAGCGCCATCAACGGAATGAGACGCAGACTCGCCTTGTGCAGGGCGGACCGGCCTATTGCGGCATCGCTTTGCTCAATTTGGATTGAAGAGCTGCCAAAACCAGTCCTCTGGCTCATGGGTCAGATGATACAAGTGCCTGCGCGAATTCAGAGAAGATAAAACAAGGTACTCGATTAAAGACCCTGGCACTGAGACTCCTCGACCGTCGAGCCAGGCGTGGCCGGGCTTAACCCTTCACGGCAGGAAACCAAACCCCGGAAAACCGGGGACACTCTCGAAAATAACGCCGCGCTACGCCGGAAACCCGCTCCCTCGCCCATCGCCGGGGTCGGTGCGCACTCGTCGGTTCAGACGCTGCGTTCCGGATCAAGCAGACGGACGGCTTCAGTTACTCCACTGTCACCGCGACCTCGTCGGCGGCCACCACACTATTTTCATCCCTATTGGTGCGCGCATCGCGCCCATCCCCAACAGACGGGATGTTCCCTGAGAGCGAATGACTGCCTTTGCTCAAAGAGCAATTCCGCAGCGGCCGGATCACTGTAGTCAAAATCGTAGCTGCCAAATCCCCCAGAAGCCGTAACCAGGATTGGTCACCCTGGACCATTCAACTGCGACGTGTTGCGTAGCTAATAGAACAAATACTTGCGCCACCGATCGTCTCCGCGGCCCAGCATGCGCATGATCTGGCGGCTGGTGTGCAGGCTGAAGGGCTTGGGCTCGCGCAGCAGGATCATGTCGTCGATCTCGATGAGCATGCGGTTGCTCTTCTTGCGATTGCATGCGTGGCAGCAGGCCACCAGGTTTTCCCACGTGGAGTTGCCGCCGCGCGAGCGCGGCACTACGTGATCCAGCGTCAGCTCGCTCGAGGGCAGCACCACGCCGCAGTACTGGCAGGCGTTGCGATCGCGCAGCAGAATGTTTTTGCGCGAGAGGGCGCGGGTCTGGTGGGGAATGCGGCGATACTCCAGCAGGCGGATTACCGAAGGCATGGCGATGCGGCTGCGCTGCGCGTGCAGAATGAGGCCGTGCTCCTCCTCGGTGCGCGCAATGCCCTTGAGCACCAGCACCAGGGCCCGCCGCGCGCCGCAGATGTTGATGGGCTCGTAAGACGCGTTGAGCACCAGAACCGGCATCTGCAGCATGTGGTTGGAGTGCGCCACGGCCGCCGCTTCGCCCGCATAAGCGGCGGCTCGCGCAATCGACTTCTGCTTGCGTGCATGAATCATGGCTTTTCCCAGCGACATGGTTGGCCTCGTCAAAAAGAATCTCCGGATGAATGTGTGCTTGCCAATGCCGGCTGTTCGCGCGCGCCGGACTCGGTTACGTCCTGGTAGTGCTCTCTAAGGTTTGACTGGGAATCGCCGGCGTCGTCGTTCTCGGCCGGCGATGGGAAGGGATGAACGAGCTCGGCACGCGCCAGGGTGGCCACCCAGACACTGGCTGCGCCCGCTTGCTTCAGCGCCTGGGATGCCGCTCGCGCCGTTGCGCCGGTGGTGAGGATGTCGTCAATGAGAAGAATGTGCCGGTCGCGCACGGCTTTCGCATCCGCCACCTGGAAGGCGCCGCGCACGTTGATGCGCCGCTGGCGCGGGCTGAGCCCGGCCTGGCTTTCGGTGGCGCGTAAGCGCATCAGGGTGGTGGGCGCGAGTTTCAGGTTCCACGCGGGGCGCGACGCACGCAGCGCCGCCACCGCATAGCGGGCCAGGACACGCGCCTGATTGAACCCTCGCTGCGCATGCTTGGAGCGATGCAGCGGCACGGGAACCACCAGCAGTTCGCTGGGAGCCTGGTCCGCAAGCTTGAGAATCGCCTGGGCCAGCATCCGCCCCAGTCGCCTCGCGGCGGAGTGGATGCGGTCGTATTTCAGGGCATGAATCGCGCCGCGCATGCGGTCCTGGTAACGGCCATAAGCCACTGCGCGCTCAAAGGCCGGCGGCGCAAGCCTGCAGGCGCGGCACTCCTCGGAGGATGTGGAGAATTCCCCAGCAATCGGCAGCCCATCTCCGCAGCGGATGCAGACAGGGCCGCTGAGGATGGGCATTTCCATCCAGCAGACATCGCAAATGGGAGCGAACGAAAGGCGCGGCAGAGGGGAGCCGCAGAGGGCACAGCAGGCGGGAAAGAGAGCGCATCCGGCGGCATCCAGGGGACTTCGAAGCACACGGGCCACTGCGCGCCATGCGGATGTCTGGGAGGCAGACGTGTCCGATGGCGGAACGTCGAGCGTCAGTGAACCGGAGTCCCTGCGGAAGACGCACCTCAATCCGGAAGGCGTAGACCCGAGCAGCCCTTCCCCTCTATCTATACGCGTTCGTCTGCGCGGTGGCAAGAGCGGAGTGGCCTCGCCGCTTCGGGTTTTCTTGGGTTTTGTGGGGAATTCTTCGTAAATTGATGGGTTACCGCTGTTGTTCTACTTCGCTCTGCTTCCCAGCAGCAGGATGCCGCCAATGAGGATTCCGCCCACACCCAAGATCGGCGGCAGAGGAACGGTATGTTGCTTGCTTCTTTCCACCTGCAACGGCCCCATATCCACGGCCCGCTTATGCGTGGTGTAAGTGAAGCCGCCATAGGCGAGGGCCAGCAAGCCCGCGACCATCAAAACGATTCCCAGAGCTTTCATCGTTCCCCTTTGCTGGAAGAGGGATAGGGAGGAATGGAGGAAAATGGCTTCGAGGTTGGTGTCTCACAAATTCCTTGCATCCCCCAGCGGCCCAAATGCAGGTCCTTCGACTTCGTTTGGCCCAAAAACCGGCCAAACTCCGCTCAGGATGACAGCATTTTTTTGTTGAGTTGTTTACGAGCCACCACACCAGGTTGGCCGCGGCGGGAGGTGCATTCCCACCGCGGCTGTTCCAGCTTACAACCGCCCTCTACGGACGATTGGGTTCATTTCTGCGTTCGCGGTCCACATCCTCCTGGGACCGGTTGCTCTGATTGGATTGGTTGCTCTGATTGGATTGGTTGCCCTGATTGGATTGGTTGCCCTGATTGGTGTTTTTGGTGGCGTCCTTGGCGGCGTCCTTCACATTGCCCCACGCCTTTTCCGCTTTGCCCTTGACCTGCTGGGTGGCGCCCTCCACCTGAGTCTTGGTGTCGCCGGTCCACTCGCCTGCCTGGCGTTTGACTCGGCCAGCCGCATCGTCCATTGTGCCCTTCAGATTGTCCTTGTTCATTCTTCCACCTCCGTGGATTTTTCCTTGCTGAAAAACTGTTATGGGCAGGATCTTCTCAACGGGCCTGCTCACCACCTGACCGGGATCGCAACCTTACAACACCGGCCTGCGGCCCGAGATGAGCTGCAGAATCAGCACCACTACCGCCGCTACCAGCAGCAGATGGATGAAGCCTCCCAGGGTGTAGCTGCTTACCAGCCCGACGAGCCATAAAACCAGGAGGATCACGAAGATTGTCCAAAGCATTCTCTACCTCCCGAGGCCGGGACTCGCGCCTCATTTCCGACAACAGATGGGTTGGAATGCGGAGCGAATCGGATGGTTGTTCCCGGGGCGGAATGCGCCACGAAAACGGGTGCCGGGGTTCTTCGTGATCTATGCCGAAGAGGAACACCCTTTCCTCATGGATGGCATCGAACCTCAACAGGCGATTGAGTTTGCCGCGTCAGGCAAGAGCCGAGCGCAAACCGGCCTTGAAGGAAAGGCGGAGAAAGAACATGACTCTTCTTTTGATCATCCTGATTGTGCTCATCTTTGGCTTCGGCTATGGTGGCTATCGGGCGGGACCGGGATGGGGATACTACGGCGGCGGCGGGGTCAGCCTGATTCTCGTCATCGTACTCATCCTGCTTTTGCTCAGAGTGATCTGACGTAAGGCGCCAACATCAATCGACGTTGCTGAGGGTCAGGCCGCATGTTCCAGGTGGAAACAGTTGCCCGAGTTTTTATTCACCGGCGTCCACGTTCCTGGTTTGGGCGTCTGTGGGATCGCCTGTGCAGTCCGTCGCGCCGGAACGGCCCAGGGCCGCACATACGAATCGTGCCGCGAGTCAGCGTCACTGTCGGCCATGTCCGGATGCAAAAGACCCCTCGCTGATTCAGCCTGCCGTAAAAGCCGCCCAAACACCCGCGACGCGCCACTCGCGTAAGAAGCAGTCGTGCCCCATCTTTTGTGCGTTTTTGCAAAACGGGTGGAAGACCACAAGGCCTCCCCTGGCGCTGCGCACCACCGGTCGTGCGATACACTGCAACCCGTGGAGATCTCGCCGTCGTTGTTCTTGCGGGGCACGGTTTGCGCCCTGACGATCCTGCTTTGCTGTTCGTTGGATTGCCCGTCCCAGGCTGGGCAGACCCAGCAGCCGCCCCCTCCGCCCGCGGCCAGGCCCGCGCAGAGCGGCCAAGGCGGGATGTCGGGCATTGCCGGTGGCATGGGCGCGCCCGCGCAGTACGACGAGCAGCGCCGCCCCATCACCATGGGCGGCTTTGTCAAGCCGGGCGAGGCCCCCGTGGTTTATCAGGACATCACCAAGGCCGCCGGCCTCTCCGGCTGGATCCACAAAATGGGCGTGCCGCAGAAGGACTTCATCGTGGAGACCAACGGCTCCGGCGTCTGCCTTATCGACTACAACAACGACGGCTGGCCCGACATCTATCTCGTCAACGGCGCGACATTCGATTCCCTCGATGGCAAGGAAACGCCGCCGCATGCAGCGCTGTTTCGCAATAATCGCGACGGCACATTCACCGACGTGTCAAAAGAAGCCGGCGTCCAGAACGATCGCTGGGGTTACGGCTGCTCGGTGGCCGACTACGACAACGATGGCTGGCCCGACCTCTACGTGGGCAACTACGGCAAGAACCGCCTCTACCACAACAACCACGACGGCACATTCACCGACAAAGCTGAAGAGGCCGGCGTGGCTCTCGGCAACTGGTCGCCGGGCTCGGCCTGGGGCGACTACGACGGCGACGGCAACCTCGACCTCTACGTCACCGGCTATGTCCACTTCGATCGCAACAACCTGCCCATCGCGGGCAGCAAGGCGGTCGGCTACGCGCAATGCGCCTACCGCGGCGCCGGCGTAAATTGCGGACCGCGCGGCCTTCCCGGCGAGCCGGACCATCTCTTCCACAACGACGCCAACGGCCATTTCACCGACGTCACGGTCAAAGCCGGCGTTGAAGACAAAGACAGGTACTACGGCTTCTCCGTCCTGTTCATCGACATCAATAACGATGGCAAGCCCGACCTGGTCGTGGGCAACGATTCCGAGCCCAACTTCCTCTACATCAACAAGGGAGACGGCACCTTCGATGACCAGAGTTACATCTCCGGGTTCGCACTGAACAAGGACGGCCGCGAGATCGCCTCGATGGGCATCGCCGAAGGCGACTACGAAAACAACGGCCTGGTGGACCTCTTTGTCGACGACTTCGGGGACGACTACAAGGTGCTCTACCGCAATGACGGGGACGCCAGCTTCACCGACGTCAGCTACAAGGTCGGCGTGGCGCAGACCACGATCCCCTTCGTGGGATGGGGCGACGCCTTCATCGACTACGACAACGACGGCTGGCTCGACCTCTTCACGGTCAATGGCCACGTCTACCCGCAGGTGGACCAGCACGACTGGGGCACCAGTTTCCCCGAGCGCCCGCTGCTCTTCCACAATGTTCCCGATCCCAAGAGCAGGGAGCGGCGGTTTGAATACATCAAGCCGGTCATCGGCACCGGACTGGCGGACGTGATCCCCGCCCGCGGGGCGGCGTTCGGCGACCTGTTCAACGACGGCAAAATCGATGTGGTCATCAATCCCATTGACGGCCCGCCGGTGCTGCTGCGCAACGTGAACCCCGACAAACATCACTGGGTGGAAATGGGCCTGGTGGGCGGCGTCGACCCCAAAACCGGCAGGAAAAGCCCCCGGGACGCCACCTGCGCCACGATTTATCTCAAAGCCAACGGCATGCGCCAGCGCCAGGACGTGCAGTCCACCGGCAGCTACATCTCCGCCAACGACCGCCGCCTCCACTTCGGCCTCGGCGACGCGACCGACGCCGGCACCGCCGAGATCCACTGGCCGTCCGGCCAGGTGGAAACCATCAAGATACCCGCCGTCGACCGCATCTACACCATCGAAGAAAACAAAGGTATCACCGAGGAAATGTGCAACGGCAAAGACTGCGCGGACTTCAAGCCGGTGAAGCCGGAAGCGGCGAAGGGCGGTGTGGCTGTGCCAAACGCGCACTAGTGTAGGTCAACTCCTCCTACCCCTTCACTCCTCTACCTTACTGTCCAAAAATCGAATACCCCGAAAGGAGAGGCCAAGGTGTCGACTGAGGTATCGCTCCGGCAGAAACCGAAAGTCCCGTATCTTGTATTTCTATCCAGTTTTCCATAGATATGTCTTCAAATTGTCGCATCCCGCAGTGAATCTCCGCATCACAACCGCAATTCCTTCAATGAGTTCCCCAAACCATCCTAAAGACCTCCGTTTGGCAGTCCTCGTGCTTAGATAAATACAAGTCATCCCCCAATTGACCTACGGATTGATAGGGGCACTCTTTTGCCCTCTCAACGTGTGTCGGGATCGTCGAGTGGCTCTTTACAGCATTTATTCCTGAATTTTCCAGCCAATCGGCCGTGTGTGGCGCAAGTGCTGACGGCTTTCACTCGAAGCGGAGAGACTGCAAGGCAGGTCGTTCCCTTCGTGGACCTTAACCGGGGACTATGGTTCCCTCTTTCGTGGAGGATGTACTCGATGACAGATTGTATGAAGAAATGGTTCTTTGCCGCGATCATGTGCCTGCTGGCCCTGCCACTGGCGGCCCAGACCAACTCATCCGTACGCGGCGGGTTGGGTGGTGTCGTGTACGACTCCGCGGGAGCGGTCGTATCAGGCCTCTCGGTCAAGATATTTGGCCCCCAGGGCGAATACACGGCCAAGACGGACGCTTCGGGCCATTACGAGGTCGCAGGCCTGGTCCCGGGTTCCTACGAAGTGGTAGTCGAAAACGCTGGATTCAAGAAATTCGTCTCCAGCCACAATCAGGTATTTGTCGACCACACGTCGACCCTCGACGTTCACCTGGAAATCGGCGCGATCACCGATACCGTGCAGGTGGATGCGGGCGCGGTACAGATCGATACCGAGAGCACATCCTTGAACGCTCCAATCTCCGATGAGTTGTACGAGTCGCTTCCGGTCGCCCGTAACGTATCGGCGATCTTCTCGCTGGCCCCCAGCGTGGTGAGCGGCGGCGGCACGGGAGCAGCAAACCCCTCGATCGGCGGCGCAACCGGCCTTGAGAACCTTTATCTGGTGGACGGCGTCACCATCACCGATCAGGCATTCGGCGGACTCGGCACCTACAACCGCTACTTCCAATCGCTCGGCTCGGGCGTGAACCTGGCCTTCATTAAAGAAGTCGACGTCAAGACAGGCGGCTTCGAACCCAAATATGGACGGGCGGATGGCGGCATTGTCGAGATCGTCACCAAATCCGGCAGCAACCGGTATCACGGCGCCCTGGCCGCTTACATGGGCCCAGGATCGTGGTCTGCCACTCGCGACCAGCCTTCGAATTATGGCTGGCAAAAACAAATCCAGCCCAACTATCTCAGCAACCCTCAGTACGACGTGGCTGCCGAGTTTGGCGGTCCTGTCCCGGGAATGAAGGGCAAGATGTTCTTCTTTGGCGCCTTTGACCCGACGCTGAATCAGGACATAGCCGAAGCGCCTTCCGGCGCACCTCTGGCCGGCCACGGTCCTTACGCCTACAGCACCACCACGCTGAGCTGGGCGGGCAAGCTCACCTGGCAGCCGTTCGCCAACACTCAACTGGAAGCATCGTCCTTCGGAGATCCCGCCCACCATAACGAAATCCCGGGACCCACATGGTTCGGCGGTTTGCAGGCGACCAACGCCGATTCGGTCGGTACCGGCTATAACTTCGGAAGCCGCGATTCGGTGGCTCGTTTGAGCACCTCCATCACTCCCACCTGGACCGCCATGGGCGTATTTACTTACAACTTCAACCACTTCGATCAATCGCCGTTGCACAACAACTATCAGGTGAGCGACCGCACGTTCCTGCAGAATCCCCAGATCGTCACCTCGTACATTGGCGGTTATGAGCCCACCAAGAACGACGATTACAGCCTCAACGCCGAAACCCAGAAGCAGTTCCATTTCCTGGGAGGACACTCTCTCAGCGTCGGCTACAGCTACGACCATACCAACTTCCTTGACCAGCCCACGCGCACGGGCGCGCTCTATGCGATTCCGGGCGCCAACGCGGCCGGAACCGACATGCACGCCCTGTTCGGGGCGCACGCTTCGGCAATCGGGCAAATGACAAATGCGACCTTCCGGATGTTCAAGGCGGGTCCCGGCTGCACGTATTGCGCCACCATCGACGGCACTCCCGTCTACCTTCAGCAGGTCCGTGGCACTTACAAGGGATTGAGTGTGGCGGCTTCTTCGCACTACCAGGTTGGCTGGGTCAACGATAGTTACAAGATGAACCGTCACGTCGACTTCAATGCCGGACTACGCTGGGAACAACAGTGGTATGACGGCGACCTGTTGAGATACCTCTTCAACGACAATTGGTCGCCGCGTTTGGGCGTCAGCTTCGATCCCTGGGGCGATCAGAAGACCAAGGCGTTCTTCAACTACGCTCGCTATCAACTGGTGCTGCCGCTCGACGCTGCCATCCGCCAGTTGGGCAACGAGCAGGACGACACCAATATGTATTACACGCCGGACAAGAACCCCGACGGGTCTGCCAAGCTGGACAAGCTGGGCGCCCCAGTCGTGGTTCCGGATGCAGCTCACCTGCTGAACGGCCTGCCAGGCAAGACTGCGACAGGCAGTTTCGGTACCGCGAGCTTCGGCTCGTCTACCGGTGAAGGCATCCTTCCCAAAACCAAGATGGAATACGAGAACGAGTTCGTTCTGGGTATTCAGCGCGAGATCACGACCGGCAACGTGATTGAAGCTCGTTACAGCGATCGACGCCTGGGACGCATCGTTGAGGACATCGGCTCGCAGTCGCCGGAGGGCTCCAACATCGATAACTTCTACAACGGCGGCATTGCCAATGTGACGGCTGCGACTGACATCTCGGTCAACGAGCATGAGGTCACCTACACTCCAGCGCAATGGGCGGCGGCCAACCCGGGATCTGCCACACCGGGGGCGTCGACTGCTCCCGGCACGAACCCGGACACGGATTATGTGGCGCCCGTGGCCGGCTGCACCTACGGCAACGACGCGATGGTCGCAAACGGCGACTTCTTCTACAACTACGCGGGCCAACCGTACAACGGCGCCTGCATCACCAACCTGGATACAGCCGCTGGCGGCAATCCCGATGGCAAGCCGGACGGCTTCGCCAACCCGATTCGCCGCTACCAGGAACTGGTCCTTATCTACACCCGCAACCTGAGCCATCATTGGCAGGGACGCGCCAACTACAGGTACGCCAAATTGTGGGGCAACTACGAAGGCCTGTTCCGCAATGACAACGGTCAGTCGGATCCTGGCATCAGCTCGCTCTTCGACTTCACCAATGGCGCCCTTGGCTTGCTCGGGGACCAGACCAAGCCTGGCTTCCTGAACACCGATCGCCGCAACGTCTTCAATCTCGATTTTGCGTATACGATCGGAAAGGATAGCGCCGGTCTCTCCGCATTGAACAAGATGACCACCAGCATGAATATCCGCGCGGCCGAAGGCAACCCGTTGAGCGCCTACGCCAGCCACCCGATCTACCAAAACACCGGTGAAGTACCGATCGGTGGACGCGGCACCAAGGGCAATCTCCCGCCAACCTATACGTTCGATTGGCACGTAGATTACCCGGTCCAGGTCCAGGAACGGTACACGTTGAAGTTAGCCTTCGATACGTTCAACATCTTCAACGTCCAGAAGATGACCGGAAAGAACCAAAACCTCGACCTCTCTCCGGGAGCGCCGAGCCCCGATTATGGGCGGCCGACCGGATTCCAGAGCCCCTTCTACGCGCGAGCGTCGGTGCGGCTCGAATTCTAAAATCAACCCGCTGGTAAAATTGGGAGGGGGGAAGTTTCCCCCTCCCATCTCATTTTGGTTGGAGCAGTCATTTGTCCCGAATCCGCTTTACGACCCTGGCTCTGCTGCTGTGCAGCCTGTTTTTCGCCCTTCCTGGATACGCTTCAAATTCCATCAAGAGCCTGTCCCCCCATTACCGCCATTGGATCGAAGCGGAAGTTCCCTACATCATCACCAGCGATGAACGGAAGCAATTCCTTTCTCTGACCACCGACGAACAACGGGAAAGCTTTATCACCGCGTTTTGGCGAGCGCGGAATCCCGATCCCGGCTCGGAGGTCAACAGCTTCAAGGAAGAACATTATCGCCGGCTGACTTATGCCAATGAGCACTTCGGAAGCCCCGGATATGACGACGGCTGGCGCACCGAGATGGGCCGGATGTACATCGTTCTCGGCGCACCCAAGCAACGCGCCGTCTATTCCGAGCAAGCGAATCTCCGTCCGATGGAGATCTGGTTTTACGAGAGCGACCTGCCCGCGCTGCCCCCGCATTTTTACATTCTCTTCTTCAAACACAGCGGAGCAGAGTCATGGCAGGTCTATTCGCCGCGAATGGACGGACCCGTGGCATTGGTCACCACCGGCGAGAGTCAGAACGACAGCAAAATGGCGCTGAGGTTCATTCGCGGGTCGGCCGGGGATGAAGTCGCCAAGACCACGTTGACGCTGATTCCCGGGGAGGCCGTAGACTTCAACAATCCCGCACCCGGCATGGAGTCCGATGTCCTGCTGGACACCATCCGCGGGCTTGCGGACAATCCCCTGATGAAACAGCGGCTGGAGGCGAACCGTCTCCGCGAACATGTCACCGCCAGCGTATTCGCTGGGGGCGACGAAATGTCGTTCGGCTACGACGTAGTCGATGATGAAAAAGGGCGCGACACTCTCAGCTATTTGCTCGAAATGGTTCACCCGGACTCGCGACTAGTGGGACGGCTCCAGGATGGCGGCCTTGGCTACGATCTGGAGCTGCGCACCACGGTAGCCACAGCCGACGGAAAGCCGATGTATGAACAGGACGATCAACTGAGCGGCAAACTTACGGAGGCCCAGGCTGCGGTCGCAAAGCGGAAAAGGTTCGCCGCCGAAGCCCGGCTTCCGGTTGTGCCCGGCACCTATCTGCTCGATATCCGGCTCACCAACAATTTGAACCACATTGGTTCCAGAAAGCGAGCCACGGTGACCGTAACAGGCGAGGGAACCGGAGATCTGGCGCTTTCTCCGCTGCTCGCATATGTCGCGTCGCCGGCGGTTCCCGATCGGAAAGGCCAGCTTCCATTCAGCATCTCGCACTTGCGTTTCACGCCGCACGGTGTGCAGACTGTGGAACTGCCCCAGGGTGCGCATCTGCCTCTTGCTTTTCAGCTTCGGCTTAGCCAGAACTCTGCTCAACCGGCAGCCTCCAATAAGGTCCAATTGCGCTATGTCTTCGGGGCCGTCACTGCTTCCCACGAGACCCCCGCCGACGAGCACGAAGAGATCGATGCCTCGAATCACGACAAGGCAGGCAACCTGCTTACCGGTCACACGATCGACACCTCGGCTCTCACCCCCGGCACCTACCGGGTGGTGGTGAGCGCAACCCGTGAGGGGAGCCACCGCCCCGCATATTCCGCCATAAATTTGAAGGTGATCCCGGCAGCCGATTTTATCGGCACATGGACAGCATACGGTCCCGCGGATCCGGGCGGCGAAGCTGTCGACGATCTGAAACGAGGCTTCGCGGCAGAGGCCCTCGGCGCGTATTCCCAGGCGCAGGACTTTTATGCCTCCGCCCTGAGGGAAGGCTCCGCCGATATGCGGCCGTTGGACCAGCTTGCCTCGTTGTTCAGCCGTCGTGGGAATACCGATGATTTAGCAAAGCTGAGTCAACAGCCCATTCTCATGCAGGCGGCAGCCTCGCCCAAAACATTGCTCTCCATCTCGCAAGCCCTCAAGGAACGCAATAACTCAAAGGAGATCGTCCGCGTTCTCGAAGCCCAGATCAAGCTCCAGCCGCCGAACGTGGATCTCTATCACGCATTGGCCGACGCTTGCGAAGCCACGGGAAACCTGGGACGGGCTCGCGAATTGAGAGATATGGCAAGACAGAGCCAGTAGCGCATCGTCCAAAACACGGTATCAACACGCGTAAGGGCACGACTTCACAGCTTGCTGAAAAAGGCGTGTTTCGGTTCTTGAAACTCTCGAAAACTTCCCTCAGGGGCGAAAGCCCACGTCATTTCAGGCGCATTTGCGGCACGACTGAAGTCTTGCCCTTTCAAAGCGCCGCCTTATTCAGAGATTCCATAGGCGGAGCCCAGTGCATCGATGGACTCTCCGGCGAGATTTCAAGCCGTTGAGGATCGAGGGGATGAGGCTGCGGTAAATGCGGCCAACTCCGCTGACAGGTCGCCTTCGCAGGGAGCCCCGGTGAATTCCACGGTGACCACGGTGATGTCGTCCTGCTGGCCGAAGCGTTGTGCTTCCCGGGCGATGGATGCGGCGGATTGCAGGCTGAGGGCGCGGGTGCGGTCGAAGCCGAAGAGCTCGCCACTGCGGGATTGCGCTTCCGCCACTCCGTCGGAGAGCAGCACGAGGCGATCACCGGTGGAAAGCTGCAGCGACACCAGATCGTAGTCCACCTTATCGAGCAAGCCCAGGGGCAGGGAACCGCCGAGGTTGAGCTCCTGCCCGTTGAGGTAGGGGGGCAAGTGGCCGGCGTTGGAGGCGACCAGCTGTCCATCCGCATTGATGTGGGCGGCCAGGCAGGTGACAAATCCGCCATGGGCGCGGCCGATCATGCGCTGGTTGAGGGAGCTGAGCAGCGCGGCAGGATCGACGCCGTGGGCGGCCTCGGCGCGGATGGCGCCCACCAACACGGAGACGATCATGGCGGCGGGCAGGCCCTTGCCGCTGACGTCGCCCACCACGATCAGCATGCCGCCGTGGCCGTCGGCAATCTGCTGGAAGAAGTCGCCGCCCACCTGGTCGTCGGGCTCATAGATGCTCTCCACGTTGAATCCGGGGCACTGGTCGAGGTGGTCGGGGAGCAGGACCTGCTGAATCTCCCGGGCGGCCTCAAACTCGCTGGCCAGACGCTCCTCGCGCTGGCGGGCAAGCGTGAAGCGCCGGATGAGAAAGATCAGCATGGCGAGCAGGAAGACGAGATCGAGCAGCACCTGGATATGGAATGCGAAGGGCGGCAGGGACAGCGGCGTGTCCATGAAGCGGGGACGCCGCACCAGGCCTGCCTGGGACAGCAGCATGGCCAGATTATCGAAGGCGTAATACCCGCTGGCGGCCAGGATGGGCAGCAGAAGCAGGCGGGCGTCCTTATTCCCCTGGAAGGCGCGGCGGAGGAGCAGGTAGATGGGATAGATAATGGCCGGCAGCAGGAGGGACAACTGCAGGGCGGCGGATTCCGGCGCCGAGGCCCAGCGCGGCCAGTAGAGCGACGCGCAGAAGGGGCTGATGCAAAGGAGGACGATGAGAATCCGGGCCCGCTTGCCGATCGGAGCGTGGAGGATGCGGCTGATGAAGAACAAATTGGCGCCCATGATGATCGAGTTCAGCGCCCCGTCGGCCATGTCATAGATGGGCACCGCGGGGACCGCCCAGATCTCCTTGACAATAAAGAGAATGCAGTCGGCGGACTGGGCCAGGACCAGGATGGCGAAGTAGAGGTATTCGCGCTCTACGGGGCGTATGAGAAAGAGCCACAGTATGGCGATTCCGATCAGCCCCGAGGCAATGCTATAGGTGTACTGGTCGACGAAGACGACGTGGCGGGCGACCGTGAGGTGCTCGAGTTCGGCGCTGAGGAGGGCGGGATCGCCGGCCAGGCTGCCCGCCTGGTAAGGGCCTCCACCCATGTAGGTGGCCCAGAGGGGCGAGTGCCAGATGCGCAGAGCCACATGTACCGTCCGCGGCATGGAACTGCCGGCGGCGGAGAGGGGAAAGAGGTGGAAACTGATGCTGGGATTGGGGGTCATGCTGGGAGGCATGTTGCCGGCTCCGCCCAACTCCCGGCCATCGACGTAGATCCTGAAGCCGGTGAGTATGGGGGCGAGCAGGAGCGAGGTGGGCTGGTCGCCGGCGGGAATGACGACGGCGAAACGGTACCAGGCATAGCCGCTCATGTCGGGGTATCCCTGGACGGACCAGTTACGGGCGCCGCTGATCAGGGGCCAACTTGAGTCGTCGAAGCCGGGCTCGGCCCAATCGGGGCTTCCGTTGTGGACCGGTGAGTCGCCGGGATGGAAGCGCCACAGGCCGTCGAGCGAAACCACGGGCTCGCGTCCGCGATCCAGGTCAAACGATTGGGCCGCGAGCGCTGCTGCCGATAGCAGGAGCGAGAGCGCCAACAGTTGACGAAACGCGGAGCTGAGTCGCATGAGACGTTTTCCTCTGGGTCGCACGGGGGGAACGAAAACGTGCTTTGATGCTAACCCAGATGGAGGGAATTGTGCTCGGAGAATTCGCAGACAGGCGGCGGAAGGCGGCCGGCGTTTAGAGTGGTGTCCATGAACAAAGCGTGTTTTGTGGGCGTGCTTGCGGTGATGGCAGGCATGGGCGTGTGCTCTTCGCGGAGCAGCGGGCAGGCGCCGAACGTTGCCGCAGCGAATCAGGCAGCGGCGCATGGGCAGCCGCAACTGGCGATTCTCGACACAGATATCGGGGATGATATTGACGATGCTTTTGCGCTGGCGCTGGTGCTGAAGAGCCCGGAAGTGAAGCTGCTGGGGATCACCACGGATTTTGGCGATACGGAACTGCGGGCCAGGCTGGTGGACCGCTACCTGGGGGCGGTGGGCCGGAAGGACATTCCGGTGGCGGCGGGCAAGGCCACCCCGCACAGCAACGTGTTTACCCAGGCCGCCTACGCCGAGCGCGAGCCGGACCGCAAACATGAGGATGGGGTGCAGTTCCTGCTGGAGCAGATCAAAGAGCATCCCAGGGAAATCACGCTGATTGAAATTGGTCCGCTGGTAAACGTGGGCGAGGCGATCCGGCGCGATCCGGAGACGTTTCGCAAGCTGAAGCGGGTGGTGATGATGGGCGGCAGCGTGTATGCGGGCTACGGGGGTGCGGATGGGAAGCCCAGGCCGCCGGAACCGGAGTGGAATATCGCGCGCGATCCGGAGGGGGCGAAGGCGCTGCTGGCCTCAGGCGTGCCGGTGTTCATGATGCCGCTCGATTCGACCCAGATCCACCTGGAGATGGCGGAGCGCGATCGCCTGTTTGCGGTGGGCTCCCCGCTGACCGATCAGCTCACGCTGCTCTATCACCAGTGGGCGGCGCTGAACGACTCGCACGGCACGACCCCGACGCTGTTTGACCCGGTGGCGGCAGTCTATGCGGTTCGCCCGGAGTTGTGTCCGGCCAAGCCGCTGCGGCTGGAAGTGGATGATAAGGGCATGACGCGTCCGGTGGACGGGCAGCCGAACGCGGAGGTTTGCCTGAAGTCCGACGAAAAGGGATTTCTGGAGTTCATGCTGGGGCGGATTGGGGCGCGGTAGCGAGGCCGTGTGCGCGCCGTCACTTGCAATCCCATTGACAGCAGGAGACAGTGAGGAGAAAAATGGCGAGTCGATTCCTGTCATCTTCCGCTGGCACTCCTATGTTTGTTGCGGGAGGGGCAGATTTGCGGGGGCGGGTCACACGACGGGGGCGGCTGCCGGGTAATCGGCGCACGGTCAAAGGGGAAGTCGAGGGAGGACAACGGTGAAGAAGCTTTTGAATGTCTATGCTTTGGGGATTATGGCGGCAGGTCTGACGGGGCTCCTGCTGGCGGGGTGCAAGTCGGCTCCGGATTTGGGCAAGGACAATGCGCTGGCGCTGATCCAGGCGCAATACGATCACCAGGCGCCGGCAGGAGTCACCATTTCCGTGGACAAGATGGGCCTGCAGCAGGGGCTGACTGCCGGCTACTGGAAGCTGACCAAGATCTATCCCAAGCAGGAAGGCTGGGCCGATTACACCCTCACGCCGGAAGGCAAAAAGGTTCTGAAACAGGCCGGCGGCGGCGATGTGATCGAATGGCGCCCGGGGCCGGATGGGGAATTCCATTTTCTGATCGTGACGAATACCGCTAACACCATGCGCGCCAAAGACGTACAGGATCCGCAGGACGAAGTGCTTCCGGGGGTGAGCGCGGCCAGGAGCGTAACTTACACGGAGGACGTGAACCTGGATGGGGTTCCGCAGCCGCTGCAGAACATGGCGCACAACCCAGGGAACAAGCTGAGCTCGAAGCGGCAGGCCGATATGGCCTATGACGGCATGACATGGAAGGTGCACGGGATCGTGTAGGATCAGCGGCTTGCGGGCTCACTCGGCGCCGCCGGCGCGGACGCCCCATTCGCTCGGTGCGGCGAGTGAGCTGCGAATGAAGCGAGATAAGGGGGCGGCGGTCAGCATTGACCCCGTCCGGGTTTCTTGTTATTGTTAGAAGGTTCCGCAAGAACGTCCCCTTCCGTGTGTCTTAACGGAGAAGGATGTACAGGAGACCCGGGCAGGCAGTAGGGTGCGGGTTGATCCTGAGGCCAGGCGTTTTCAGCCGGCCAGACAGGCTCCGAGAAGTGCTCTTTTCTTGCAAAGGGCAGGGGCAACGTCG
The DNA here is from genome assembly GCA_035552555.1 of Occallatibacter sp. GTDB lineage: Bacteria > Acidobacteriota > Terriglobia > Terriglobales > Acidobacteriaceae > Telmatobacter. Next base: position 69,310 of record DASZLF010000043.1, read on the forward strand.
ATTCAGGGCAGGGTCGAGTCGGACTAAGTTCCCAAATTGCCTTGAGATCGCGAATATCGCTACGGCGCTCGCGCGTTCTTCACCTGGAAGGGCTATGCGAGCCGGAACCGCGAAACGGAGTTGGCCTCGCCGCGGCGAGCGTACAGCCACCGTCGAGGTTCTCGTCTGAGACGGGAAGAAGGCAGACGCGAAGCAGCAACCTGGGCTTCTGTGCGTTTCGATGGGCCGAAAGCGGCTTTTTGAGACGAGAACAGCCCAAAGGGCCTGCGCGCGGCTGTCTGAACGGAAGAGCAGGATTCGGGTAAGGAGTTTTGGTTTGCCTACATTCAATCAGTTGGTTCGCAAGGGGCGTACGGCCCCCCGGTACAAGACGGCGTCGCCGGCACTGCAGGCCTCGCCGCAGCGGCGCGGAGTGTGCACCCGCGTGTATACCCAGACGCCCAAGAAGCCGAACTCGGCGCTGCGCAAGGTGGCGCGCGTGCGGCTGACCAACGGCATTGAGGTCACGACGTACATTCCCGGCATCGGACACAACCTGCAGGAGCACTCGATTGTGCTCATCCGCGGCGGCCGAGTGAAGGATCTGCCAGGGGTTCGCTATCACGTGGTGCGGGGCACGCTGGATTCAGTGGGCGTGGCCGGGCGCAAGCAGAGCCGTTCGAAGTATGGAGCCAAGCGCGCCAAGGGTGGGGCGGCGGGCAAGAAGTAGAGCCGTGATCAGTGGTCAGTGATCAACAGATTCTGATTCCTGACCACTGGGATACGGTTCCCGGACGGAGCACGGAGCCGGGACTGGGGCAGCAGGAGCAGCGCTTCAAGGAGCGCAAGAGGATTTCGAGGAACTATGCCGAGAAAAGGGCACATTGCGAAGCGGGAAGTGGCGCCGGACCCGGTTTACGGGTCGTCGCTGGTGACGAAGTTTGTGAACTCCATGATGTGGGGCGGCAAGAAGTCGACCGCGCAGGGCATCTTCTACCAGTCGATGAAGAACCTGGAGGAGAAGGGCGGCGGAGACGATGCGCTCAAGCTGTTCAAGAAGGCGGTGGAGAACTGCAAACCGCTGCTGGAAGTGAAGACGCGCCGCGTGGGCGGCGCCAACTACCAGGTTCCGATTGAAGTGAATGCCGATCGCCGCACGTCGCTGGCCATTCGCTGGCTGATCACCTACGGGCGCGCCCGGGGCGAGAAGGGCATGATCGACAAGCTGAGCAATGAGCTGCTGGACGCGGCCAACGGGCGCGGCGCGGCGATGAAGAAGAAGGAAGACGTGCACCGCATGGCGGAGGCCAACAAGGCGTTCGCGCATTATCGGTGGTAGCGAAACGGTGATCAGTGATCAGTGGACAGTGATCATTGATTTCCAAGCGGTTCAAGCATTTCAGGATTTTACTGACCACTGATCACTGACCACTGATCACTGGTATTAACCGCGGGCGTCTCCGCCCGCAAGGATGAATCAAAGTGGCTCGCACCATACCTCTGAATCGTTGCCGGAACATCGGTATCATGGCGCACATCGACGCCGGAAAGACGACAGCGACAGAGCGCATCCTGTTCTACACGGGCATCACGCACCGCATCGGCGAAGTGCATGAAGGCACCGCGACCATGGATTACATGGAGCAGGAGCAGGAGCGCGGCATCACGATTACGTCGGCTGCCACGACGTGCATCTGGCAGAACGTGCGCATCAACATTATCGACACGCCCGGCCACGTGGACTTTACCGCCGAGGTGGAGCGGTCGCTGCGTGTACTGGACGGCGCGGTGGCGCTGTTCGACTCGGTGAGCGGGGTGCAGCCACAGACCGAAACGGTGTGGCGGCAGGGCGACAAGTACAAGGTTCCGCGGATCTGCTTCGTTAACAAGATGGACAAGAACGGCGCGGACTTTGAGCATGTGATCGACACCATTCGCAAGCGGCTGGGGGCGCGTCCCGTGGCGCTGCAGATTCCCATTGGGGCGGAAGCGAATTTCAAGGGCGTCATCGACCTGATCGAGATGAAGGCGATCCTGTGGCACGACGAAACCATGGGCGCTGAGTTTTCGGTGGAGCCGATTCCGGCCGAGTTGCTGAAGAAGTCCGAGGCGTTCCGACTGCAATTGATTGAAGTAATCGCCGAAACCGACGACGTGCTGCTGGAGAAGTTCCTCGAAGGCGAGACGCCGACGATTGCCGAGCTCAAGGCGGGCATTCGCCAGGCGACCATCGACCTGAAGGTCTTCCCGGTGATCTGCGGTTCGGCATTCAAGAACAAGGGCGTGCAGACGCTGCTGGATGCGGTGGTGGATTACCTGCCTTCGCCGCTGGACAAGCCTCCGGTGGAGGGCATCAACCCGCATCATCCGGGGCAGGTTGAAATCCGCAAGGCGGAAGACGCGGAGCCGCTTTCGGCGCTGGTGTTCAAGCTGATCAACGATCCATTCGGCAAGCTGTCGTTCATCCGCGTTTACTCGGGCTCGCTGAAGACCGGCGACACAGTGTTGAATCCGCGTACCGGCAAGACCGACCGCGTGGGCCGGCTGGTGAAGATGCACGCCAACAAGCGCGAGGACATTACGGAAATCTTCGCCGGCGACATCTGCGCCTGCGTGGGCCTGAAGGACCTGAAGACGGGCGACACGCTCAGCGATCCGCATCACCCCATCGCTCTGGGCGCCATCACGTTCCCGGAGCCGGTGATCTCGGTGGCCATCGAGCCCAAGACCAAGGCCGACCAGGAAAAGATGGCGATTGCGCTATCTCGGCTGGCGGACGAAGATCCCACCTTCAAGGTGCGGACCGATGAGGATTCGGGCCAGACCATCATCAGCGGAATGGGCGAACTGCACCTCGAAATTCTTGTGGACCGCATGAAGCGCGAGCACAAGGTGGAAGCCAACGTGGGCGAGCCCAAGGTGGCGTTCCGCGAGACCATTCGCAAAGCGGCCGAAGCCGAGGGCAAGTACATTCGCCAGACCGGCGGCTCGGGCAACTACGGGCATTGCAAACTGCGCGTGGAACCGAATGAGCCGGGCAAGGGCTACGAATTCGTCAATGGCATCAAGGGCGGCGTGGTTCCCAAGGAATACATCAAGCCCATCGATCAGGGCGTGCAGGGTGCGCTGGAGTTGGGCATCCTGGCCGGCTACCCGATCGTCGATGTGAAGGTGACGCTGTACGACGGCAGCTATCACGAAGTGGACTCGAACGAAATGGCCTTCAAGTTTGCCGGCTCGATCGCGTTCAAGGAAGCGGCGCGCAAGGCGTCTCCGGTGCTGCTGGAGCCGGTAATGGCAGTGGAAGTGACGGTGCCCGAGGAATTCATGGGCGTGATTATCGGCGACATCAACTCGCGCCGCGGGCGGATCGAAGGCATGGAACACGCCGCCGGTTCGCAGGTGATCAAGGCGATTGTGCCGCTGAAGGAAATGTTCGGTTACGTGAACGAGATTCGCTCGTCCACACAGGGGCGCGCGTCGTATTCGATGCAGTTTGCGCGCTACGAAGAGGCGCCGCGCATGATTGCCGATGAAATTATCGGCCGGGCGCAGGGGAAGTGAGCCGTCAGCTATCAGCCGTCAGCCGTCAGCCATCAGCTTGACCTGTGGCAGTTCGAACTGAAAGCTGAGGGCTGAAAGCTGAAGGCTAGGTTTTGGGGCTGGAGCCGGATAGCCGGCGCCCCGGGATGAAACGGGCAGTACAAGCTACGAAAGGGATTCAGGACTTTTATGGCGAAGGAAAAATTTGATCGTTCGAAGCCTCACTGCAACGTGGGGACGATCGGGCATATCGATCACGGCAAGACCACGTTGACGGCGGCCATTACCAAGGTGCTGCAGAAGCACAATCCGAAGAACACGTTCCGTTCG
>DASZLF010000044.1:0-12408 GCA_035552555.1 Occallatibacter sp.
GGTTCCGGCGAGCGCGACGGTGGAGGCGAGGTTCTGGGAAGCGGCTCCGATCTGCACCCGCAGATCCTGCAGGGCGTCCGCGCTCTGCTGCCATTTATTACCGGCCTCAAGGATCACGTGGTACTGGTTGGCCTGCGTGAAGATGGTCGAGACCTGGCGCTGCCCAAAGGCGTCGTAGAGCGTGTCATCGACGTTCTGGGGCGTGATGCCGAAGCGTCCGGCGGTGTCGCGGTCGATATCGACTTTGAGGCCGAGCCCGTTGTTCTGCTGATCGCTCGCCACATCGCGCAACTCCGGAATCTGCTTGAGCCGTTCGATCAGTTTGGGAACCCACTGATCGAGAACATCCTTCTGGGGAGCGTCGAGCGCGTACTGATACTGAGTGCGGCTGATGCGGTCTTCGACGGTGAGATCCTGCACGGGCTGCATGTAGAGGGTGATGCCCGGGACTTCGGCCAGTTTCGGCTGGAGACGGCGGATCACGTCGAGCGCGGAAAGGCCGCGGTCGCTGAGCGGCTTCAGGGTGATCTGAATGCGTCCAGCGTTGGGCGTGGTGTTGGTGCCGTCGACTCCTATGAAGGAGGTGAGGTGCTCGACGGCGGGGTCCTGCAGGATGACGTTGGCAAGACGCTGCTGGCGCTCGCCCATGGAGGCGAAGGAAACGGTTTCGGGAGCTTCCGAAATGCCGAGAACGACGCCGGTATCCTGCACCGGGAAGAAGCCCTTGGGAATGACGATGTAGAGCAGCACGGTCAATACCAGGGTGGCCGCCGCCACCAGCAGCGTGATTGTCTGATAGTTGAGCACGAAGCGCAGGGTGCGGCCGTAGAACGCGATCATGCGGTTGAACATCTTCTCTGACCAGCGGTAGAAGCGCGTCTGCTGGTGTTCCGAATCGTGATGCAGGATGCGCGCGCACATCATAGGCGTCAGAGTCAGCGACACCACCGCGGAGATGATGATGGTGACGGCGAGAGTGACGGCGAACTCGCGGAAGAGGCGGCCCACCACATCGCCCATGAAGAGCAGCGGAATCAGCACTGCAATGAGTGAAACCGTCAGCGATACGATGGTGAAGCCGATCTGTCCCGCGCCGGTGAGGGCCGCCTGCATGGGCGGCATGCCTTCTTCGAGGTAGCGCGAGATGTTTTCGATCATCACGATGGCGTCGTCCACCACGAAACCGGTGGAGATGGTGAGCGCCATCAAGGAAAGATTGTCCAGGCTGAAGCCCAGCAGGTACATGACCGCCAAGGTGCCGACCAGCGAGATGGGCACGGCGACGGCGGGAATGATGGTGGCGGAGAGCGAGCGCAGGAAGAGGAAGATGACCATGACCACCAGGCCGATGGTGAGCATCAACTCGAACTCCACATCGTGTACCGAGGCCTGAATGCTGGTGGTCATGTCGGTCATGGTGGTGACCTTGATGGACGCGGGCAGGTTGGTTTCAAGCTGCGGCAGGATGTTCTTGATGCGCTTGACCACGATGATGGTGTTGGCGCCGGGCTGCCGCTGAATGTTGACGATCACCGCGGGCGTGGTGTTCATCCACGCGGCCTGGCGCGTGTTCTCCACTCCATTGACAACATTCGCCACATCCTTCACCAGGATGGGCGCGCCGTTGCTGTATGCGATCACCACGTCGTTGTAACCGGCGGCGCTGGTGATCTGGTCGTTGGCGTCGATCTGGTAGTTCTGCCGCGGGCCATCAAAGTTGCCTTTGGCCGCGTTGACGCTGGATTGAGTGAGCGCGGTGCGCACGTCTTCCATGTTCAGCCCGTGCGCGGAGAGCTTGGTGGGATTTACCTGGATGCGCACGGCCGGCTTTTGTCCGCCGCTGATGCTCACCAGTCCCACGCCGGCCAACTGTGAAATACGCGGGGCGAGCCGCGTGTCGACCAGGTCTTCCACCTGCGAGAGCGGCATGGCATCGGATGAAATCGCCAGCGTGAGGATGGGCGCGTCGGCAGGATTGGTCTTGTTATAGACCGGAGGCGTGGGCAGGTCGGAGGGCAAAAACGTCTGTGCAGAATTCATGGAAGACTGCACTTCCTGTTCCGCCACATCGAGCCCAAGCTCAAGACTGAACTGGAGCACGATGACGGAGACGCCGCCAGAGCTGGTGGAGGTCATCTGGCTCAGGCCCTGCATCTCGCCAAACTGCCGCTCCAGCGGCGCGGTCACGGTGGTGGCCATCACGTCGGGGCTGGCGCCGGGATAAAACGTGAGCACCTGGATGGTGGGATAATCCACCTCCGGCAGCGCCGACACAGGCAACTGGAAGTAGGAAACAATTCCCACGAGCAGGATGGCGGCCATCAGGAGCGCAGTGGCAACCGGCCGCAGAATAAATGGCCGAGACGGATTCATGGGGCGGCGCTCGCGGGGTTCTCAGAGTTGCTGGGAAGTTGCATTTTGGAGCGGGTGATCTGGGATCCGTTCTGCAGCTTCTCAAAGCTGCTGTCGGCCACGTCGTCGCCGGGCTTGATGCCCTGCACCGCGGTTTCTCCGTGGTCTGAAACGCCCGATTTCACCGGGTGCTGAACCGCCTTCTCTCCTTTTTCATCCTTCTGAATCAGGTAAACAAAATCCTGGGTGCCGTTGTGCTGGATGGCCGAGGAAGGAATCAGGACCTGGTTATCGAGCGTCTTCACCAGCAGGCGCGTGTTCACAAACTGGTTGGGAAACAGAGCGTGTTCGCGATTGTCAAACTCCGCGCGCATCTTTACGGTGCCGGTGGTGGTGTCGATCTGGTTATCGATGGAGGTCAGCTTGCCGGAAGCAAGATGTCCCTCCTGGGTGCGGTCGAATGCGTCCACGCGCAGCGCCTTTTTCCCGCGAGTCTGCTGCAGCACCTGGGGAAGATTGTCCTCCGGCACGGTGAAGACCACGGTAATGGGCTGCTCCTGCGTGAGTACCAGCAGGGTGGTGGTGGAGTTGGCCGTGACCAGGTTGCCAGGATCGGACAGCCGGAGCCCCACGCGGCCCGAGAACGGCGCGGTAATGTGGGCGTAGCTGAGCTGTACCTGGTCGAATTTCACGGTGCCTTCGTCATTCTTAACCGTGCCCTGGTCCTGAAGCACCACCTTTTCCTGATCTTCCAGGGTCTGACGCGGGATGGCGTTCTTTGACCAGGCCTGCTTATAGCGCTCGAGGTCCATGCGGGCCTCTTCAAGGAAATTCTGATCGCGTTCCAGCGTGCCCTGCGCCTGATCGAGCTGCGCCTGGAACTGGCGCGGATCGATCTCGATGAGCGGGTCGCCCTGGCGCACGATCTGGCCTTCGCGGTAGTGCACCGCCATGATCACGCCGGTCACCTGCGAGGTGATGGAGGCAGTGTGCAGCGGGGTCACGGTGCCGATTGCTTCCAGGTAGATGCCCACGCTTCCGGAGTGAGCGGTCGCAGTGGTCACCGGCACAATGCCGCCCACCATGCCGCGGCGTCCGCCGCCCGTGGCGGCCTCGCTCTTCTGCTGGTGGTGAAGCACCCAATAGAACAGAAGTCCAAAGAGCAGCAGGACCACCACCCATATCCAGCGGTGGCGGCGCTTGCGAGGCGGCTGCGGCCGGTCTGCGGCAGATTCGCTCGCCAGGCTTTCATGCGAAGCAGAAGATTGAGGGTCCATTTTTCTCGCGTTGTCTCGTGAAGAAAATCGTGATTTACCGGGCGGCTGATCCGCGTCATCCGATTGGGGGCAAAATACTTCCAAACCGCCAAGTCTAACAAAGAAGGGGCGCCGTTCGCAGCAGATGCCACGCCTTGGGAAAGCTGCACCCGCAGCTCACCCGGCCGGCCCCACAGGGCCTGATCCTTCACTGGCCTTTGTGTGACGTTTCAGGGTAGGTGATAGTTGCAGCCGGAGGGGCGGCGCGCCCTGCAGGCATTTGACCACGCTCGAAGCCACCGGCTATGCGGCCGGGGCGATGGGAAGCGGCTCGCCGGCAGTGGATTCCCGCGCCAGTTTGGCTTCCATGGCCGCGGCTTCCAACTCGCTGTTAAACTCCGCTCCAATGAGCAGCATGAGCCCCGTAATGTAGAACCACATGAGAAGAATAATGACCGCGCCCAGCGAGCCGTAGGTCACCGAATAACTGTTGAAGAAATGCAGATAGAGTCGGAAGCCGACCGAGGCCAGCAGCCAGCCGGCGATGCCCAGCAGCGCTCCGGGAGTGATCCAGTGCCATTGCCGTTTGCGCAGGTCGGGCGCCCAGTAGTAAGTCAATGCAAACGACAGGGCCAGGAAGGCCGCGGCCAGAATCCAGCCGAGCACCCTGACAACCATCTCCGAGGTTCCCCCCATCATGCGGCCTTGCATCGCGCGGTGCAGCCACGCGACTACGAAATCGCCCAGGAACAGCGACGCCAGGCACAGCGAAATAGTGCATGTGAGCAGGATGGTAAGCCCGATGGCCTGGATCTTCGCCTTGAGAAAGGAACGCCGGTCGACAATTTTGTAGACGGCATTCATGGTGTCCTGCACGGCCGACACGCCCGTCGATGCCGCCCAGAGGGCCGCGATCAAGCCAAAGGTGATCTTGCCCGAAGTGGAAGAAGCCGTGGTCTGGTTGAATGTGGTGACGACGGTTCCCAGCGCCGAGGTGGGAATCACCAGGGCCAGGTAGGTCAATAAATGGTCGTAAAATTTGGCGGCCGATCGCGCCGCCAGGCCGAGGATGGAACTGGCGCAAATCAGCATGGGGAAGACGGCGAAGAGGAAATAGAAGCCCAACTCCGCCGCGATGGAGAAGAGGCGGTCATGGAGCATCGCGTTCCACATGCGGCGGGCAACGTAGCGAACGGAAACGCCGCGCAGATCCCAGAGGCTCTTTGCCGGGGTAAGGGCGACCATCTCCCAGATGCGCTTTTCATGACGATTCAGGCTCTGATCGACGCCGCCTGCGGTAGCCTCGCCTTTAGCCATGCCCCACCTCGAGCCGGAACTTCCTTTTTGCTCGCCCGTTCAGGTAGATGGATGCGGAGCGCAGTTGCCCCGGTAGTCCCGCGATTCAGTCTGCGCGACGCCTGTCAGGTGGCAAATCCGGTGTGGGGCGCAAGTCCAATGGGAGCAGTGACTCGTAGTCAACCAACCCCGCTCACGGCGCATCTGATCGGGGGTGGAATTGCATGACATTATCCCTGCCATTTTCGTCTCGTGGAACGGCTTTTTGCGTAATTCGCGGGTGCGCGTCGCGCGTCGTTCTCTCGTTCCCCTGTGCCTGCTCTGTTGCCTTCCGGCAGGCGCGCAGGATGGGAAGCAGCCCGAGAATCGTGCGTCCCGTTCCCTGCCCCAGACCACGCAGGCGGCGGAGCAGATGTTCGCCTCGTATGAGGGGCAGAACGTCGCGTCCATCGAAATTGCCGGGCAGCCCAGCCTGAATACCGCCAACTTCGTCGCGCAATTTGCGCAGAAGGCCGGACAGCCCTTCTCCAAGGACAAGGTGAACCAGACCGCCGCCGCGCTCAAGCAGCAGGGCAAATACAAGGAAGTCCGCATTCAGGTGGACCCCGACGCCAATGGCGTGCGAGTGCTCCTGATCCTGGAGCCGGCGGTCTACTTCGGCGTTTTCCAGTTCCCCGGCGCGGAGCGATTTCCTTACTCGCGGCTGATCCAGGTGGCCAATTATCCGATCCAGACGCCCTATAACGCCGCCGAAGTGGAGCGCGACCGCCAGGCGCTTTTGATCTTCTACCGGCAGGAAGGGTACTTCCAGGCCGAAGTGAATTCCGATGCGAAGGTGGACGCGCCGCATGCCATCGCGAATATCGAGTTCACCGCAAAGCTCGGCCGCCAGGCAAAGTTCGGAAACGTCGAAATCGCCGGCCTGCCCAACGACGAGCAGCATCGTCTCGAGGACAGCCTCAAGGGCCTGCTGGCCCGCGCGCGCGAAGCGGCCATCCGCCCCGGCAAGAGATACCATCACTCCACCCTGGTGCGCGCCACCCAATACCTGCAGACCCAGTTGCAGAAAAAGGGACTCCTGGCAGCCCAGGTGCAGCTCACCGGCGCGGAATACCACGCCGCCACCAATCGCGCCGATATCCGCTTCTCAGTCAATCCCGGCCCCAATGTCCACGTCGATATCGCCGGCGCCCACCTATGGGGTTGGGACAAGAAGAAGCTTCTGCCCATGTACCAGGGCGTCGGCGTCGACCAGGAAGCCGTGGAGGAAGGCAAGCAAGCGCTGGCCTCTTATTTCCAGGGCAAGGGCTACTTCGACGTCAAGGTGGACGCGAACGTAAACCACACCGACGCCACCGACACCGTGATGTATCACGTCGCCAAGGAAAAGAAGCACAAGGTGGACGAGGTGAGCGTGACCGGCAACCGGCACCTCAAGTCCGGCGAGCTTACGCCGCAGATTTCAGTGCGCGAGAAACACCTGCTATCTTCCGGCAAGTTCAGCAATGAGCTGCTGAGGAAAAGCGTCAACAACTTGAAAGCGGTCTATCAGGCGGAGGGCTTCAGCAGCGTCGAGGTAGTTCCCAGCGTGAAGAACAGCGGAGGGAACATCGATGTAACCTTCGCGGTGACGGAAGGGCCGCGGGACATTGTGCAGTCGCTGCAGGTGGAAGGCGCCAACACATTTCCGGCGGCGCAATATACGCCCAATGGGCTGAAGGTGGTGGCGGGGCAGCCCTACTCGGCGGCGCACGTGGAGGCGGATCGCACGGAGATTGTAGCCAACTATCTCAAGGCAGGCTATCTCACCTCCAGCTTCCGCGAGACGGCATCCGCGGTTTCAAAAAACGACCCTCACCACATCAACGTGGTCTATCACATCTACGAGGGTCCCCGGGTGCTCACCGGAGACGTGATCACGCTGGGCCGCGTGCATACGCGCCAAAGGCTGATCAACGGAGACATCTCCGATCTCAAGCCCGAACAGCCGCTCACCGAAACGTCGCTCCTTATCGCGGGCACCAAGCTCTACGACCACACAGGCGTGTTTGACTGGGCGGAAGTGGATCCCAAGCGCCAGATCACCACCCAGACCACCGAAGATGCGCTGGTAAAAGTGCACGAGGCGCAGCGCAACAGCATCACTTATGGCTTTGGATTTGAAGTGATTAATCGCGGCGGCAGCATTCCCAGCGGCACCGTGGCCCTGCCGAATCTGCCGCCGGTGGGACTGCCTTCGAATTTCAAAACCAGCCAGACCACCTTCTATGGGCCTCGCGGCACATTCCAGTACACGCGCAACAACGTGCGCGGAAAAGGGGAGTCGTTCTCCTTCACCGGGTTTGCCGGACGGCTCGATCAGCGATTCGCGGTCTATTATCTCGATCCCACCTTCCGCTGGTCTCCCTGGAAGGCGAACACATCCGTGTCGTATGAGAAGAATGAGGAAAATCCGATCTTCTCGGCGCAACAGGAAATGGCGACGTTGCAGATCCAGCGTGCCATCGACCATGCGCAGAAGAACCTCCTGTTCTTTCGCTACGGATATAGCCACACCAGCATTACACGCGTGCTGATTGACGCGCTGGTGCCCCAGCGGGATCGCAATATACGGCTTTCCACGCTGTCCGCGAACCTGACTCGAGACACGCGCGACAATCCGCTGGACGAGCACCGCGGCGTACTCGACTCCGTCGAACTTGACTTCAACACCAGCAAACTCGGCTCGAATGTTGATTTTGCAAAGCTCATAGGGCAGGCGGCGATCTATCGCGAAAAGATTCATCACATTATCTGGGCCGATAGCATTCGCATTGGACTGGCACAGCCCTTCAACGGCAGCTTCGTGCCCCTGAGCGAGTCATTCTTTACCGGCGGCGGCAACTCGCTGCGTGGCTTTCCGCTGGACGGCGCCGGACCGCAGCGCCCGGTCGAAGTCTGTCCCAACGGTACCTCAGGCTGCAAAGTCTTCATCAGCGTGCCCTCCGGCGGAAATGAGGAACTCATAATCAACTCCGAGGCCCGGATTCCGCTTCCAATCAAGAAGGGGCTGAGCATTGTGCCCTTCTATGACGGCGGCAACGTGTTTCCGCGGATCGGTTTTCATGATTTCGGGTCGCTTTATTCGAACAACGTGGGTGTCGGCTTGCGTTATGCCACGCCGGTCGGCCCCATCCGCTTCGATCTCGGCCAGAACCTCAATCCTGTGACCGGCGTCAAGGCAACTCAATATTTCATAAGCATTGGTCAGGCATTCTAGTGAGGATATAGATATGAGCGCAGCCAGGACCCTCTTCCCGCCGGAGCCGCCTCCGGAACCCAATCCTCCCCAGGCAATCCGCCCGGCGCGCCATTGCTGGAGGAGATTCTTTGCATGGGCCGGGGGAATTCTGGTGCTGCTCATCGCCATAGTAGTGGTCGCCGTTGCGGTGCTCCTGCACAGCCAGCGGTTCCACAACTACATCCTGGCCAAGGTGCAAACCGCGGCGACGGAGGACCTGGGCACGCGCGTCGATCTGCAGAATTTCGCGGTGAACTTCTCCAACCTCACCCTGGACATTTACGGCGTCACCGTTCATGGCGCTAGTCCCTATCCCGATCCGCCGTTGCTGCAACTGCAGCACGCCGAGGTGGGCATCCAGATCGTCTCCATCCTGCACAAAAAGTGGTATCTTTCCAGTTTTCGCCTTGACCACCCCGTGGTACAGGTTTTCGTTGACAAGAACGGCGTTTCCAACCTGCCCAAGCCCAAGCCCAGCAACAGCAAAAGCAACACCAGCATCTTCGACCTGGGGATTCGCCACGCCATCCTCGACCAGGGCGAGGTCTACTACAATTCGCAATCGACCCCGCTTTGGGCGGACCTGCACGACGTGGAATTCCGCGCCTCGTTCAACGATCTTGTAAAGATGTACTCGGGCAATCTCCAGTACACCAACGGCCGCGTCGTATTCGGTGCCTACCAGCCGTTCCTGCACAACTTCGCCGCCCGGTTCGACCTCACCCCCACCACGTTCCAATTGCATCGCGCCAATATTTCCAGCGCGGCCGCGCAGATCAACCTGGTCGCCACGGCGACGAATTTCAGCGCTCCCCATGTGGACGCGAAGTACGACATCACCCTGGACGGCGGGCAGATGGCGAAGCTGATGCGCGACCCCTCCGTTCCCCAGGGCCTGGTTCACGCAGCCGGATCTGCCACCTACCAGCAAATGGCCAACCAGCCGGCCCTGAACACGCTCACGGTGAACGGTGACCTGAACAGCAAGCAGCTGGTGGTGAAGACTCCATCGCTGCGCGCCGCCATCGACAACCTCGCCGCGCATTATTCCCTGGCTAACGGCGACGCTACGCTGCACGACCTTCGCGCCGGCATCCTCGGTGGCGAACTCACAGCACAAGGCTCGATGAAGCAGATTGGCGGCAATTCGCATTCGGAGATGACCGCGTCCCTGCGCCACATCTCGCTGGCCCAGGCCAACGGCCTGGTTGCCTCAAGGTCTAAGCAGCCGGTGGCGCTCACCGGCGAGTTGAACGCCGACGCAAAAGCATCGTGGGGCAAGACCTTCAATGACCTGGTGGCGAAGACCGACGCCACCATTCGCGCCCAGGCGACGGGCAAGCACCCTGCCGCCGCCAGCAACGGGAACGCAGCTAATGCCGCGCCGCCCGCTCCCGCCACTGTACCCGTCAACGGCGAGGTTCACGCCACCTACACCGGCGCGCACCAGGAGATCGCTCTCGCCAACACTTACCTGCAAATGCCGCAAACCACGCTGACCCTGAACGGCGTGGTCAGCAAGCATTCCAGCGTGGCCGTGCGTCTGCAGTCCAACGATCTGCGCGAGCTTGCGTTGGTCGCCGATATGTTCCGCACTCCCGCGCCGGGGCAGGCGCAACCGCAGCCGCTCGATCTCGCCGGAGCGGCGTCGTTCCAGGGCAACGTGCAGGGCTCCACCTCCGCGCCGCGGCTCACCGGCCAGCTTGCCGCCACCAATCTCCGCGTAAACGGAAGCACGTGGAAGGTGTTTCGCACCAGCGTGGACCTGAGCCCGTCGCAGGCCCGCCTGCTGAATGCCGACCTGGAGCCGCAGCCGAAGGGGCGCATCACCTTGAACGCCAGCGTGGGGCTGAACAAGTGGTCGTTCAGCAACACCAGCCCCATTCAGTTGGACCTGAACGCGTCGCAGATGGACATTGCCAGCCTGACGAAACTTGCCGGGCAGCAGATTCCCGTCACCGGCACGCTGAATACGCACGTTGCGCTGCATGGCACGGAACTGAACCCCGTGGGCAGCGGCACTCTCTCGGTGACCAACGCCACCGCATACAACGAGCCCATCTCGTCGCTGCAGGTCAACTTCGGCGGCACCGGCGACCAGGCCCAGGCAAACCTTTCGGTGAAACTGCCCGCCGGCAGCATCCAGAGCAATGTGACCGTGCGCCCGAAAGAAAAAACCTATACGGCGCAACTCAGCTCGACGGGAATCCAGATCGATAAGCTTGAAACCGTGAAGTCGCAGAATCTGGATGCGGCCGGAGTGGTGGCGATCCAGGCCAGCGGACAGGGCAGCTTTGACAATCCGCAGTTGACCGCTTCCATCCAGGTTCCGTCGCTCACCATTCAGAAGCAAACCGCGGCCGATATCCGCCTGAATGCCAGCCTGGCCAACCATGTTGCCAACGCAACGCTGGCCTCTTCGGCCTTGCACACCAACATCCAGGCCAAGGCGCGCGTGAATCTCACCGGTAACTACGACACCGACGCGACGCTGGACACGCAAAACATTCCGCTGCAGCCGATGGTGGCGCTTTTCTCGCCGGCGAATGCTGAAGCGCTCAGCGGACAGACGGAGCTGCATGCCACCGTTCGCGGACCCATCAAGAACAAGGCCGCTCTCGAGGCGCACGTCACCATTCCTTACCTCAACGTGGCCTACAACAAGACCATCCAGCTAGCCTCGGCCGCGCCCATTCACGCCGACTACAAGAACAGCGTGCTCACGCTGCAGCACAGCACCATCAAGGGCACCGATACCAACCTGGAGTTCCAGGGCTCGATCCCGCTGGGCAGCAAGGGGCCAATGTCGCTGCTGCTGCGGGGCAACATCGACCTGCAGCTCGCGCAGATTTTCAATCCGGACATTCGCACCTCCGGCGACCTGCGGTTCAACATCGATTCCCACGGCGCCGCCTTGGGCGATATCGGCGGCGAAATTGACATCGTCAACGCCAGCTATGCTTCCGGCGATTTGCCCGTGGGACTGCAGAACGGCAACGGTGTGCTGAAGCTCACCACGGATCGCCTCAATATTCAGAGCTTCCAGGGCACGATTGGCGGCGGAACCGTCACCGCTTCGGGCGGCGTGGCTTACCGGCCCGCCATCCAGTTCAATCTCGGCATGGCTGCCAAGGACATTCGCATGCTCTATCCCCAGGGCATGCGCGAGAGCATCAATGCCAACATCCACCTGGCCGGAACCACGGACGATGCGGTGCTGGGCGGCGACGTGGATCTGGCCAATGTATCCTTCACCCCGGCCTTCGACCTCAGCACCTTCGCCGCTCAGTTTGGCGGTGGCGTGGCCTCCCCGCCTTCGCTCGGCATCACGCAGAACATCCGGCTCAACCTCGGGGTGCATTCCACGAACAATGTGGCCCTGGTGAGCCGCACGCTCAGCATCGACGGCTCCGCCAACCTGCGGGTTCGCGGCACCGCGGCCAATCCCGTGATCCTCGGCCGCGTAAATCTCATTGGCGGCGACATGATCCTCAACGGCGATCGCTTCCTGCTAAGCGGCGGCACCATCCAGTTCGTCAACCCATCCGAGACCCAGCCGGTGGTCAACATCACCGTCACCACCAGCATCCAGCAATACAACATCAGCATGCGTTTTCAAGGGCCAGCCGACCAGTTGCGCACGCAATACACCTCGGATCCTTCGCTGCCGGAGGCCGACATCATTCACCTGCTGGCGTTTGGAGAAACCACGGAGGCAGCCGCCAATTCGCCGGCCACGGCCAACCAGATGGCCGAATCGCTGGTGGCCAACCAGGTTTCCAGCCAGATTACCGGACGCGTGGCCAAGGTAGCCGGCATCTCCCAGCTCTCCATCAGCCCCGTGCTCGGCAACGCCAGCAATCAACAAGCCGGCGCTAACATCACCATCCAGCAGCGCGTCACCGGAAATCTGTTTGTTACCTTCTCCACCAACACGGCTCAATCTACCCAGACCATCCAGGGCCAATACAAGATTTCGCCCAAGGTTTCGCTGAGCGCCACCCGCGATCCCAACGGCGGATTCGCCGTGGACGCGCTGATTAAGAAGAGCTACTGAGGGACCGAGGGACCGAGGGACTAGGGACTAGTGTAGTCCGCCACACAGATGGTCATTTATTCAACACCGCCCGAGCGCGGGTGACCTTTTCGAGGATGTCTTTAGCTTTGGCAGTCCAGATGAATGGCTTTGGGTTCTGATTGTGGCCGTCGATGTATTCTCCGATG
>DASZLF010000045.1:0-40577 GCA_035552555.1 Occallatibacter sp.
GGCCACGAGCTTGCCGCTCCAGACTGCGACGAGTCTCTTCCTTCAGAACTATCGGCTCTGCAACGCGCATATCGAGGCCCTCTCATCATAAGATGACTCTCGATGCATAAACGAATCTATTTATGACGGACTACACTAGCCCCTGGGGGAAGCTTTCGAGAGGCAACCTCTCCAGATGACTGTCGTGCGGGTGTACCCGCCCGCTTCCGCGCAACCCCGAATCCTCTATCCAACCTCAACCATAATTTTCCCGAACCGCGCCGGCTCACGATCCCACGCCGCAAAAATCCCCGGCGCCTCCTCGACTGAAACCGTGTGAGTGATCGCATCCTCCACTGGAAATCGCTTCGCCTGCAGCATCCGGATTACGTCGCGAAAATCCTCCGGCTGCGCATTGCGCGATCCCATCACATCCAGTTCCTTCTGCACAAACAGCCGCGTTTCGTATGCCACCTGCTCCTTGGCGTAGCCGATGTAGACCACGCGCCCGGTAAATGCAACCTCCTCCACCGCCGCGCGAAAGGTCTGCGGCAATCCGATCGCTTCAATCACTACATCCGGGCCGCGGCCCTCCGTCAGCTTTCCCAGCTCCGCATGCACATCGGCGTGGGTGCTAAGAATGCCGTGCGCCGCGCCGGCCTTCCGCGCCGTGGCCAGCTTGTGCTCCTCCACATCGATGGCAATTACCTTCGCGCCGCGAAATGCCGCCCCCGCCACCGCTCCCAGTCCCACGCCGCCGCATCCAAACACCGCCACCGTCTCCCCCGCGGCCACTCGCCCCCGCACCGCCGCGTGGAAGCCCACCGTCAACGGCTCCACCAGGCATAGCTCCTTCAGCGAGAGCTCCGCGCGATACAGCCGGCCGGCGGAAACCGAAATGTATTCCGTCAGCGCGCCATCGCGCTGCACCCCCAGCGTCTGGTTGAACTCGCAGGCATTCGGCCGTCCACGCAGACACGAGGCGCAGCGCCCGCAGCTCGTATACGGAGACACCGTCACCGGCGCGCCCACCTGCCACTCGGGCCGCCGCGGATTCAGCTCTGCCACCGTGGCCGCAATCTCATGCCCCGGAATCCGCGGATACGTCACCAACGGATTGCGCCCGCGATATGAATTCAAATCGCTGCCGCACAGGCCGATCTTGCGCACGCGCAGAAGTACTTCGCCCTCCTGCGCCGCGCGCGCGTCCGCCACCGCCTGCAACCCCGCCTGCCCCGGCCCCTGCAACACTACTGCTTTCATTTCCCTGTTCCGTCCTTGTTGTGCAACACGACTCGATCATAGTTCACTCATCGGCACGGGTTGTATCCTGTGCTGTGGGCAGCGCATGCGCGCCAAGGAACCCTCTCTCATGGCGGACACCGTTCTGCAACTCGATCTCCGCGACAACGTGGTCGTCGCACTTCAGACGCTCACCGCCGGAACCCAGGTGCGCTTTGGCGCATCCTCCTGCCCGGTCACCCAAGACATTCCCGCCAAGCACAAGATGGCGCTCGCCGATCTTCAGACCGGAGACCTCATTCGCATGTACGGCATGATCGTGGGCGAAGTCACCCAGGCCATTCCTCAAGGGGGCCTCATTGCCACGCGCAATGTGCGCCATCGCGCCGAGGCTTATACCGCCACCCGCCAGCCCGTCTCCTTCCAACTGCCCGATGCATCGCCCTGGGCCGCGCGCACCTTCAAGGGATACCACCGCTCCGATGGGCAGGTGGGCACCCGTAACTACTGGCTCGTCCTGCCGCTCGTCTTCTGCGAAAACCGCAACGTGGAGCGCATGAAGGAAGCGCTCGAAGAAGAGCTCGGCTACGGCCGCGACGCCAACAGCTATCGCCGCCATGTGCGCGAACTAGTGCGCGGGCGTATTGGAACCGACGGCCACTCCGCCGGCGAATCCTTGCCCGCCAACGGCGCGCAGCGCATCTTCCCCAATATCGACGGCATCCGCTTTCTCACTCACCAGGGCGGCTGCGGCGGCACGCGCCAAGATGCGCAGGCGCTCTGCGGATTGCTCGCCGGCTACATTCATCATCCCAACGTGGCCGGCGCAACGGTGCTCAGCCTCGGCTGCCAGAATGCAGAAGTGCGCATGCTCATGGACGAGCTCCGCGCCCGCGATCCCCAGATGCGCAAGCCGGTGCTGGTCTTCGATCAGCAGAAGTCCGGACGTGACGCGTCCCTGATGCGCTCCGCCATCGACACGACTTTCGCCGCTCTCGAACAGGCCGACACCGCACGCCGCGCCCCCGCTCCGCTCTCCGATCTCACCGTCGGGCTAAAGTGTGGAGGTTCCGACGGCTTCAGCGGCATCTCCGCCAATCCAACGCTCGGCCACCTCTCCGATGTCCTGGTGCAACTCGGCAGCAAGACGCTGCTCTCCGAATTCCCCGAGTTGCATGGGGTGGAACAGGAGCTCACCAACCGCTGCGCCACCGACCAGCTTGCGCAACGCTTCTATGACCTGATGCAGGCTTACTCCGCGCGCGCCAGGGCGGTGCACTCGGGGTTTGAAATGAATCCCTCGCCGGGCAACATTGAAGACGGCCTGACCACCGACGCCATCAAGTCCGCCGGCGCCGCGCGCAAGGGCGGAGTGTCCACCGTGCGCGATGTGCTCGATTTTCCACAGTACGCCACCACGCCAGGGCTTAGCCTGCTGTGCACGCCGGGCAATGATGTCGAGTGCGTAACCGCGCAGGCAGGCGCGGGCGCAAATCTGGTCCTGTTCACCACCGGCCTCGGCACGCCAACGGGCAATCCGGTGGCGCCGGTAGTGAAAATTTCAACCAACTCCGCACTCGCCCAGCGCATGGGCGACATCATCGACTTCGATGCCGGGGGAATTGTCACCGGCGAGACCACCATCGCCGAATGTGCCGACAAGCTGCTGAACTTCTGCATCGAGGTGGCGAGCGGCGAGCGCCAGACCAAGGCCGAACAACTGGGGCAGCAAGACTTCATTCCGTGGAAGCGCGGCGTGTCGTTGTAAACCGCGACTATTTGATCGGCTCCGTCTTCTCGCGCTGGAGCACGTAGCGCCTTCCATCAAAGCGGAACAACTCGGAATTAGGCTGCATCATTGTTACCGAGTCCGTTTCGATGTCGCGATACCCGTTTGAGCGGCGACGCTTGACGTGGAGATCGTGTCCTCCTGTCCGGAGGACTAGGTCGTATCCGTGTCCGGTGTTCCGGAATATCCAGAACATGATCACGTTGGCTCCCGCAAGCGGACCTTCACCGAGAATGACGAGATCCTGTTGGTCCGATTTGCTCAGGTGGATTTTCGCTGCTGAAAACCATGAGGATGGCGGAGTTTGGACGGGAGGGTCCGCTTCCTGAAGGTCCGGCCGAACGAAGTCATCTTTCTCCAGAATCGTCAGAACGCCGTCCGGAATAGGAACCGGGTGAGCCGCACCTTCGGCTTCGGCGCTGAAATCGGTCTGCTCGGGGAATCTAGGTGGTTTCCTTTGCGCATCACTCCACGCACTCGTCGTTGCAATCAAACAAGCACCCAGAATCAATTGCCGAACGTTCAACCTCTTCTCCTTCAAGCGCAAGTCCCTCACTCCAGGAACGAAGCCACCACCGCCAGCGCCGCAATCGCCGCCGTCTCCGCGCGCAGAATCCGCGGCCCCAGCGATGCCGCCCTCCATCCATTCGCATCGAAGAGCGCTTCTTCCTCCGGCGCCCAACCGCCTTCGGGCCCGAACGCCAACTCCAGCACCGGCATCTGGTTCTGCGCCGCCTCCATCGCTTCCTCCACCACCGCGCGCAGCGTGGTGCTGCGTTCCTGCTCGGCCAGCACAATCCGCGTCGCCTCCGACGCCGCCCGCACCCGCGTAGCCAGCGGCTCAGGATCGTAAATCAGCGGCACATCCGATCGCCGCGATTGTTGCGCCGCCTCGTGCGCAATCCTCCGCCATCGCTCCACGCGCTTCTCCGCCGCGAGCGCCAGGTGCTTCTCAGTGCGGCGCGCAATCACCGGCACAATCGCCGCCACTCCCAGCTCCGTCGCCTTCTCGATGCCCCACTCCATGTGGTCGAACTTGAACACCGAAACCACCAGCGTGATCGGCAGCGAGGGATCCGCCTCCAGCTCGGCGGTCAGGTTGAACCGCACCTCCCCGGCTGACACCGCCGCCACTTCGGCATGAAACACGCGGCCCCCCGCCACTACGTCCGCCTCCATCCCCGGCTGCGCGCGCAACACCCGCGCCATGTGCTCGGCCTGCGCTCCCACCAGCGTTGCAGTGGCCTCATCCCAGCGTTCGGCAATCCAGCGGCGCCGCGTCATTCCGTCGTTCTCCTTCTCTGCACGATTCTATTCCGCCGCGCGCCGCGCGCCTTCAGTCCACATTCCGCATTCCTCAGAAACACTAAGGGGACGCTCTAGAGCGTCCCCTTTGAGTGTTGCCTGTTTGGGTTGTGACCCGCGACTACTTCTTCTTCGCGGTCTTCTTCGCGGCCTTCTTTGCAGGTGCTTTCTTGGCTGCCTTTTTCGTTGCCATTTGCCTATTCTCCCTTTTCGATGGGTTGCATCGAAACTGCAACATGAATTGCAGTTGAAGAATGTATAGATTCATGCGTCACAAGTGTCAAGAGAAAAACGAACAATGAGTGGAAAAAGTGGCAACAATTTTTCATTGTTGAATTCGTCGCTTCCGAAAAATTTCAAATGAGATGTCGCGCATGAGCCCATGCAAGCGCCAAACCGGCCACCAAATCCTGCCACGCATGCGCGAAGATGCACGCGCGAAGGTTGCGCCGGAAGATCGCAAGGAGACTGAAGAGCACGCCGAACACCGACAGCAGAACCATGTTCGACGCACCCTGATATCCATGCGCAAAGCCGAACAGCAATGCGGAAAACACCACGCCCACGGCCACTGCGCCGCGTCCCCACGCTGTGAACTGGCGCTGCAGGTAGCCGCGAAACACAACCTCTTCAGTGAATCCCGCGGTGATGCACAGCAGCACCCACACCACCACTTCGCTCGCGCTTCCCGGTGCCAATCCCGTCAATGTGTGCAGGGTGTGCTGCTGCGCCGCGCTCGGTTTTCCGTTGGGAAGCAGCGATCGATGCTCGATGGACGCGCTCGTCAACTGCCACATCACGTTGAGGGTGCCCAGAAGAAAAAGCGACCCCAACCAGAACACCAGCGCCACTCCGAAATCCGTCGCCATCCCGCGAAACCCGCCGGAGACTTTCCCGAGGATCGACCGGAACGGAACCTTGCGCAGCCGCAGCCCCAGGTACACCCACCCCAGCATCGCAGCTTCCGAGGCGATGGTGAACGCATACGTCTGCATCCGATTCACATGCGCGGCATGGCGCCCCGAAAGCTCCTTCGCCCCCGCAAGCGAAAGCAGAACGATGGCCGCAACCAGCACCAGCGTGTGCCAGGCCGGCGCCATCGGCGGCGGAGCAATCCAATTTGAAGTGGAAGAAGCAACGACGGGCGCAGCAGGGCGATCCGGTTCAATAGGCGGCAAGGAATGTTTCCTCTTTCGCCGATACTAATCCAGGCACCCAGTGTCGGCCCCAACTCAGCACTCGATCCCATCAACGCCGTCATTCCACCCACCAAGCGGTCATCCTGAGCGAGTTCGCAAAGCGAACGTGTCGAAGGACCCGCATCTCGCTCCAGCGTCGGTCCCCCACCTCAGCATTCGATAATATTCAGCGCAAGCCCCGCCAGGCTCGTCTCCTTATATCGCGATTGCATATCCATCCCCGTCAGGTACATCGTCCGGATCACCTGGTCCAGCGATACCTTGTGCGTCTCGGCCTCGTTCATCGCAATCCGCGAGGCCTGCACGGCCTTCACCGCGCCCATCGCGTTGCGCTCGATGCACGGAATCTGCACCAGCCCTCCGATCGGATCGCACGTCATGCCCAGGTTGTGCTCCATCCCGATCTCCGCCGCGTGTTCCACCTGCCCGTTCGATCCGCCCAGCGCCGCCGTCAGCCCGCCCGCAGCCATGGAGCACGCCACGCCCACTTCGCCCTGGCAGCCTACCTCCGCGCCGCTGATCGATGCGTTCTCCTTATATAGGATGCCGATTGCCGCCGACGCCAGGAAGTACCGCAGCATGCCTTCCTCGTCCGCGCCGGGAATAAATCGCTCGTAGTACCGCGCCACCGCCGGCACCACGCCCGCCGCGCCATTGGTCGGAGCCGTCACCACGCGACCGCCCGCCGCATTCTCCTCGTTCACCGCCATCGCGTACACCGTCACCCAGTCCAGCGGCGCCAGCGGATCGATGGGCTTGCCCTCCGCTTCCTTCTCGCGCAGCCGCTCCGTCAGGCGATGCGCGCGCCGCCGCACATTCAGTCCACCGGGCAGCGTTCCCTCCGTCGCCATGCCCCGCTCCATGCAATCCCGCATCGCCTGCCAGATCTTCTTGATCCCGCGGCGGACGCGCATTTCATCCGGCTCCGATGCGCTCGCGTCGTGAATCCGCGCGCTCTCGTTCCGCAGCATCAGTTCGCTGATGCTCAGCTTCGCCGCCTGCGCCATCTCCAGCAATTCAGCGGCGCTGTGAAATGGAAACGGCATGGGATGTCCGCCCGATATATCCGGCCTTACCGCGCCGTCCGCGCTCTCCGCATCCTCAAGGATGAATCCGCCGCCAATGGAAAAATAGGTCCGCTGCTCCACCACCGCACCGTTCGCATCCAGCGCCGTCAGCCGCAATCCATTGGGATGCTGCGTCTGCGCATGCGGCGGATACATCGTGGTTCGATGAAACAGAAGATCGTCCGATTCATCGAACGTAATCGGCCGCCGGCCCGCAAGTGGAATCCGCCGCGAGGCGCGAATCGATGCGATCGTTTCGTCCATCGATCCCGGATCGATGGTCGCCGGCTCGCTCCCCGAAAGCCCCAGCAGCACCGCCCGGTCCGTCGCGTGGCCCACACCCGTCAGCGCCAGCGAACCATACAACTCCGCCTGCACCCGCGCCACACGCTCCAGCACTCCATGCTCTTCCAACCCGCGCGCAAAGCGGAACGCCGCACGCATCGGGCCCATGGTGTGCGAGCTGGAAGGGCCAACACCGATTTTGTACAGATCAAAGAGACTCGTCATGGGGATCGCCTACATCGCAGATGTTACGCCGCCACCCAGCACAGAAGCGATCCTGTCCCGAATGCCCTCGGGAGAGACGGCGCCAAGGAGAATGAACTCCCGAGATCGCCCCGATGCGAGGCGCACGTGAACGTGCCCGGAATGGGGAACCCCACCCATGCCCCACTTTGAGCGATAGTCCGCCTCGACCGAGATGATCGCAGAGCGGTCTAGGAAAAAGCCGCCGGCGAGGCAAGACAGCTTCTGAATGGCTTGGCGGTTTCGCATGAACTTGTCATCTTCGAGCATATCCCTGAGCGGTTCCCAATACTTTGGGTCGGCGTTGGTCACAGGCCCCCGCGCCCGCCAACCATACATCCCCTCTTGGGCGACGAAAATCAGATAGGTCCGGTTCAGGATGAGCCAGTAGCACTCCATCGCTACGAAACCGAACAACCGCGGCGTCTTCTGGTCGGATTCCGAAATCTCTCCCTCAAGAATATCGGCGGCAGGCTGCGCGCGCAGGGCGGCGATGAGTCGCAGCAAAAAGAAGAAGAGGAACCACGCAGCGCACCAGATCAGGATGAACTCGAAAGCAAGCTCCCAATCGACGTTGATTCTCTTCCCGGAGTATTTCCCGGAATGAATGTCAATCGCCACATCAAGAGCGGAGAGAATGAGCGTCGAAATAAAAATGATTAGAGTGTTCCGCGCGGAAGCCTTTGCGATCGACCCGAGCTTTGATAAGGCTATCACCGCCTTTGATTTATATCGGACGAGCACTCGGATGTCCACCGGGCCAGGCGAGCTGACGTCGATGGCGGTCGACCAGCTTGCCCTGACCGCGCGGCTCCCTGCGTAAAACCCCGCACGTGTGCAGCGGCAGCCATCACATTCCGCGATACCCGCAACAGTGATACACTCCCTGCGAATTTTCCATCATGCTTTTCAAGGCCCTCAGCGCCGCGGTCTACGGCATCGACGCCAACCTCATCGACGTGGAAGTCGATTACAGCGGCGTGGTCTCAGACCAGGACCACTTCCACACCGTGGGCCTGCCCGACGCCGCCGTGCGCGAAAGCCGCGACCGCGTGCGCGCCGCCATCAAGAACTCCGGCTATCTGATTCCCCCCACTTTCATCACCATCAATCTCGCTCCCGCCGACATCAAGAAAGAAGGCTCCGGCTTCGACCTGCCCATCGCCATCGGCATTCTCGGAGCCTACGGCGCACTGCGCATCGACAACCTCAGCCGATTTCTCCTGGTGGGCGAGCTCGGCCTCGACGGCAGCGTTCGCCCCATCCCCGGCATGCTGCCGGTTGCCATCCTCGCCCGCGAAAAAAATATTCCCAACCTCATTCTGCCTCTGGCCAACGCCGCCGAGGCCGCCGTGGTCGAAGGCGTAAACGTCTATCCGGTGTCGTCGCTGCTCGACGTCATTGAGCTGCTCAACAGCGCCGTCGTCGGCGTCATCCAGCGTGAACCGTTCCGCGTATCCACCGAGGCGCTGCTCGGCGAGCTGCAGCACTTCACCGCCGACTTCAAAGACGTGCGCGGCCAGCACACCGCCAAGCGCGCCCTCGAAGTGGCCGCCGCCGGAAGCCACAACATCCTCATGATCGGCCCGCCCGGCTCCGGCAAAACCATGCTGGCCAAGCGCCTGCCCTCCATCCTTGCCCCGCTCAGCTTTGACGAAGCGCTCGAAACCACCAAGATTCACTCCGTCGCCGGCGTGCTCGATGCAGCCGCCGGCCTGGTCACCCAGCGCCCCTTCCGCTCGCCCCATCACACCATCTCCGACGCCGGCCTGATCGGCGGCGGCATCGTGCCTCGCCCCGGAGAAGTTTCTCTCGCCCACAACGGCCTGCTGTTCCTCGATGAGTTGCCCGAGTTTCCCCGCAACGTGCTCGAGGTCATGCGCCAACCGCTCGAAGATCACACCGTCACCATCGCCCGCGCCAGCATGTCGCTCAGTTTTCCCGCGCGCTTTATGCTTGCCGCGGCCATGAACCCCTGCCCCTGCGGCTACTTCAACGACAAGTCGCGCGAGTGCATGTGCACCCCGCCCATGATCCAGCGCTACGTGGCCAAAATCTCCGGACCCCTGCTCGACCGCATCGACATCCACATTGAAGTTCCCGCGGTCCAGTACAAGGAGCTGCGCGGAGGAGCGGCCGCTGAAGGCTCCGCTGAAATTCGCGGCCGCGTGATGAAGGCTCGCGATCGCCAGCGCGAACGCTTCCACAAGCACGGAGAAAAGATTTATTCCAACGCGCAGATGACCACGCGCCAGGTTCGCACCTACTGCGAATTGGGCGCCGACTCCGAGCGCCTGCTGGAGCGCGCCATGCAGCAGCAGGGCCTCACCGCCCGCGCCCATGATCGCATTCTCAAAGTCGCCCGCACCGTGGCCGACCTCGACGGCGCCGAATCCCTCAGCGTAGCCCACTTAGCCGAAGCCATCCAGTACCGCACGCTGGACCGCAGCTACTGGGCGTGAGGAGCAGTGGTCAGTGGTCAGTGGTCAGTAATCAGTTCGCAGTCCACAATTCGCAGCTGATCCCTGACGGTTCATTAAAATAGCGGTTGTCATCCCGAGTGAGCGCAGCGAGTCGAAGGATCCGCGGTTACGTTTCGGTTGCATCCAACTCGCACCCCGAACCGCAATCGTTGGAAATTAAGCGTGAGCCGTAAACTCTGAATCCCCAGTTCCTCTAATCCGTGATGCCTGATCCCTGATGCCTGATCCCTTGTCCCTGGTCCCTTGGTCCTCGCTTCTCCCACCAAAGTTGTCTTGCTCCCCTCTTCGGAGCGGAGGTATAAAGAGGGTTCAGCGCCACAGCCGGAGCGCTACGGGAGGAGAAAGCCAGTGGAACCGTCCACCTTGAATGGCAACTGGGACAACATCCTGTTCGCCGTTCCACTCGTCGGATTGCTCGTCTTCGGATACTTCCGCGTCGACGAAATCTTCGTCTCCCGCAAACACACCCGCGGCGCCCACCGTCATCCATCCCGCCCCGTAGCCGATCCCTCCGACCCCTCGCACCTGACCGACCCTGACGGCCGACCCTGGAACTAGCCCCACGGACAAAATTGAGTGAGTCCCGGTCTTTCCGGTCCCTGGTTCCCTTGGTCCCTTGGTCTCTGATCCGCTACGTCTGCGGCAAATCCTCAAAACTGTCCGCGAAATCGCCTGATCCACCTCACACCGGGAGCCGGGCTTTTCTACTCTCTACTCCGTAATCCCTACTCCCTAATCCCCACTCCCTACTCTCTACTCCCTACTCCCTGGCTTTCAGTTACTTGCGTTTCTTAAGAAACCTCCAATCAAGCCGATGAGCCGGTCAGCGGGATGAGAAAACTCTCAGCGAAGGCTCTCTCCCCGCCGGAGACCTCTCATGCAGCCTGCCGACCTCCTCACCGGATGGGACGCCACCGTGTTTATGCTCCCTCTTTTCAGCCTCCTGGCTATCTGGATGTTCGGACTCGACGAGCGCTTTTCCGCGCCCAAAGCCCGCACAGGGCGTCCCCGCTTCTGCCCTACCGACCCTGCTGGAGAACCCCGCCTCACCGACCCTGACGGAAACGTTTTCGGAGGTCCACGCCGAACCCGCAAACCTTCCTCCATGCGACAGAAACAGAATGGGTTAAGTACCAACTAGCCAGGTTTTCCACAGCGCCCGATAATGCCTGAAAAACAGACAAAAAAAAGGTTGACCCGGATGCACGATCGTTATACATTCAAGGGTGCCATTCCAAGAGGGTAGATTGCACGGTTCGGCAAGAGTGCGCCCGTCTGTCATTTCCCGCATCAATCTGTTGAGCCCAGGCTCTATGAGTTGATGAAGCGGTGTGTGTAGTTAAGCCCATCGTGAACAATGGGATACCAGCGTTGCGGATTGCCAGCCTCGTTCCGGCAAAAAAATCTTTCCGATGCGTTCCATATTGTGAAGAACCGCATCCAAGGTTTTGAACTGGACGCCAGGCCTGCGCGTCTAATCCCTTGAATGGATAAAAATGGCGCTCGGCTTAAAAGGGCGCTGGCTGCACTGGCGGCGTCAAGTAGTTCCGGCCGGGCAGACCGACCCGAAGGAGAAATTTCGCAATGCGTTCTGATTTGGTATTTGGGGCACTCTCTCACGTGTCCAACCGCTATCAGCTTTGCCAACTGGCAAGCAAGGCGACTCGCAAGCTGCACAAGCCCAACACCCGTCTGCAGGACACCACCAATGAAGTCCTGGTCCGGTTCCACACCGATCCTCCCGGCGCCCCGGCGCCTGTTGCCGTGCCAGTGGTAGAGCACGTTCAACGGCGCCGCGCCGCTTAACCCGTTTTCATTCACCGGGTCGCATCTTTTGCCCTTTCAGCGGCTTTCCAGCAGGAGAGCCGCTCTTCCCGGATCTTTCCGCTCCTCCTGCCTGAAGCACTTTCCGCTATGGTGTAGACCGGAGCGAACCAGCTGGACCGTCGCCAGTTCGGGGGAGCGGCGTCCGCCGGCAACACCCAATATGCACGGTGTGCCCCATAAAGCTGGACATTCGGAAGATACACAAATCGCGCAGCTGGGATACAATGCTGCCTAGATTCCCCACCTGATTCCGGAGTACATCCTCTCCGACTCTCCTCACATCCACAATTCCCGCCCACCCGCAGGTGAACATGACCATCGCTGAACTAAAAGAGAAAAACATCACCGAACTGAGCCGCATCGCGCGCACCCTGGAAATCCCTGGCGCCAGCGGCCTTCGCAAACAGGACCTGATCTTCAAGATCCTCCAGGCGCAAAGCGAAAAGGAAGGCCACATCTTCGCCGAAGGCGTACTGGAAATCCTGCCGGACGGCTACGGCTTTCTCCGCTCTCCCGATTACAACTATCTGCCCGGCCCCGATGACATCTACGTCTCGCCGTCGCAGATTCGCAAATTCGACTTGAAAACCGGAGACTCGATCAGCGGCAACGTCCGCCCGCCGCACGAAGGGGAAAAATACTTCGCGCTGGTCAAGATCGAGGCCATCAATTTCGAGTCGCCCGAAGAGACGCGCAACAAGATACTCTTCGACAATCTGACGCCGCTCTATCCCCAGGAACGCATCAAGATGGAAACCGTGCGCGAAGCCGTGAGCGGCCGCGTCATGGACCTGCTGACGCCCGTGGGCAAAGGCCAGCGCGGCCTTATCGTGGCCCCGCCGCGCACCGGCAAGACCATGCTGCTGCAGTCCATCGCCAACTCCATCACCACAAATCATCCTGAAGTGGTGCTGATCGTGCTCCTCATCGACGAGCGTCCCGAAGAAGTCACCGACATGCAGCGCTCGGTGAAGGGCGAAGTCATAAGTTCCACCTTCGACGAGCCGGCCGCGCGCCACGTGCAGGTGGCCGAAATGGTGATCGAGAAGGCCAAGCGCCTGGTCGAACACAAGCGCGACGTGGTCATCCTGCTCGACTCCATCACGCGTCTGGCTCGCGCCTATAACACCATCGTGCCTCCTTCAGGAAAGGTGCTCTCGGGCGGCGTCGATTCGAACGCCCTGCAGCGCCCCAAGCGCTTCTTCGGCGCGGCTCGCAATATTGAAGAGGGCGGCTCGCTCACCATCATCGCCACCGCGCTCGTCGACACCGGCTCGCGCATGGACGAAGTGATCTTCGAAGAGTTCAAGGGCACCGGAAACATGGAAATCATTCTTGACCGGAAGCTCGTGGACAAGCGCGTCTTCCCGGCGATCGATATCCAGCGCTCCGGCACGCGTAAGGAAGAACTGCTCATTCCCAAGGACGACCTGCAGCGCATCTTTGTGCTGCGCCGCGTGCTGAATCCGCTGTCGCCGGTGGAAGCCATGGAACTGCTCATCACGCGCCTGGAAAAGGTACGCAATAACGCCGAGTTCCTGCAGAACATGAACCAGCTCTAGGTTTCTGACCGCCTGTACCTGTAGAGATGGGGGTGCCCCAGGTCCCGATCTTGGGACCTGGGATCGGTTATCGCAAGCTTCGAAATCACGCGATGAGAAGCCCAGCTAAGTGCAGCGTGGACTCCCGCGCCGCACTTCCCGGAACGCCAATCCGCTGTTAAGATAAGGAAGTCTCTCGTGGGGCTGTAGCTCAGCTGGGAGAGCGCCTCGTTCGCAACGAGGAGGCCAGCGGTTCGATCCCGCTCAGCTCCACCAAATGCATCCATATATTCTTTCTTTTCCCTTTCAGCGGCAACGTATAGTTGTCGCATGACCCCCAAAGTGGTGCCTTTCATTCTCTGCGCAATCGTCTGTCATTTAGGTACCTCGGTGTCAGCACAGGACAAAGCTTTGCGTGATCGACTATTTGTCGCGCGCGGCCAGTACTATACTCCCACTGCGAGTGGCCTGAAATCCTTCCATTGCGAAGC
The DNA here is from genome assembly GCA_035552555.1 of Occallatibacter sp. Taxonomy (GTDB): domain Bacteria; phylum Acidobacteriota; class Terriglobia; order Terriglobales; family Acidobacteriaceae; genus Telmatobacter. The sequence continues at coordinate 13,452 of DASZLF010000045.1, forward strand.
CGCGATCGATTGGAAGGCAATGTTGTCTCGCTTAAGCGGAACTGATATCCCCGATGACAATCCCATCTTGAAATATCTACAGACAGTCCATCTCTCCGTCGCGGATGAACTCAGGGGCCAGGGATCGTTGGAGTGGACCACCAACGCTGTTCCTCCCGAAGGAAAAGAAGAAGCCATAAGACAAATGCAGGAAGGCTTTCACACGATGATGACCGGCTTCTTCCAGACTTGGAACGCATATATGAACGGAAGCATGGTGCCGATCCCCGACCATTCTCTGACGGTTACAGCCGCGGGCGAGGGCATTCACATAAGTGGGACATACAATGGCGGGACTATTGATGAGGATTTCGACAAGGACACATTGCTCACCCAGGTGCTGGTTGTCAATCCCACTTTAAAAGTCTTGGCTAAACCGAGCTATGCCACTACACCGGACGGACTTCTCATTTCCTCGGTTGACTCCCAAATCAGTCAGCCGCCATCAGCGCCCCAAACAGAAGCCATCTTCCGCATCGACTACGCAAAGGTCGACTCATTTCAAATCCCGTCTCATATTATTTTTGACATCAAGAACACAGGCATAGTCGAGATTGGTCTTAGCGCTTGCCAAGTGTCGGTGGTGGATTGGGCCAAAAAGAAGTAGCTCCGGGCCTCTCTCTAGCGGGAATGTGGACGCAGGCTCCATTGTGGAATCCGTGTCGCATTCGCAATCCGACCGAAGGCCGGCGGAAGCACAGCCAGTGCGGCAGGAGCAATATGCCGCCCCGCATTGTTCGGCATGAACCGCGAAACCGGCGTGGCAATCGTCATCCCGCGCTGCAACTGCCCGGCAAGCCAGTCCGCTGCTAAGATAAGAGAGTCACCCGTGGGGCTGTAGCTCAGCTGGGAGAGCGCCTCGTTCGCAACGAGGAGGCCAGCGGTTCGATCCCGCTCAGCTCCACCAATTCCTTCCAACATTCCCATTGCACAGCCAATCGCCCGCACAGATCCGTTCCGCGGCCGTTCGTCTCGGCTTGGCATCTCGATCCGCGGACAAATCCCCAGAAATGCCAAGCCCTGCGCACACAAGTGCGCAGGGCTTTGACTTAACCGGAACGCCAGCGATCTAGCGGCTTGCCGGTGAGGCGCCGTTGGTGGCTACAAGAACGCCGCCAACCACGCCGCCGATCATCGCTTCACCCGCGAGGATCACGATCACCTTCTTGTTGCTCCAATCGTGGTCATTCGAGTCGGCTGCGCCGCCCGCTGCCGCGAAGATGCGCGGGCTGCCCGGGATTACGTTGGCGAGCACGCCGGTGCTTCCGGAAACGGAAAATTCACCCGAGATGGCTGCGACTTCCACGGAGTTGTCAGGCAGCACCGCAACAATGGCGCTGGACTTCGCCGCATTGGGCGCCACGTGAAGGCCCAGGGCGTCCACCCGGAATGTATTTGCGCTGGTCAGCTTCGCCTGGCCGCTCTGCAGGACCATGTGGTCGCTGTACAACGTGCCGCTCGACTTGGAGCCCATCTGCACATTGACGTTCTTGCCGAGGCGGAGGTCCGCCGCGACCTGGTTGGTCTTCACAACCGAACCATTGAACAGGGTGGCGTTGCCGTTGACCGTATAGCTGTCCACCTGCATGTCGCCGCGGGCGTTCACCGTTCCGATCGAACTCGTTCCTGCCGATGCCGTGTACTCCAGCATGCAAAACACGATTGCTAAGACTTGAAGCTTGCGTACCATCTTCAATCTCCTTGTGTCCTGTGAATTTATGCAGCGGTTGAGTAAAGCTGTCTAGGTCCCGTATGCCAGACTCGTCTGAACATGCTGAGGAACGGCGAGCGCTGTTCCGGTCAAAATTGTCCTTTGGACCCCGGGGGTTCGGGGAGATGCGAAACTGATACTAACCGAATCTCACCGGAATGGGAAGCATTTCTTTTTGAGAATGACAATTTTTTCATATTTGACTTCCCACCCAGCCGATGCACACCCCCGGGGCTGGGGAGGCCCCCCGGCGCAGGGGCCTTGACTCTGGAGGGTCAGGGCCTCCACTCAAATGGCTGCCGAAAACCGCGGCAGGGCATAGCCCGGAATGCGCGTTGCTCCGGCAATCCAGCGGATTCCGGGTGGCAGGAGCGCCAGCGCAGCCGGGGCAACCCGGCGTGCCGCTGGGGAAGCCATCGCCCGTGATAAAGCAGTGGCAATGGTCATTCCGCGCCGCAGTTGTCCCGCCAATCTGCGCTGGTAATCCTCGGGACTGGCTCCCTCGAGAAACATCTCCGCCGCCAGCGCCGCCGAGTGCAGCGCAATGGCCATGCCGTCGCCGGTGAACGACGGAATCACGGCTGATTGGTCGCCAATGCGCCAGGGTCCTTGCAGAGCCGGGGCCAGGTAGCCGTACGGAATGGGCGAAATGGCGAGCGGACGGGCGATCAGCGGCTCTGCCCCGGCAAGACGCTGCCTCAGCAGACGACATTCCGCGCGCAAGCTGGTCAGCAGCGCGGGCCAGCCGTCCCCCTGGTGCAGAACCTTTCGTCGAACCACCAGGCACAGGTTGGCGGCTTCGTTCTCTACCAGTGACAGCCCTCCGTATCCCCCGCGGAAGAGAAACAGTTCCATGCAGCCGCTCAGTGCGCGAATCTGCTCCCGAGCCAGCCGCCAGTGCAATTCGAATCCCACCAGGTCGTTCTGCGCGCCCGGACCGCGGCCCCATCCCCTAAGATCGTGCTTGCCGGTGGCCAGAAACACGTGCGCTGCCCGCACCACGCGCCCGTCGCCGTCCTCGGCCGCCCACCCGTCGCCATCCCGCGCCAGTCGCTCCACGCCTGCGCCGCGCCGCACCCTGCATCCCTGCGCCGCTGCCCGCGTCAACAATGCCTCATCCAAAACCGTGCGCGATAGCGACAATGCGGAAAACGGGAGCGCCGCCTCAATCGTCTTCGTGCTCACCATAATCCGCAGGCGATCCACCGATACGGCGCCCAGCCCCACTGGGTCCACGCCCGCCGAACGAAGATAGCCCACCGCCTCCGGGCTCAGGAATTCGCCGCAGACTTTGGCATGCGCGGCTCGCTCGCGCTCCATCAGCAGCACCGCACGTCCTGCGGCCGCCAGGCGCAGTCCCGCCATGGCCCCGGCCAACCCCCCGCCAATCACCAGGCAATCGGACTCGCGCGCATCCGCTTTCATCGCATCCTGCCCCGGCTGACGCAGAGCCGCGCGGGTTTATAGCTCACGATCGTGTACTGGTTGCCGGCAAGTCCCGCCGACGCGCACAGCCTGCGCCAGTCCTGCGGCTGAAATGCGCGCAAAATCGAAACCGGCCCGTCGTTCCGCACAAACGGGTGCAGCCGCATCAGCCCGGAAAACCAACCCAGCAGATGGTACGGAATCGCGGCTCGCGAAAGATCGTTGATGAACCACCCGATCACCGCCTGCCGTTCCATCCAGCGCACAAATCGCACCACCTCCGAGTCGCTCAGGTGATGTGCGAACAGGGAGCTGATCACCAGGTGCACCGGTGCGGCGGGATCATAAGAAAATACGTCCGCCGCGACCCACTCGATTTGGCTCTTCCCCGTCTCGCTGTGGCTCTGGTGCGCCGACACTTCCGCGGCAATTGCCGTCGCATCCGGATTCAGGTCGAGTCCTATCAACTCCACCGCGATGCCCCGCTGGCGCGCCCACTGCTCCACGCGCCGCAGCGTGTCGCCGTATCCGCAGCCCACGTCGAGAATGCGGATCGGCTCCACGAATCGGCCCAGGCTGAGGCTGTCCATCCAGTCGAGCGTAGGACGGTAGCCCAGCAGCCATTGGTTCAGTCGCGAAATGTCGTGCAGGCAAGCCCGCAGTTCCTCGCGGGTGCAGGGCTCGTCCATCCGCTCGCTCAACTGTGCGCGACGGCTGAAATCCAAGGCGCTATGCGGCATGGAATAACATGGTCTCCGCGGTTACCCCGGGGCCGAACGACATCGCGCACCCTTGCTGGCCGGGTTTCGCCGCGGCCAATACCTGTTCCAGCACAAACATCACGGTTGCCGACGACATGTTGCCGAAGCGCGCCAGGATGTCACGCGAAAAGCGCAGCGCGTCCGCCGGCAATCCCAGCCCCTGCTCCACTCCGTCGAGGACCGTGCGGCCCCCGGGATGTACCGCCCACAGGTCGATGGCCAGCGGATCCCGCCCCCGCGTTACCTGCGTGCCTGCTCGCTTCATGGTGCGTTTGATCTCCGCCGGAACCTGCCCGGAAAGCTGCATGTCGAACCCGCCGTCGCGGATCCGCCAGGTGATCAGGTGGCTGGTATCGGGAAGGTTCACTGCGAGAAAGCTGTCCATGCCCAGCCCCTGCTCTTCCGCGCTCACCAGGCAGGCCGCGCAGCCATCCGCAAACAGCAGAAACGACAGCAACTGCTCCAGATCCTGGGTCTCCTGCAGGTGCAGGGTACAAAGCTCGAGGTTCATCACCAGCACACGCGCTCGCGGCTCCGAGCGCACGATGTAGTGGGCCGACTTGAGCGCATTCACCGCGGCATAACAGCCCATGAAACCGATCATGGTCCGCTCGACGGAGGAATTCAGTCCGAGGTGCCGCATGATGTCGAAATCGAGGCCCGGCGCATAGAGCCCGGTGCACGACGTAACGATCACGTGGGTGATGCCGCGCCGCTCGTCCTCGCTCAGCGCCAGCCGATCCAGGGCACTTTCTGCCAGGCGCGGCGCAAATCGTTCAAAAGCCTGCATCCGCCGCGCGGTGGAAGGAAAGCTGCCCGGCACATAGATATTTTCGGCATCGGACCATTGCACCCCCTCGCTCTGCACCGGCTCCACAAACGAATAGCGATGTTCGATGGCCGACATTCGCGCCATCCTGCGAAACAGGCTGCGCACCGTTCCTTCCGGCAGCATGCTGTCGGCAAACTCCACAAAAGGCCGGTGAACGTCGTGCGGCGGGACGGCCGTGGCAATGCGATTGATGAACGCTGTGGTCATGGCGCTCCGGATCGAAGCTCCAGGTTTCCCGGATGCTCCTGCATGTCCGGGAACCGGGAAGCTTTCCCTCATGTTAATCCGCCGCTTCGGCAGGAATCCTAACCCCGGTGCAGAAACCCGCAGCAATTGAGCATCCAACCAACATATAAGGCGCGGTTGGCACGTAATCCACCGCGAGGAGGATTTGCCTGGGCGGCGCAGTTCCTATGTAAGTGAGGAATGTTGAGCTTATCCGCAGGCGAGTCTTCCTCAAGGAGACCCCCGGGATGATTTCGCATGGATCGACCAAAACCGCGCCGCTGGAGCGTCGTCCCGTCCGGCAAGGAGCGGACAGAATCGTCGGTTCCGGCGAAATGGCCGACCTGGTCCGCAGCCATGACTGGAGCGCAACCCAGTTGGGGCCCATCGCAAGCTGGTCGCGGGAACTGCTTGCCATCGTGAACCTTACGCTGTGCTCGCCGGTTCCCGCGCGCACCCTCTGGGGCCCCGACCTGATCCTCATTTACAACGATGGATATCGAGATATTCCGGGCAAGCGCCACCCCGATGCGCTGGGTAAGCCCGCCCGCGAGGTCTACCGCGATTCCTGGCACCAGGTGGGTCCGCTGCTCGAGGAAGCCTTCGCCTCCGGCAGCACGCTTTCTAATGAGAGACTGCGCGTGCCCATCGAGACGCACGAAGGATTGCGGGATTTTTACCTGAACTATTCCTTCACCCCGGTATTCCAGGACGGCCGGGTCGCAGGGCTGTTCGGTCTGCTGCAAGACGTCACCGACGAGGTGACCGCGACGCGCAGCCTGCGGGAAAACGAAGCCCGCGCCTGGCGAGTGCTGCAGAGCATTGCCGACGCGGTGATTGTAACCGACGCCGACGCTCGCATTGTGCAGATGAACCGGGTGGCCGAAACGTTGACCGGCTGGACGCTTCCGGAAGCTGCCAATCGTCCCCTCGAGCAGATATTCCTGGTGGTGGACGAGACTACGCGCAAGCCTCTGGAGAACCCAGCGGAGAAAGTGCGCCGCCTGGCCACCACGACCGCACCGGCAAGACGCCTGGTTCTGCTCCGGCGCGATGGCACCGAAACCTCCATTGACCACAGCGGCTCGCCCATTTTCGACAATCGCGGCGGGCTGGTAGGCACGGTGCTGGTGTTTCGCGATGTGGGAGAGCAGCGCGCCGCCGAAGAGGAGCGCACCGAGCTGGCCAGGCAACTCTCGCTGGTGCTGGACGCCACCACCGACGGGGTGCTCTGCGTCGACCGCAACTGGCGCATGATCTATCGCAATCGCCGCGCCCAGGAGATGCTGCAGGCCACCGGCGAATTGACCGGTCGCCTCTTTTGGGAGACCTTCCCGGAGGCGGTATTTGAGGGTTCGCCGTACATCGAGCACTACTATCGCGCCATGGAGCGCGGCGTCCCCGGCAAGTTCGAGGCCTGGTATCCCGAGCCTTTCAACAAGTGGTTCAAGGTGGACGCTCATCCCTCGGAACACGGCATCGTCATCTTCTTTCGCGATATCACCGAGCAGAAACGCGAAGCAGAGGCGCTGCGCGAGAGCGAAGCCAAGCTGAGGGCGATCTACAGCACCAGCCTTGAGTACACCGGGCTGCTCACTCCCGACGGTGTGGTCCTGGATTGCAACCGCGCTTCGCTGGAGTTTGCCCACAATCGCCGCGAAGACGTGGTGGGCCGGCACTTTGCCGAGACGCCGTGGTTCACGGGCACGCCCGGCGCGCCCGATCTTGTGCGCCAGGCCATTGCCGCGGCCGGAACCGGAGAAACCTTTCGCCGCGAAATCGAACTCCACCGCCCCGACGGCGAAACCATGGCCTTCGATTTTTCTCTTACTCCGCTGCGGGATGAAACCGGCAAAATCGCGTTCCTGGTTCCCGAAGGCCGCGACATCACCGAGGTGAAGCGCGCGGAGTCGGCGCTGCTCAAAAGCGAAAAGCTCGCCGCCGTGGGCCGACTCGCCTCGTCCATTGCGCACGAGATCAACAATCCGCTCGAATCGGTGATGAACCTCATCTTCCTCGCGCGCCATGCCAACAGCGAGGACGCGCGCAATTACCTCGAGCTTGCCGACCAGGAAATTCGCCGCGTCTCCATCATCGCCAACCAGACGCTGCGCTTCCACAAGCAGGCATCGAGTCCCCAGGCCGCCACCGGCGCCGATCTGTTCACCACCGTGATGAGCATCTACGAGGGCCGCCTGCGCAACGCGCATGTGCAGGTGGAAAAGAAATTCCGCACCGAGGAGCCGGTGATCTGTTTCCAGGGCGATGTGCGCCAGGTGCTGAACAACCTGGTCTCAAATGCGCTTGAGGCCATGCCCTTCGGCGGCCGCCTACTGATTCGCAGCCGCAAGGGACGCAACTGGAAGACCGGCGAGCCTGGCCTGGTGCTGACCATCGCCGACAGCGGAACCGGCATGCCGCCCGAGGTGCAGAGGCACATCTTCGAAGCGTTCTACACCACCAAAGGCACCGCTGGAAATGGCCTCGGACTTTGGGTCTGCCAGGAAATCGTGGAACGCCACCATGGTGTGCTGCGCGTGCGCAGTTGTCAGCGCGAGGGCCGCAGCGGCACCACGTTCGCGCTGTTCCTTCCCTTCCAGGCCCGCTGCGAATAAAGCCAAATCGAAACAAGGTCCGCCCACTCGAGTTCTCTTGCGAAGAGGACCAAGCCTTGACACAGTGTGCCGGAGACACTCAGCGAGCGATCTTCTACTGCGTCAGCTCATTCACGCCGCTAGTATACTGAGGGGAACTCTGATCAAGCCTGGAAGCCGGATGGGATACTTCCGCAGAGGTTAACCGCTCAGATAAACGCGCACTTCGTAATCGAGAACCGACCGGGAAGGAGGGAACGGATGCTACCGACCATCGCCGACGCGCCTGCTTCCCTCCTGACTCTCACGCCACTCTGCGTGGACCTCGACGGCACCCTGGTGAAGTCCGATACCCTCCACGATTCGCTGCTGGTGCTGCTTCGCACACACCCTGCGAAAGCTCTCGCGCTGCCCGCAAAAGTGCTTCGCGGCAAGGCGGCATTCAAGTCGTTCGTCACCGACTCGGTGTCGCTCGATGTGGCGCACCTGCCCTACAATCGCACGCTGCTCCACTACCTGCAGAACGAGTACACGCGCGGCCGCACCATCTATCTTGCCACCGGCGCCGATGCGCGGCTCGCTCAGCGCGTGGCCGATCACCTGGGCATCTTTGCCGGCGTGGTGGGCAGCGATGGCGAAACCAACCTCACCGGCAGCAACAAGCTCGATCGCCTGCGCAGCCATTTCCCCTCCAGCGCATTCGATTACATCGGCAACGATAGCCCCGACCTGCCGCTGCTCGCGCATTCCGCCGAGCCCATGATTGCCAACCCCAGCCTGCGCCTGCGCATGGGCCTTCGCGCGCGAGGCATCCTGCCGGCACGCACCTTCAACGAACGCGAGAATCCGCTCAAATCGTTCCTCAGCTCCATTCGCGTACATCAATGGGCCAAGAACGCGCTCATCTTTTTGCCCTTACTGCTGGCCCACGATCTGCATGTCAGCCGCGCCCTCAGCGCGTTGCTGGCCTTCTGCTGCTTCAGCCTCGCCGCATCCGCCACTTACATCCTGAATGACCTGGTGGACATCGAGGCCGACCGCCGTCACCTCAGCAAGCGCCTGCGCCCCTTCGCCTCCGGCGACCTGTCGGCGATGCAAGGTCTCGCCATCAGCGCCGCATTCCTCGCCATGGCGATCTTTGGCATGCGCTTCCTTCCCGTGCCATTTTCCCTGTGGCTGCTGGTCTATCTGTCCACCACCATTCTTTACACCGGCTATCTCAAGCGCATTCCGCTGGTGGACGTGCTGATCCTCTCCGGGCTCTATACCCTGCGCCTGCTGGCCGGCGGCGCCGCCACCCATACGCCTATCTCGCAATGGCTCGCCGGCTTCTCCGTCTTTCTCTTCCTGTCCCTGGGAATCGTCAAGCGTTTTGCGGAGCTGGAGAATCTGCGCGCCAGTTCCAGCCCACCCGGCAACGACCGCGGCTATGTTGTCAGAGACCTGGAGCAGTTGCGCAGCTTCGGTACCGCCAGCGCCTACGCCGCAGTAGTCATTTTTGCCATTTACATTACCGGCCACGATGTCATCGCGCTCTACCGCTTCCCCGGACGCCTGTGGCTGGTGGTTCCGCTGATGATCCTGTGGCTCAATCGCGTCTGGCTGCTGGCGTCGCGCGGCGAGCTGGACGAAGACCCCGTAGTCTTTGCCATCACCGATCCTATGAGCCTGCTCATCGGCATTGGCACCGCGGTAATCGTGCTGCTCGCGATTTAATGAGTTCACAGTTCGTAGTTCACAGCAAAGAACATCGGTGCGCGGGTGACATTCCGGTTTCTGAAGAATTCGACCGTGAGGCGCCAGAACTGTCGAAATTGCGCAGGAAAGCGAACTGCGACCTGCCAGATTTTTGCGACGCTACTTGGCGTTTATCGCGCGCATGCCGACACTCTTCTGCAGAAGGTTAATAATCCAAATCATGAAGGCTACATCAGGCAAACAGAAAATGAAAATTATCGGACCTGGTATCCAGCCTTGTTTCCAAGGAATAAACACAATTAGCGGTACGTGTAGTGCGGCTAATACTGCCATCGTGATCCAGAACCACAGCTGTCGGTAGAACCCGGGATAAACTTTGATTACAACCGCCAATACAACAACTGAAAATATAATCGGACGGTCGAGCTCCGGGCGGCCAAGACGATCGAGCAGCGGAAAACTCAAAAGCGCTCCGCCGAAAAACAGGAGAATCCATAGAATTACGCCCCGTCTATTTTGTCCTGCCATCGACCACCTACCACCTCGAAATTCTCGGATGTGTAAGCTGTCACCTGTCCGCTAATTAAAAAGATCCTTCATCTTTTCCAGCAGCGACGGCGAAGTCGGTTTGTTCTCCACGCTCATCATCTCAGCCAGCTTGCTCACCAGTTCGCGCTGCGGGCGGGTGAGCTTTCTTGGCACCTGCACCAGCACTTTCACCACCAGGTCGCCGTGACCCTTGCCGTTGAGAATGGGCACGCCCCGGCCGCGCACGCGCAATTCCTTGCCGCTTTGCGTGCCTTCGGGAATCTTCAGCGTGACCGGCCCGTCGACCGCCGCAATCTCAATCTCCGCGCCCAGCGCCGCCTGCGGAAAGCTGATTGGCACAACGCAGCGCAGGTCGTGTCCTTCGCGCTCGAAAAAGTCATGCGGCTGGATGGAAAGCACCACGTACAAATCGCCGCGAGGTCCATTGGCGCGCCCGGCATCGCCCTCGCCGGCGTAGCGAATGCGCGTGCCTTCTTCCACGCCGGGAGGAATCTTGACGTTGAGCTTCAGTTCCTTGCTCACCCGCGTCTCGCCGCGGCAGGTCTGGCACGGGTCGCCGATGATGGCGCCGGTGCCCCCGCAGGCCGTACACGTCCGCGCCACGCTGAAAAAGCCCTGCTGATAACGGAGTTGCCCGCGTCCCTTGCAATGCGAACACACGCTCGGGCCGCGGCCTGAAGCGCTGCCGCGTCCCGCGCACGTGGGACACGTGTCCAGGCGGCGAATCTTTACCTCGGTCTCGGCGCCGAAAATCGCGTCCTCGAATTCGATGGAGAGATCGAAGCGCAGATCGTCGCCGCGCTGCTGGCGCGAGGCCCTGGGCGAGCCGCCGCCCATGTTGAACATTTCCCCGAACAGGTCGCCGAAGATATCGCCGATATCGACCCCGCCGGTGAACCCGCCAAAACCCTGTCCCGCCGCGCCCACTCCGGCATGGCCAAAGCGGTCGTAGGCCGCCCGCTTGTCCGGGTCGCCCAGCACCTGGTAAGCCTCGCTGGCCTGTTTGAACTTTTCTTCCGCCGCGTGGTCGCCCGGATTCCGATCAGGATGATACTTGAGCGCCTGCTTGCGATAGGCACTCTTCAACTCCTGGTCGCTGGCATCGCGGGAGACACCCAGCACCTCGTAATAATCTGCTCTGCTCACTGTCAATTTATTCTACCGTCTGCTTTGGATTGGACACGACGCGCACCATGGCCGGGCGCAAAAGCTTCTCGCGGATCTTGTATCCGCGGCGAATCTCCTCCGCCACGTGATGATCGGGCAGATCTTCCCGCTCCACCGATCCCAGCGCCTCGTGATGATGGGGGTTGAACTGCTCGCCCACGGTGGGGATTGCGGTGACGTTCATCTGCCGCAGAACATCTTCCATCTGCTTTACGATCAGTTCCACGCCGGAGCGAAGCTGCTCAGTGGAACCGGTCGCTTTGAGCGCCAGTTCGAAGTTGTCCAGCACCGGCAGAAACTGCTCCACCACGCTGGCCGCGGCGTAATCGCGATACTCGGCGCGTTCGCGCTCGGCGCGTTTGCGCGCATTTTCAAACTCCGCCTGCAGCCGCGCCACGCGGTCCACAAGCTGGTCGCGCTCGGCCTTGAGCTGCTCAAACTGCGCACGCGGCACCGTGTCTTCCGCCGCCGATATGGCCTGGCCATCCGAGGCCTGCGAGCCGGCTTCGGGAACGGCGCCCGTTTCCGACACCGCCGCGTCGTCAACCGCGCTCTCCGCGCCCTGCACCACATTGCTTTCCTTGGTCTCTACTGCATTCATCTCGGTTTCCTGCTTTGGCATACGTCTTCGCAATCTCCGCAACATAGTCGTAGCAATCTCAATTCTAAATTTTTTCCGGTCGCACTGCCCCACCTGATTGGATGTTCGGCCGGCGAACTGGTCGCACGGCTTGGGGCACACACTCTGAAGTACTTAATCGGTGGGAACTTCCAGGATCCGTTCCGAGAGCTGCGCAATATAGCGCACCGCGTGGATCATCTCCTGATATTGGATCCGGGTGGGCGCAATCAGCGCCACCGTGCCCAGGTTGGTATTGCCCAGGCGCGCGGGCGAGCCGATCAGCACCAGGTCCTGCATGGCCGGCGAAGCCTGCTCCAGCCCCACCACCACACGTACCTCCTGCTGCTTCCCATCCACATACGCGGTCAGCAACTCCACCAGCCGCTGTTTGGCTTCCAGTGCCACCAGCATCTGCCGCAGCCGGTCGCGATCCAACTCGGCGCCAATCAGGTTCGCCATGCCGTCCACGTACAAGGTTGCGCCGCTGTCGCTGGTCAACGCGCCCTTGCGGCAAAGCTCTTCCACCGATTCCAGCATCTGGCGATAGGCCTCGCGCTCCACGTCCAGGCGCCGCGCCACTTCCGCGCGAATGCGGTCGATGGGCCAGCCGCGAAAGTTCTCGTTCAGGTAGCGCGCCGCCGTATCCAGTTCCAGCGCCGCAAGTTCGTGGTCCAGCGTCAACACCCGATCCTGCACGGCCCCGGCCTGCGTCACCAGCACCGCCAGAACCCGGCCCGCGCTCAACCGCGAAAAGTGAATGTGCTCCAGAATCTGTGTTCCCGTAGCGCTGGCCAGAGCCACGCCCAATCCGCTTGAGAGCAGCGCCAGCACCTGCGACGTCCGCTCCAGGTATTCATTGGCGCTGGTGATTCCCGTGAAGCTGTCCTCGATCTGCTCGCGGCGCTGCTCGCTCAGCGCACCGGAGCCGCCGGCGTTGCCTTGCCCGGCCACTGTCATCCGCGCCGGCTGCATGATCTGCTCCACGTAATAGCGGAAACCCGCCGCTGTGGGCACGCGGCCCGCCGACGTATGCGGCTGATCCAGAAGTCCGGACTCGGCCAGCATCGCCATGACGTTGCGGATGGTGGCGGAGCTCATTCCTTCGCGATTGGCAAACGTCTGGGCCACCGACTGCGAGGCCACCGGCTCCCCGGTCGCGATGTACAACTCGATGATGGCGGTCAGCACCAGCCGCTCTCGCGGGCTGATGCGCATCTCCGACATTTGCAGGCTCCTCGCCGGGAGAATCCGTCCAGCTTTCCCGCGCCGCCGGAAATCTTACTTGAGAGGCCACTTACGCCGCAGGATGGATGGAGTCCTCCTCTAAGTGTAGGGATGCACGAAATTCACTGTCAAGATGCGTGACTCCGATCGACTCAGATGATTGTTTCGCAGGAACACGCACCCGGTGTTCCCCGGATGAGCGCCAAATCGCCGAGCGGAGCCATGCGATCCTGGTCACGGCTGCTCCTTATTTCATTCTTCGCAAAAGGCTTACTCATCCACTAGGCAACCGAAACACTCCCCTGTCTCTCTATTCCTTTGTGTGAAGGGCCTGTGAATTGAGAGGAGCGTGAACGTGGGAAAAAGACGCGCCAGGAGTCTTGCCAATCCGACCCTGCTCAAGCCCATCCACAAACCCGACGGCATTCTCCAGGTCATTGTGGAAACGCCCAAGGGCAGCCGCAACAAGTTTGCTTTCGATGCCGAACAGAAGGTCTTCGCGCTCAAGAAGGTGCTGCCCGCCGGAATGATATTTCCCTACGACTTCGGCTTCCTGCCCCAGACCATCGCCCCCGATGGCGACCCCCTCGATGTGCTGCTTCTGATGGACGAGTCGGCTTTCCCCGGCGTGGTAGTGCGTTCCCGGCTGATCGGCGTCATCGAAGGCGAGCAGTTGGAAGGCAAAAAGAAGACACGCAACGATCGCCTGCTCGCCGTGAGCGAGGCGAACCATCTCTACGCCAACATCAAGCGTACAAAGGACCTGCCCGCGCACTTCTTGAAGGAGCTGGAAGAGTTCTTCGTGAATTACCACCGCCTCGAGGGCAAGGAGTACAAACTGCTCGGCTGCAAGGACGTGGACGAAGCCGCGCGCCTGATCAAGCAGGCCCGCCACGGCGGGGCCAAGCGCGCCGCGTAAGCCGTCGGCTCCGCGCTCAGCACCTAAATCAGGAGAAAAGCATGGGCGAACTCATCATCCGATTCCTGGTGGGCGGCGCGGTTGTTTCGCTGTTCGCGGTGATGGCTGAAGTGGTTCGCCCCAAGAGCTTCGCCGGCGTGTTCGGCGCCGCGCCCTCGATCGCCCTGGCCACCATCGGCATTACCATCGCCCACCACGGCCGGCTCTATGCCTCCACCGAAGCGCATTCCATGATCTTCGGCGTCATCGCCTTCTTCCTCTACGCCAGCGCTTCCAGTTGGCTGCTGATGCACCGCAAATGCGCCGCGCTCACCGCCACGTCGGCCCTGCTCCCCATCTGGTTTGGCGCTTCCCTGGCGCTGCTTTACCTGGTGGACAAAACGCGATGATGGTCCAGGCAAAGCTCGCGGCCATCAAGGGAATCCCTCCCCATGAGTGGATTATCCGGTTTCTCTTCGGCGGAGCCGTGTGCGTTCTTGCCGGCCTGATCTCACAAAAATTCGGCGCCGAGGTCGGCGGCCTGTTCCTCGCCTTCCCCGCCATCTTTCCCGCCGGCGCCAGCCTGGTAGAAGCCCACGAGCGCAGGCACAAGGCCCGGGCCGGCTTCGACGGAACCTTGCGCGGACGCACCGTGGCCGGCCTCGAAGCCGCCGGCGCTTCCATCGGCTGCATCGCACTCGCGGGATTCGCCATGGTGTGCTGGCTCTGCCTGCCGCGCATCTCCACGGCAGCGGTGTTCGTTCTCGCCACCGCGTCCTGGTTCCTCATCGCCATGAGCTTGTGGTGGCTGCGCAAAAGCCGCATCTTCCGCAGCAGGCACGCCCATCGCCGGCCGGTCCACGCGTTCCGCACTTCTCGATGAAGTTATGGCTGGTTGTAATACCCCACGTTGGTCCGCGCGTTGAGTCCCGGCTGGCTCAATCGCACGGTCAGCTTGTGATACTCATTGGCCTCCGCGGCACGTGGCTGCTCAAAAATCAGCGTGTAATAAGGTCCGATGTCCGCAACGCAGCTTGCTAGTTGTCCCGCCACATCGTTCGTCGGATCCAGAATCCGGCCTCCACTATGCAGGGCAAGCACCTGCAGAGCCAAATTCGCCGGATCGGCCTTCCGCGCCTCCGTCACCGGTTTCAGGTATGCCTCGAAGACTCCCCGCGCATTCTCTCCCACCAGCGTAAACAGCCCGTACACCGTGATTCGCGCCTCGCGCAACTGATTCTCCAGCGCCACGATGGTGTGGAACATGATTTGCAGGCTCTCGTTGGTCTGGTGAAACTCCGCCGCGTGCAGCACGGGCCATCCGTGCCCCACCCAGATCAGGATTTTGCGACCCGGCTTGCGCGCCTCGTTCTCCGCAATCCCCAGCAGCGCCCGCGTCGATTTGTCGAACTGCTCTGCCTGCCCATTGAATCCGGCTGACGCGTCCATGGCACGCACCGCGCCCGTCTTGTCCAGTACAGCGGCAATCGCGTTTCCATCCGTGGAGGGCTCCGGCTGAATGCTCAGTCCCTTGTTGCTGAGCACGAACAATGACGTGGGCTGCGAAAGCTTTCCCCCGTTGCTGCGCAAAAACTTGTCCAACTGCAGTCGCTGAAACGTGATCGCCTGGTAGGGCAGATCGAGCACATCTACCACCAGGATCACCTCCACCGGCGGATCGATGCGCGAACCAGCCACGCCATCGGTGCGCCGGAACCCCAGCACCTTGCGCGGCTCGTTATTGTCCAGCAGGGTGAAATCCGTGGGCTCCAGTCCGCTGACCAATTTGGCGGCCTTGTCCGTCACCACCACGTCCAGGGTCATGCGCTTGTGCGCCGCCGCAGTCTGCGGCACATTCCCCGAACCGCCCGTCGCTGCCACCAAGGGCGCTGCCGCCTGGCACCAAATTGAAGCGGCACAGAAAACCACGCACATCCAAACGCCGAGAGCCCTGTGCATCCTAAGACCAATCCTGAAAAAAGATTTGGAAACTGCCCGAAGTCTACACCCCGCCGCCATCCGGCCCGAACCCGCCGCCGCACCCTTCTCCCGCGTTCTTTCGCATCCCGGCGGAGCATAATAGGAAATGCCGGAAGCACACGGGAGGCACGGTTTGCGCAGGTTGTTTACGGGCATTCTTCTCCAGGCAATCGCATTGTCTGTTCCCATCGCCGCCTCGGCTCAATCGACGCCCGCGTCTGTGTCGACCGTCCCTCCTTCGCGCGCCGATGCCGAATCCGGCTGGCGCAAGCAGCTTGAAACCTGGCGCACCCAGCGCGAGCGCGAACTTGCCGCTCCCGACGGCTGGCTCACCCTGATTGCCCTCGATTGGCTCAAGCCGGGCGTCAACTCGCTCGGCTCCGCGCCCGACAACCAGGTCCGCATCGCCGGCGCGCCCGCGCACGTGGGACTGTTGACCGTCTCCGGCGCAACCGTGCAGTTGCTCGCCCCTCACGGAGGATTTCCCCAGAGCCTGATGCTCGATGGCCAGCCTGCCCGCGAAGGTACCCTCAGCGCCGACGACACCCGGCCATCCACCCTGACCTGGCACACCCTCACCATGGTGGTCCTGCCGCGCGGAGGCCGCTATGCCTTGCGCATCAAGGACGCCGATGCGTCCACCCGCACCGCTTTTCACGGGCTGCACTGGTACGCGCCCGATCTGCACTACACTGTCGAAGCCCGCTGGATCCCCGCGCATCCGCCGCGCACGCTCAAGATTCCCACCATCATCGGCACCACCCTCAATCTGCCTTCGCCGGGCATTGCCGAGTTCACGCTCGACGGCAAAACCGTCCGCCTGGAACCGGTGCTCGAAGATCCCCACGACACCACGCTGTTTTTCATCCTGCGCGACAGGACCAGCCAAACCACCTCCTACCAGGCCGCGCGTTTCCTGCGCACTGCTTTTCCGGATCACGGCCTGGATAAGCCCGGCACGCTGGTGCTCGATTTCAACCAGCTCTACAATCCACCCTGCGCTTATACGCCGTTTGCCACCTGCCCGCTACCCCCCGATCAGAATCGTCTGCCCATCGCCATCGAAGCCGGGGAACAACGCTACGTGCCTTGAATCTTCTGTTTGACAATATTCATTTGGCCTTTCCGCCTCGTCTGATTCATCATGGCTATGCGATCCTCAGGAGCGCGCTTGAGACTTCCCCATCCTCTTGTCGTCGTGCCGCTGTTGTTCACGCTGGGCACGTTCGCGGCGCCACTTCGCGCGCAAGCCGGCCCGCCGTTCCAAACCGACGATCCCACGCCGGTTGATTATGGGCATTACGAGTTCTACGTCTTCGGCACCGCCGACGGCACGCCCGCGGAGATGGACTCGACCGGCCCCGCCTTCGAATTCAACTGGGGCGCGGTTCCCGATGTGCAATTGCACGCTATCCTTCCCTGGGGCGCCATCGCGCCCTCCAACAATCCCATCTACGCGCCCGGCGGCACGGGCCCTTCCGCTTTCGGCCTCACCGACATGGAGTTCGGACTGAAATACGGCTTTATTCACCAGACCAAACATCGTCCGCAAATTGGCACCTTCACCATGCTCGAGGCGCCCACCGGAAATTCCACCAAGGGCCTCGGCGTGGGCCGCGTCTGGTACAAGCTGCCGCTGTGGATGGACAAGGACTTCGGCAAATGGACAGTGGTGGGCGGCGCGGGATACACCTTGATTCACCAGACCGGCTATCGCAGTTATCCTTACACCGGCTGGCTGCTGAAACGCGTGGTCAATGAGCGCCTCGAGCTCTCCATCGAGTCCTTCTCGCATGCGCGCGAGGGGTTCGCCGCCGCGCAAACGCAGGCCTCCAGCATGATCGACGCCGGCGGCTACTACCATTTCAAAACGCCCGGCCTGCAACTGCTCTTTGCCTACGGGCACTCCATAGCCGGGCAGACGGAAAACTACGGTTACCTGGGTATCTACAAAACCTGGGGCAAGGACAAAGGCAAAAAGAAGGACCAGGGCGACGACCAGGATAAGAAGTAAGCGCCCGCGCATCGCCAGGATGAACCGCTATGGAAATCACACTCCGCAGCCTCTGGACACTGCTACACGGCATGGGTTTCGGCATGCTCTACCTGCTGGCGTTCTCCGGCGCGCTGGTTGAGATCGTGCGCTTCACCCGTCCCTCCGCGCCGGAAAGCCCGGTGCTCCCCGCGCGCGGAACCCGCGTGTATCTGCTCGCCATGGTGGCTCTCGCCTGGGGTTCCGTCTTGACCGGGACCTACGTGATTTATCCCTGGTACCGCGCCGTTCCTCCTCCCGGGACCACCGATCTCAGGGAGTTTTCCCAGCGCCTGCTTCTCTCCCGGCCCGCCACCGCTGGCTGGCATACCCTGGGCATGGAATGGAAGGAGCACGTGGCCTGGCTGGTGCCGATTGCCATCAGCATGGTGGCCGCGGTGGTGATTCGCTACGGCAGCGATCTGCGCCGCCACCGCCCGCTGCGCACCGCGGTGCTCTGCTTTGCCGCAGCCTCTTTTCTCGCCGCCGGCATTGCGGGATTTTTTGGCGCGATGCTCAATAAATTCGCGCCCGTGGTGGGCGGCAACACTATCCACCTCAGCGGGAGCCGGCCGCAATGAAAGTTGGGTTCGATACTCCGTCCCCGCGGCCTCTGCCCAACGGCTCCGCCGCCGCGGGCATTCTTGCCGCCGGCATCGGCTCATTCGTGCTTGCCGTGCTATCCATCCTCGGCGACCAATCCGCCGCCATCCATTCCCTGCTCACGTTCTCCGCCGCCACCGGCGTGCTCTCCGGCGTCTCCACGGTTACGGTGATATTGTGGCTGGCCGTCTGGGTCGCGCTGGAGATGCGCTGGCGCCACCGCACCGTGGCCGCCGGGCGCGTCTGCGCCATCTCCTGCGTGCTGCTCGCGCTGGCCCTGCTGCTCACCTTTCCGCCCATCGCCGACCTGTTCTGAGCCTTCGATTCCGCCCTTCCGCGCGGCCCGGCGCGCCTTCGCTGTTACATTTTCAAGTAGAGCTTCTGTCGACCTCTCCGGGCGTTATGCCCCCGAACCGCGCGAGCAATCGCCGCAGTCCACAGTCAGGGAAATCATGTTTCACAACACTGAAGACATCCGCATTCAATGGACCAAGGTCGTTCTCCCTCCCGTGTTTCTTGAGGAAGAGCGCCCGGTCACCGAGCGTGCCTCGACCATCATCTTCGACGCGCGCGCGGAGATCATCGACATCCTCAACCGGCGCGACGACCGCCTGCTGGTGCTCGCCGGCCCCTGCTCCATTCACGACACCAAGGCGGCGCGCGAGTACGCCGGCCTGCTGCAGAGCGCCATCGCCGAGTTTTCCGCCGACCTGCGCATCGTGATGCGCGTCTACTTTGAAAAGCCCCGCACCACCATCGGTTGGAAGGGCCTGATCAACGATCCGCACCTCGACCAGTCGTTCAAGATCAACGATGGGCTGCGCCTGGCGCGCAACCTGCTGCTGGACCTGGCCGAGATGGGCGTGCCCAGCGGCACCGAGTTTCTCGACATGATCTCGCCGCAGTACATCGCCGGCCTGGTCGCCTGGGGCGCCATCGGCGCGCGCACCACCGAAAGCCAGGTGCATCGCCAGCTCGTCTCCGGCGTGTCGTGCCCGGTCGGCTTCAAGAACGGCACCTCCGGCAATGTCGACATCGCCATCGACGCGCTGCTCTCCGCGGCGCACTCGCACACCTTCCTCGGCCACACCCATCACGGGCAGTCGGCCATCTTCGTCACTCGCGGCAATCCCGACACCCACATCATCCTGCGCGGCGGCCGCCAGACCGTGAACTACACCGCCGAGGCCGTCGCCGAAACTGCAGCCAAGATGCAGGCCGCCGGCCTTGATCCGCGCATCATGATCGACTGCAGCCACGCCAATTCCAACAAGGATTACCGGCGGCAGGGCATCGTGTGCCGCGACGTGGCCGGCCAGATCGCCGCGGGCGATCGCAACATCATGGGCGTAATGATCGAGAGCAACCTGGTGGCCGGCGCGCAGAAACTGGAGCCGGGCAAGCCGCTGGTCTATGGGCAAAGCATCACCGACGCCTGCATCGACTGGCCGGAGACTCACGGGCTGCTGAAGGAGTTAGCGGCCGCAGTGCGCGCGCGCCGGACAGCCTAGCTGGCTGGCGCGGCAGTGTCGGCCGACGCACTATCCACTGCAGCGCCTCGTGGAAGTGTTCCGGGGGATGTTTAGGGCAGCGGAAAGCGAAGAGCAACCGCAGATCCTTCGACTCCGCTACGCTCTGCTCAGGATGACAGCGCGATGGGGGCGCGATTCTGTTGCTATTGACCCAAGCGGGCGTTCGGCATCTGCTACAGTTCCTCGTATGAATCGCCTTAAATTCTTGAGTGTGGGAAAGATGTTTGCGGCGTATGCGGTTGCGCTGGTCGCTGGGACGGTTGCGGCGCATGCTGGAGCGCAGGTTTCGGCAACGCTGGCCTCGGCAGCGCAGTCGCCGGCAACGAAAGCTCCGGGCGCGAAGGCTCCCGTCGCACAGGTACAGGTGCCGGACTGGGCTTTGCCGGGGTCGGCCACGCATCAGCAGGTGCCGCCGCCCGCGAATTTTCATCGCGCTACCGTCACGTTCGACCAGCCCATCGGGATCTTTGACGGGCAGTCGGATATCGGCGGGCCTCTGGCCCCGGGCGCGGCCGGCTACGATGCGGCGGCGAGGCAGTACACCATCCATTCCGCCGGCTACAACATCTGGTATCAGCGCGATGAGTTCCGCTACTTGTGGAAAAAAATGTCGGGGGATGTGTCGCTGGCGGCGGATGCTTCGTTTCCCGATGCCAAGGGATACGGCGACCGCAAGGTGGTGCTCGTGATCCGGCAGAGCCTGGACGACGATGCGAAGGAAGCGATGGTGGGCGAGCATGGCACGGGGATGACGCACCTGGCGTGGCGGGCGGAGCGCGGCGCGCAGTAGGAATCGGGTTCTGCTCGCATCTGGCCGCAACGGTGGACACCGGCGTGGTGACGGACGTGGCGCTGGAGAATGCCGCGGGAAACGTGCGCTAGGACTTGCGTCAGCAAACGCAATCTATAGGACAGCCATGGAATCAGCCCTGACCTTAGGCGCCGCTTATCATTGAGACCAGCACAAACATGACACCCGGTATCTTCATCTCGGCAGGCGAGGCCAGCGGCGAAGCCTATGGCGCGCTGCTGATCGAGGAGCTGAAAAAGCGGCTCGCGGAAAAGGGGCAGGAGGCGGCCTTCTTCGGCATGGGCGGCCCGCGCATGGCCGCGGCGGGGCTCGATCGCGTGGTCCGGGCCGAAGACATGGCGGTCATGGGGATCACAGAAGTGGTGCGTCACCTGCCGCGAATCTATCGCGAATTCCGGCGGCTCAAGCAATCGCTGCGCGAGCGGCGGCCGGGCGTGGCCGTGCTCATCGATTTTCCCGACATCCACTTTCGGCTGGCACGGGAATTGCGCCGGCTGGGGATCCCAGTGGTTTTCTTCGTCAGCCCGCAGTTATGGGCGTGGAAGAAGCACCGCATCCGGCTGGTGCAGCGCTATGTGGATCGCATGCTGGTGATTTTTCCGTTCGAGGAGCCGTTCTATCGGGAGCGGGGGGTGAAGGCGGAATTTGTGGGGCATCCGCTGGCTGAGATTCCCCTGCCGTCTGTCTCTCGCGAGGAGTTTGCGGCGGCGAATGCGCTTGATCCGGCGAAAAACTGGATCGGGCTGTTGCCGGGGAGCCGGGCCAAGGAGATTCGAGACAATTTGCCGGAGATGCTCGCGGCGGCGAGGATGCTCGCGGCGGAAATCCCGCAGGGGCTAAAGCCCGGACCTTTTAAGGCGGCGGCAATCGGCACGAGTGAAGTCGTGCCCTGTTACAAAACGTCGCCTGAAAGCACCACTGAAGTCGGGCCCTGTTACAAAACGTCGGCTGAGAGCGCCACTGAATCCGTGCCCGGTTACAAAGCCCAATACCAGTTTGTGCTCCCGCTGGCGCCAACGCTGACGGCGACAAAGCGAGCATGGGTGCGGGAACTGGTGACGAGGCAGGCGCCCGGCCTCCCGGTCCGCCTGGTCGAGGATGCGCGCGCAGCGCTCTTTCATGCCCGGGCGTCGGTGGTGGCCAGCGGCACCGCGACCGTGGAAGCCGCCTTGATGGGCAATCCGTTCGTGGTGGTTTATCGCGTCTCGCCGGTCACCTATGCTATTGCGAAGCGGGTGGTTACGGTGCCTCACGTGGCCATGGCCAATCTTATTGCCGGGAAAGCGGCAGTGCCGGAGTTGATTCAGAGCCAGTTCACTGCATCCAATATCGTCAGACAGTTGCAGCCGTTGCTACCCGACGGCCCTCCTCGACAGTCCATGATGAAGGAACTCGCGGAACTCCGCGGCCTCCTGCGGTCCCGGTTGCAACCCGGCCCACAGGCTGCCAGCGGCGCCATTGCCCGCGTGGCCGAGGTAACCCTCGATCTGCTGCAGACGGCATCCAGGCCGGGAATTGCTGAAACGGTCTCCCGGTGATTGCAACGAACAGTAGAATCAATGCCTCAATGAGAACGCGAGTACGAGAGAATACGATGAATATTTCGAGCCCCTATCGCCGGTCCATCTGTGGAATCACTCTAATCGCCGCCGGCCTGCTGCTGGCGGTTCCCGCCCGCGCACAGCGCACAGATCGTCCCCAGCTCGACGTTACCGGGTATGTAGTGGACGCCGAGATCGACACCCAGGCGCACCACCTGCAGGCCAAAGCCACAGTCACCTTTACGGCGCCGGAAAACGCCGAGATTGTCAGCTTCGGGTTTCATCCCGCGCTGAAGGTGACCAAGATCTCCGATGCTTCGGGCAAGCTACTCACTGGCGAGCGCTCGGCCGACGGCACCATCCGGGTCACGCCCGGTTCGCCGATTGCGCGCGGGCAGGTCCAGCAGTGGACCTTTGAGTATGAAGGCGTGATCACGGGCAACGAGGACGGCCCCGTGGAAGGCCTCAAGCTGGCCGCGATCCAGGAGCCGATCACCTACCTGCTCTACGCGGGCCGCTGGTTTCCCACCACCGGCTACATGACCGATCGCTTCACCATGGAGTTGCACATCCGCGTGCCCCAGGGAATGCGGGTGTTCTCGAGCGGCGCCAAGGGCGCGCCCCATTCGGCGACGCTGGCCGATGGAAAGCCCGGCGATCAGTACGATTTCAACTGGACCAAGCCCGGGTTTCCCGGCACTGTAATCGCCGGCCGCTATGTGGACCCGATCTCAGTCGGTCCCGGCAACGTGAAGGTGTACCTGACGATCAGCCATCAGCAGGCCGCCAACGATCTGGCCCAGACCGCGATGAAGGAATTCGAGTTCTTCACCGACAACTTTGGCGTGCCGGAGACCAGCCATTTGAACGTGGTGGAGATTCCCGACGACACGCTGCCGGCGATATGGGCGCCGGAACTGGCCGGGATCATGGGGTCGCGCGTGGGCGATAAGTCGGGCATCCGGCTGCTGGCCAACACCATTGCGCATCAATGGTGGGGCTCCGAGGTGAGCCCGAAGACGCTCAGCGACGCCTGGATTACCAACGGAATGGCGCGTTATGCCGAGCTGATGTATATGGAAGACGAGAACGGCAAAAACGCGATGAAGGCGGCGCTGGAGGATGTGGCAGCCAGCGCCCTGGCATACGACACCACGCCGCTGTCTGCCTCCGGGCGGGAAGCGCCGTTCTCTCCGGAATTCCAGTCGCAGTCGTTTGACAAGGGCGCCGAGATCTTCCACATGCTGCGCTGGGAAATTGGCGACAAGGCGTTTCTGGCCACGCTCAAGGGCACGCTCAGCCAGTACACCGACCAGGGCATCCGCACCACCGATCTGGAGAAGGTGGCCGAGGCGCAAAGCCAGCAGCAGCTCATGCCGTTCTTCGCGCAATGGGTCGACGGCACCGGAGCTCCGCAGTTCACTGACAAGTACGCGGTCTACCGGTTGGGTAACAACAAGGGCTTCCGCACGATTGGCGAGATCAACCAGGATCTGGACCTGTTCCGCATGCCGGTGGAGCTGCGGGTAGAGACCGAAGGCAAGACCGAGACCAAGAAAGTGGACGTGGTGGGCACCGACTCGCAATACGTGGTGGACACCTTCGGACGGCCGCGGCGCATCAGCATCGATCCGGATGACTGGGTTCTCAAGTCCTCGCCCGACCTGCAGGTGCGTATCGCGATCCTGAAGGGTCAGCAGTTGGTGGCCCAGGGAGATCTGGTGGGCGCGCTCGCTGAATACCAGAAAGCTCTTCAGGCCAATCCGCAAAGCTCGCTTGCCAGCTATCGCATTGCCGAAGTGCTGTTCACGCAGCGCAACTTTCAGGCTGCCGTGAACTCCTATCGCGACGCTCTGCGCGGGGACGACGAGCCGCGCTGGACGGAGGTCTGGAGCCACATCGAGCTGGGCAAGATCTTCGACTGCACGGGGCAGCGCGACCGCGCCGTGAACGAGTATCGCCTGGCGGTGCAGACCAATGACAATACGCAGGGCGCATTGAATGAAGCCCGCCAGGACCTGACCAAGCCGTACTCGTGCAAGGCGGAAGAATAGGGTAGATGCCTTCAGGGTTGCAGTGCAGGTGCATACACTCGCACGACAGCCTGTTGAGCCCCTGCGGGCTTTGCGCCTGAAAATCGTTCCTGTTTTCGACCTTCTCCGCAATCTCTGGAGACACCTTGGGCCGGCGATACGCCGGTGATGGGCGTTCCTGCGATTGACCTGCGCGCAGCACGGACCCGAGGGTTCGCAGTGCGCGCGCGCAGGCGATTATTGGCCGAAGCTGGCCCGTTCGCGGCGTGTACGCCCGAAGGTGTGCGAAACGCCGACGGAGATCGCGGAAGGCGTGAGCGTGGAACCATGCTGGAAGAATTTGCGCCACACCTGGATCTCGTCATCCACATTCAAACTGAAGAACCTGTTGAGATGAACATTGATTCCCTCTCCCACGGAGAAGATGCCCTGGGTCTTGTGGGTAATGCCGTCAATGTCTCCGGGAGGGAAGTCGATGCTGCCCCGGCCGCCCAGGCCCTTGACGTAGAACTGGTATCTTTGTCCCGACATGATGGTGTAATCGATGCCAATCTGCGCTGTGTCCACGCGCATGTTGGGCAGGCTGGACGGACGGCCGATATTCACATCCCGGCCCTCAGCTTCAATGCCCACCCTGGTGAGCCAGTCACGGGATTGCAAGGCGTGCCAGTCGACAAAGACGTAGATTCCCTCCATCCGGCTTCCCTGGCTGAAATCGAGAAAGTTGATTGACATGCCGGCGCCTACCGTGAGCGGCCGTCCACCAGGGCCGATCGCGGAGGCCTCCGCCTGCGCAAAAATGGGGGGCTCAGCCGCGAAGAAGAAAGCCGCGGCAACCGCGATCATCAGAACTTTCGACCGCATAGAGTGCTTGCTCCTTATGTAATTGTCATCGGTCCCGCCCCCTCGATCTCAAATCCGGGCACGGAATACCGGACAAAGCTGGATTCCAAGGCAGAATAAGATAGCAAACTCCAAGCATACTCGGAAAAAATCGGACGTGAACCGCCAGATAGGTCAGAGCGCCCATTCTGAGGTAACAGGCCCCTCTTTCCTTTGACCCGACCACGGGGGAAAGGTTGCCCGATCCAGGGATAAGGGATCGGGGATCAGGGTGCGGCCTGTCCAGGACGCGACGATTCCCAATCGTAGTTTGCTACCCCGGAGAGCGCGTCGAATATCGCCGGATAATACGCGGAGAACGGATGCCCCAGGCAATTGTTGTGCCACAACAGGGTGATGACCCCTCCCACGGCTTCGCACTTCCGCATCAGGTCCCGCGCCGTGGCCAGTGCCTCCTCCGGGGTTTTGCCCATATATTGGCGGCTGACCAGGGTTCGATCCATGAGGATTAGGGGAATCTCCAGCAGCGCCGCGCGGCGGTTCTGTTTCCATAGCCAGGGGAAGTAAGGCCAGCAGGTGCCGGCGCGGAATCCGGCGCGGTCGGCATAGCCGACGCTGCTGTCATAGGCGAGCCCGCACTGCTCCCAGTGGGCCCAGGTTTCGGGAGACCAGCGGAGATAATGCTGCCGCCCGCCGATGCACTCGGTCCCAAGGGCTTTACGGCAACGCTCCACCTCGTTCCGCAGTTCGGTGGGGGAGAGAAACGTCTGATAGCCGGGATGCACTCCCATCTCGATGTTCCGGCAGAAGGCCCAGTCCATGACGCGGGAGATGCGCGGGTCGGCGATGTCATATCCGCTGTCGAATGGGCTCGGCGGAGAAGCTTTCCAATACAGCGCCGGGCGCAATCCCCGTTCGCCGGCCAGGCGGCAGATTTCGATCACCTGGTCCAGCGAGCCGGGGGTACTTCCCCCGATGCTGCTGAGCAAATCGCGCAAGGCCGTGGATGTGCGCCGGCGCGCAAACAGTTGCACCGCCAGATCGCGAAGGCTGAAGGGAATGCCGATCTCATCGATGTCGTGGCTGAGCTTGACGCGAAGGCAGCGCACGGGAGCGGGCAACCCGGGGTCCAGCGCCTGAAGCACCTGCTGCAGGGCGAGGCCGTATTCATCCACGATGGGCCGGTCGAGGTAGTGGTCGCGGAAGGCGATGCTCTGCGCCGAGGGAAAGCGCGCGTGGGAGTCTCGGCCCGTCGCGTCGATCTCCTCGAAGCGCGACAGCACCAGCGCCGTGGAAGCAAGGATGTCCTCAGTGCAACGAAATTCTCCGGGAGCCGTCTGGAGGAAAAGCGGCTGGCCGGGAACGGAATCGTTCCGGCAATAGGGAACGATGAAGTCGGGGACCGTGTCGTGAATCGCCGCGGGGGTATCCTTCGGCCACGATTTGCGAACCACGAGGTCGGAACGCAGGGCGCCCGTGGCCGCTGGAAAGTCGATCCGCGGCGAACCCGGGGCGCACACATTCTGAAGCGAGACATGGCCTTCCGGGCTCTGATGGAGATGGCAACGGTGGATGAGATCGTGCTCGCCCAGCCCCGCGCGCCGGCACAACTCTTCCGCTGCGAAGAGCCGCGCTTCAGGGGAAATCCGAACCCCGTCAATTCCCATTCCGTGCACTCCCAGGTCGTGGTTCGAGTTGGCGGCAGAAGCGCCGGCAGGAGCCGCGGGCATGCGCCGATCTATTTCAGCGCGCGTTCGGCATGTTTCGAAAATGGATGAATGCCCCGGCTATTATCGAAGCGCACGGGCGAAAAGTAAATATCGGCCTGGATACGTCTGGGGCCAGGCGTGGGTTTGGACCCCCCCACGACAGTCATCTGAGTTGTTCCAGTCAAGTGGGAAGACGAATTGTTTTGCGAAAATGCATCGGGTCTCCCGATTATGGCAGTGCTGGTTTGGCGAGGAGGGCTATCAGCGGTGAGCCGCGCCGGCGGAGGCTGTCCAAGT
>DASZLF010000046.1:0-5126 GCA_035552555.1 Occallatibacter sp.
CATCTGCCCTGGCTGATCCCCGTCATCACCGCCGTGATCCTCGGCCGCGCCGTCCTCGCCATCATCACCGGCATCGCGCTCGTCAATCGCGCGCCCTGGGCTCGCATCCTGGCCATCGTGGCCGCGTTCCTCACCATCATCAAGCCCATTACCGGAACGGCGCTCGCCATCTACACACTATGGGTCCTGCTCCCCGGCGCATCCGCGCGGGAATACGAACAGATGGCCGGGTTGTGAAGAGAGCAACAACCGTGCAGCAGGAACGCGCTCTGAGACTCGCCTCTACGCCGCGCGGCTCACGTCCGCCAGTTCGCCCCGCTCGATCTTTTCCTGGCACTCGATGCAGTAAGGAGTCCACGGCAGCGCTTCCAGCCGCTTCGCGC
This sequence comes from Occallatibacter sp., assembly GCA_035552555.1. Lineage (GTDB taxonomy): Bacteria > Acidobacteriota > Terriglobia > Terriglobales > Acidobacteriaceae > Telmatobacter. The sequence goes on from DASZLF010000046.1 coordinate 384, forward strand.
CAATCTGTGTCCCGCACTGCGCGCATTCGCCAAAGTTGCCTTCGTTCAGCCGCTCCAGCGCTCTCTTTACCATCGCAAGCTGCCCGTGATCGCGCGTGCTCCGCGTAAACAGAAATTCCTTTTGATAGGAAAATACCGCCTGATCGCCCGAATCCTGCGCTTCCTCTGCAACGGTTTCACGGCCCTGCTCAACGGCCGAAAGGGTGGAATGTTCCAGCGTCTTCTTCTGCTGAAGGAGGCGCTCTTTATAGCGCCGCATAGTTTGCGTGGGAATAGCCACAGGGATAACTCCTATTAATTAAAACGTAACGTGCGTCAGAAAACTATGACGACAGAAGTCTCGCATGGGTTTGACCGTTGTGCTTTTCTTTTTTTTCGCTCTTTTATATTTTTCAAGCCATCAACATCGCAGCATCAACTTTCCTTGTGCGCACTTGGGCATCGGGGTGTCGCGTCCTGCTCGAATTTGCCCAGATTCGCCGCACAGACCGATTCATCCGCCGCATGCGCCATTTGCTCCGCGGCGTCCATCGCCTGTAGCCTTAAGACAATCATGTACGAAGATTTTCAGGTCACCGATCGCTGGACCGGCGAGTCGCTCCACTGCCGCTGGACAGCCAATGTCGTCGCCATCGCCACCCGCCACGCCGACGCCGTCGACATCCGCTTCGACGTCAACGGTCGCCCGGTTTGGATCGCCATGCCCTGTCTCGCCTGGGTCGAACAGAAGAAACGCACCGGCAATGTCATCACCGATGCGCTCGCCGCTCAGATTGCCGGCCGCTATCTCAAGCAGGCCGTCGAATCCGGCTACGACAACGGACGCGAAATGTACACCATGACCGTCGAAGAAGTCCTCGAGCACCTCGACGCCGTGCTGCACGAGGCGGGACACACCAGCAACCTTCCCACCCTCGTGCCCGCAACCGCCGCCGACTCCCAGCCCAATCCATAAGCGAACCGCGCACTGACAACTGCGCACTAGCACTGGGGACTGGCAACTGGCCAGTAGCTAGAAGCTAATGGCTAGTAGCTAAAAGCTAATGGCTAATCGCAGCTTCACAGCGCCACGTCCCCGCGTTGCCGGTTCCTGATCCGGATCGCATCCTCGGCTCTGAAAAGAAAAATCTTTCCGTCGCCGATCTCCCCAGTTCCCGCCGAATTCACAATCGCGTCGATCACCGGTTCCACGCGATCGTCCTGGATCACCACTTCCACGCGCAGCTTCGGCAGCAGGCTTATCTCGTACTCGTGCCCTCGATAAGTCTCCTTCTGCCCTTTCTGCCGCCCGCAGCCCCGCACCTCTGAGACCGTCATGCCGTCCACTCCGATCTCCTGCAGCGCCTCTTTCACCTGCTCAAACTTATTTGGCCTGATAATGGCCTCGATCTTCGTCATAATCTTTTCTCCTGGCGATTATTTTTCAGTTGCTGGAAGAATCACTCTGTAACAGCGAACCGGGGCATGCGGCCGTTCCCGCGCCTCTGCCCCGCTAACGCTATTCTCCCGAAGGCGTACCGAGCGCCGTGATCACGTACTCCGGATAGGCCGAGATGCCGTGCTCGTGCAGGTCGAGCCCATGCAGCTCGCCCTCGCGAGACACGCGCAGCGTCCCCGTCGCATTCACCAGGTACATCACCGCCATCGCCACTGCGAAAGTCGACACCGTAACGATCGCGCTGCCCAGCACCTGCGCCTCCAGCAGCGTCCCGCCGCCTCCATAGAACAGTCCTCTGAGCGGCGCGCTGTTGTCCGGACCCAGCGGCCCTGTCGATCCGTACTTGCCCACCGCAAACAGCCCCAGCGAAATCGTGCCCCATATTCCGCAGATTCCGTGCACCGGGACGGCCCCGATCGGATCATCGATCCGAAGGTATTCCAGCAACTCCACCCCGTAGACCACAATCACTCCGGCAATCGCGCCCAGAAGGATCGCGCCCGTCGGGCTAACCCAATAGCATGGGCAGGTAATCGCCACCAGCCCCGCCAGAAATCCGTTCACCGTAAAGCTGATGTCCCATTTCTTGTTCATCATGTAGGCCACAGCCATCGCTGAAAGCCCCGCCGCGCAGGCCGCCAGCGTCGTATTCGCCGAGATGCGCCCAATGCCCTCAAAGTCCATCGCGGAAAGCGTGCTCCCCGGGTTGAACCCATACCACCCGAACCAAAGCAGCAGTCCCCCCGACGCCGCAATCGTCAGATCGTGCGGCATCATCGGCCCGCCGCCGTCGCGCTTGAACGTGCGCCCCAGCCGCGGACCCAGCACTATCGATCCCGCCAGCGCGATCACTCCGCCGATCGTATGCACCACCGTCGATCCGGCAAAGTCATGGAAGCTCTGCCCCAGCTTCGGCATAAAGAATCCCGCCGCCCCCATCGTCGCCAGAAAACCATCCGGCCCCCACGCCCAATGCCCGATGATCGGGTACATGAAGCCCGAGACGCCAACGCTGTACAGCAGATCGCCCACAAACCCCGTCCGCCCGATCATCGCGCCAGACGTAATCGTCGAGCATGTATCGGCAAAGGCGAATTGAAAGATCCAGAAGGCCAGAAAAGCCACCCCGGTGCTCTCATACGTTGCCGGAACATTCTGCAGAAAGAACCAGTGGTAGCCGATAAATCCATTGCCATGGCTGAACATGAATGAAAAGCCGATGGCATAAAAAAGCAGGCCGCAGAGGCATGTATCCACCACGCACTCCATCAGCACGTTTACCGTTTCGCGCGAGCGGCAAAAACCTGCCTCCAGCATCGTGAAGCCAACCTGCATCGCGAATACCAGGAACGCCGCAATCAGCGTCCATACCGTGTTCACCGGATTCACAACATCTGACGCCTTCACGCCCGGCGCATCCGCCGCCAGCACCTTCGTGAAGCACAACGCCGTGATAAAGCTCGCGATCAGCAGCGTTGCGCCTACCCCCAGCGCCTTGCCTGCAAAAACCGTCATTCCGTAACGCCGCCACTCGCGACTCTTCAGCCGCGTGCCCAGGCGCGCGACCTTTTCCGAAAGGGATAGGGAAGCTCCATTGTTCACTCGTAAAGCCATTCAGTGGACCTCATTCTTTTTGGAGTAGTGAAGCAGTTGCCGACCTGCTGGTCCCGGGGATTGCCGGCTGAAGACACGTATGCGCCGTCCCTTGGAACAAGACCAGCGGTTCCGCAGGTTCTGGTGTTGATACCGTTTGTTGCGGTACCTGTAACCTAGCTGCCACTCCGGAGCGGCATCAAGCGGAGATTCGCAATATCAGTTATTTTTATGCCGCCGATAACTTCGCCTGCGTCCCCAAGGCACAATGAGTCGCTGCCTCGCAGCGCTTAGCCGAAGCGGATCGCGAGTCCCCTTTGCCATTTCTGGCCCGCGAATGGGACAATAATCGGTCTGCTGTCGTAGCGGGTTCAATTCTGTCGAACCGCTCAAAAGGAGCCGAACACCATGGGAGCAGCCACCGTCACCCGCGGCGCGTTATCGCTCACGGAAGGTCCGCACGTTCATCGCAATCTCTCCACTCCGCAATTGGTGGAGACGGCGATCGCCCGCGGAGAGGCCAGCCTCGCCTCCAACGGCGCGCTCGTCGCGCTCACCGGCTCCCGCACCGGCCGCTCCCCTCGCGACAAGTTCATCGTTGAAGATGACGTCACCAGAAACACGGTTCACTGGGGAAAGGTCAATCAGCCATTCCCGCCTGAGAAATTTCAGGCTCTCTTCGATCGCGTCGTGCGCCACATGGCCGAGCGCGACCTCTATGTCATGGATCTCGCCGCCGGAGCCGACCCCGCCTATCAGCTTCCCATCACCGTCGTCTGCGAATACGCATGGCACGCGCTCTTCGTAAAGCAGCTCTTCATCCGCCCCGAGTTCCGGCAGCTCGCAAACCATAAAGCCGAATTTACCGTGATCGCCGCACCCGAATTCGAATCCGTCCCCGAACGCGACGGCACTCGCTCCGGCACCTTCATCCTTGCCGACTTCACCCGCAAAATCATCCTCATCGGAGGCACCAGGTACGCCGGCGAAATGAAAAAGTCCATTTTCGGCGTCATGAACTTTCTCCTCCCCGGCCGCGACGTCTTCCCCATGCACTGCTCCGCGAACATCGGCGCGAACGGCGACACCGCCATCTTCTTCGGGCTCTCCGGAACCGGCAAAACCACTCTCTCCGCCGATCCCGGCCGCCGCCTCATCGGCGACGACGAACACGGCTGGAGTCCTGCCGGCGTCTTCAACTTCGAGGGCGGTTGTTACGCCAAATGCATCGACCTTTCCGAGGAGAAAGAGCCGCAGATCTACCATGCCATCCGCTTCGGCTCCGTGCTTGAGAATGTGGTTATCGACGAGAAGACCGGCGAGCCCGACTACTCCGATATCCGCCACACCGAAAACACCCGCGCCGCATATCCCATCGAGTTCATCTCCAATGCCGTCATCCCCGGCATCGGGGGCTATCCCGCGAACGTGCTCTTCCTCACCGCCGACGCCTTCGGAGTCCTGCCGCCCATCGCAAAGCTCACGCCCGAGCAGGCCATGTATCACTTCCTCTCTGGATATACCGCCAAGCTCGCTGGCACTGAAGCCGGACTCGGCAGCGAGCCCGTACCCGAATTCTCCACTTGCTTCGCCTCGCCCTTTTTGCCGCTCCCGCCCCGCGTCTATGCGGAAATGCTCGGCGCGCGCCTGCGTCAGCACAACGCGCAATGCTGGCTCGTCAACACCGGCTGGACCGGCGGAGCCTTCGGCAC
>DASZLF010000047.1:0-120712 GCA_035552555.1 Occallatibacter sp.
GAATGGCTGTGTGCAGCCTTTGCGGCGGTCAACATCTATCAACACCGCCGGAGGCTCGCGAAAATCAATTTACAGATGGCCCCGCAAGGGGCGTAGTGTGCCTGCCGGAGGCCGCGTGAGCCTCCGGCGGGCAAAATGGCATATCGGATAGCCGCAAAATCAGCGATTTTTGAGCAGATGTGGCCACGCCGCAGCAGCGCAGTTCTATAACTCGCCGATTTTCAGAGGTTCCCTAGGTCGCTTGCACTGTCGGTGTCACCACCTTGGAGCAGATTTAACGCAAGGAATCCAGCAGCGATGGATGACGCGTCGTGAATCGATCCGCATAACACCAACCTCCTGAACTCTTCGAGACTCACCTCAAGGCACTCAATCTCTTCGTTCTGATCAAGGCTCTGGGCGCCGGCCGCCGTAACCTCGCAGGCCAGGAAAATATACGCGCGCGTGGTCGCCTTAGCAGAGGACACATTCAGCGTTCCCAGCGAAGACCACTCACCGGCAGCGTAACCGGTTTCCTCCCGCAACTCACGATGGGCAGCCATCAAGGGACTTTCATCCTCGGCATCAATCAATCCGGCAGGCAGTTCCAAGGTGATCTCTCTAACCCCATGCTTGTATTGACGCGTAAGAAGGACCTCTCCGTTCACTGTGAGCGCAAACACGACGGCAAAATCGCCTCCCTCCCAATAGTAGTAATCGGGGATGAGAACACCGTTAGCCAATTCGCATGAATCCCGTCGCACCTTCGCCCAGCGGTTGTTCAGTACCAACTCGGATTCCTGCACCCGCCAATGATCCATACTCGCCTTCAGTCACTTTCCTAACGTCTCTTAGCTGGTCCCTGCTGAGGATTCGTAGATGGCGATTAAATTTTCCTGATGCTCACGCAACGTGTTCAACACGGCGAATTCTCTTCTGACATGGCTATACTTGTGCGCTTCAACGACCGTTATAGCGGCCTCAGAAGCACAATCGAGCAATTCGAACGCAGTTCCCCCAAGGTCCTCCGGGAGACACGATCCCAACTTTGAGCAGAAGTTCGTCATTCCTGTAATTCGTTCGGCGAGATCCCACGCCCACGCTCCTCGGGAAGGGGGGGCGAGTTCAACACTGAGCCCTTGTACGAGTTTGTCAGCCGCATCGACGATCTCGCTTGATTTGCCGTGTCGAAACGCTTCCCGAAGTGCGGATTGTCTTTCATGGTTGCGCTCCACGATCTCGGAGACCTTCCGCCAGCTTAGCTTGTCGGGGTCACATAGAAGTGGCGGAAGATGTGCAGCCTCAGTAGAGTCGCTTTTGCTTTCTCCCATTCTCGACGGTCCGACCGTATCCGTAATCAGTCCGCGAATCGGGAATACAGCTTCCGGTAAGGGTGCTATGGTCTCGCTCGCGCCAACGGTATGAGATACATTGCTATTCCAGGCATGGACCACGCTCCTCCAAATCTTCTTTTGTTCGAAAGTCCATTGACTTGGATCCTCTCCAGATTTGGAAAAGTGGCGATTTATGGCACTTCGTGCCGTCTTATTCTCCGTCTCCTTGACGATTTGATTGAGAGATCCATATATGGCCTCGAGAGATCCATAGGCATCGCCACTCCCGCCCCGAGTGTTCAAGGCATCTTTAATAACATCCAAGTAGGATTGCTTATTGTCAGTCGGCGAATCCAATGGGCCGGCCTTTTTCTTTGTGAAATGACAGACGCCGAGGAGGACCCCCTTAAGGTAAATCTCATATTGAGGATTGTCTCGAATGACACGCATGTGTTCCAGCGAATTGTCCCGCAATAGCTTCTCTGTATCCGGGTCTTGTATGTCCACAAGCGATCTGGCGAACTTCAGCACTACGTCGACAGGCACTGGCAACGAGGTCGTCCAGTGCGTGCCCTGCGTTGCGCGATAGAAACCGCTTATTGCGCTGGAGAACCTTCGGTGAGCAGAGTCCTGGGGCTTTGAAACGAGTGTCAGAAAATCGCGATCGACTTGCAGATAATTCCTGAACTCCGTATTGGAAAATAACGTTGCCAGCATTGGACTGTCGGTAAGCTGCACGTCGCTCAGCGCAATTCGCGTTCCGAAGAGCGCATGTAACTTTAGGCCTCCCTCGGCTATTCTCGTCAAGCGGCCATGTTCCAGCGGAGCGGCCACCTTGTACCATTCACCATCGAGCCAGTGCGCATATAGCCTGCTTCTTTTCTTGCTGAGCAAACGCTTCTGGGGTGCCGGATCGGGGTGCGCCATTCGACCTCCCTCTGATTGATCGTGTCTGCCAATGCGATACCATGCATGCAGCGACCTTCGCGAGCATTATAGACTCCCTCAATTCATCATTGTGTTTTCTCAAGTCATGTACTCGATCGAGTCCTAGACCCTCTTTCGCGCCGATCCACAGCGAAAACCCAGAATCCGCTCGCACTCCCGCACCCAGGAAAAAGGCCGCCCGGCGCCGGCCGGACGGCCTTCTTCATTCCCCTTGAATCTCCCTATCTCGGGCGCCCAGCCGCCCCCGACGCCGGTCCCCCCGACGGGCGGGAAGGCGCAGACGGTGCTGCTGTAGATCTGGCTGGCGCCGACGGCTGCACGGGTGCATTTCCGTCCCGCGCGCTCGAGCCGCCCCCCATGATTGACCGCGAAGCCTCATCCTCCATGCGCGGCGGCGCGGAACCCCGATGCACGGATGCGCCCAGCATCACTGCACTCGCGCCATTCGCCGGCCCTCCACGCACATTCTGTGAAGGAGCGCTGATGTAGATCTGCGTGGTCGCGGTTCCGCGCGAAACCGCCTGGTTCGACAGCTTATCCAGCCTGCCCATCGTTCCGCGGGGAACGCCCAGCCCCGCCGAATCCTTGCGGAACTCAAAGGAATCCCCCGACTTCAGCTCCGACCGCACCAGCGGACGCTGGTTCACCGGAATCATCGTCGCTTCTCCCGCGCGCGGCGGACGCCCCGGCAAAAGCGGATGCCCGCCTGCACCACCACCCAGGCGCTGCAGCGGCACCATGGCCATGTTGTTCAGTCCGTTCCACGCTCCGCCCGGTTGCCAGCCCCAGCCCATTCCGGGACACATCGACCAGCTCCCGTAGTGATACGGCGTCCAGCCCCACGGATACGGCGACACCCACGAGTACCCAGCTCCTCCGTAATATGCCCAGGCGCCATTCCCATACGGGTCCCACGCGGCGCTGGCAAAATACGGCCGCCACATCATGCCGCACGCGCCCGCATCCATAAAGCTTCCGTAATAGCCCAGGTCGCTCAGCCCGTAACTATACCCCGAAGCAAACGAGGAGTTGTTCATCGCCTGGATCGCCAGCCGCTGGTGATAGCCCACCGACTCCTTATCCCATCCGTCCAGCGGCTCCTCAGACACGTCTTTGGCCACCGTCGGCTCGGCTCCATCGGCAAAACTGAAGGTCACCGTCCGCTTCTTCTGAACATCGAGCGCGCCCGACTGCTCCTGCAGATGCAACCCGCTGTCCAGCACCGCCAGCTTGGCGTCTTTAGCGCCCACATCCAGCCGGACGTGGCTCGCCGGAGGCAGCGTCAGCCGCTGGTCCCCGAACAGCACCGTGAATTGATTTCCCTGCGACTTGAACAGGCTCACATACGCGGTTCCCTTGATCACGTGCATCCAGGAGACGGTGCCGCTCGCGCTGCGCTCCAGCCGCGGAAATTCCACCGCCGAGTTCGGTCCCAGCCGAACCGAGCTGTTGTCCTCGAACTCCACCTCGGCAACACCCATGCCGGTTTGCAATTTGCTCTGTTCCACGATCGGCAGATTCGCGATCGCCGGCTCCATCCCCCGGCCAATCGCCCTGTCCATCCGCACCTCACCCTTCACCTGGCTTAGGCGCACGATGCGCACTTTCGATACATTTGCACTGGTTGAAGAACTTGCAACGGTCTGCGCCGGCAGGGCGGCCGCAAACCACAATGTCGACAGAAAGACTGTCGCCGTAGTTAGTCCAGGCAGGCTCATGTCCGCCTCCTTTTGAAATATGGCGAACCGGGAGAAGAGATGCGGCCCGAGCCGCGCAAAAAGTGCGCGCGCGGAGCGCATCGATGGAACAGATGCTAGCACGAACGTTGAGCCGTTGACGAACCCACACCGGATGAGATGCATCCAACAAAAGCTCCGTGCCCCACCTTGTCGCCCTTTTTTTCTGACGAACACGGCGGGAAGCCACGACCCCCAACGTGCCCCCAGATCCGTGGTCTGCCGCGGCGGAGGGACCTTGGATTTCCCGAGAGCCGGAGTGCCCCATCCTGACCGCGTTTGGTGCGGTCAGGGTGGGAATCCACAATCCCCCAGCGGGGACCCGCATCACTTATGACTCGACCCGCCAGCCGCAGCCGACGAAGCAGGCGCACTCGCGCTGGTCGACGTAGCCGAAGCCGATCCCCCGCCGCGCATGCCACCGCCGCCGCTCGAACCGCTGGAACCGCTCGATCCTCCGCCGCGCATCGACCCTCCGCTGCCAAACCCCGCTCCGCCGCGCGCTCCTCCAACCGCTCCTATTCCCACCGAACCTGACCGGCCCGAGGATCCGGCGCCCCCATACGCTCCGCCCAGCGCACGGCCCACTGGCGCATTCACCACCACCGTCCGCCCGCCCTGCACCACCTGGTGCGGGGCCATGAAACCCTGATTGCGATTGAAGGTCAGCGGAACCGGCTTCATCGCCGGAATCCCCGCCTTCACGTCCCCGCGCAGCGCCCGCGCTTCCATGTGCGGCGTCTGCGCCCGCGCCAATATCGGCTCCGGCAGGTCGCGAAACCCCTTCGGCGCCGACTTCATCACCTCCACTGGCCGTCCCGGGTTGAGCCGAATCGGGTTCAGCCGGAAGCCGTCCTTGCCCTTCACCGGCGAAAATCCAAGCTCCCGGTTCACGGGCGGCTGTCCCTTCACGTCCTTCGGATGAAGCGGCACAAACGCCACCGTCCGTCCCGTCTTTACCCACCGCACCGGCGGACGATGATGCAGCTTCCGCCCCGCCACCCATACATACCCGCCCCCGCCGCCATAGCCATACTGGTTCGGAATCCACCACCCCGAATGGCAGATCGCCCACGCATATGGATCGTACGACCCAGCCATCATCCCGTTCATGTACATCTGCGCCAGGTACGGATTGCCGGAGTAATAGTTCATCATTGCCCCGCTCATGCATGGGAAAAACCCCATCGGATACAATCCGGTGCTCCCCGCCGTCGCTCCGCCGCTCGCCGGCGGCGCGCTCTTCGGCGTGGGCGGAGGCGTTGGCGCCGCCGCCAGCACCGCGTTGCTCCTGGCCTCATCCGGTGCCCAGCACGTGCCATAGGGAGGACACGGGAAGAAATGCCCCTTGCCCTTCATCTCCGCCAGCCCCGGAACCGGCGTGGTCAGCCCTGCCTCCTTCATCACGTCCGCGGTCGCACTGGTCCGCGCCGCAGAGCGGTCCGCCACCCACGCGTCGAAAGCCGTAAAATCCCCCACCTTGCCCATTTCCGCATAGGTCAGGTGATGATCCGCCCCGAAGAAATACGTTTTGCCCGCCTCCATTCCCTCCTTTCCGTCTTTGGTCGCTTCCGGGCAAAAAGCAAATGCGTTGCTTCGGTCGCAATTGTCCGGCACCTTCAGCAAACCGCCTCCCATCGACGTCACCGCCATCCCATCCATAAAGCTGTTCACGCGCATCTCCGAGTGATGCGGATACTGCGTCACCACCTCGTTGGTTGGCGTGTGCAGCACAAACCTTTCGCCCGGCATCAGCGAGTCAATATGTGTCGTCAGCGCGCCGCTCACCAGCGCCAGCTCCGTATGCGGAACCCCGCTCGTGGTGTGCAAATCCGCGAAATTCAGCACCGAGTTTTCCGCCAGATAAATGGTCGATGCGTCTTCGAGTTCAATTTCCGCGCGCCCGTCCTTGCCCGTCACCAGGCTGTCGCCCGCCTCGATAGGCAGGTTCATCACCGCCGTCTCCCACACCGGGTTCTTCGACTTCTCGTTCTCGGTCGCCCGCGCCACCCGCACATCCCCTTCCAGGTAGCTCACGCGCACAATCTCCGGATAGGTCGCCTCAGGCACCGCCTGCCCCAGTATGAACAGCGCCCCTTCCTTCAGCTTCTCTGACGAGTCGCTCTGCACAATCTCTTCAATCTGCGCCCGCGCCCGCGTCGGATCCTTCTGCATCAGCGTCACCAGCGCCAACAGCTTCAGCTCGTCGCTCTCTCCCGGCTTGGGCTGCACCGTCACCCCGTTCTTCGCCTTGATCTCGATCTCCAGCGCCCCGCAGTCGTCGATCCACGTGCTGCCCACAAACTGCTCGCGCAGCGCCGCGCAACTGCTCATCGCCTTCGTGGTGTCGCCCTGCTTGCTCTCCGCATACGCCATCCAGTAGAGCGCCCCCGCCGCGTGCGGACCCTTCTCCTGCGCCACCCGGTCGAAAATCTTCTCCGCGTCCACCCAGCGGTTCTCCCGGATCGCCTTCGTTCCATCGGCGTAGAGCTTCGCGTCCGGCGTATCGCCCATCGCTCCCTCGGCATACACTCCCGTCATTCCCGCCGGCAAAAATGCCTGCCCGCCCGCCTGCATTCCCTGCAGCCGTCCCGCGCCGGCCAACCCCGCCACCACGCATGCCAAAATTGCGGTTATCTTTCTCATGCCGTTCCTCCCCTGGCGAGAACTCGCACTGCCGATTCCCGGTGCGGATTCTTCGACCGCAATACCCGCACCTCAAACAGCAGTCCGTCCTCGTTCATCTGTTTCTGCAGCCGCTCGATCGCCGCCGCGTTCAATCCCTGCGGGCCATTCGCCATCTCCGTCAGCAATGTGTCCAGGTGGCCCAGCGCCTTGGTCAACGCCGGATCACCCGTCTTCTCCGCATCGTCGCGAAATTCCCGGTTCGCCGCCAGCAGGTTCCGCGCTTCCTCGCGCAACGGCTTCACCAGCTCCGGATCTTCCGCATCGGCATGCTTCAGCTCCACCAGCAGCCGCTCGGAACGGTCCAGGTGATCTCCCAGCACCACCACCACCACCCGCTGCTGCACCGGCGGAGTTGCATGCTCTGCGGCTCGCGCCGCGTCCTGGCGAAGATGCTGCTGATGCTCCCACACCGTGCCCACGTAAAACGCGCCCGCCACCAGCACCGCGCACCCCGCCGCGTAGCCCAACCCCCTCCACAGCAGCGGACGATTCTCCCGCAGGAGCTTTTCGCGTAGGGGCGCGACTTCAGTCGTGCCGTTAGCTCGCCACTTGAAAATCCCGGGCTTTAGCCCCTGCGGAACCTCTCGGTCACCAAGAAGCTCAGCCCCCTTAGCCACCGAAAGCACTGCGCCGCTTTCGGGCAGCAGGCTCGACACACGCTTCCAAATGGTGTCGCCATAGTTCCCATCCCGCTCCGGCACATCCATTCTCCGTACCGCATTCAGATCGCTCTCCAGAGCCGCCAACGCCGCCGCGCACTCCTCGCACTCCTCAACGTGGCGATCCTCCGCCCCGTCCGCCGCTGCGCCATCCCTGTAATACCGCTCCACAAGCTCCTCTTCGCTCAAATGCGTCATACCGTTACCTTCATCTGCGTCAACCGCTGGCGCACCTTCTGCACCGCGCGATAGACGCTCTGCTTGGCTGTATTCGGCGAAACCTGCAACGCCGCCGCAATCTCCTCCGTGCTCCGTTCTTCCATGTGCCGCAGCACAAATGCCGTCCGCTCCATCGCCGTCAGACCGCGCATTGCCATCTCCTGCAGCACCCCTATCTCCGCGCTCTGCGCCAGCCGCTCCGGTCCCGGCGCCGCGTCCGCCACCTGCACCCCGTTCTCGGGATCGCTGTCCTCGCTCACCTGCCTCGCCTCGTCCCGCCGCCGGCTCTGCAACCGGTCCAGCGCGCAATGCACCGCGATGCGATAGATCCACGTCCCGAAATCCGACCGCGACTCAAAACTGCTCAGCTTCTGGTACGCCCGCAGAAACGCATCCTGCACCACGTCGTCCGCATCCGCGGGGTTCCCGGTCATGCGATACGCCAACCGGAAAAGCATCCGGCTATGCCGCGTCACCAGCGCCGCATAGGCCTCCCGATCGCCAGCCAGCACCGCCTCAATCGCCGTTCCGTCGCTGTGGCCCATGCTGACCATATGACCAGCCAGTCTACGCCGCGGTTAGGAAAATGTATTGCGCCCCCTAACCACGGCAATCGCATCCATCCAAATTGATTTCACGCAACCACCCTGCTTTCCCCACCCCAGCACGCGGATTCGCCCCGATAGCCGCGGACATCCCACCCCCAACCCACCAGCATCTTCCAAGTAGGAGGGCGCCCGGCCTGCAAACGAGCCGAAGAACCCTGATCACTAACCACTAACCACTAACCACTAACCACTAACCACTCATAGAGAGTTCCATATGCTATTTCGCAGGCTTTCCTTATTTCTGCCGCTCCTCTCCCTGGCCAGCTTCCCTGCCCTCGCCGAAAAGCCATCCCACCTTCCTCCGCTCACCCCGGAGCAGGCTCAACTCATCGAGCACGCCATGTTCCGCGAGCACACCCTTATCCGCACCATCCAGGACCACACCCCCGTGGTAGAAACCTACATCCAGGAGACCCGCCCCGATCCCCGCCTCGAAGAAGTTCCCGTCTCCGACTCCTACATGCTCAGCCGTATCGATTTCGACAAGGATTTCTTCGACCGCAACTACACCCCTCGCCAGGAACGCCGGCACACTTTCCGCAAGGCATCCGAATCCGCCCTCGCCGCCATCACCCATGCCCTGCGCCTCGATACCGACTTCGGCGCCAAACCCCTCGGCTTTGCCGAAATGATGTTCTTTGACCCCTCCAAGCCCGAATTCGATCGCTACACTTTCCGCTTCATTCGCCGCGAGTTCCTCGGCTCGGTGCGCACCTCCGTCTTTGACGTCCAACCGAAATCCCAGCACCAGGCAGCCTTCTCCGGCCGCATCTGGATCGAGGACCAGGACGCCAACCTCGTCCGCCTCGACGGCACCTTCGCCCCGGCCAGGCGCGAGACTTCCGGCCACGTTCTGCATTTCGATAGCTGGCGCACCAACGTCCGCCCAGGCATCTGGCTGCCGGCCGCTATCTACGTGGAAGAAACTCATTGGAAAAAGGGTCGCGAGAAGGTTGGCCTCAAGGCCCAGACCCGCTTCTGGGGCTTCGACCTCAAAGCGATATCGGGCGACAGCGAAAGCGTCACCCTGACCGTCGACGACGCCATAGACCGCAGCAGCGATTCCCAGGACGTGAGCCCGCTCCAGGCCTCCCGCGAGTGGGTTACCCAGGCCGAAAACAACGTCGTCGAGCGCCTCATCAACGCCGGCCTCGTCGCCCCGCTCTCGCCGGATGGCTACGAGCAAAAGGTCCTCGACCAGATCGTCACCAACCTCGCTGTCCCCAGCAATCTGGCCTTCATGAGCCCCGTGCGCTGCCGCGTCCTGCTCACCACCACCATTGAAGCCACCACCGCCGGCAACACCATCCTGCTCAGCAAGGGCTTGCTCGATTCCCTGCCCAACGAAGAAGCCATCGCTTCCGTCATCGCCCTCGAACTCGCCCACGTCGAGCTCGGCCACCGCATTGACACCCGCTATGCCTTCAACGACCGCCTCATGTTCCCCGACGAAGCCAGCTTCCGGTGCATCGACATGTACCACTCCAGCGGCGACAACGAAAAGGCGGCAGCCCGCGCCATGCAGTACCTCAAAGCTTCCATGTATAAGGACGAGCTGCCCCGCGCCGGCCTCTATTGGGAGCAGTTGGCCGACCGCGGCCGCGTCCTCAAGGCCCTCATCACGCCTCGCATCGGCGACTCGCTGCTCCGGCCCGACGGAACTCCCTGGATGTCCGAGCTGGCCGCCTCCGCACCCAAAATCCAATGGGATAATCTCGCCCAGATCCCCGCTCTGCCCCTGGGAAGCTGGCTCCGCACCGATGCCTGGGACGACACCGTGCATCTGCTCGAAGCCAAACGCTATGCCCCCATGAATCCCGGAGAAAAAATGCCGCTCGAGCTCACGCCGGTCTACTACAAGCTGCAGCGCCGCAACCCGTCGCCCGCCGACAAAGCCGCAACCTCACCCATGCCAACCACCACAAGCCAACGGTGAGAAAAGCAGGGAGTAGGGAGTAGGGATTAGGGATTAGTCCTCCACCGTCGATGCCGACCCGCAGAAGATGATACTTTGGGTGCCCCACCTGGGAGCCGGGGAGCCCCCTGGGCCGGGCAGCGCGTCTTTGTTTTTGCGCCTAGGGTGGGTTGGCGCAAACCCCCCTGACGCATTTTCAACTACTTACGACTTTGTTTCTTCCTATGGATTAGAGGCGCAAACCTAATCCCTACTCCCTACTCCCTGTTCCTGATCCTTGTACTGCAACTGATACAGCTTCCAATACAACCCCCTCTGCGCCAGCAACTGCTGGTGCGACCCCATCTCCCGCAACTGCCCCTTGTGCATCACCAGGATCGTGTCCGCCCGCTGCACCGTCGATAGCCGATGCGCGATCAGCACGCTGGTCCGCCCCTCCACCATCCGTTCCAGCGCCCCGCGAATCCGCAGCTCCGTATCCGTGTCCACGCTCGACGTCGCCTCATCCAGAATCAGCATCCGCGGGTTATATGCCAGCGCCCGCGCAAAGTTGATCAGCTGTTTCTGCCCCGTCGACAGCGAATTCCCCCGCTCCTCCACCGGCTCGTCAAACTTCCGCGGCAGGCTCTCAACGAAATCCAGCACATTCACATCCCGCGCCGCCTGTACCATCCCCGCGTCCGTGATCCCCTCGTTCCCCA
Organism: Occallatibacter sp.; assembly: GCA_035552555.1. Classification (GTDB taxonomy): domain Bacteria; phylum Acidobacteriota; class Terriglobia; order Terriglobales; family Acidobacteriaceae; genus Telmatobacter. The sequence goes on from DASZLF010000047.1 coordinate 10,788, forward strand.
GCCGGATATTCTCCGCAATCGTTCCCGTGAACAAAAACGGGTCCTGCAGCACCACCGCAAAGTGCCGCCGCAGCTCCGTCAACTCGTGCTCGCGCACGTCCACGCCGTCCACCAGGATTTGCCCCGCGGTCACATCGTAAAACCGCATCATCAAGCTGGTCAGCGTAGTCTTCCCAGCCCCCGTGTGGCCCACAATCGCCACCGTCTGCCCCGGCTCAATGGTGAACGACACATCTTTCAATATCCACTCAATCTCCGTCAGCCCCGCCAAACCAACGTGATCGCCATCCCTTTCCATGGCGCCGTCCTCCCGAGCGGATAAAAGAACGCTGTCATCCTGAGCGGAGCTTGCTGCGCTTTTTGCAGCAAGCGCAGTCGAAGGACCTGCAGTTGCCCTCGCCCCCACCCGCGCCACCGCCGCCTTCTGCGCCTCGCCGAGCCTCTGATACGTAAACCAAACATGCCGGAACTCAATCCGGTTCGACCCATTCCCCACCCGCGGCCGTGCCGGCGAAACAATCTCCGCCTCCGTGTCCATCAGCTTGAATATCCGCTCGCAAGCCGCCATCGCCGCCTGCAGAATGTTGTACTTGTCGCTCAAATCCTGAATCGGCCGCCAGAACCGCTGCGAGTACATGTTGAACATCGTCAGCACGCCGATGGTCACCGCCCCGTGCGCCAGCACGCTCCACCCGCCCCACCACAGCACCAGCGCCACCGCCACCGCGCTCAGTATGTCCACCGCCGGGTAGTACAGCGCGTACGCAAAAATCGTGTCCTTGAACGCGATCATGTGCTGCTTGTTCACCACCTCGAAGTCGTCGAACGCCCGCTTCTCCCGGTTGAACAACTGCACCACCGCCATCCCGCTGATGTGTTCCTGGGTAAAGCTGTTGATGCGCGCAATCGCTCCCCGCACCCGCCGGTAGCTCTCCCGCACCGAGTCCCGGAAAAGCCGCGTCACCACCAGAATCACCGGCATCACGCAGAACGCCAGCAGCGCCAGCCACCACATCGTCTTCAGCATCACGATGCCCATGATGGTCAGCGTGAAAAAGTCGTCCACAATGGCCAGGATTCCGCCTGTGAACATCTCGTTGATCGCGTCCACGTCCGACGTCAGCCGCGTCACCAGACGCCCCACCGCATGGGTGTCGAAGAACCCCACGTGCAGCCGCTGCATGTGCCGGAAAATATCCCGCCGCAGGTCGAACATCATTTTCTGCCCAACCCACTGCATCAGGTATGTCTGAATAAACTCGAACAGGTACGCCGCCAGCAGCGCCGCCAGGTAGATCTCCGCCAGCCGCGTAATCCCCAGCCACGGATCGTTGGGCAGGCGCCGCCCCAGCCACGTCAGCTCCGCCCCTGGCTCCCTCACCAGGTAGCGGTCGATCGCCGCCTTCACGAGGTACGGCCCCGCCACGTCGCTTAGCGACTTCAGCATCACCGCCACCGACGACACCACCGCCTGCACCCAGTAAGGCTTGAGATAGTGACCCAGCCGCCGCATCAGCACCGAGTCGTACACCTTGCCCACGGGATCGTCGTCCGCCGGCTTGCCGCGGGATTTCTTTTTATTGGAAGGGTCCGGCAACACCGCCGGGATGATCGACGAGGCGTGCTCCGCAGGCGCCGCAACGGTCTCCGCGTCGCCGTTACGCAATTCGCCGGGCAGCCCGGCCGCATGCCGCTCTTCGGCCGACTCCGTCTCCGTCTTGGGGGAATCTCTTTGCTCGTCCGTCATCGGCCGGAAAGCCCTACTCCACCATTGTACGGGGCTACCTCCCGCCCCATCCAAGGGCCTTCGTCGTGACGCGTCACAGGCACACGCGTAAGGTCGCGACTTCAGTCGCGACGCAAAGCCCCAAAAAATAACCCGGGCTTCAGCCCCTGCCGGGTGCCCCACTCCCTTGTTCCCTAGGTCCCTGGGTCCCTCGGTCCCTGTCTCCCCACTCCCACCTTCGCCAACCAGAAAACGGCACCCTCGCCCGCAGGCACGACTCCCCATGCTCCCCACAAAACGCGGCGGACGAGCGATCCGGCCTGTGAGCAGCATTCGCCGAAGGCCGATACAGCTCCCTGGACACTAGCCGACACCTCGGCTTGCCCTCAAAGAGTGCATTGGCGATATTGCGCAGATCGGTACTGTCTTAACCGCACAACCGGCAGAGCTATCTTAGTGACCTGAAGAAATGCAGGCCGAGCGCAAGAAGGACGATGTTGTTGATTACGTGCATCAGAACGGTGTTGGCTGTGGAGCCGGTTTTTTGGCGAACGTATCCGGTAGCGATTCCAAAGAGAAATGTGTAAGCCAGCACAACCGGGTAGACGTGCATCGCCGCAAACAACATAGCCTGTACAGGTAACGCAAACGCGAAACGCATGTGCCTGTTCAACCACGACAACAGAAGTCCGCGAAAGAAGACTTCTTCAAAAATCGGGACCAGCAAACAGCCGCGAAGAATCGCCATGACCCATGCGGACGAACCCTGACCCTGCAGACGTTTGGCGTCAGTCGCCACAGCGGTCAATTGCGCGAGCAGATGCACAAAGCCCCCAAGAAACAGACCCAGCAATGCATACGCAATCGCACATGCGGCAAAAAGGGCGGCGGTTGCACCGATTGCGAACGCGAGATCCTTGACGCTCGTAAAGTGCAGCGCGATGGGAGGACGGCTCGGTGGCCGAAACGCGAAGCACAGGACGGCCACAAGCGTCGCATACACTGCAATCGTAACGATCTGTGGCAGGGCCGCCCCGAGCACCCCGCCCATGGTCTTAGCCAGGCCGTAGTAGCTGAAGATTCCGACGCCAGCCGCGGCGCAGATGCTTGCCATGAAAGAAAGGCCGAGTTTGCGACCGCTGACCGGGACTTCTGGTTCTGAAAACGATCGCATTCTCATAATCTTCTTTCGTCATTTTTTGCGCCGATTGCATGCCATCCATGGTTGACATCGATTGCGATGCCCATAGACGGAAGATCGACTGAAGCGAGACCTCGGGATTTGCGAGCGCAATCTATGCAGGCTCGCCGGTATCGGCCGCCGCCCCCTTGCGATTTCTCGTCAGCGCTATGGCCACCGCGACCATCCAGATGAGGCCGACGTACCTGGTAATCGGGATGAAAAAGTTTGCCGGAAAGGCCAGGAGGCTGAAAGAGGAGAGTTCTCCGGTGATTGCGAGCAACATTCCCAACGCTACAAGCCACCGCGGAAGAAGTCGCATAAAGTAGCAGGTGACAGACACTCCCGCCGCCAACAATCCGAATCCAACCGCAAAGACGACTCCGCCGAGCAGAAAGTTGAGAAAGGTGACCGCCTTCACGATTTGCGCGGAGGCCAACACTTCAGGCACAGACAAGATCCAGCCCACGATGCCGGAAAGAAGCAGCGCGATCGTGGCGATCAAACCGCCCAGCAGAGCGATGTTCGTGCCCGCGGCACGCACACCCATGAAGCGCAGGCGGCTTACAGTTGTAACTGCAAAGATCCCGAAAGGCACCGCGGACCCAAACAGGAAGAAATTGCTCACGCGAACAGCCTCTGGGCTTAGCGCAAGGAATGAGCGCAATTCCTCGGCTGGCGCAAAGGGGGTTACAAAATGGGCTCCATGCCGGAGCGCCCCAGCCACCACCAGACCGCCAACGAAGATCAGGATGTGAACGGTCGCGAGCAGAATCAGGGACGGACCACGGAAGCGAGGAATCGGTTTGTTCATGTAATCATTTATATAATAAACGAATAAATTATGCAATAATTTCTCAATAGAAGATGAATCGCAATGAGATGGGACAAAAACAACCGGCGTTCCTGCTTGCCCAGCTTGGAGCGCATGCCGCGGCGCAATTTACTGAAAGATTGGGGGTTCTCGAACTCACGCCTGCGGATGCGGGGATCCTGCGGCTTCTCCGGGTCCAGGCTGGGATGAGCCAGCAGGAGCTCGCGACTCAGCTTCAGATTCACCCCAGCCGCCTGGTGGCAATCCTCGACAATCTTGAGAAACGGAGCTTCGTTGAGCGGAGGGCACACCCCCATGACAGGCGCCTGTATTCCGTAAATCTGACAAAAAACGGGAATGAGGTCCTGGAGAAGATTGGCGGAGTGGCCCGGCAGCATCAGGATGCTCTACTCTCCGTTCTCAGCACGGAGGAGCGCGACGCGCTTGCCGCTCTGCTGCTCAAGATTGCTGACCAGCAAGGTCTTGTTCGAGGGGTTCACCCCGGATATCGCCAGATTGGGAAGCCCCAGGTTGGGCGCCATGGATTACTGCACAAATAATGTCCTGTCATCCTGAGCGGAGCAGCGCGCCTTTTGCGCTGCGGAGTCGAAGGATCTGCGGTTGTTCTTCGGTCTCCCCTCCGCGCAAATGCCCATCGGCAAAATCTGGCTTTTCCCGTTCCAGAAGGACATTGCTTTTGCAAGGTTCAATAGCCGTTCCGCCAAACAAATTCCAGCCCGCCCATCGTTCCTGGTTCCCTTGGTCCCGTGGTCCCTGTCTTCCCACTCCCACCTCCGCCAACCAGAAGACGGCGCCCGCGCCCGCAGGCGAGAATCCCCCATGCTCCGCACAAAACGCAGCAGATGAGCGATTCGGCCTGTAAGCAGCAATTCGCGGAAGGCCGACACGCCTCGTTGGAAACTAGGCGGCTTTGTCGGGACTAATCGGGGCTGTAGTGAGTGAGTTTGGATCATTCATAAGGGGAGCAACTCAACTGCAGACGTGGTGCGCCAAGAACCAGGCGATCTCCTTCCAAAATGTTGACTCCCGCTCAGAGTCCAAACTGTGGCTTTTGCGAAGAGGGCGTCTGAGCGCCTTCAGTCAGGGTTCGGATACTCGCGAGAAGATCGGCCGGGTGCACCGGTTTCAACAGAAGCTCAAATTTGTAGCCCGTGACACGAGCGGCTTCGAGCAAATCGGTGGTAGCCGCAGTCCCGGAGAACAGCAGTACTTTGCAATCCGGGCAAACGCTACGCAGCTGAATTGCCAGGTCGATTCCGGTCATCTGAGGCATAACCACGTCGCTGATGAGGAGGTCGGGAGCATCCGAATGCGCGGCCTGCAAAGCTTTCGTCGGGTCTGTAAACGATGTGGCATGAAAGCCTCCCTGAAAGCGCAGGATCATGGCGAGGCTCGATGCGATGACATCCTCATCATCGACCACAAAGACGCGGAGCAGTTCGGACGGCATGCTATTCCTCCTTCTGCACGAGGTCCTCGCTGCCGATGCGACCGTCCAGTTCGGAAGGCTGAAAAGCCCTGACTTCGCCATCGCCGGCTGCGGCCTGTGAAAGATTGGATGAGACGGGCAGAAGAATGCTAAACGCAGCTCCCGGCTCCGCATCGGCGCGAGGAACAACTTCAATCCTGCCGCCATGCCGTTCCACGATTTCCTTTGTGAGCCACAGGCCGAGACCGGTGCCGACATCTCGCTTTGTGGTGAAAAAAGGTTCGAACAGGCGCGGTTTGTATTCTGGCGGAATACCGGGGCCATCGTCTTCAACCAGAATATGCGCCATCGTCTGGCCCGCTTCCTCAATGCTTTCGAGCGTGATTCCAATGGTTCCTTGATTGTGCACCGCGTCGGCAGCGTTGGCGATCAGGTTCGAAATAACCTGCCGGAGTTCTCCGGAGGCTGCCTGCACCGGCGGGCAATCGCCGAAGCGGCGCTCGATGCGAATGTCTTTGCTCTTCAGCTTATTCGAGTAGAGCTCGAATACCGACTCAACCAGAGCATGCATCTCAACAGATTCAGTGGCCCCCGATTCTCTATAGAACCCGAGCGTTTGCTGCACGATGTGCTCTACGCGCTGCAGCTCTCGTTCAACGAGGGTAAGTTGCGAAACCACCGTTTCCGGCACGTCCGGCATCGTCCGGGAAAAATAGACCAGGCTGGCGACAGCCTGAAGCGGGTTGTTGATTTCATGCGCCATAGTGGCGGTAAGCCTGCTGGCGGCAGCGAGCCGCTCCGTCCTGCGCATTGCCTCCCGCGCCTTGCGCTCACTGGTGACATCGCGGAAAACCAGCACCACTCCGAGCAATTCGCCATTGGCGTCGCGGATCGGGGCGGCGCTGTCTTCAATGGGTGTCTGTGTCCCGTCTGTCCGAAGCAGTGCGGTATGATTCGCAAGGCCCACCACGTGGCCCACTTCCAACACCTTCTTAACTGGGTTTTCGGCAGGTTCGTGGGTGTGCTCGTTGATGATGGGAAAAACTTCGAGGATGTTTCTGCCTTTAGCTAGAACCAAATCGTTCCCTGTAAGAGTTTCCGCAACCGGGTTCAGGAATGTTACGGCCCCTTCCCTATCGGTCGCGATCACGGCGTCGCCGATGCTGGTGAGCGTCACCCTGAACCACTCCTCGCGCGTCCGAATTTCCTGTGCGTGCTTTTCGCGCAAATTGATTTCCCGCAGCATGTAAGAGGCAAGCAGAACCAGGCCGACGACAGCCAGGAAGTTGGCTAAATAAATGCTCGCGATGGTTCGCTGGATGGCGCGCTCGTAAGCCGTCGCGCGAACTGACTCAAGCCGCTCTTCCTCGCCTTCCATCTGGGCTACCACAAGACGGATGTGATCCATCAGGAGCAGACCCGTCGAGGTGAGCACCAGTTCCCGGGCCGCGTCAGGCTTGCCCGACTGGTATGTGGCGATCACCTGCGCCATTTCCGCTGCTTTTGCATGCACCCGGTTTCGCAACTCCGGGATCATTGCCTGTTGGCTGGAATTGTCGGCAGTGAGTTTTGCGACTGTGTCGAGTTGCGGCTCAATTTTGGAGATGGCGTCCTGATAAGGGGCGAGGTACTTGCTGTCGCCCGTATAGAGATACCCGCGCTGTCCGGTTTCGGCGTCAACAAGCAGCAATTCCAACTGGTTCAGCTCCATGAGCACCTGGCGCGTACGGGAAACCGAATATTGTGCTCCGATCTGGAGACCGAGCTGACGCCTGGTTACGGCGGCGTTCACGATCAAGAGCGCGAGGAGAAGAGAAAATCCGGCAACGATTCCGATACGCCTGTAAGGGATCTGCATGGAAAGCCTCTCTCATCGGCAGCGCTGCGAAGTTAGCCGCAGTGTACGCTCTCCTGCTGCGGAGCTTCTGTCTGCCAAGCTACAAAGATGTGAAGCCGGAAAAGATTTGGATACAGATCGAGGCTGACCCGAGCCACGATCTCCGAGGGGGCCTAACAGAGAAATCTATCTTAATTTCTTCCTGAAGGATCCGTAAAGAACTTCGTCTCCGAACAAGCTTCAGAGATTCCGAAGACGTTAGCCGGCGCTCTGGAATCGCGCCAAAGGCCCATACCGCTCATTGAGAGGCGGTCACGCGCCATTCCCCGGACTGTACCCCGTAAACGCCCTTCACTCCATCGATCGTCGATTCTCAATGAGCAGAATCGCCAAGGCACTCACCGGCACCGATGAATCCCTAAGTGCCAGCTTTCGCCCGATTCCCTCCGACCTGACGTCCATCGTCCCCGGTCCCATGGATCGCTCAGCCCCTCAGCCCCTCAGTCCCTTAGTCCCTTTCCCCTGCATTGTGTGACAGCGGGCACAGTAACAATCGTCAAGCTCAGTCCAACATACGGTCAGCGAGATCCGCCCATCCAGGCGGATTTCGGCGTCTGAGGGGTCCGGGAAAATCAGTACCCCCCTCCCCCCAGAGGTACACACGACTTTAGTAACCTGGACCGCTGTCGGCACGGGAGGAAATGTCAGCCGAGGTTTACCAGACCCCCTCCCTCCAGAGGTACACACGACTTTAGTAACCTGGACCGCCGTCGGCACGGGAGGAAATGTCAGCCGAGGTTTACCGGACCCCCCTCCCCCTCGCGGTAACCGGGTGTTTCTAATCCCTAACCCCTAATCCCTAATCCCTGTATTCGTCACTCGACCAGAGCATCGGCGATCGCCAAATGCCGGTCCATCGCATCGATTCCCAAATCCAGTTCCTCCCGCGTCACAATCAGCGGCGGGGCGATCACAAAATGGCTCACCCATGCCTGCTGCGCCACCCCGTCGGCCATCATCTTCGCCGCTATCTGGTCTACAATCAGCGGTTTACCCTCCACCTTGTCGCGCATGCTGTTGAACGGCTCCTTGGTCGTCCGGTCCTTCACCAGCTCCACGGCGAAAAACAGCCCCAATCCCCGCACATCGCCCACCGACGGATGCATTTCCTTGAGCGCATTGAGCTTGGCGCGCAAATAGGGCTCCAGCTCCGCCGCCCGCTCCACCAGCTTCAGCCGCTGCATCTCCTCGATGGTCGCCACCGCCGGCCCCAAAGTGATCGGGTGCGCCTCGTACGTATGCCCATGCGAAAAGTAGTGATCCTCAAAGTAATCCGCAATCTTCCTCGTAGTAGCGCATAGTCCCAGCGGCACATACGCCGACGTAATCCCCTTCGCCGTCACCAGGATGTCCGGCTTCACGTCCCAGTGATCCACGCTGAACCACCGCCCCGTCCGTCCCCACCCCGCCATCACCTCGTCGGCAATCAGCAACACCCCATGCCGGTCGCAAATCTGCCGCAACTTCGGCATATACTCCGGCGGCGGCACAAGCACTCCATTGGTCCCCACCACCGGCTCCACGATCATGGCCGCTACATCGCTCTCGTTCTCGATCATGTGCTCGATGTAATCCGCGCAAGCAATGCCGCACCCCGGATAGGTGTGCCGAATGGGGCATTTGTAGCAGTTCGTCTCCGGCGCAAATACGAAGCCCAACCCCTTGCCCGCCGGCTCCATCGCCCAGCGCCGCGGATCCCCCGTAGCCGCAATCGAGCCCGTAGTCGACCCGTGATACGACCGATACCGCGAAATGATCTTGTTCTTGCCCGTCACCATGCGCGCGATTTTGAATGCCGCCTCGTTCGCCTCCGTCCCGCTGGTGGCAAAGAAAAACTTCTCCAGTCCCGCCGGCAACACCTCCAGCAGCTTTGCGCTCAGCTTTGCCCGCGCGGTGGTGGCATACCCCGGCGCAATGTACGCCAGTTCCCGCGCCTGCTCCGCGATCGCTTCCACCACGCGCGGATTCTTGTGCCCCAGGTTCACGCACATCAACTGCGACGAAAAATCCAGATACCGCTTCCCCGCCGCATCCGTAAACCAGCAACCCTCCGCATCCACCACGTGCAGCGGCTTCCACGTCTTCTGGAATCGCCAGGTGCCGTAGTTGGTCTCGCGGGTAAGAGAGGAAATCTGCTCGGCATTCACTGCAGGACCAGTAACAATCTCGCTCATAAGCGACCTCGCGTCAGGCTGTTCGACCATGCTACGGCATTTGGCGCGCCAAGGCGAAGAACTGCGCCGCCCACGCGCCGGATTCGCCTACACTGATTTCAGGTGCAGAGAATGAGCGACGGCCGCGAAGAACGCGAAGAGCGCGAAAAACGCCGCGAGCAGGAAGAGCGGGAGAATCGCGAAGACAAAGTGAACCGGGATTCCGTCGACCAGTGGAGGCCGGAGCGGGACGACTCCTGACCCGCCGATCAATCGCTCAAGCGACCGCCGAAACTTTCTTCCTGGGGCGTCCGCCAAGTCGACCGTTTTGACGCGCAGCAGATGCCTTCGCTACACTCTTCGCCTTGCCGCCGCTTTGCCCCAGGCGGCTGGCCATCCATGCCTTAGAGCCGAGAAAACCTTCAAGCAGCGCCGGAATGTAAAGATCCGCATCAAGCTTAGGGAAGTACATGCCGAAGCCTGAGGGAGAAATCTCGATCGGCTCAAGTTGCGAAGCACGGGCACTCTCCAGACCCTGAGCGTCTCGAGGGTCGAAAGCGATATCCAGCTTTGTGCTGAGCTGAACGACAATGCGGCCGGTGCGCTTATCATAACGAGCACCAATGGCGCGCGGCGCTGAAGACCGCATCTGCGTGGCCTTTTGTCCCGCCTCTTTGAAAGGTGTCACGCTGTTCCATGAATCCTCTCCCACGCCCTCCGTACGGTCGGCATATCGAGAACCATTCTACGATACAAACGAAGCGCTTGGGTTCTTGCCATCGTTACGTCAAAAAAGAACCCCGGCGCATTGGCCAGGGTTCTGGATCTTCGCATGGTTTCGAGACGATGCTACGGTACTTGGGCGAGAGGAGCGAGACCTTCGAACTATTCTCCCGCGGCGGTGAGAACCGCGGCTTCCAACGAGGAAGAGATGAAGAAGCCGGCTCTGGAACGCAGAAGTCCGATCGCAGGCCTGACTGCCGAAATATCTCCCCTGCGCTTGGCCCGCAAGAGTACGCCAGAACACCGGTGACGCCAAGGCCGACTTTCGAGGCAAGCTGACGACCTTCGTGTTCGTCGAGCAAGACAATATCCGCGTTGAGAGCCGCGGCCAATCCTATGGCTTCTGCTTCTCCACGATGAAGCTGCGACAGGAGAACCCTGAGCAAGCCAGAGTCTTCAACGGCGGCGACTCTTATCCACTGCAACTGAAGACCTTGCTCGATTGCGCTTCGCGCGGCCGGATCTGGATGCGCGGCAAGCTCGTCGACAACCGCCGTGGGAATCAATACGACCGAAAACTGGAGTTTCAACAGCTCGAGATGTCCAATGGAGCCGAGATTCGAAATGGGAGAGGTATTACTGACCGCGAGCATATTCCATATCTTGCGCCAGGTCGTTCTCTGTATAGTGTCGGGGAATCTCACGCCTTGCAACAAGCTCAACAAAGCCATAGCGGGGAACATCGGCAAGTTCCGCTCCCTTGCCGAAGGGCAAGATACCCTGGGCATAAAGGGCGACCGCAAGTTCGGCACGCAGTCGTGACTCCATCTCTGGCGCGGGCAGCCGCAAGCTGGCGGCAATCGACTCGGGAATTTCAAGACGAACGGTCATTTATCTGCCTGCTTCCCAGTTCGATTTTACATGGATCAGCGGGTCAACGAAGCGAAACCCCCGACACTCACGCCGGGGGTGTTTCTGTTACCTTTGGATCGGCTCAGTTGCTGAACAACAGCACCCCCGCAGCCTTCTCTTCCGTGCCGCTATCGTCCGCGCTGACCGGCCGATAGAACAACTGGTTCTGGTCGAGATACACCTCGAGGAACGCAGGACGCTCGGAAATGTGTCCCGCGATCAGCGCTTCCGACAGCGGATCTTCGACGTAGCGCTGCAGAGCGCGGCGCAACGGGCGTGCCCCGTAGCTGCGGTCCACTAGCGTCTTGTCCAGAATCCACTTCTTGGCTTCCTCTGTCACCGAGATGGTGATGGCCTTCTGCGCCAGGTTCGAGTTGAGTTGCTGCACCAGCAGTTCCACAATCTGGATCAGGTCCTGATCGTTGAGCGACTGGAACAGGATCACTTCATCGAGCCGATTCAGGAACTCGGGGTTGAAGGTTTTCTTCACCTCGTTCTTCACCAGCTCTTCCACTTTCTCGCTCACCAGGTCGTCGCGATCGCTCTGGAAGCCCAGCCCTGACTTCTTCATCAGGTGCCGCGCCCCTATATTCGACGTCATGATCAGGATGGTGTTCTTGAAATCGACCGTGTTGCCCAGACCGTCCGTCAATTGCCCGTCTTCAAACACCTGCAGCAGCAGATTGAACACATCCGGGTGCGCCTTCTCCACTTCGTCCAGCAGGACCACCGAGTAAGGCGAGCGCTTGACCCGTTCCGTCAACTGGCCGCCTTCTTCGTAGCCCACGTATCCCGGAGGCGAACCGATCAGCTTCGACACCGAGTGCTTTTCCATGAACTCCGACATGTCGAACCGGATCAGCGCCTTGTCTGAGCCAAACAGGAACTGCGCCAGGGTGCGCGCCATTTCTGTTTTGCCCACGCCCGTGGGGCCAAGGAAGAGGAAGCTGCCGATCGGACGGTGCGGTGACTTCAATCCCGCGCGCGAACGACGAATCGCACGCGCCAGAGCGGAAATGGCCTTATCCTGCGAGATCACGCGCTTGTGCAGTTCTTCTTCCACGCGCAGCAGCTTCTGCGTCTCTTCTTCCTTGATGCTGGTCACGGGCACGCCCGTCCAGCGGCTGACTACGTCCTCAATGTCTTCCCGGCCCACGATCCCCGCCGCGGAGTCATCCAGGTGGTACTTGTCGCGCAAGGCGCGCAGAGTCTCGCGTTCTTTGCGCTCCTCGTCACTGTAGAACCGCGCCTTCTCAAACTCGTGGTTCGCAATGGCCGAGTCCATGCGGTGCACGATGAACTTGATCCGCTTCTGGACTTCGGTAATCTCCTCGGGCAGCGAAGTCTGGCGCAGCTTCACCCGCGCCCCGGCTTCGTCGATCAGATCGATCGCCTTGTCGGGAAGGAACCGGTCAGGGATATAACGGTTCGAGTGCAATACCGAGAACTCGATGGCCGCATCGGTATAGCTGACCGCGTGAAACTTCTCATATCGGTCCTTGATGCCCATGATGATCTTTACCGCATCGGCTTCGTTCGGCGGCGGAACCTTCACGGCCTGGAAGCGCCGCTCCAGCGAGCGGTCCTTCTCAATCGACTTGCGATATTCAGCCGGCGTGGTTGCGCCAATGCACTGAATCTCGCCGCGGCTCAGGGCCGGCTTGAGTATGTTCGCTGCATCCAACGAACCTTCCGCGGAACCCGCGCCCACCAGCGTGTGCAGCTCGTCGATGAAGATGATGGAGTTCTGATTCTCCATCAGCTCCTTCATGATCGTCTTGAGGCGCTCTTCAAACTGGCCGCGGTACTTGGTTCCGGCCACAATCAGCGACAGGTCCAGCCCCAGTACGCGCTTGTCGGCCAGGAAGGTTGGAACCTCGCCGTCCGCGATGCGCTGCGCCAATCCCTCCACGATGGCAGTTTTGCCCACCCCAGGTTCGCCGATCAGCACTGGGTTGTTCTTGGTGCGGCGGCACAGAATCTGGATCACGCGTTCCAGCTCGCCGTCGCGCCCCACCAGGGGATCGAGTTGGCCATCCATGGCCGCCTGCGTCAGGTCGCGGCTAAACTCAGCCAGCAGGCTCGACTCGCGCTGGCGCTGCTGGGTCGGAGCTTTTTCCTGGGTTACGCGGGCCAGTTCGTCGCGAATCTGCGCCAGCTTCAGGCCGCGTTCCTGCAGAATTTCCGAGGCAAAGCACTTCTCTTCGCGCAGCAGACCAAGCAGCAGATGCTCAGTCCCGATATGTTTGTGGCCCAGCCGCTCGGCTTCTTCCGCCGCATAGGCCAGCACACGCTTGCATTCATTGGAAAGCGGCAAATCGACTGAAGTCGAAACCTTCTCGCGAATCGTGGTATGCGCCTCGATCTGTTTGCGGATCGACTCCACCGAGGCGTGCGAGCGCAGGAAACGGTTGGTCAGCGCCTTGTCCTCGCGCAAGAGACCAAGCAGAAGATGCTCGGTTTCGATATAAGGCGACCCGAACTGGCTGGCCTCATACCGCGCGAAGAAGATCACACGCCGCGCCTTCTCCGTATAGCGTTCGAACATGGTGTTCTCCCTATTCCAGGCTATCGGCGAGAATGACTGTCCCGTTCAAATTTCCGGACTCAGCCGACCGGCCGCACCTGCCGTCATACAATGCCGCCCAAGGCCCCTGGAAAATAAGCGCCTGCCTCGGAACAGCTAATTGGGATGGTTCCGGAAGGTTTTCCGAGCGCCCTGGAACAAAGTGCTGTCCGGGGCTTCCATCCGACCTTTACCAGCCTGGTGGGGAATTCTGTTAGCCAGGCCGCTTACCTTCACACTATGAGACTCATTTCGAGCCTCGAACGCTGCTTTTTCAGGACCCGATTTCAGGCTCAAGGTTGCTTTGAGGCTTTAAAAAGGTTGCCAGCCGGCCGTGCTCCAGGTGCAAAACCCGGGAGCAGCGCCCCGCCAGATCCATGTTGTGGGTTACCAGAATGGACGTGAGTCCATGGTTAGCGTGAATGCGTTCGATCAGCTCAAACACCTGGCGGGCGGTCGATTCGTCCAGGTCGCCCGTGGGTTCGTCGGCCAGAAGCAGCCGAGGGTTATTGACCAGTGCCCGAGCCAGCGCCACCCTCTGCTGCTCGCCCCCTGAAAGTTCGCCGGGCCGATGTTCGCGCCGGTCGCCCAAACCAACTTCCCTGAGCCAGTTCGCGGCCAGTTCCATGGCCTCCCGCCTGCTCTGTCCGCGAGCCAGAAGCGGCATCGCCACATTTTCCTGAGCCGTAAACTCAGGCAGCAAATAGTGAAACTGCCATACGTACCCGATTTCGCGATTGCGGAACGCCGCGGCCTGCCGGGAATTGAGCGTTGCCACATTGATTGAGGCGCAGTATACCGTTCCGGCGGAAGGCGCATCAAGAGCACCCAGAATGTGCAAAAGTGTGCTTTTTCCCGCCCCGGACTGCCCCATGATCGCAACCAGTTCCCCCGTGGCCACTTGCAGGTCGAGATCTCGAAACAGGGTGAGCGGCCCCCGCGCCGTTTTATAGGTCTTTTCGAGGCCTTGAACCTGCACCATGGGATCGCCGGAAACCCGCGACTCCGGTTCCCGCACGGTGCGGGAGGCCTGCGCTGCAGCCGCTGAAGGAGTCAGGGTCATCCGTACACCTTATTTTACCTTCCTGGTCCGCGAGCCCAATCACTTAGATGCGCTCCGCGCCCCAGCTTGCAGAAACTTCTGGAGTTCCACGATCATCGCACCGGATTCACCTCGTGACAATGCCATTCGACACACCACATTTCCGCAGAATGTGTTGTACCGCCGGCCTCCAGATGACTGTCGTGTGGGCCTCCAGGCCCGCACCCCCTCAGGAGTGACGACCAATCCAGGCCCCCCGACCTCTAGCGCGCTTCCCCACTCACCACGGATTCGAGCGGAACCGAAACAGCCGCTGCAGGAACAGTTCGCCACATCAGCAACACGTAAAGCGCTCCAGAGGTGAAGAATCCGACAAACCACGCATAGTCGTAAAGGAAATGCAGCGGCGCCGCAAACAGTCCGGCCAGTGCGATCATTACGCCCACCACCAGCGCAACCATAGCGCGCGGGTTAATGCCTTTGGCGTAGAAATAGGCGCCCTCGCGGTGGTAGAGCGAGTTGACGTCGAGTTCCGTCCTGCGAAGAAAGAAGTAATCGCACACCATGATGCCGGCCACCGGCCCAAGCAACCCGGAGTAGCCGATCAGCCACCCGAAGATGTACGCATCCGGCGTGGCCAGAAAGTGCCACGGGCACATGGCAATGCCAAGCAGTCCGGTGATGAGGCCGCCGGTGCGGAAGCTGATCAGGCGTGGATAAAGATTGGAAAAATCATTGGAAGGCGAAACCACATTCGCGCCGATGTTCACGTTCAATGTGGCAATCAGGATGGCGATCATGGCGATAAATGCAACCACCGGCTGATGGAAAGCGCCGATCAACTCGATGGGATTCCAGATGGGATGGCCAAACAGCACCGCGGAAGCCGACGTGACCGAGATGCCCACGAACGTGTAGAGCGTCATGGCCACAGGAAGACCAAAGGCCTGCCCCCACGACTGCGCGCTTTGCGATTTGGAATAGCGGGTGAAATCGGGAATGTTGAGCGCCAGCGTCGACCAGTAGCCGACCATGGCAGTGAGCGAAGGGAAGAACACCAGCAGAAACGCGCGCGTGGAATGGAATTGGCTCGGAGTGGAAAGCATGGAACCGAAGCTGCCCGCCTTGAGACGTACCCAGATAAGCAGCAGTGCCGCCATCACAAACATGAAGGGGGCGCCGAACGCCTGCAGCCGTCGAATCGAGTCGACGCCGCGCCACACCACCACCATGTTCAGCAGCCAGAATCCAAGAAAGCATGCCCACAGCGCGATGGGAGCCTTTGCAATCGATGGCGCAATGACGGCGAGCATGGCATGAATGGCCGTCCCGCCGATCCACGACTGAATTCCGAACCATCCGCACGCCACCACCGCGCGCAGAATGGCCGGCACATTGGCTCCGCGCACGCCGAACGGCGCGCGAATGAACACCGGGAATGGAATGCCGTACTTGGCTCCGGCGTGCGCATTGAGCAGCATGGGAACGAGCACGATCAGATTGCCCAGCATCACCGTGCCCACCGCCTGTTTCCAATCCATGCCCTTGGCGATAAGCGAAGACGCAAGCTGGTAGGTGGTGATCTCCATCGACATGGAGAACCACAGGGCAATGTAGTTGTACATCGTCCATGTGCGCCGCTCCAGCGGAACCGGCGCCAGGTCGCGATTGGAGAGAGATGGATCGACAACGCTCAAGCTTGACCTCCAGCAAAGACCTGCGGATTACTTCCAGGCGCCGCCGCGTGCTTCGCGGCGCAGATAATTACCGCGTCCCGGCTTCCCCACAAACTGCCCCTTCGAAACGATCAGCTCTCCGCGTGAATACACATCGCGCGCATTGCCGCGAACGCGAAAACCCTCGAACATCGAGTAGTCCACCCGCATGTGGTGCGTGGCGGCTGAGATGGTGTAGTCCGCCGCCTGATCCCAAAGCACAATGTCCGCATCACTCCCCACGGCCAGCACGCCCTTCTTCGGATACATGCCGAAAATCCGTGCCGGCGCTGTCGAAACCAGCTCAACGAATCGATTCACGGAGAAGTTGCGCAGGCCCACGCCGTGATGATGGAGCAGTTGCAGGCGGTTTTCGATGCCGGGACCGCCGTTGGGGATTTTGGTGAAGTCGTCCTTGCCCAGCGCCTTCTGGTCTTCAAAGCAGAACGGACAATGATCGGTGGAGACGACCTGCAGATTGTCCTTGTGTAGACCATCCCACAGCTTCGGTTGATTGCGCCGCTCGCGCAGCGGCGGCGTGAAGACATACTTCGCGCCCTCCCACCCCTTATCGACCATGTTGTCTTCGAGCGAAAGCAGCAGATACTGCGGGCACGTTTCGGCAAACGCAGGCAGACCGCGATCGCGCGCCTCGCGCACCTGGTTGAGCGCGTCTTCGCTGGAAAGATGAACGATATACACCGGCACGCCCGCCATCTCCGCCATGGCAATGGCGCGATGCACAGCTTCGGCTTCGGCGCGCGTGGGCCGCGTCAGCGCGTGGTAGATCGGCGCGGTCTTGCCTTCCGCCAGCGCCTGCCGCACAATCACGTCAATCACCGATCCGTTCTCGGCGTGCATGCAGATCAGCGCCCCATTCTTCGCCGTCTGCCGCAGAGCCTTGAAGATGGTAGCGTCGTCCACCATCAGCACATTTGGATAGGCCATGAACAGCTTGAAACTGGCCACCCCCTCGCGCACCATGTCATCCATGTCTTCCAGCCCCGCATCGGGAAGATCGGTGACGATCATATGCAGCCCATAGTCGATGCAGGCCTTGCCTTCGGCCTTCTTCCACCACGTATCGAGCGCGCTGCGCATTTTCGTCCCGCGCGCCTGGATGGCGAAGTCGACAATCGTCGTGGTTCCGCCAATCGCCGCCGCGCGGGTGCCGGTTTCGAAATCGTCCGCCGATTTGCTGCCCCCGAACGGCATATCGAGATGCGTGTGCGCATCGATCCCGCCGGGCAGAAGCAGGAGCCCCGTAGCGTCGACAACCGTTTCCGCCGCGCTCGCCGGAATCCCCGCGCGAATCTCCTTGATGGTTGCGCCGTCGATCAGCAAATCCGCTTTGACGGTAGAGTCCGCATTGACGACAGTTCCGTTTTGAATGAGTACAGTCGGCATGGTTTCTTCAATACCTGTTTGCTCAGGGATGTAGCGGTTCAGAAGTGCAGACAACTCCACGCGTGCGCTCTTCCCACGTCTCCGGCGCCATTCCGTTATCCACCTCGACCATAGTGATGCAATCGTCGACCGGGCACACCAGCGAACACAAATTGCAACCGATACATTCCGTCTCATCCACACGCGGAATGCGCGCCAACGGCGTCGGATACGGACCGTGCGTGGCAGCATCCACCATGCGCTCCGTGCGCGAGACCGGTGTGGCCGTCAGCGCGGTCCGGCTGCGCAGTTCGCGCTCCGCGGGCTTTGCATGCAGTTCCACATGCCCATCGATGGCTCCGCTTACGCGATCGAGATGAATGCACTGGTGCGCTCCATCCCAGCAGGCAATGTGGCAGAGATTGCAGCCGATGCATTTCTGCTCGTCGATGTGCGCGACAATTTTGTAGTTCAGGTTCAGGTGCTTCCACTCGGTCGTCTTCGGCAGCGAAAGGCCACGAAAATCCTCGATGGTCGCAAAACCCTTTTCGCGCATCCAGTTGTCGAGACCCTCGGTCATGTCTTCGACAATCCGATAGCCGTAATGCATGACCGCAGTGCAGACCTGAACCGAGCCGCAGCCCAGCAAAATAAACTCCGCCGCATCCCGCCACGTGCCGATGCCTCCAATGCCCGACATCGGCAATGCTGCGGTCGGATCGGACATCACCTGCTGCACCAGGCTCAGCGCGATCGGCTTCACGGCTGGACCGGCGTATCCGCCATGCGAGCTTTTGCCGTCCACATTGGGCCGCGGCGTGAGCGTATCGAGATCGATGCCGGTGATGGAATTGATCGTATTAATGGCCGACAGGCCATCCGCGCCGCCGCGTTTAGCTGCGCGGGCCACAATCCGAATATCGGTAATATTCGGCGTAAGCTTCACCAGCACTGGAGTGCGCGCTTTCTCCTTCACCCACTCAGTGATCATCTCCGCATACTCGGGAACCTGGCCCACCGCGGATCCCATACCGCGCTCGTTCATGCCGTGTGGGCAGCCAAAGTTCAGTTCCAACCCGTCGGCTCCGGCGTCTTCCGCTCGCGTCACGATCTCATGCCAGGCTTCGCGCGTCGATGCAACCATCAGCGAAGCAATCACCGCATGCTGCGGATAGCGCTTTTTCACTTCCAACATCTCGCGCAGGTTTTCTTCGACGCTGCGGTCGCTGATCAGCTCAATATTGTTGAAGCCCATGATTCGCTGGCCGTTCCAGTCCGTGGCCGAGTAGCGCGAGCTTACATTTGTAACCGGCTCGCCGATGGTCTTCCACACCGCCCCGCCCCAGCCCGCATCGAAGGCGCGCATGATCATCTCGCCGGTGTTAGTGGGGGGAGCAGAGGCAAGCCAGAAAGGGTTCGGTGATTGAATGCTCCCGGCAAATTTCCGCACCCGCAAGTCAGGCATGGGCAACCTCCACGGCCGCGAGCATGGCGAGTGCGGCGCGCTTTCCTTCCGCCACCGCATCCACCACTTCCCGGCCGCCATTGACGCAGTCGCCCCCGGCAAAATAACGCGGATTACCCGTCTGCCCGGTGGCGCGATCTGCAACAATGCGGCCGGCGCGAATTTCGATTTCGCGGAACTGTTGCAGCAATTCCGTAAGCGGCGACTGCCCAATTGCAGGCACCACCATGTCGCATCGAATGGTGAATTGCGAATTGGAAATTGGAGTCAGGGTCCCGTCCACCTGCCTTACCTCTTCCGTATCGAGCAGAAGACGCCCATGCGCATCGCGATGGATAGCGACCGGCACGCGCCGCCAAAGGAACTGCACACCCTCCTGTTTGGCGTGCTCGTATTCAAAGCCGAACGCGGACATGTCGTTCTCGCCGCGGCGATAGAGCAGGTAAACCGTCTCCGCGCCCAGGCGTCGCGCGGCATTGGCTGCATCGATTGCCGTGTTGCCCCCGCCCACTACAACAACCGTCCCGGAGATTTCCCCCAGGCCGCCGGTCTTATACGCTGCAATCAGTTCAAGCGCATTCATCACGCCGTCCGCGTCTTCTCCAGGAATGCCCAGACGCTGCATAGCGCCCAGGCCAAGTCCGAGAAAAACGAAGTCGAACTCCGCTTCCAGTGCCTGAATCGCCTCCGCGGAGTCGATGCTGATCCCGAATCGAAATTCCACGCCCATACGCCGGATAAGCTCGACTTCGCCGAGGCTTTCGGCCGCGCGCAATTTGTATTCGGCAACCCCGTAGGTGTTCAGTCCGCCGGGCAAGGGCCGGCGCTCGATCACGGTGACCGACGCGCCCTGGCGCCGCAGTTCGGCCGCACATGCCAGCGAGGCTGGTCCAGCGCCAACGCATGCAACCCGCAGATTACGAGGCGCGGATGCAATCGGCAGATCCTCGCCGGAAGCGCGGAACGCGTCCATGGCATGGCGTTGCAGCAGAGCGATCTGGATGGGCTGCCGATGATAGCGATGCATCACGCACGCGCCCTCGCACAGCACTTCCACCGGGCACACGCGAGAGCAACTGCCGCCCAGAATGTTGGCTTCCAATATCCGCAGCGCCGAACCCCGCACATTGCCGCTGGCGATGCGCTTGATAAATCCGGGGACATCGATATGCGTCGGGCAGGCAGAAGTGCATGGCGCGTCAAAACAGTAGAGGCAGCGATTCGCTTCAAGCACCGCGGCCTGCGGCGTCAGCGCCGGCTTGATTTCGCTGAACCGGCTGCGCAGTTGCGGATCGTCGGGTAAACTCGCGGTGCTCATGCAAGCCTCATGCTGGTCTTTAGGGATAATCAATCTTAGGAAGCCACAATCGGCCCATACGCATCAGGCCGGCGATCGCGGAAGAATTGCCATGTGCGCCGCACCTCGGCAATTTCATCCAGGTTCAGGTCTGCCGTAAGCACTTCATCCTTGTCGCGCGATGCCTGCGCAATGATCTGCCCGCGAGGATTGGCGAAGTAACTCGAGCCGTAAAACTCGCCGATATTCCACGGAGGCTCGGTGCCCACGCGATTAATTGCCGCAATAAAGTAGCCATTGGCGGCGGCATGCGCCGGCTGCTCCAGTCGCCATAGATGTTCACTGAGTCCGGCCACAGTGGCCGAAGGATTAAAAACGATCTCGGCTCCATTCAACCCCAGGCAGCGCGCGCCTTCGGGAAAGTGGCGATCGTAACAGATATATACCCCGATTTTGGCGAACCCCAGATCGAACACCGGATAGCCCAGATTCCCAGGGCGGAAATAGAACTTTTCCCAGAATCCGGGTGCGACATGAGGAATGTGCGTCTTGCGATATTTGCCCAGGTAGGAGCCGTCGTTATGCAGAACCGCGGCGGTGTTATAGAAGACCCCCTCCTGTTCCATTTCGTAAACGGGAACAATCATCGCGATCCGCAATTCCCTGGCTAAGTCCTGCATCAGGCGGACGGTTGGGCCATCGGGAACCGCTTCCGTGGCCTCGTACCATTTGATGGACTGTTCGGCGCAAAAGTAAGGGCCGTTGAATATCTCCTGAAGGCAAACAATCTGGGCGCCATCGGCCGCGGCTTTGCGAATAAGGCCGATGTGCTTTTCAATCATCGCCTGCTTCTGGGCAGGCAGCGGCTCAGTGGCCGGAATGGCATTCGAAGCCTGCACGATAGAGCATCGGACCACGCGGGGCATAAGGGCCTACTCCCGTTCAAATGGGGTGAGTCTTACAGATATACGATATCAGCGCGTTGAGCAATGGAATTGTTGCGAAAAGAAGTGGAACCATCACCCATCGGATCGGGAGAAATCGAAGATCAGTATTCGACCTTGGTAGGAGAAGCGATCCAGGCATCGAAGCTTTCCAATGCTTCCTGCCTCAGCAGTTGCACGGCAGGCAATGCCCGCTCGCTCGAATTCCTGCGAAACTCCTGGTAGAGAAACGCATCCGAGAAGCCGGCGCGCGCTGCATCCTCGGCGCACGCAGCGAAAAACACCGCATCGAGGCGCGCCCAATAACTTGCCGCCAGGCACATGGGGCAGGGCTCGCAACTGGAGTAGAGTTCGCAACCGGCCAGCGAAAACGTGCCCAGCGCACGGCAGGCTGCGCGGATCGCCATGACCTCGGCATGCGCGGTGGCATCGAGAGTAGCGGTGACGGAGTTGGCGCCTTCTCCCACAATTTTTCCATCGCGCACAATCACCGCGCCAAATGGGCCGCCACGGCCGCTCACCACGTTTTCGGTGGCAAGTGCAATCGCGCGGCGCATAAACTCCGGATTCGGTTCGGTCGAAGGCGGCAATTTCCGATCCCCACGAGCGTAGAACACAGGCCCAGTATGTCATGGCGGATTGGAATGGCGCATTGTGGTGACTGCCGGGCAGTAGCAGTCTGCGTCAGGAGTGGTTATAACGCCGGCCTCCAGGCCGGCTGTCGTGTGGGCCTCCCGGCCCGCACCGACTGGGGGGTGCGTACCAAATCATCTAGCCTGCGTGCTAGCCAAGTTCCGACAAATCCTCGGAACTGTCAATGTCGATCTCGCCGCCCGCAAATTCCACTTCCGCGAGCGGAAGCGGCGGATCCATCAGAAGCTTGCGCGCGCCGCGGTCCCCCTCCAGCGCTTGGAGATGAGGAAACACCACGCGCGGAAATACTGCGGGAATCCCGCGTATCCCGGCATAAGTCGATGCGACCATAGGAAGCTGTTTCCGCGCCTGGAATTCCTGCAGCAACGACCGAAGATGTTCAGACGTGAGGCGGGGCTGGTCGCAGCTCAGGATCAGCAGGCCCGCGGAACCGGGCGCGCTTTCCTCCAGGGCATGCAAGCCGGCGTGGATCGAACCGGAAATTCCCGAATCCCACTTTTGATTCACCACCAGCACCACATCGCATCCGTGGATGGAATCGCGAACCGTGTCGAGATTTGCGCCAAGCACAACCAGAATCGGAAATGCGCCAGCCTCCTGCGCCAGCCGGATTGCGCGCGACAACAGAGTTTCGCCCCCAAACATAAGCAGTTGTTTGGGCCGGCCAAGGCGCCGGCTGGCGCCGGCGGCGAGGATCAGCGCTGGGATGGGCATGGCCTTAGTGTGGTGCCTCGTAAATGACTCGACAAAAACAATGCTGTCATCCTGAGAACAATGCTGTCATCCTGAGCGGAGTTTGGCCGATTTTTGGGCCAAACGGAGTCGAAGGACCTGCATTTGGGGCTGCGCAAGGATGCAACGAATTTGTGAGACACCACACGAGTGTAGCCGGTATCCCGTCACTTCCGCCGCGCGATTCGATGGGCACGGGCCTAAATAGGCCGAACCTTACGGCTCAATTTCCGAATCGGGCTGCAGCAGAACCAGCAACACCAGCGCAACCACCGCAAACATGCGAAATGCTTCTTCCTGTCCGTTCCAGATCCGCGATTGCCACATCAGAAACCACTCGCCGCCGATCGACAGAAATGCTACAAGCCACATCAGCAACGAGACTGTGAGGCCCGCAATCGCGATTCTCTTGGCGGAGTTGAACCGGCCAATCGGCTCACGCAGAGCGCGCAATAACCGCACCGATCCCCACCACAGCAGCACCATGGTGGCGACTTCCCACGCGATGATGCCGAAGTAAAACGCCAGGTGCACAGCCGGGGACGCGATCGCGCGCCAAAGTCCATGATTCCCGGGGAATGTGGAATCCATCAGCAATACATGCCGCACGAACTGATAATTCGAGTCAAAGTCCGTAACGTTATTGAACACCACCAGGGTGTAGTAAAAGGCAATGCCGGATAACAGCAAAAGTTTTGCAGTTCTTGCGATCATGGCGGGCGCTCTCTCACCGGCGGGCATGCCTCACCCGCCTGGTCGTGATTTGAAGAAATCTCGCATTGAGCCTACACCATTCCCGTCCACAGGAAAGAAATGCAGAGAGCCGTGCAACCGCCGCCACATTCTCATTCGGCATCGAAGACTCTGGACGAGCGGAGTTCAATCGCCGCGCCAGATGCCCGATCCGTTTCTTAGAATGTCTCCTATGGCCGCTCCTCTGGGTACAATTCGCACGCTCCGCAGCGCCTTGGCAAACGATCTCACCACGCCCACCCGGCTTGCCGAAACCGCCCTGGCCAATGCCAATCGAAACCCCGGCCGCAACACCTACCTGTGGCGGGATCCGGCGTGGACCAAGCGCGAAGCGGAACGCGCGGAGCAGATGCCGCGCGGCGAAGGCGGCCCGTTTGGCGATGGTCGGCCCATCTTCTGGGGTTTGCCCGTTTCTGTGAAGGACTGCTTCGATCTGGCCGGCGCGCCAACCACCTGCGGCACGACGTTCTACCGCGACAGCAAAGGCATCGCGACGCGCGATTCGTGGATTGTCGAACGGCTGCGCGCGCTGGGCGCGGTCATCACAGGCAAGACCCACCTGCATCCGCTCGCCTACGGAATCACCGGCGAGAACCCCGAGTTCGGCGATTGTCTCCAGCCCGGCAAGGAGCGCGCGCTTACAGGCGGCTCTTCCTCCGGCGCGTGTGCCAGCGTAATGGAGGGATCGGCGGTCGCTGCCATCGGCACCGACACCGGCGGCTCAGTCCGCGTGCCGGCGGCGCTGTGCGGCCTCGCCGGTTATCGCGCCTCCCTCGGCCGAGGCGATTGGCGCGGCGGCGCGCACCTGGCGCAATCCTTCGATACGCTCGGCTGGCTGTTTGCGGATTTGGAAGAAGCTCCACTGCTGGGCAGCTTTTTCTCAGAACGCGAGCCGGCGCACATCCGTGCATACGGCAAGTTTGCCGTCGCCGGCGAAGACATCCTCAACGACTGCGAGTCCGCGATTCTTCATAGCTATCGCAAGGAAATCGCCGAACTCGAAGGCCTCGGCCTGCAAGCAACAACCATCGACATCCCCTGGTGGAGCGAGGCCCAGGATATCTTTGCACGCATTCAGGCATGGGAAGCCTCCGGCCTCCATCGCGGAAATTTTGATCGCTTCGAGACCGCGATTCGCGAACGCCTCGAATGGGGCGCGCGCATCACGCCCGATGAGATTGCCATGCTGCGCCAGCGACACGAGCAGTTCAAAGTGCGCATCGATGATCTCTTCGAAGAGCACCAACTTGTAATGCCTCCCGCCGCACCCGTCGCGCAACTCGCCGCAGGCGCGGACCACAGCAATACGCGCAAGCGCCTCTTGCGTTACACCGCGGCCATCAGCCTGGCCGGAGCGCCTGCAGTCACCATTCCCTGCTCCGTCGGCGGCATGCAGCTCGCCGCGGCACGCCACCAGGACGAAGCCCTGCTGCAGCTCGTCGCGCTGCTCGGCGCGCGAAGGAAAGCCTCTCCGCCCGTACTGAATTCGTAGCCTGCAATCAGATTTGCGAACTGGCAAGCGGACTGAGAATCAGGTTAGTGATGTTGCTGACGATCGATTCGTAAGCATACTTCGGGTCCGCCGAAAGCTTCTTCCAGTCGGGATTGTTGCTGAACGCGGCCCAGTGCGCATTCAGCTCCGCGAGATCGTTGAAGGTCAGCATGTAGGTGAGGCTCGGCATGCGCGTGCCCACCAGTGTGTCTCCGAAGAACACGTTGTGGAATCCCGCCGCTTTGAAAATGTCGAACTCGCCCGCGTGGAACATCTCCACCTTGCGCACGTGATCGCGATAGCTGGGGCTCTCGTAGGTGCGCAGTTGATACACCCGCTCGCCGCCCGCACCGGCCGGCGGGGGCGTAATGCGCGGCCATCCTTCAAACGCCGCAAGTAGAGTCGAGTCCGTGCGCACAAACGCCGGAGCCGTCGCCGGCGCGCTCCAGAATGGCTCTGCGGCCTTCATGAACTCGCCATCCGTCGCCAGCGCGAGATCGAGCGTGGCCAGCTCTTCCACCGAGCGGGAAGGAATCATCACATAGTACGTCGGCGTCTCCGGGCCGATGTTCACGCTGAATGCACCCACCGGACCCATGCCGCGGCGCGTCAGCGCAGGAATCAGCGCATCCCCGATGAAATGCTCGGTGAGCCCGTTCTGCGGCCCGCTCTCAACAAAGTAGCGGCGCAGCAGATAGAATTCGCGCGCCGGTACCGTACCGGGCTCGGCGCTCGCATCGCGCGCCAGTGCAACCGCGGATGTGGCCAGTGAAGCGGAAAGAAAACGTCGACGATTCAATGAGACCCTCCGCGAAAAAGCATACCGCATCGCAGCCGCTACTCTTCGCCTATATCCTCGTTCCACACCTCGGGGTGCTGCGCGATATAGCCCTCGAGCAGATCGCGGCACTCGGCACTGTCCAGGTCAATCACGTTGACGCCGTTCTCGCGCAGCCATTCGATGCCTCCGCTGAACGTGCGGCTCTCTCCCACTACCACCGTCCCCAAGCGGAACTGCCGCACCAGGCCGCTGCAATACCAGCACGGAGCCAGCGTGGTGACCATGATGAGCTTGCGATAGCTGCGCTGCCGGCCCGCGCGGCGAAACGCGTCCGTCTCCCCGTGAATGCTGGGATCGCCCTCCTGCACGCGACGATTGTGGCCTCGGCTCAGCAGTTCACCCGCCTGCGTAAACATCGCCGCGCCAATGGGAATGCCGCCCTCGGCAAAGCCCTGCCGCGCCTCTTCGAGCGCCACCCCCAGCATCTTTTCGTATCTGGCTCGATCCATGCGTCTCTTCCTGCAATCGGATTTGGTCTTCATCATCCCACGGCGCCCGCTCGAATCCGCCTGTGTCAGCCGCAAACCTGTCCGGCTCCGAACCTTAAGAAATGTAAACGGAATCCACGCCGAGGCCCCCTTCGCGACCGTATGCTATTGATTTGGATAACCTTACGCCTTAAACGCGCACCCATCTGCACTTCGCTTCCAAGCCTTGACTTCGAGCGCGCTACAAGGAGTACGTTGATGATATGCGGGACGCAGGATACACCATTCGAACCATGGCTCAGCGTTGCGGGATGACCGCGCA
Organism: Occallatibacter sp.; assembly: GCA_035552555.1. Classification (GTDB taxonomy): domain Bacteria; phylum Acidobacteriota; class Terriglobia; order Terriglobales; family Acidobacteriaceae; genus Telmatobacter. The sequence goes on from DASZLF010000047.1 coordinate 37,280, forward strand.
CACGCTGCGTTACTACGAGCGCGTCGGACTGATTCAGCCGGTAGGACGCGCGCGCAACGGTCATCGCCGCTACTCGGATGAAGACGAAGCGTGGCTCCATTTCCTGCATTGCATGCGGGCCACCAACATGCCCATTCGCGAGATGCAGCGCTATGCCGTGCTGCGCGAACGCGGCGACGACACGTCGCTGGAACGCCGCAACATTCTCGAAGAGCATCGTGCGGTCATCGGCGGGCAGATCGGGGCGCTGGAAAAAGCGCACGCGCTGCTGACCCACAAAATCGAAAACTATCGCCTGATCGAGGAGCGCATCCGCGTTCGCAGACCTTCGGCGCCGCCTCCAGAATTGGACCGCGACCTGGTCGAGGCAGTTTAAGAACCGAGTCAGCGGCACGACTCGCGGACACCCATGTTTTTTTGATCCGATCGAAAGCTCTGTGTAGCAGTTCCATATCGTCATCCAAAAGCGATAGGATATCGGCACGGCGCTTCTCGATCCGAAACGACGCGCTCCGGGATGCTTCTTTTCCCCTGTTCCGAGCATCACACCTTGCCGGAACCTCGAAGCAATCCCGCCTGAAATCATCTCCCTTTGCCCTGCCCCGAGGAGGTCTCTGTGACAGACTCACCCAATTTGCGCTTCCAGCACCTGCGCGCACGTTTCACGCAATCATCCCGCGACGCCTCCTCACCGGACGCCGCCGCGGAGGAGCGCCAACCCGTTGACCTGGAGCCGCTCACGGCTGAGCAGCCGGGCAATGCTGGATTCAGCCGCCGGTCATTTTTGTCCGGACTCGGCGCCACCGGCCTGCTCGCCGGCGCCGCTCCTCTGGTGCAGGCGGCGCCGGCCATCGAACCCGCCGCGCAGGAAGAAGCCGCGCCCGCCGGCATCCCCACCGCCAACGTTACCCTTCGCGTCAACGGCAGCGATTACGTGCTGCGCAATCTCGACACTCGCGCCACGCTCCTCGACACCCTGCGTGAACGCATCCACTTCACCGGCACCAAGAAGGGCTGCGATCACGGCCAGTGCGGCGCATGTACGGTCCACGTCAACGGCCGCCGTGTGAATAGCTGCCTTTCCTTCGCCGTCATGCACGAAGGCGACGAAATCACCACCATCGAAGGCGTGGGCCAGCCCAACAATCTGCACCCCATGCAGGCCGCGTTCGTTGAGCACGACGGCTACCAGTGCGGCTACTGCACCAGCGGCCAGATCATGAGCGCCGTGGCGCTGCTCAAAGAGCCCATCGGCCCCGCCGACGAAGACATCAAGCAAGCCATGGCCGGCAATATCTGCCGCTGCGGCGCTTACTCCAACATTGTTGCGGCGGTGCGCCAGGTGCGCCAATCGCGGGCCTGAAAGCGTAAGTCCGGTTTTGAAAGGGCACGACTTCAGTCGTGCCGTAAGTGGCTGCAGAATGAGCGCGGCTTTAGCCGCTGAGGGATGCATTCCCCGAGACTTCGACTTTTTGCCAAAGGAGCGAGCAATCATGCAGACCTTTCAATACACAAAGGCCGCGAGCATCGACAAGGCTCTGGCCGCGGCCAATGGAGCCAGGTTCATCGCGGGCGGCACCACACTCGTCGATCTGATGAAGCTCAGCGTCGAAAAGCCTTCGGGCCTCGTCGACATCAATCTTCTTCCCCTCGACAAAATCGAGAAGCTGCCCGACGGCGGCCTGCGCATCGGCGCCATGGTGCGCAACTCCGACCTCGCCTGGAATGCCGACGTGCAGAAGGACTACGCCGTTCTCTCGCAAGCCCTCCTCTCCGGCGCATCGCCGCAACTGCGCAACATGGCCACCACCGGTGGCAACCTGTTGCAGCGCACGCGTTGCGTCTACTTCCGCGAGCCCAGCGCCGGCACGCCCGGCGGCTATGGCTGCAACAAGCGCACGCCCGGCTCCGGCTGCGCGGCCATGGAAGGCTTTAATCGCATGCACGCCGTGCTCGGCGCCAGCGACCAGTGCATCGCCACGCATCCCTCTGACATGTGCGTGGCCATGGCAGCGCTTGAAGCCGTCGTCCACACCGAAGGCCCCAAGGGCAAACGCACAATTCCCTTTGCGGACTTCCACAAGCTTCCCGGCAACACGCCGCAAATTGAGAACGCCCTCGAACCCGGCGAACTCGTGACGTACGTCGATCTACCCAAGCCGATTCCGGGCGCCAAATCCGTCTACCTCAAACTGCGCGATCGCGCCAGCTACGAATTCGCGCTGGCCTCCTGCGCCGTTGTCGCCAACGTTGAAGGCGGACATATCCGCTACGTTCGCGTGGCCATGGGCGGCGTAGGCACCAAGCCATGGCGCTCGCACGAGGCGGAAGCCGCGCTTCTCGGCAAGCCCGCGTCAGCCGAGCACTTCCGCCGCGCTGCCGAAGCCGCGCTCGCCGGCGCCAAGCCGCACAAGGACAACGCATTCAAAATCGAACTCGCCAGGCGCTGCGTGGTGCGCACGCTCAAAATGGCCACCGCAACCGCCTGACCCCATCCGGAGGAGAACATTATGGCAACGGCACAAATTCCCCAGGGCGCCGGCATCATTGGCGCCGCCGTGCCCCGCATCGACGGCCCGCTTAAGACCACGGGCAGCGCTCGTTACGCGGTCGATCACCATTTTCCCAATCTCGTTCATGCGGTCGCGGTGCAAAGCACCATCGCCAAGGGCCGCATTCGCAAGCTCGACACTTCGACTGCGGAACAGATGCCCGGAGTGCTGCTCGTCCTGCATCACGGAAATCTTGAGAACGTCTTTCGCACTTACCCTCGCCAGGAAGACGGCAGCATGGCGGAGTCGCGGCCTCCATTTGACGACGACAAAATCTACTACTTTGGTCAATACGTTGCCGTCGCCGTGGCCGAAACGCTCGAGCAGGCGGCCGCCGCGGCCGAAGCCATTCGCGTGGAGTATGACCCCGAGCAGCCCGACGTCCGCACCGATCTGAGCGCCGGATTCACCGGCCCCCGCGAAAGCAGTTGGAAACGCGGCGACCCCGACCACGCGCTGACCTCCGCGCCCGTCACCGTTGACGAGACCTACGTGACGCCGGTGGAAACCCACAACCCGATGGAGATGCACGGCACCGTCGCCGTGTGGGATGGCGAGGGCTTTACCCTTTATGACGGCTCGCAGGGCGTGGTCAGCCACCGCACCACCATGTCTGAAGTGCTAGGCGTGCCGCGCGAGAATATGCGCACCATTTCGCGCTTCATTGGCTCCGGATTCGGCGGCAAGCTCTCCCCCTGGCCGCAGTGCACATTGGCTGCCGCGGCCGCGCGCCAGCTCAATCGGCCGGTCAAGCTCAGCGTCGACCGGCGCATGATGTTCTCGAGCGTCGGCCATCGTCCGCGCACCCAGCAGCGCATCCGCCTGGGCGCAACCCCCGACGGCAAACTCACTGCCATTCGCCACGACTTCCTGTCCGAAACTTCGCAGCTCGACGATTTCGTCGAACATTGCGGCGAGCAGACGCCCTTCCTTTACAGTTGCGCCAATCTCGAAGTCACCACCGGCATGGTGCGGCGCAACGTGGGCACGCCTGCACCCATGCGCGGCCCCGGCGCTGTGCCCGGCCTCTTCGCACTTGAATCCGCCATGGACGAGTTGGCGATCAAGCTCAAGATGGATCCGCTCCAGTTGCGCATCAAGAACGACGCCGAGCGCGACGAAAGCAAAAACCTCCCCTTCTCGTCGCGTCACCTCAAGGAATGCCTCACCACCGGCGCCGAAAAGATCGGCTGGAGCAAGCGCACACCCCAGGTCGGCTCCATGCGCCGCGATGGCAAGATCGTCGGACTTGGCATGGGTGCCGCATCGTGGGGAGCGGCGCGCATTCCCTGCACCGCAACCGTGGAATTGTGCCCCAATGGACGCGTCTGCGTGCGTTGCGCCACCCAGGACATCGGCACCGGCACCTACACGTTGTTTGCCCAGGTTGCGCACGCCAAGACCGGCGTTCCGCTCGATCGCATCGATGTATTCCTCGGCGATACCACTCTGCCCGACGGCCCCACCTCCGGCGGCTCTATGGTCACCAGCGCCATGCTGCCGGCAACTACTGAAGCAGTAAACAAGGCCATCCAGCGCCTGCTCAACATCGCCACGCTCATTCCCAATTCGCCTTTCCATGGCGCGCACCCTGACACGCTCACGGTCGCCCAAGGACGAGTGGTGGAAAAACAGCAACAGCCGCAGGTCGTCGGCGCTGCCTACCACGGCAGCGGCAACGGTGCCAATGGTCTTCCATTCGAAGAGGTGCTGCGCCTGGCCAACCTGGACGGCATTCTCGCCAGCGGCAGCACCTTCCCGTCCTTCCAGGACCCGAAAGCAAAACAGTACTCGATGCACTCCTTCGGCTGCCACTTCGCCGAGGTCGAATGGGATCCTGAAATCGCGCGCCTTCGCGTCAGCCGCATCGTCTCCGTGTTCGACTGCGGACGCATCATCAATCAAGGCCCGGCGAAGAACCAGATCCTAGGTGCGGCCATCATGGGCGTCGGCATGGCTCTCCTCGAAGAGACCGTCTACGAAACCAGTACCGGACAACCCATCAACGGCAGCTTCGCCGATTACCTCGTGGCCACCTGCGCCGATCTCCCCGATCTCGATGTCACCTATCTCGATTACCCTGACCCGATTGTGAATGAATACGGCGCGCGCGGGGTGGGCGAAATCGGCATGGCAGGCGTAGCTCCCGCCATCACCGCGGCCGTGTACCACGCCACCGGCGTCCGCGTGCGCGAACTGCCCATTCGCATTGAAGATCTTCTCCAATCGAAAGTACGCGAAGTCTGAAAAGGAAAGAGCGCATGAGCACGACACCGGCAACAGCGGCAGCTTCAATCATCGGCACACCCACTCCGCGCATCGACGGCCCTCTCAAGACCACTGGCGCCGCGGAGTACGCCGCCGATTTCCACTTCGCTCGCATGGTGCACGCGATGCCGGTGATTTCGGCTATCGCGAACGGGCGCATAACGAAGCTCGACACATCGGCTGCCGACAGCATGCCGGGCGTGCTGCTGGTTCTTCATCACGGCAACATCGGCCCGCTCTACCGCACCGTTCCCGGCGATGACAATGCCACCAACAGCGAAGTGCGTTCCGCGTTCGAAGATGAAATCATCCGCCACTGGGGCCAGCACGTCGCAGTCGTGGTAGCCGAAACGCTGGAGCAGGCCACTGCAGCGGCTGCGGCCGTAAAAGTGGAGTACGACGCGCAGCAGCCCAACGTGCGGATGACTCTGGATGACCCCGGCGTCAAGCGCAATTCGATCTCCGAGCGCGGCGATCCTGACGAGGCGTTTGACTCCGCTCCAGTCAAGATCGACGCCACCTACGCCACTCCGGTCGAAACACACAATCCGATCGAGCTGCACGCGTCGGTCGCGGTCTGGGACGGCGATCGCGTCACGCTCTATGAAACCACGCAGGGCGTTGTGAATCATCGCATGGTGATGGCGCAGGTGCTTGGCCTGCCCATCGAGAACGTCCGCGTCATCACGCGATTCCTCGGCTCGGGCTTTGGCGGCAAGCTCTTTCCCTGGCCCCAGGCCGCCATGGCCGCAGTGGCCGCGCGCAAGCTCGGCCGGCCGGTCAAGCTCAGCCTCACGCGGCGCATGATGTTCTCCTGCGTCGGCTATCGGCCGCGCACAGAGCAACACGTCAAGCTCGGAGCGACAAAGGAAGGCAAGCTGCTCGCACTGCGCCACGATTACCTCAACAACACCTCGATGCTGGACGATTTCGATGAAGGCTGTGGCGAGGCGACGCCCTACCTTTACAGTGTCGCCAACCTTGAAGTCACCAGCGCGCAGCCCCGCCGCAACATGGGCGCGCCGATGTGGATGCGCGGCCCCGGCGCCGTGCCGGGTCTCTACGCGCTGGAAGCGGCGATGAACGAGCTCGCAGACGAGTTGAAGATGGACCCGCTGCAGCTCCGCCTGCTCAACGAGCCTGACAAGGACGAGAGCAACAAGAACATCCCTTTCTCTTCGCGCCACCTCAAGGAGTGCTACGAAGTGGGCGCCAGGAAATTCGGCTGGGAGCGCCGCAACGCCGCTATCGGTTCCATGCGCCGCGACGGCAAAATCCTCGGCTGGGGCATGGCCGGGGCAAGCTGGGTCGCGGTGCGCCTTCCCTGCACCGCCGCCGTCGAATTCTGCGCTGACGGCCGCCTCTGTGTGCGCTGCGGAACGCAGGACATTGGCACCGGCACTTACACCATCTTCGCCCAGGTGCTGCACCAAAAAACCGGCGTGCCGCTCGACCGCATCGACGTCATTCTCGGCGACAGCAGCCTTCCCGAAGGCCCAACGTCGGGCGGCTCCATGGTCACCGGCTCGGTGCTGGACGCCATTGCAGCGGGCGCCGAAAACGCCATTAAGCGCCTGCAGCAGGTCGCCGCATCCACTGAGGGCTCGCCCTTTCACGGCGCTTCGCTCGAAACCATCGCCTTCACCGGCGGCCGCGTCCATAAGAAAGATCAGGCCTACACTGACGGCGCGAACTTTGCCGACATTCTCCAGGCCGCAAAGCTGGCGCGCGTCAGCGCCGAAGGCAAAACCGTGCCCACGTGGGAAGATCCCAAATCAAAGGGCTTCTCGATCCATTCCTTCGGTGCGCAGTTTGTTGAGGTCGAGTGGGAGCCGGAGATCGCCCGCCTGCGCGTGAGCCGCGTTGTCTCCGTGATCGACGGAGGCCGCATCATCAATCCCAAGGCCGCCGCCAACCAGATTGCCGGCGCAGTCGTAATGGGCGTGGGCATGGGCCTGCTCGAAGAGACCGTTTACGACCACCGCACCGGGCAGCCCATCAACGGCAGCATGGCCGACTACCTGGTTGCCACCTCAGCGGATGCTCCCGACATCGACGTCACGTTCCTCGATTACCCTGACCCCATCATGGGCGAATACGGCGCGCGCGGCATTGCCGAGATCGGCCTGGCCGGCGTGGCTCCTGCCATCACCGCGGCCGTACACCACGCCACCGGCGTGCGCGTGCGCGAATTGCCGGTACGCATCGAACATCTGTTGCAATCGAAGATTGTTGGAGTTTAATGGATACAGAGCCTCCATGACAGATTTCGAGCACATTCTGCCCTTATGGCGCGAACTGCGGAATTCCGGTGCGGACTACGTACTGGCCACCGTCGTTGCCGTCCAGGGGTCAAGCTATCGCCGCCCCGGCGCGCGCATGCTGCTGGCGCCGGACGGCCGGCGCGCGGGCACCGTGAGCGGCGGGTGCCTCGAAGCCGAAGTGGCGAAAAAAGCCTGGTGGCTCACCGAGAACGGTCCTGTCGTGGAACGCTACTCCACGCTCGAAGAGGATGGCGACCTGCCCTACGGCTCCGGCTGCGGAGGCGTCCTCTTCATTCTGCTCGAGCGCAGTGCCACAGCGCGCCCGCTGCTCGAAGCTCTCCACACGGCATGGAGTGGGCGCATTACTCTTGCTATCGCCACTGTGCTTGAAGGTCCACGAATCGGTAGCCGCAGGTTTGCCTCTCCGCTCACCAGAGACCTCGTCCTTCCGTTGCTCGACGAGGATAGGGCTCAGGGGAACTTGGCGCTCCTGGCGCTGCAAGCGCTCGAAGAGCGCACTTCCCGAGACACCGCGGTCGATGTCCATGGTGTGCGCACTCGCGTCTGGGTCGACTATCGTTCCGCCCGACCCGGCCTCTGGATCTTCGGCGCCGGAGATGACGCGAAGCCGCTGCACAAACTGGCGCGCGAACTAGGCTGGTTCGTCGCCATCGCCGACAGCCGCTCGCACCTCGTCACTGCCGCACGCTTCCCCGCCGCCGATTTGGTAATCCCTTTGCAGATTTCGGAATTGCCCGCTTCAAAGTACGCAGAAAGGCAATCATTGGACCGAGCTTTGAAAGTGCAGGACCACGAAGCTTTGAAGGGGCACGACTTTAGTCGTGCCGTTGAGCACGCAAAAATGAGCCGGGCTTTAGCCCCTGAGGGAAGTTCTCGCCAGAAAGTCGACGAGCCGTCAGCACCCGAACAACTCGACATTCATCCCGGCGACGCAGCCGTCCTCGCCACCCACAGCTACGAACAGGACACGCACATCCTCGCCTTCCTGCTCGCCTGCGCGCCTCAACAGCGTCCCGCCTACATCGGCATCCTCGGCCCGCAGCGCCGCACCTGCGAAGCTCTCGCCGAAGCTGCACGACTGCTCAACCTCGTCCCCACCACAAAGCTGGTCGAACAATGGCTTGAAGACGTCCACGGCCCCACCGGCCTCGACCTTGGCGCGGACACGCCGGCTTCGATCGCGCTTTCCATCCTCGCCGAAATCCAAAAGTCGCTGAACGCGGCCACAGCCCTTCCACTGAAGCAAGTGAGGGCGACCAAACCAGTCACGGCAGGATAAGCGCTCTCTGAGCAGGCTCCAACCAGTTCTCGATGATCGAACCACCTTCCGTGACAGCGCTCACAGCCACGCCCGCAAACCCGAGCCATACTTTCCTCAGTAGAACTGTGAAGTTCTTCTCAAGGATTGCAAGGCTGGTAACCAGAAAAATAATACCCCTCCCCCTCCCCCCAGCTTCACCTTCTCTTCGCCAACATAATGAAATCAATGGTTTACGGATAGGCAGCGAGTTCCGCTAGCTCCGGAAAGTCATAGAAATGGCAAAAAGCCTGGATCTGACCCGAAATGCGCCGCTTCCGATGTTTACTCTCTGGTACTGAGGAATCGAAGCCCGAACTCGATCTAGGACGCAACGGATGCCGCAGCGTGGGCCTCGATGACCTGAAGAAACTTCGCCAGCCACGCCGGATGCGCCGTCCATGCCGGCCCCGTCACCAGGTTCCCATCCACGTAAGCGTCGCTGAAGTCCAGCTTCACAAACGTGCCGCCGGCCAGTTCCACCTCCGGCGCACATGCCGGATATGCATTCAGCTTGCGCCCCTTCAGCACCCCCGCGGCGGCCAGCAGTTGCGGCCCATGGCACAGTGCCGCAATGGGCTTGTCGGCATTCGCAAAGTGCCGCACCATATCCAGCACCTTCTCGTTCAGCCGCAGATACTCCGGCGCGCGCCCGCCCGGAACCACCAGCCCGTCGTAATCCGCCACGTCGATCTCGTCGAACGTCGCATTCAGCGTGAAGTTATGCCCGCGCTTCTCCGAGTACGTCTGATCGCCTTCGAAATCGTGAATCGCAGTCCGCACCTGCTCGCCCTTTTTCTTCCCCGGGCAAACGGCGTCCACGGAGTGCCCCACCATCTGCAGCGCCTGGAAAGGCACCATGATCTCGTAATCCTCAACAAAATCGCCAGCCAGCAAAAGCAGTTTCGCAGCTTTCATCGTCACCTCCAGAGAATGAATTCGACAGGGAAAAAACCAGCCTTGCAGTCAACTCAAAGCCGGCGCGTTCACACACAACTATGGGATGCCATTTTCGCGCCGCCGGCTCACCAATGCAAGCAACTGCCCTGCGTGCGAGCGCACTCGAATCCACTCATCCCTTAAAATCGAGCTATGCCTTCTGTCCCCACCGCGCTCGACGAGTTCAACGCCCGCATGTCCGCCTGTGAGCGCTGCACCCGTCTGCGCGAACACTGCACCAACATCGCCACCGTGCGCCGCCGCGCCTATGCCGACTGGGAATACTGGGGCCGTCCCGTTCCCTCCTTCGGCGCTCAGAACGCCCGCGTCCTCATCCTCGGCCTCGCTCCCGGCGCCCACGGTTCCAATCGCACCGGCCGCCCCTTCACCGGCGACGGGTCAGGTGATTTTTTATATCCCGTGCTCCACCAGGCCGGCTTCGCCTCGCAGCCCAAAGCCACCTCGCGCGACGACGGCATGCGCCTCCACGACCTCTGGATCTGCTCCGTGGTTCGCTGCGCGCCGCCCGGCAACAAACCCACGCCCGAAGAGATCCGCAACTGCGCGCCCTGGCTCGACGAAGAGATGCACCTGCTCGCCAATCTGCGCGTGGTCGTCTGCCTGGGACGTATCGCCTTCGATGGCCTGCTGGCATGGGCCAAACGCACCGGCATCCTCTCCACGCGCGCCGGATACGGCTTTGCTCACGGCGCCGAATTCACACTGCCCAACGGCCTCACCGTCATCGCCAGCTATCATCCTTCGCTGCAAAACACCAACACCGGCAAGCTCACGCGACCCATGTTGCTCTCCGTAATCCACCGCGCCAAGGTGCTTGCAAACAACGGCGAGAAGCAATCCGCGCACACCGCTAAGCCAAATCCACCGGCGAGAAAGTCGAAAACAAAATGAGACTCATTCAGGTTGCTGATGCCCTTCGTTTTCCCCGCATGACCACCGAAGAGCTGCGCTCCGCGTTTCTCGTCGACGGCCTCTTTCAGCCCGGATGCATCGACCTCGCTTACATCGATCTCGACCGCACGATCGTCGGCTCCGCCGTTCCTCTTGCCGATCCGCTGACACTCGAAACCGATCCCGATCTCCGCGCGGAATACTTCACCGAACGACGCGAAATCGGCGTGCTCAACATCGGCGGCCCGGGCGCCGTCCACGTCAACGGCGAAGCCCATCCACTCGATCCCCTCGACGCGCTTTACATCGGCCGGGGAAATGAGCACATCGCCTTCTCCAGCAACCATCCAGCCAGCCCCGCGGAATTCTATTTGCTCAGCTATCCCGCGCACACCGCCCATCCCGTCGCCAGGATCGAATCCGCGGCCGCCGAAGCCACCGTCATGGGCTCCGCTGAAACCGCCAATCATCGCCGCATCCGCCGCCTTATCCATCTCGAAGGCCCACACAGTTGCCAGCTTGTCATGGGCTTCACCGAACTCAGCGCGGGCAGCGTGTGGAACACCATGCCGCCGCACACTCACATGCGCCGCTCCGAGGTCTATCTCTACTTCAACTTGCCCCCTGCCGAGCGCGTTGTACACTTGATGGGCCCCGCGCACCAGACGCGTCATCTCGTCGTAGCCGACAAGCAGGTGGTCATCTCGCCCGGCTGGTCCATTCACGCCGGCGTCGGCACTGCGAGCTACACGTTCTGCTGGGGCATGGGCGGTGAAAACCAGGTCTACAGCGATATGGATCCGCTCGCGATAGCAGACTTGCTCTGAGCCCGCCCTGATTCAGCCCAGACCAACGGAGGCTACCATGAAAGTCGCGAAGCCGATCACCACAGCCATGCTGCTGGCCGCAGCTGCATTGCTTCTCACCTCGGGAGTATCCGCACAAACCATGAAACTCGACCATTGGACTCACGACCAGCTCATGCAGCGCGCACAGCACCTGCGCGAGCAAGCCGCCCAGCACGACGGCTCGGCCAGCGAAACCATCGAGAAGTATCCGCACCACTACACGATGCTCGCCTTCCGTAGCCGCAGCGGTGGTGGCGAGTTGCACGAGAACTATGCCGACGTGTTCTTCATCGTCGATGGCCGCGCCACCGTCGTCACCGGCGGCGACCTGGCCGACCGCAAGACCACCGACCCCGGAGAAATCCGCGGCTCGGGTGTGAACGGCGGCTCGCGTCAGGACGTCAAGGCTGGCGACGTGGTGCACATCCCCGCCGGCGTGCCCCACCAGATGCTCGTGCCCGAAGGCAGCACCGTTACGTACTTCGTAGTTAAGGTCCAGGAGAAGGAATAATCGGCGGGTAAGAAACTCGGAACTTTGGAGCGGGAGACCGGGATCGAACCGGCGACATTCAGCTTGGGAAGCTGACGTTCTACCACTGAACTACTCCCGCTTCGCCCCTAATTATACTGCGGAACCACGCACTTTAGACCTTCGCCGGTTGGCTGGTTGGAGTCCGCGAATATCGAATGACTTCAACATGGGACATCGCGATGAGGCCCTCCTCGACCATGACGTCGAGATGCGGAATCAGTTTTCCAATCTGTTCCTCGGTGTCGATGATGGTCAGCATCATCGGCGCATCCTTGGAAAAAATCCAATGACTGGCATGGTGAATTCTGGTGCTTGCACCGTACCCTTCGATTCCTCGATACACGGTGGCGCCGGCCATTCCCAGCTCCATGCATTTAGCGACAATCGCTTCATGCAGAGGCTTGCCCTGCCATTTGTCGCCTTCGCCGAAATGAATACGCAACATGCGCGCTTGAAATTGGTCTTTCATTGTGAGCCTCCGCTCATGCCGAAGCGCTTTCCCGCCCCGCCTGCGACTCTGGCAGATCGACGCCCAGTGCACGATAGGAGTATTTGATGATGTCCACGTCGGATAGAACGACTAATCCCTCTTCCACCATCTGATCGACAACCGCAAGGAACGATCGCAGTTTCTCCTCGGCATCGACGGCGGAGAGCATGATCGAGCAATCGTGAGAAAGATGGAGAGCTTTGTCCTTATGCATCCGGCGGTGGGCGCCATAGCCGAGAATGCCGCGGTAGACAGTGACGCCGGCAATATCGTTGGCCCGCATGGCTTCGACGAGCGCCTTATACAGTGGCTTGTCTTTCCACTGGTCAGCTTCGCCGATATAAATGCGCATCATCTTCGCTTTGCCCTCCATCCTCACGTGCGCGGGAGGAACAGCCTTTTTCGGCTTCGACATCTGCGCGGGCTTTGCCAGGGTGGTCTCCTGGACCTCGATCATGCCGGATCCCACAAGCTCCTCAAGTTTTCCAAGCAGTTCGCTCACCTTCTCTTTGGATTCGATGAATTCAATCTTCAGCGGAAGATGGTCCGAAATATCAACGATACTGGCGGAGTGCATGTGGTGATCCGCGCCGAAACCCGCAATGCCCTTCATAACGGTTGCGCCGGATACGCCACGGTAAAAGAGAAAATCGAGAACGCTCGAATACGTGGGGACCCCGTGATGCTTAGATCCTTCGCTCAGATAAATAGAGACTTTCATGGCCTTTCCGGCACTCAACATACGTCCTCCTGCGGATGCAGCCCACGCGGCGAAACCAGAAACTCGGCAGCCCATCCGACGGCTCCCCATCCGGTCCTGTCCGGCGCCGCTTCATTCCGTAGCTGCTGCAATTCCTCGATCAACTGCTCATCGTCTCTTAGACGACGACTTGCCGACGCGTTCTCACGATACTACCTCCGCGAGAAGGGAGCCGCCCCAAACGGCGACAAGACCCAGGAGAAGGCTGCCGACAGCATAGAGCGCCGCAAGCAGGAATGCACCGGTGCGGAGAGTCGAGAGCGTCTCCCACTCATAGGTTGAAAATGTACTGTATGCTCCAACAAATCCGATAGGAATCAGAAAGCGCCAGGCTGGACTCAGCTCCGCGCGCTTGCCGAAAAAGGTCAGCGTGAAGCCGATGATGACGCAGGCGGTCATGTTAATGACAAACGTTCCGTAGGGGAATTTCGCCCCCAGCCGGCCGGAGACGGTAGAGCCGATCCAATACCTGGCGATGGACCCAAGCGAACCGCCAAGCGCAATGAACAGGTATTTCTGCAGCATCTATTCTCCTTTGTTTACGCGCGTGCCTGCCACAATCTCAGAAGGCGCTGTCGAGATCTTGAACCAGATCGCCAACAGCGTCGCCGCTAAAGCCAGTGCCACCCAGAGCGCACACAGAGCCCAGGTGTTCATCATGAGCACGAATTCCTAAGTTGTCGTTCAGGGACCTGGCCGGGACATGACTCCGCGACAGATTTCCCTGCCAGGAGTCATCATCTGTCCGGCCTATTGGATGGACAGCGGTTAAAGGTGAACTCCTTCACCTTTTCACCTGAAATCGTAGGAGGTTGTCCAGAAAAAGTCAACCCGGCTGGTAAAGCGCTAACTCGACATCACCGAACGCCATGTGAGAACCATCAAAGGACAAGGAGTCTCGTGCATGTTGAGAAGAGAATTCCTCTCCGCTTCCTCATATCTCCTGGGTCTGGCTGCTTCCGGCAGCGGATTCGCGCCGCCTGTCCAAGCGATGAGAAACATTCTGGATTATGGCGCAAGGCCTGACGGCAAGACCATCAACACCGCTTCGATTCAGCGCGCCATCGACGATGCTTTCCAAGCCGGCGGCGGAACAGTCTACCTGCCCGCGGGAACGTTCCTCAGCGGCAGGATCGATCTGAAGAGCAGGGTGGGCCTATATTTCGGGGCGGGCTGCACTCTACTGGGCAGCAAATCGCTAAGCGACTACCATGGCTCTCCGGGAAGCGTCGACGCCAGCCAGCGTCACTTGATTTATGCCAGGGATGCGGAAGAGGTGACACTGGCCGGCGCCGGGCGAATCGACGGCCAGGGGGCGAGTTTCTGGGAGTCTTCGGGACGCGCCCCGCTGCCGCCCGATGAGCAATGGGCCGAAGTTGCATCGCACGCGTACAAGGAAAAGAAATCCGGCCGTCCCAGCCCCATGGTTCGCTTCGCAAATTGCCGCAGAGTGCGCGTGGAGGGTGTGCGGCTTGAGAACTCCGCAGGGTGGACTCTGCACCTGCTCAACTGCGATGACGCTCAGATCACGGGCATGGCAATCAAAAACCCGGTTTATGGTCCCAACACCGATGGCATCGACATCACCGGTTGCCAGAACGTGGAGGTGTCCGGTTGCACAATCGAGACCGGCGACGACGCTATATGTCTTAAAAGCGAGAACCCGCTCGGCCCGGAGCCGCGGTTAATCAAGAATGTGGTGGTGACAAACTGCTCCCTGACCACGTGCTGCAACGGATTCAAGCTCGGCACCTCGTCCGAAGGCGGATTTGAAAACATCTCCTTCACCAACTCAGTCATTTCCAATGGTGAGGTAAGCTTCGGCGAGCGCGTGATTTCGGGAGTGGCGCTGGAGGTCATCGACGGCGGCTGGATCGATGGCGTCACGGTGAGCGGGATCAAGATGCAGCGGGCGCGCACGCCCATTTTTATCCGCCTGGGGAATCGCAAGCGAGTCCACGACTATCCCCAGCACGGGTTGCGCCACGTAAGCATCGACAATATCCAGGCCTCCGAAACCATCCTCGCAAGCTCCATCACCGGCCTGCCGGGAGATGAAGTTCGGGCCGTTAGGCTCTCCAATATCCGCATTGAGAATGTACTGCCTTCGCGGCCGGAATGGGTGGGCCGCGCCGTGCCGGAGAAGGAAAGCGCCTATCCCGAGGCGCGCATGTTCGGCATGCTGCCGGCATCCGGACTCTATGCCAGGCATGCGCGCGAGTTGGAATTGGATCATCTCGAGTTCAAAGCGAGTCCGCGAGAACAACGGCCAACGCTATTGTTTAACGATGTGGATGGGGCGCGCATCACGTCCCTGGCGAGCACACCCGTGAGCGGATCCATGCCCATCGTGGACCTCTCCAACGCGCGCAACGTGTCGATTTCGGGTTGCGTTGCGCCTTCCGGCACCAATACGTTTGTTGCGGTCGATGGAAGCGAGTCGGCCAACATCACGATTTCGAACAATGACTTGCGGAGTGCGCGCCGGCCATGCGCGACCGCCGGCGATGTGCCTCCCCAAGCCGTGACCGTGACCGTAACCGGAACCCCGCGCGCAGATTGAATCGCGGATCGAGTTCCGGCGCGGTCAGTCTTTCTGGCCTTGGATGCGAAAGTTGCCCGTGACCACGGGGCTGTCCCTCTTCCCGGGCGACTCGGCACACGCCTTGATCCTCAGCGGAACTCGCTTCATGAGGATGGGCGCGTGATAAACCGGCGAGTTCTCCAAAGGTTGCGATCCATCGACTGTGTAATGGATGACTGCGCCCGGCGTCGCGCATTGCAGCGTGACGGCAGTATCTCCCTCAAGCACTCCGGGCTTGGGAGTAAATATTGGTTCCGCGGTAACGCCGGACTGTGGCGCATCCGTGCGTTCCATTTCTCGTTTGCTGCCGGGCACCGGCCGGATATTCAGCATCAGCGACTGGAGAAAGGCGCGCTGAAAGTCGTGCATCGGCCAGTTGAAGAAATCCTCACGCCACTCCTTCATCAGCGCGTGCGCCTCTTGGAAATCCTTGGTAACGCTACTGTCCTGCACGGGCTCGACAGCGATCATGAACTCGATGCGCGGCCTCTTCATCGAATCGATAATCGTGAGTAAGAAGAGTCCCGGGCCAGGCACTGTCAATGCAATCGAGCGGCCGGATTTCTCCAGCGGAATGCCGGATTGTTGTGGATATCGTGCGTCAAACGATCGCAGATCGCCGAAATATTCGCCGTTCGAGAGCGCCGCAGCCAGGCCCCCAATCTCGATCCGGTTTTCCGGCCCGGGCACAGCTACCGCTTCATCCCTGGCGATGCGTGGCTCTTTCGCCAGCAGAGCCGCCGTCTGGCCCCGCTGCTGCACCAGCGCCGCGCGGATCCGCCCCAGCATCTCCGCTGCAAATGGCTCGGGGGCGCGAAACAGGGACGGCACCCGGAATCCACGCGCGCAATCCTTCGCCGTAAAGCATTCGCAGAGAATCCGCTGCCCGTCGGGCAGCAGAATGGTAATGGAGTGATCTGAGGCGGACGCACTTGGCAATAACAGTGACCCGGGCTGGACCGCGTCTCCGCCGCGCAGTGTTGCGGCCGTCCCATCCACCTGCCATATACCGCGCACGTCCCACGCGATCCCCAACGAAACCTTCGCCGTCTGGGCGCGAAGCATTGCTGCGAACGGTAAAACTACCAACAGCAACATTCCCCAAAAGATGCAGTGGCCGATCAATCGATCACCGCGGTGATTAGGACGGACGAAGAAATGCCCTACCCTCATGCCCATGTCCACTATTGTGCCGTAAAGGAGACCGACATCGAAAGCAACCTTCTCTAAAAGCAACTTCCGCCCGCACGTGCACCATCGAACCATTTGCGGATTCGAGTGTGAAATTCCGCGTTTTCGGAAGAATCCCAGATAACCGACATCCACTTGCGGTTGCACAACCTATGGTTTCCAGTTAGCGAGGAAGGATTGGCTTCCTTACCCCGATAGTTCGAATTGTGTCAATCAGAAGTGCCTTTGACGGCAGCTATTTGTGCCTTGCGGCGCCGTGTTGTTGCTTTGTTACTGTGCTGCTGGGAACCAACTTACTCATTTATCCCCGGTGAAGGTGCTATGTCTAAAGATTGCAGCTTATCTCGCGTGCAGTTGCGGTCGTTCCTCTCCGCAAGAGTTCAAGCTTTCGCATCTTCATTCGGGTTTCGCGCCCTGGCATGGGCATTGCTCTGCGGAATGGCCTCGAGTGTGTTGGCGCAAGCACCTACTGCTGTTCCGGTGCTTACCTGGCGCTATGACCTGACCCACGCCGGGCAAAACACCAGAGAAACTGCACTCACCCCGGCCAATGTCGCTTCCAACGCTTTCGGCAAGCTATTTTCCCTTACCGTCGACGACCACGTGTTCGCTCAGCCGCTCTATGTGCCCAATCTCAAAATGAGCGACGGCCAGGTACACAATGTGCTCTTTGTCGCCACGGAAAACGACTCCATCTACGCCTTCGATGCCGACGCCACAGGTAGTCCCATCTGGCAGGTCAGCATGCTGACCGCAGCGCATGGCGCCGGTCCAGGGGCAACCCCGGTGCCAGAGAATAAGTACACGAATGGGGAAGATATCGGGCCCAATATCGGCATCACAGGCACGCCTGCCATCAACCCCGCGACCAACACCATGTACGTGGTGGCCAACACCGAGGAAAGCGGCCAGTACTTCTCCCGGCTGCATGCCATTAACATAATCACCGGCGCCGAACAGTCGGGCAGCCCGGTAAAAATCACCGCAACGGTCGCGGGCACTGCGGGCGGCAGCTCCAACGGGCAGGTCACTTTCAGTGCCTTCCAAGAGAATCAGCGCGCTGCGCTGAACTATTACAACGGCTATGTTTACATCGCCTACGGGTCGCATGGAGACATTGCCCCGTGGGAAGGGTGGGTGTTTGCCTACAACGCCGCCACCCTGCAACAGACAGCAGCGATGTGTCTCAGCCCGGACGATAATGGCGGGTCCGTGTGGGGCTCGGGCGCGGGACTGCCCATCGATACGAACGTCTCCGGCGGTCGCATGTTCGTCGTCACCGGAAATGGCAATCGCACCACTCCGTTCCAGGCCAACTCCGATTACGGCGAGAGCGTGGTCGCTTTCAATCTCGCCAACGGCCAGCTCTCTCCCACCGATGAATGGACTGCGTTCAACTGGCAGGCACTCAATAGTGCACCCGACTGGGATCAAGGCTCCGGTGGCGTGCTGATGTTGCCCGACCAGCCGGGCGCCAACCCGCACCTGATCATCACGGCCGGCAAGGAAGGCCGAATCACCGTATTGAGTCGCGATAAACTCGGCGGTCTGGCGCCGTCCGGGTCGACGTCCAACACCAATGCAGTGCAGGACATCACTCTCAGCCAGATTCAGCAAGGGCAAGGCTTCTGGAGCACAGCCGCCTACTGGAATGGAAATGTTTATGTGTGGGCTGGCGGCGACAACGGTGGCACGCCCAACGCCGGCATGATGTTCAAGATGAATAACGGCGTGGTGGATACCAAGCCCGACAGTGAGACGACCGTCACTTCGGCGTTCCCTGGGCCTACCTTCTCCATCTCGTCCAATGGAACGCAGAATGGCATCGCCTGGGCAGTAAAGGCCGACCAATTCAACTCGGAGGGACCCGCGGTATTGTACGCCTTTGACCCAGATGATCTGGCCAACACTCTCTATGAAAGCGACACAAAATCGAGCGACTCAGCCGGACGCGCCAACAAGTTTTCCGTTCCGGTTGTAACCAACGGAAAGGTGTACGTAGCCGCCTACCGTGAAGTCGACATCTATGGGCTGCTCGACGCGCAATCGACTACCGCCGCTCCGGTAATCACACCGGGCGGAGGAACCTATTCCACTGCGCAATCTGTCACGTTGTCGGACACGGATGCGAACGCCGCTATCTACTACACCACCGATGGTTCGACGCCATCGGTATCGTCGAACCATTACACCGCGCCAATACAGGTCGCGGCATCAGAAACCATCAAGGCGATCGCCATTGATCCCGCGATGCAGAACAGCAATGTTACTTCCGCCGCGTATGTCATTCAAACGGGATCATCCAATCCGCCCTTCTCGATGAGTGGCAGCTCGATCACCCTTAGTGCCGGAGGCTCCGGCACTTCCACGATTACGATCATGCCAAGCGGAGGATTTACGGGGACAGTCGCCCTGGCGTGCGGGATCACCGCCAGCCCAGCCAATGCGGTGAATTTGCCCACTTGCTCCGTCAGTCAAGCGCCCGCAATCACAAACTCCCAGGCCGTAACCGCGCAACTGACCATCAACACCACCGCCGCACAGCAGTCCGCATCGCTCCGCGATTCCAAGGCCGCGCTTGGCGGCGCCTTCACTCTCGCGGCACTCTTCGCCCTGTTCCTGCCCAGGCGACGCCGCACCCGGCAAGCTCTGCTCGGGCTGCTGGTGCTCGCGGGCCTCGTCGCAGGAGCCGCCGGGTGCAGCATTACGACAGGAAAGATCAACACCATCGGAGCGGGAACAACCAAGGGCACCTACACGGTAACCGTTACCGGCACCAATGGCACCATCAAGGAAACAGCTGCGGTTTCGGTGACGATCCAGTAAAAACGTAGTCTGCCGCCCCTCCATCCAGTGCACAAGGCCCTGACAACAGCCGTTCGATGAACGGCTGTCGGCAGGGCCTTTTGTCTTGCACCCAGCTCGCCAATACGGGCCCACACCATCGCCCTCCGGCTGCGCCGCCCTCCCCAACGGATGGTTTTGTCCCTGCCCAACACATTCTCCGTCAAAGCCTTACAGGCTGAACTTGCCATCGAAGCCGGGCAGGTCTGCCCGCAGCCCGCCGGATCCCATCTACAACCTTCGCGGTAGAACTGCATTTTCCCGTTGTGATCCTCATCGTCTTGTGGATATACTCACCCCAAATAATCCTCTAGCAGTTCCCGACCTTGGGTTACTTTCAGCCTGCGGTCTGTTTTGAAGAATGCTCGCACATGCTGATTCGGTTGACTTGTGGGAGAGTGCGTATGGGTAGCTCGTCCTGGTTTGCGACCATCAACGGCATTTCAGGTGAACACCTGCTGAAATGCATTTTCGCGAATGGATGCGATGCTGTCGTGTGCGCGTATTTTTAAGTATTTCTTCTGGCGGCCGTCAATGCGCTGCCGGTAATTGTTGCCTCTCCAGACCACCGGGCGCAGCGCGATTACGCCTAAAACTCTATTCGTTCGTTTAATAGCCTTGAAAGTCAATCAGTCCGGCAAGCCTGGCGCCAATGTGTCGCAAGACACCGGCGCGACACGCGGACTTACGTCAAAGGCCGCAACAGTTATGATCTCCCATCGATTCTTATCGGCGGAGCAGGCCTCCCTCCAATTCGTGCTTGCCCGTCCTGACTCGAGGAACGTCTATGAAGATTTTGCTCTCTGCCCTCCTCGCCGCTGCGGCAATCACAGTCCCGGCGGCAGCCATCACCGTGACCACGCCTGTAAACGGTGCGCAAGTCACCTCTCCCTTCACGCTCATAGCAAGCACCAGTACTTGCGGAGGAGTTCCCGCGGTTTCCATGGGCTATTCCATCGATTCCGGCTCGGCGATCGTTGAGCCCATATCGTTCACCGCGCAGGTATCCGCACCTACCGGGGCGCATGTCCTTCACGTGAAGTGCTGGGGTAAGGGCACGAGCGACCAGGTGCTCCTGAACATCACTGTCGGCTCCGCCTCCACCACCACGACCAGCATCATAGTGAGCAGCCCCGCCAATGGCGCCAAGGTGATTTCTCCCTTTACGCTTGCCGCTTCATCGACGCTTTGTAATTCCACCACTACCCTGTCCATGGGATATTCCATCGACGGCGGAGCGACTGTCTCCGAACCGCCTTCGTTCAGTACGGCCGTCAGCCGTAACCTCGGCACCCATGCGGTGACGGTGAAATGCTTTGGCCAGAGCACCGGCAGCCAGGTGCAAATCAGCGTGGACGTGGTCTCCCCGCCCACCGCGGCCACTCCTCTGTTCACCATTCCATCCGGGACCTACAGCACCAAACAGTTGGTAGGGCTCTCGGATGCAACTCCGGGCGCTATCATCTACTACACCACGGATGGCTCGAGCCCATCGACCTCGTCGCTTCCTTATACCGGCGCAATTTCCGTTGCGACTTCCATGGTGATTGAGGCCATAGCGGTCGCGCCGGGATATACGAACAGCGGCCTGGCTCGAGCGAGCTACTCTATCGTCCAGCCATCCCAGGCGCCCATTCCTTCGAATGCAATCGCGGTGAACCAGGTTCAGGCCATGCCCAACTGGAGAATCAAGGACGATCCCGGAACTCCGGGTACTGCGGTGGGGGCCATGAGTTCGTCGAGCAGTCCGTCGCTGAGCGGGCAGGCGGAACAGTATTACACCACCTTCACCAATGGCGGCGGCGTCCTCTACTCGATCACCTACGACAACGATTCCAATGCCACCAATTTTGTTTACGACGCGCACGTCTGGATTGCGGCAGGGAGTACGCTGAGCAATCTGGAGATGGACAATAACCAGGTCATCCCCGATGGAGACACCGTAATCTACGCCTTCCAGTGTTCTGGCAACTCGAACACCTGGGAATACACCGAAAACGCTGGAACGCCCACAAGTCCCATCGTCCAGTGGGTCCGTTCAAGCTCTGCGTGCAACCCCTCCAACTGGTCTACCAACGCATGGCATCACGTGCAGATCAGCTACTCGCGCGATGACGCAGGCAACATTACTTATAAGTCGGTGTGGCTTGACGGTGTAGAATCGCCGATCAACGCAACGGTAAACTCGGCATTCACGCTCGGATGGGCCCCAGGAACCCTGGTCGCCAATTTCCAGGTCGATGGCAAAGGCACAAGCGGATCTTCCACGCTCTACCTCGATGAATTCAGCATCTACCGCTGGTAATTTGTGCATGGGCGCGGCGGCTCAATGACGTAGACCCCCGCGCCCATCGCTTCAAGAGTCAAGCAGATCGGGCTCGCCCGCGAGGTCAAGGATCGTTGACCTCGCGCGGGTATTTTTTACTCAATCGTAGGGAAATTTTTTCTCGATGCATGTAACTATTTCCGGGATGCCCGAAAATCCCAAAAAAATCGATCTACCTGCGAAATAACGCTTTATTTCGGCACACCGATGTGCAACTATCCCTTCAGAGCTTTAAAAAATAGTTGCCTGGCGGTTAAATTCCTCTCGTAGGTGAAGCGTTGAAGCGGTCGACCGATAGAAATAGCCGTCCAATCTCTCCTCAAGCTACACAGGATCTGACCGGCATCGTTCGGTGGCATAGCAGCGCGATGACCTTGCCTGCCGAAACGCAAATGAGAGGCTGCTGAGCCGCTCGATCCGGCGCGTGTTCTTCCTGCGCCCCTCGGACCAGCCCATTCGTGCAGCAGCGCATGTGAAATCCCTGTCGAAAGAGCGAGCAGGGGCAGGCACAAATCTATATTCAACCGTAAAGGACCTCTGCCATGAGCATCCCCCGCAACCCGGTACTCGCCTGTTTTGGCGTACTCGCGCTTTCCATTCCGGCACTCGCCGGAGTCACCGTGAACTCTCCCGTCAACGACACCAGCGTCTCCTCGCCTTTTAAGCTGTCTGCAACCGCGACTTCCTGCTCGTCCGAGAGTGTCGTTTCCATGGGCTATTCTTTCGATAGCAGCTCCGACACCACTGTCGTGAAAGCGCAATCGATTGATACCTCGGTGTCATCCTCCACCGGCAAACACACGCTGCATGTCAAAGCGTGGGGCTCCAACAGCTCATGCGTAACGGATGTAGCCATCGATGTCACTTCGAGTACGTCCTCAACTTCCACGACGAGCAGCGAGATTCCGTCCTATGCGGTGAAGGTCAGCTCCATTGAGTCTCTGAGCGGCTGGAAGGCCACTCACGACAGCGGGGGACCCGGAACTTCGACCGGGTCAATGTCACTCGTCAGTTCGCCTTCGCTCTATGGAAGTTCACGCCGGTATGTAACCTCGTTCACCAATAGCGGAGATGAGAGGTACTCGGTCTCTTTCGCCGACGACGTGGATTCAAAGAACTTCTTTTATGATGCCTGGGTCTATTTGACAAGCTCCTCGAGCAAATTGGGCAATCTGGAATTCGACGTGAACCAGGTGATGGCGAATGGGCAGACCGTTCTGGTCGGAGTACAGTGCGACGGCTATACCGGCCATTGGGCTTACACCGTGAACAAGGGAACAGCCAGCGATGTGAAGCCGAGCTGGGTCAGCAAGAGCGGAACAAGCTGCAATCCGCGCAGCTGGTCTCAGTACAAGTGGCACCACGTTCAGTTCAGCTTTTATCGGAGCGACTCGGGAACCATCACTTACCACTCCATCTGGCTCGATGGCGTCGAGAGCACGCTGGATGCCACCGCGTTTGGCGCTGCCGATCTCGGCTGGGGCCCGACCATCATGACTCAGTTCCAGGTCGACGGATTGGGCTCAAGCGGAACCGTTACTGCCTACGTCGATAATCTGACCATCTCCAGGTGGTAATTCCGTTCTTCCGGAGGCCGCTTTCGAGCGGCCTCCGGGAACGCCCAGTCTGGCTGGCAGCAGGCCGGTAATGCTTCGCCATTGCGCCAGCCCGCACCAGAACCCCGTCATTTTCTCGTTGGCGATTTTCGCGAAATATGAACAAAAGTTCATTTCAACCGCACGCAAGCTGCATCAAATTGTTCAGGGAACTGTACGCGCTGATCGCCTGATACGTCAACCTTCCAACCGTCACATGTCAAAATCCAACGTATCCGGATCGCCCGCTGTTGCAGGCCGGATACCCTTTCAAGAGGACCGAAGTCTACCGACTCCTTGCTCGTATTACTCCGCATTTGTGACGGTGTAATGCGCGCGGCTACCCGGAAGAGCCATGAGCGAACGAACTCGTAATCCCTTCGTCCTGCGGCATCCCATCTCCCTGGGAGATGCCATCGCGGCTTTGTTCCGCGCAAAGCCGAAAAAGACAGCATCAGCGAAAAGCCCATCCGGCTTGGGTCCCGCCTTCCAGCAGGCGGACTCGCCGGCCCAGCCAATCCCGGCGATCGAAGTCGCGGAGAAATCCCACTCTCCTGCACAAGTCGTCACCATGAACTCAATGCAGTAGCTTGGGTCCACGATCCGGCAAACAAATCACGTTTTACGCTGTAAATTTGAGCTTTACCGCTTCCTGAGGAACGCTTTGGGAAAGCCAACTCGCGTCGGGGCATGGCCCTTAGCCTGCCCTGAGCGCGGCATCAATGACTTTCTCGTGAGCTTGGGGACCGCGTTTTCGGACCACGTCAGATTTCGATTTTTGAGAAGCGCCAGGCGCCAAAGACCAGCAGGATGGCGCCCACGACGACCAGCACCAGGCAGTCGCGATAGGGATCGAATACCGCATAGGCAGGGCCCAGCAGCACGTTGCGCATGCCGTCGATCCCGTAGGCAAGCGGGTCGGCGCGGGTGATGTATTTCAGCACCACCGGCAGGCCCTTGAGGGGGAAGAGCGCGCCGGAGAGGAAGTAGATGGGCATGACCATGAAGTTCATGATGAGCTGAAAGCCCTGCATGTCCTGGAGGCCGGAGCCGATGGCCATGCCCAGCGCAGCGAACAGAAGCGCGATGAGAACCATGAAGCCCAGCGCGATCGGAATGGCGATGAGGTGCGTGGGCCGGAAGCCCGCGACGATGCACACCACCATGATGAGCAGGCCCTGGATGCAGGCAACGGTGGCGCCTCCCATGGTTCGCCCGGCCATGATCTGCAGGCGCGAGACGGGTGCGACCAGGGTTTCCTTGAGAAAACCAAACTGGCGGTCAAAGAGAATGCCGAGGCCGGAAAAGATGGACGAAAAAAGCACCGCCATGCCGACCACGCCCGGGGCAACGAACTGGAGGTAATTTCCGTTACCGGCACGCTGAAAGACGGGGCCGAGGCCGAAGCCGAGCACCAGAAGGTAGAGAAGCGGGTTGGCCAGCGACGCCATAATCTGCGCCCGCGAGCGCGTGTAGCGCTTCACTTCTCTCAACCACAAAATGTAGATGACGCCCATGTGCTACCTCCGATTCTGCTGCCACATTTTGGCGAACTGGCGCAATTGGTCGGCGGAGTTGGCCGATTCGTCGCGAATGGTTGAGCCGGTCAGTTTGAGGAATGCATCTTCCAGCGTCTCCGTGCCGGTCTGCTCCTTGATCTCGCGTGGCGTTCCCTGGGTGACGAGCTTTCCGTGATCGATCACACCGATCCGGTGAGCGACGCGGTCGGCCTCATCCATGTAGTGAGTGGTGAGAAAGACGGTGACGCGCTCGGCTTCATTCACTTTTTTCACGGTGGACCAGAGCTGGTTGCGGCTCTGCGGATCGAGGCCCAGCGTGGGCTCGTCGAGGAACAGGATGCGCGGTGTGTGCAGGAATCCGCGGGCGATCTCGAGTCGGCGCTTCATGCCGCCCGAAAATCTTTTCGCCTGGTCGTTGCGGCGGTCCCAGAGCTCGAACATCTTTAGGAGCTCCTCGGAGCGCTGACGGGCGATCTTGTGCGGAACGTGATAAAGCACGCCGTGAATCTGCATGTTCTCCCACGCAGTGAGCTCGCTGTCTAGGCTGGGGTCCTGGAACACGATGCCGAAGCGCTTGCGGACCTCGTTCTGGTGGGTCTGCGGATTAAGGCCGTCGAGCTCGATGGCGCCGCTGGTGGGCCGAAGGAGCGTGGTGAGCATCTTGATGGTGGTGGTCTTCCCTGCCCCGTTAGGGCCGAGGAACGCGAAGATTTCGCCGGCGGCAACGTCGAAGGACACGTCGTTGACGGCAGTGAGCTTACCAAAGGTTTTTACAAGATTGCGCACCCGGATCATGAAACGACCTTCCGAACGGCACTGATTCGCGTATCAACGGATTATAACGAGTGCGCATGACATCGGGAGCGCCGCGGATGATACACTTCGCCGACTGCATTCGAGGACAAAGCTCGTCATGTTCAAGTGGACAATGCGAATTCTCGGCGGCCTTAATGTGCTGGCGGCATTGCTTGGAATTTGGTACGCAGCCACCATGATCCAGATGCACTGGGGCAGATGGCCCGGCAATCCAAACCATTCTCAATGGGCCGTGTTTCTGGGACTCAGCGCGATTAGCTTTTTTCTGATTGTCTATCTTGCTTATCTCGGAGTGAAGCTGATTAGAGGCGATACAAAAGCCCTTTGGAAAGTGGCCCTGATTCTTGTTGTCGAGATGGTCTACTTCTTCATCCAGACCACGATCACCTGGCTCATTTTGCCTGAATCCATGTCCAAGATTGCCGTAGGCTTTTATGGGATGGCTGAGGATCCCATTGCTCCGCAAATCGTCACAGGCTATTCGCTCATCGGATTGATTGCCGCCGTTACGCTCTGGGTGATCGCGCAGCGCCGACCCAGCGAAAGTCGCACCGGATAAGAGATCTGCATAGTCTTAAAACGTTTCCGGCGGGCCTTTCGGATCGGCTGGGCCGACGGGTTGAGCTGTCACCGCCTCCTGCTGGTTCAGCGATTCCGGCTCGGGCTCTGGCGGGTTCGTCGTCCCTGGCATGGCAATATTCGCCATCGCTTCGGCATCCGGCTCGGGGCTTTCTTCGGGGCCAAGCAGCGTGTCGATGCGGTATCCGGCGGATTCCGCAGCGGTCAATGCTTGATTGATTTTCGCGCTCATCTCCGCAGCGTCGGCGCGGCGTGGCGTCGGGGAGCCGGCTGCGCGCAACAACTGCGGCAGCAGCAGCCACCACAGCAGTTCTTCGTATAGCTCGCGAACGATGTAGGTGTGGTTCTCCGCCACGTGCGCCCCGGTCAGCCAGCAGATATCCGGATCGCTCCACAAACCTGGCGGAACCAGCAATTCTTCTCCCGCGGTTCTCGGTTTTTCAGCCTTCCCCGATTCGTCCGGCACAGCCGAGGTCGCCTCCGCCACCAGCGCTTCCGCAGCGGCAGTCTGCACATCCTTTTCCGCTGCGATCGTGGACGCCGCCGCGGCGGCTTTCGTTTCTCCACCCGCACCGGCTTCCACCAGCAGCAGAGCCTTCACTCGGGCCGTGGCGCGCCAGCCATCCTCACCTTCCAGCCCCAGCGCGTGGAAAGCCTGCGCCAAGGGTTCGCGCAGCCGTAGCCTATCGAACATTTCCAATGCCGCGCGCTCCGGATTCTGCGCATCCATGGCCTCCGCCACCACACGAATTACGCACCACGCCAGCACCGGTCCCCACAGCGCAGTCGAAGGAATCTGCGGATTCGCGTTGGGAATCATCCGCCGCGCGCCAGTCGGCCATTTCGCCGGGAACAGTTCCTCCAGGGCCGGCAATCGCGTTGCTTCCCGCACCAGTTTGCGGAATACCGGCGACATGGATGCCGCCTGAACCACGTCCAGCGCGGGCCGTGTCCCGCTTCTTCGCGCATTCGCCGCAACCGCCGCGGCCAGAAACTCAGCGCACGCCGACCACGCGCGCTCCAAAAACACGCTCTGCGCCTTCCCGCTCTTGCTTTTCGCCGGAGTTCCCGCAGCCTGCGAAAATTCCGCCAGCTCCGCCATCCCGCGAACCACTCCCGGATCGAGCGCGGCGCGCAATGCATCGTGCACCGGCCGCAATTCGAGATAGATCAGCGCTTCATCCAGGCTCGGAACTCCGCGGCCGCCAAGCTGATCGCACAGCCGCTCCCACGCTTTCTCAGGCGTAGCATACAGTTCCCGCCAGTCCAGAAAGACGTGGGACTGATATGCATGCAGATCGAGCGTCAGTCCGCGATCGCCGATCTCGTGGGTGCGCCGCAGATACTCCAGCCCGGTCAGCGAATCGCGAAATGCCAGGATCGAGCTGCCATCGTTTAATCCCAACCCCTCCCATAGCGAGCGCTGCCGCAACTGCCCCGAGCCTTTGTCCGCATACGCCGCCGACATGCGAACCGTCCCGTGGGTCGACCCGTACACGTTGTTGTAGACAATCAGCGCGCGCTCGCCCCCCACCCGATTCGAGTAGGCGAACACGTTCTCATCCACCGATCCGGAATCATGGAAGAAGTCGTACAGCAGGAAGTTGTAGCTCTCCGCAAACAACCAGCGTCGATTGAGCAGCGGCGCAATCTCGCGTTCGTGGCGCTCGATCAGCCACTGGTCCGGCGTCTCGTCGTAGCGCGGCCGCTGGTACTCCATGCCATATTTCTCGGTAAAGCCTTCGATCTGCCCGTGCCCAAACATGGGCAGCCCCGGCAACGTGGCCATCATTACGGTCACCCCGAAACACTTGTCGCCCTTGCCGTATTGGTCGATCGCCGTCCGCTCATCCGGATTGCTCATGAAATTCACATAGCGCTTCATGATGTCCGGATCGAACTCCAGCGTATTCTTGATCACCGACCGGTACTTGGCGTTGTCTTCGTCGCGCGTCATCACCATGAACGCGCTGTTGTACACGCGATGCATGCCCAGCGTGCGTACGAAGTAGCCTTCCATCAGCCAGAAAGCTTCGGCCAGCAGCAGCGTGCCCGGAACTTCCTGGGCCACGCGATCAACCACTTCGCGCCAGAACTCATGCGGCATTGCGCGGTCAAACTCCGCCTGGCTCATGCCGTATTCGGCGCGCGAAGGGATTGCCCCGCTCGACCCCGGCCCGGGAAACCACAGCCGGTGAAAATGACGCTTGGCCAGTGTCATCGCCGCATCAAACCGGATCACCGGAAACAGCCGCGCCACATGCAGAATCGTCTGGATCACCTGCTCGCGCACCGCGGGGTTCAGATAATCGAGTTGCGCCGTATCGTTCCATGGAAAACTGGTGCCGTCGTTGCCGTGATAGATGTAGCGCGTTTCGCCGCTGGATTTGTCCCGACGACGGAAGACCACCGCCGCATCTGTTTGCGTGAAGTAGTGGTCATCGATCTTGATTTCCACGCGCCCGTCGGCCGACAGATCCGGGCCTTCAAAGCTGTACGCGGGATAAGGCGATTCCCACCGCGAGATGAACCACTCCGGATGCTCCACCACCCACGGCGAATCGATCCCCATGTGGTTGGGAACCATGTCGCTCGCCAGGCGGATGCCATGATGGAAAGCACGGTCGCGCAGGTTGTTGTAAGCCTGCTCGCCGCCTATATCGTCTGCAATCCGGTAGTCGAACAGCGAATATGCCGACGCCACAGCATCCTGATTTCCGCAAAGATATTTGATCGTCTTCGATGCCCGGCTACGCTCCCACACCCCTATCAGCCACAGCGTGTTGAGGCCGCGGTGTGCCAGCCCGGCGAGTTCCTCGTCGGGAATGTCGCTGAGAATGCGAATGTGCCGTCCGTATTGCTTGCTCAATTGCGCCAGCCACACGTAGGTGCTCTTGGCGATCATCACCGTGGTTGGCATCCATGCGGTGTCCGGCGAAAATTTCTCGTACTCGTGCGCCGGATCGCCGAACGTGGGCACATCGGCGGTACTGGCAATCGCCGCCCACTCCTGCTCTCCTCGTTCGCGGCGGCGCCGCGCAGCGTCTTCGGCGGCGGCGCGCGTCTGCGCGGCGGCCGGGTTGAACTGCATCCAGATCGCCATCTCCTCTTCGCGCAGAATGTCGCCGGCAATCAGCAGAAAGCGCTCCAGGCTATCCCCCAGCAGCGGCTTCCAGAGATTGCGCAGAAGCTCGAGTTGTTCGCGCAGCGACTTCGGAGCGGCAGTCGCGGGCGCGCGCAGCAGCTCAAGCAGGTTCACAGGTTTCGCGCCGGCCAACGGAATCAATGGCCGCGTGGCAAAGTAGTCCGGCAGTTGCTGCGTAATCTGCCGATACACCGTCTTCTCGGCCAGCGGCTTGTCTTCAAACAGTTCCTCAAATGGCTTGAACGCCTCGTTCCGGTTCGCCGTCCAAAGCATGAGCAACTCTTCCAGGGCGGCCTCTCGATGAGCCCTGCCGCCGGTCGAGCCTGCGAGCCACTGCAGCGCGGTCTGCTCCCCGCGCATCACCGTTGATCCGGGAAAATGCTCCACGAACGAGAGCAGCAGCTTGTCCAATTCCTCAGGCCCCACCTGCGAGCCAAAGAATTCGAGCGCGTCGGTCATGACCTGGCTGTCGTACTGCTCGCGATAACGCGCCACCACCACGTGGCTGGCTTCATCGATCAGCCCCATCGCAAACAACGCCCCGGCATGTACCGCCCGGTCAGGATGTTTGTCGGCCTCGCGCACCTGGTTCATGCGGTGCGCAAACGCACGGCAGCCGCCCATGTTGGCAAAAACCACGTTCCCATTGAAGCTGAACAGCGTATCGGGAAATTGATACCGTTCCCGCGCACCACGTGAAATGTGGAATTCCAGCATAGAGGGTTTCTTGCTCCCAATCTCGCGTCCCCGGGTTGCGGAACGACGCCGTTCCAGCCGCAACCGCGGATTCGTATCCCCGTCTTCCTTCATCCTAGTCAACCGGGGCTACAATCTCTAAATTTTGGCTGTCCGACCGAAGAAGTCTCCGCCCGGCAACCAGCGCCGAAACCGTATGGATGCAGGAACCCCGCGGCCAGATCGCTTTCACTGCACATCCAGAGGGGCGCACGTCCGAACCGCGCTCCGTTGCCACTATCCCGCTCTTCCCGCTAAACTGAAGGAGCCAACCACACCCGCCGGAGAGGTGGCAGAGCCCGGTTGAATGCACCTGACTCGAAATCAGGCATAGTCGTAAGGCTATCGGGGGTTCGAATCCCTCCCTCTCCGCCATTTAGCCGTTTTTATAGAGTCCAATACAGTCCAACAACCCCACAAGCAAGCTGAAAACAAAGTATCTATGGGCTTTTTACCGTCTAGAGCGGTATCGTGGAAGCCACGCGCTGGTGGGGGTACTTTCGGGGGTATTTTGATTTTCCAGAGGGGGTACTTTTCCCGCCGGGCTGTTTTGGGGTGAAAGATGGCGCTGACAGATACGGAAATCCGCAAGGCAAAGGCGAAAGGCAAGGCTTACCGGGTGAGCGATGGCGCCGGGCTACCTCTCTGGATTACTCCGCCGGGTGCCGCAAATTTCTTTTCGTTTTCCGCTTGCAGCTTCTTTAATTCGTCCCAGCGTTTGTACTGCTCGGCTCTTGCAGGATCGGGATCTTCGTAGCCTTGCAGCCAGAAGCGGAACCAATCGACCGATAGGCCCTGCGAGGCCATGCGCGCTATGGGGCTGGTAATGTCATGTTCGTCGTGATTGCGATCTTCTCGCCGGTCTTGTATCCGACGTTGCCACGACCATGCGTGCGGTTGCGGAAGTTTCTGCGCTTTGGAGCAGAGAACAATGCTTAAGCACATCATTCTGAGCGTCAGCGATGTCGAAGGTTCGTTGGCGTCTTGTGAGACGGCCTTGGAGCCCCTTGATATCAAGTTCTTCCTTCCGTACAAGAAGGTCGTCTTGATCTGTGGGGATTTGGTGAGTCTTCATTCAAGAGCTTATGCTCCACCGGCCTCAATCTTCACACCCATCTCCTTGCCGGGCTGCATTGCAACGATCAGCGGAACTGCTTCGAACCCGGGGACGAGGTTGAAGGTGCGCTCGCTGGGGATCGGCTCAAAGCGATTAGCGGCATCGACGCTGACGGTGAGCGAGCCTTTGGGCTTGGAGATGCGCACGCTGTGCGGGCTCGCCTGCTCCACCAGCTCGCTCGTTCGGGCAATCACCGGAATGACGAATTGCAACGAGGCTGACGCAGGCAGTCGGCCTATGACGCGGGCCCGGAGTTCCACGCCCGATTCGTCAATCATCCAGCTCACCTCGTACAGCAGGCCGGCGCCTTCCATCGGCTTGTGTGTGTTGCTCATCAAGCGGCCATGGGCCTCGAACTTCACCCCCGCGCCCGAGCGTGTCGCCGATAGTGAAGCCCTGTAGTCGTTGAGGCTGGTGTACGTATCGCCGGCAGCGCACTCAATGCGCGTCGTGAGGGGCATGTGCGGCGCGGCGAGCTCCTGCTGCTGGTTTGAGGCTTCGATCATCTCGTAGCGGGTCATACTGGCGGTGAGGATGGGTCCGAGCTTCATGTGGTAGAGAACTGAGAGTGCGCCGCCGCTCACGTGACCGCCGCCGGCCCCGCCGCTGCCCGCCTGCACATGCTCCTGATACTCCCAGTCATACTCGGTGGCGGTGGCGCGCCACGGGCCGATGGCGGCGAGGTGGGTTCCGATGACGGGAAAGCTTCGCAGGCCGTAGGGTTCGTCGCGCGGGATGGCGGGGCGCGGGGGCTCCGGTGGAAAGCTGCCTCGATCGAGCGCCGCGGCGAGCGCCTTGGCGTGTGTAAATGTGTGGTGGATGCAGGGCGGATCGCCGTGAGCTTTGTAGTCGGGGCCGCCGTAGAGCAGGCCCTCGTGCGTGCAGGCGGCCATCAGCTCCACGTTGCGGCGGGCAGCTTCGCGGAAGCGCGGGTCGTGCCCCGCCATCAGCAGGAAGCCAGGATGGCAGCCGTCGCTGGTGCGGCTGCCCCACCAGCTCCACTTGTAGTTGCGCGTGCCCCAACTGTTGTCCCAGCCGCCGTCGGGGAGCTGGAACTCCATGTGTGTTTTGAGCGCGCTGACCACCTGCTGCTCGACGGGTTTGTCACCGGCGAGCAAGCTGTAAAGCGCGAGCGAGGGCAGCGACTCCTCCACGTTGTAGCCGAGATCGACGGGACGGCAGCCCTTGGGAGAGAGACCGTCGATCGGGTGGCCTTCGCCGAAGAGGATGCCGTCGGGAGCGAACTGATCCATGACGCGTCGGGCGAGTTCGCGGCCTCGCGCGATGTAACGCGGCTCGCCGAGCACCTGGCCGCATAGCACGAAAGCCAGCGTGGCCGTGACGGGGTAGTTGACATTGCCGGTTTTGATGCTGATAAAGCCATGGAGAAATCTGGCGGCGGCGGCCAGGCGCGCGGTCCAGGCGCTGCGCGTGGCGGCGTCGAGCACCTCGCCGTGATGAGTGAGCGCCTCAGCCAGAGCGATCGCGTGGAAGACGGTGATGCCTTGCCACTGGCTGAGCGTGACGTCGTTGATCCAACTGCCGTCAGGGCGGCTCACCTGCGCCTCCGACCACTCATGGACAAGTTTCGCCGCGCGGACGTACTTTCCGTCGCCGGTCGAGTGCGCCATATTGAGCAGCGGGTAGACGGCGTCTCCGCAGCGGCCGTGGATGAGCGCGCAGGCGGGGCAGAGCAGGCCGCCGTAGAACGCAAGATCGCGCAATGCAAGGATCTGGCGGGCGATGAGCCCGTCGCACCAGGTCTTGAGCAGCGTGGAGTAGAGTTGCCTTTCGATGGTGGCGGGCGAGGATGCAGGGGCGGCACGTGCGACGGCCGGCGTGAAAAGCGCCGTGCCTTGCAATGCGGCAACGCCCGCGGCGGAGAGGCGGAGCATTTCTCTGCGGGTGATCTTGTCTAGCGGATGCCCTGTATTCATTGGAGCTCCCGTATCGCAACGGTATTTGGTCGGCAACGGGGAAATTACGACGTCATTAAGACCGCTTTAACCTTATAACCAAACCACAACTTCCACATAGCCGGTCACACGCCCGCGGCAGCGACCAGGGCGTTAGGGCCACGTTCTCGTCGTGAACTCATCGCACGCCCAACTGTTCCGGCGCAACACTACTTGGGACGGCTTCCTATCGGGCTGTGAGCTGGAGCGAATCAAAACACGACTTTGCCCTTCAACGCATCAGGCAGAGGGCGGTTCGCCGTAATTTTGGTTTCTCCGGCATAGAGATGTCGCAGTTTAGGCAGGTGCTCCGCGGTTTTGAGCGCGGCGGGCGTGATCTCGGTCCCGAAGACGTTCAGAGACTCCAGTTCGTTCAGCCCGCCTAGCGCGAGAACGGTGGCGTCGGTAATCCTGGTGTGCATGAGGCGGAGCGTGCGAAGATGCTTCATTGCAGCGAGATTGGATGCCGAGCGATCAGTGATTGCGGAATTAGAAAAATCGGCAGCGACAAACTGATCGTAGATAGGCCTTAGTCGGGCGAGATCGTCGTCGCCGAATTTGCTGCCCAATAGAGACGTATTGATTGTCAGCTTAGCCGAGCCGCGGGATTCGTATTCGATCGCGCCCGGATAGCGCTTATCCAATTCTGCCAGCGCATCGGCGAATGGGGCGCGCTGTTTGGCGACCGCGGCGTCGTCAATCTCAGTGAAAGTAGCCTCGGCGGCGGGACGAGCGGTGGCCGAGACGCCTTGGATGGCGTTGTCGGCTAAATTGGGTGACGCTCCAGTGGAGATCCAAAGTCCAATGAGCTTGATCTGTTCGGTCGACAGCGGGCGTTTGCCTTGCGGCGGCATGATCTTCTCGGAGCCGGGCGGGCTGGAGACGCGCTGGAAGAGTCCGCTGTTGTTGAGATCTGCTGCTTTGACGGCCGGCCCGCTCTTGCCGCCGCGCATCACTGCCTCATAGGAGTCGAGACGCAGACCCCTCTTCCGGGTTGAACGCCCGTGGCAACCAACGCAGTTCTGCTGAAAAACCGGCTCAACGCGGACCGCGAAGAAAGAATCGGCCGTGGCGGCGGTGGGACCTCGTTCTTCTTGTTTGGAGACGCCGAGCCAGTCTCGCAAGGGACTCGGCATGTGCTCGGCGAGATGCGCTTCGCCATGCGAGAGCTGACCGCCCCGGTACCCGGTAAATGAGACCAGGAGCACAGTGACGGCGAGACCGCAGAAATACGCAATGTCGAATCGCTGGCGGGCGATTCGGCCCCTCAACATCCAGCATAGCCAACAGAAAACGGTGACGAAGAAGCCTCCCCACATGTGCTGCAAGACGAGCGGGCCACTATACTCGCCGCTTCGCGCGAGAAACCAGCCGAGGATGGCGGAAGCGATGGCGCTAAAGAAGGCTAGCGCCAGCATCGGCTCGACGGACGAGCGCAGATGCCGAAAACGGCGCGATCTTCCGCCGATCTCCAGAACCGGAACCAGGAAAATCAGCGCGATGGGGAAGTGGATGGTCAGGAGATGAAAGCCACCGATAAACTGCGCCCAGTCCGAACGTTGCGCGCCGTCCGGCGGAAAGAAGAGCAGCAGAACGATGAGAAGAAGAATCGGCGCCAGCGTGAACATCCCAAGCCGATTACGGAGTAGCCATTGCCGGATCGGCGATATCATGAGAACTCGTTGTCCTTATCGTGGGCGAAACGCTTGCAAGGCCAGCGGCGGACAACAGGCAAAGTCATGCCAGGACCTCGGATACGATCCGTGCCGGCTTAACGCTGGTGAGCTTCTGATCGAGCCCTTGAAACGAGTAGTTGAGCTTGCGATGATCGAAGCCCATCACATAAAGCATGGTGGCGTGCAGATCGCGAATCTCTACCGGGTCCTTCACAATTTCGTAGCCCATGGCGTCGGTTTCTCCGTGGGTGATGCCAGGTTCGATTCCTCCGCCGGCCAGCCAGATTGTGAATGCGCCGGGATTGTGATCACGGCCGACAAACTGCATCACCGCCCCGTTGCGATTCTCGCGCATGGACGTGCGGCCAAATTCGCCACCCCAGACAACGAGCGTGTCTTCGAGCATGCCGCGTTGCTTGAGATCGGCGAGAAGCGCGGACATGGGTTGATCGACCTCGCGGCAGCGGTCGGTAAAACCAAGGTTTAAAGCCTCTTTGGCATTGGACCCGTGCGAGTCCCAGCCCCAGTGATAGAGCTGGATAAAGCGCACTCCCCGTTCGGCGAGGCGACGCGCCACCAGGCAGTTGTTGGCAAAGCTCTCTTCTCCGGGTTTGCAGCCATAGGCCGCCTGCGTAGCCACGGACTCCTTGCGGATATCGAGAGCGTCGGTGGCCTCCATTTGCATTCGGAAGGCCATCTCGTATTGGGAAATTCGGGTGATGGTCTCGGGGTTGCCAAACTCGGCGTACTGCTGGCGGTTGATCTCGTCGATGGCGTCGAGTTCGCTGCGGCGAAGGGAACGGCTGACATTTTGCGGATTTTCGAGGTAGAGCACCGGCTCGCCGTGGGAGCGGCATTGCACGCCCTGATAGATGCTGGGAAGGAAGCCGGAAGCCCAAAGCTGCTTGCCGCCATCGGGCTGCTTGCCGCCGGAGATCAGGACGATGAAGCCGGGAAGATTCTGGTTCTCGGAGCCTAATCCGTAGGTGACCCAGGAACCCATCGAAGCATAGCCGAGGCGGGGGTTGCCGGTGTGCACCAACAGCTGCGCCGGAGCGTGATTAAACTGATCGGTGCGCATCGACTTGATGAAGCACACGTCGTCGATATGCTTCTCGAAGTGTGGCAACCGATCGGATACCCACGCGCCACTCTGCCCCGCCTGGTGAAACGGGTACTGCGATCCAAGAAGCTTGGGCACGCCGCTGATGAAGGCGAAGCGTTTGCCCTGCAGAAACGACGCCGGGCAATCCTGGCCATCGAGGCGGGACAGATCGGGCTTGTGTTCGAAGAGTTCCAATTGGCTGGGTGCGCCAGCCATGTGCAGATAGATGATGCGCTTGGCGCGGGCGGGAAACTGGGGAGGCAACACCGAAAGCGGACGGGTGGGGTCGCGCCTGAAGTCGAGGCGCCGCGTGCCGTCGATGTTCAACTCCGAAGCCTCGACCGGCGAGGCGTATTTCAACCCCAGGCTGCCGAGGAACATGCTGCCGACACCCGTACTGAGGCTGCGCAGAAAATGACGGCGGGTTTGCGCCTGGAGCCGCGCCAGGATTTCTTCTGGGTGCGTGTCAGCGGCAGGACTATTTTCAATGAGAGCGGAATCGTTAGCGATCGCGCCTTGGTCAATTTCCTCGGAATCGGGCATAGCCATCACCTGTTGAGAGCGGCATCGAGGTTGAAAAGCACGCTGCCCACGGCGGTCAGCGCGTCGACATCATGATCTGAGGGAAAAGCGGTCTTTCCGGATGAATTCTCTGAGACCGTCAGGCTGGCATCGACACGCCTGGCTTGCCGCTCTCCGAGAGCGCGCTTGTACATCGCCAGCATCACCGGCAGCTCGCTCGGCGTGAGATCGCGGGAAAGCACCAACCGGGCTTCGTATCTGATGCGAAGCTGGAGAATATCATCGGTTGACGCGGCGCCGAACTGGATGCGCGCGGTCTCTTTCACGACGCGCTGCGCCAAGGCGCGAGCGGCCTCCTGATAAACGGGATCGTTCAAGCTAACCAGGGCCTGCAGAGGCGTGTTGGTGGGGATGCGCCGGGGAAGGCTGGTGTCGCGGTCAGAGGCGTCGAAGGTCAAAAAGCTGGGATAGCCGCTGGTCCTCTTGACAAACGTGTAGACGGCGCGGCGATATCGGTTTGGGCCTGTGGCGTCGGTCCACTTTTCGTTGTTGTACACGCTGTTCCAGACCCCGGCCGGTTGCGGTGGCATCACCGGCGGTCCGCCCATGGCGGCGTTGAGAAGACCGCTTGCCAGCAGCGCCTGGTCGCGAACCATCTCCGCTGTAAGGCGCTGCTGCGGACCGCGCGCCAGCAGGCGATTGCGAGGATCTTTGGCGGTAAGCTGCGGCGTCGTCGCGGCGCTCTGGCGATAGGTTGCGCTGGTCACCAGTTCCCGCAACAGCGCCTTCATGTCCCAATGCAGATCGTTCTGGAAATGGAGCGCGAGATAATCCAGCAGCTCGGGGTGGCTGGGCTCCTCGCCGACGCTGCCAAAGTTCTCCAGCGTTTCCACGATCCCGGTTCCAAAAAGCTCCTGCCAGTAGCGATTGACGGCGACGCGCGCGGTGAGCGGCTGGCCGGGCTGGAAGAACCATTTCGCAAGCGTCAGCCGGTTGCGCGGAGTGCCGTCCGGCAGCTTGGGAAAGATCGCCGCTACATCTGGCGCGAGGTCGGGACCGATCTTGTTGAGGAAGTTGCCGCGCTCGAATTCGAGCGTCGCCCGGCGCTCGTAGGGCTGCTGCTCCACCATAACCGGCAGTTGAACGCTGGGAATCGCAGCGAGCCGTTTGTAGAGGTCTTGCAGGCGGACGATGCCCTGAGTGCGCTGCGGATTCTGCGCGTGCGCTGTCCAGCCCGAGTCGCCGCTTACCGAGAGCCGGATGCGCTGAATGAGAGCCGGCTTGGAGTCGATCTCCTGGGTTTGCTCGACTGCAACCTCGATGCGGCCGCCCAGCGGCACGCGCAACGGCTGGGCGGGAACGCCGACGATCCAGCGGGTGCGAAAAACTTTGGGAAGAGCCGCGAACGAGCTGGGGACATCGACCTCCTTCAGGTTGTAAGAGGCTTTGCCGGGCTTTGGGTCGAGCTTGACGTTGGAAAAGATGGCCGATCGAAGATTCGTTTCCGAATCCTGAGCGAAGCAGCGGAAATCGATTTTCTCCCGTGCGCCGCTGGGCTGCACAAGCCAGGCTTCGACCTTATCGACGATGAAGCCGTTCTCGGGCGTGTGACGGGCTTTTTCGGCATCGACGGGCGGCACTTCAATGCGGATCGCCGTCACCACGGGTAGATTGGTGTTTGCTGTCAATTCGTAAAAAGACTGCGGAGGAACCTTGGCGTCGGTGAATACTTCCCCGGCCTGAATGTGGAAGGTCTTCGCCGGACCCGTGACCCTGGCGTGAGCGAGCCTTGTCTCCGCCTCTTGGATGGTTGCACGGAGTTCGACCAGTTGCTCGGCCTTCGCTTTCGCCGGCAGCTTCTTGTCTTGCTGCACGGTGTCCAGGTAGCGGTTAAGCTTGGGAACGATCTTCTCCAGAGCCGGCGCCTCATTCGCGTCGGCCATTTGTACCTGCATTGGCCGCCACTGCGTCTTCTCCACCATCTGGCGGTCGGAGGTCTCGATCTTGTGAATCAGGGCTTCCTCCTCCGCTTGAATCGCAGCCGCTTCCGCGTAGCGCGCCTTGTCCTTGGGGACGGTCAGGTTGGGGGAATCATCGTCAAGGTCGGAGTCTTCCTGCGTGTTGAAGAAGGCAAGAGACTTGTAATAATCGGCATGGCGAATCGGATCGTAGGGGTGCGAGTGGCATTGCACGCAATTCATGGTCACGCCGTTCAGTACCGACCATGTGGTGGCGACGCGATCCATCACCGCGACAAGACGAAACTCCTCGTCGTCGGTTCCTCCCTCGTCATTATTGGGGGTCTGCCGGTGGAAGGATGTCGCGATGCGGTCTTCAAATGTGGGGTTGGGGAGCAGGTCGCCGGCCAACTGCTTGATCACGAATTGGTCATAGGGCAGGTTGCGATTGAAGGCTTCGACGACCCAGTCGCGGTAGGGCCACATCCCCGGTCGGCTATCGTCCTTTTCGTACCCCTTGGTGTCGGCATAGCGTGCAAGGTCAAGCCACATGGAAGCCCAGCGTTCTCCGTAGCGCGGTGATGCCAGCAGGCGGTCTACCTGCTTTTCATAAGCGTCTGGTGAGGCATCGGCCAGAAAGGCCTGCTCCTCGGCGGTGGTCGGCGGCAGGCCGGTCAGGTCGAACGAGACGCGGCGCAACAAAGCGGCCTTATCGGCCTCGGGAGAGGGCTGCAACCCTTCTCTCTCCAGGCGCGCCAGAATGAAGCGATCCCAGGGCTGGCGGGCCCAATTGGCCCGCTGCACGGCCGGCAATGGCTGCGGCTTGGGGGGAACAAAGGCCCAATAGTCGTCCCATTGGGCACCCTGCTTGATCCACCTGCGAATCAGCTCGACCTGCTGCTTTGACAGGGCCGGAGCATGGTAAGGCATACGGTCTTCAGGATCGTTGGCGACCAGGCGCGCCATCAGCTCCGAGGCATTGGGATTACCAGGCACGATCGTCCGGTGGCCGGACTTTCCGACTCCGAGCGCCTCGTCGCGGTAGATAAACGAAACATCGTTTCTCTGCCGGACTCCGCCATGACAGGCGACGCAATTCTGATTGAAGATGGGTCGAATATCGCGGCTGAATACGACTCGATCCCTTGCGGAAAAGCGGAAACTAACGTATTGCCATGCCTTTACACCGCATCCGATGGTCATTGTCGACACAACTGCGATCCCGCCACACCAGACAATGAACGTGTTGTGACGTGAGCTCATTTTGGGACCGTATCTGTTCCGCGTAACACGCTTACCCTAACTGCCCTCAAACGTCCAAAGCTGCTTCCCGCTGTCCGTATCACTCCCCGGCGACAACACGCGGCCATCGTCGGCCTTAGCATTCAACTGCCGATTCTACCAATGCCTCTCGCCAAAATGCCGATCCGCTCCGATGTCGAGCAAAGAAGCTGGGTACCGATCGTCCCTGGCATTTATGAGCCAGGCAGAATATTCCCTTCCAGCGAAATCAACGGTCCGGAAACATGTACTCGACAGGACCTCACGGACTACAAGGTTCCACAGCCCAACCAGCGAGATATCTTCTCACTTTAGACGGTTTTGAAGTTGCCGATCCATCGATCATTCAACAAACGCTCAAAAAAGACGCACCGTCCTGCACTCATGCTCCTGGGCGTTCACCAGAAGGGCTACCCGGTCGGCTCATAAGTAATTGAAAGTATTCGACGAACCATTTCTGGCGGGAAGAGAGGTTAGGATGAGTCTGAGGTGACGAGATGAAGATTGCAGTCGGAGTGATGGTGCTGGCAGCGGCTTCGGCATGCGCGCTTGCGCAGGATGCGTCGAACCCGGTAGTGGCGAGTGCGAAGGAAATCTT
Organism: Occallatibacter sp.; assembly: GCA_035552555.1. Classification (GTDB taxonomy): domain Bacteria; phylum Acidobacteriota; class Terriglobia; order Terriglobales; family Acidobacteriaceae; genus Telmatobacter. The sequence goes on from DASZLF010000047.1 coordinate 77,710, forward strand.
TCAGCGCCAGTCCGGTTATATAGTCGCTGCAGCCGAGCAGATGCCCGCGGACAAGTACGGATATCATCCGACACCGGGTCAGTGGACGTACGGGAAGATCGTTTCGCATGTCATTAAGGCGAACTTTGGTGTGTGCGGAATGCTCTCGGGGGACGGCCCGGGCAAGGGACCGACAGTCACTGACACGACCCCGAAGGACCAGCTGATGCCGATTCTCAAGCAATCGTTCGAGACCTGCCAGAAGGCGCTCGACGGGCTGCAGGACTCGAACTTGGGCGGAACGATCACCTATTTCGGCGGGGCGAAGAAGCCGCGTGCCCGTGCGCTCGTGGAGTTGACGGATGACCTTGAGGACCATTACTCACAGATGTCGAGCTATCTGCGAATGAACGGAATGCTTCCGCCTTCTGCTAAGAAGTAGAGGCTATCTGGTTCCAACACGTGTAGTCGGCGCGCAACGTGCGCGCTCGAGAGCGTGCCCACGCACTGAAGTGATCAGGATCGATCCTGATAAACGCCGCAGGCTGCGGAGATGCGCCATCCAACCTCAGCTACCGGAAGACTGGCGCAGTGGCGACATAGCGTGCTGATCCGGCGTCAGTCCTTTATCCTCAGAGAGGATGCGCTACACCACTCAGTTCCTCCTTTCGGCTATGGCGCCGGAGCAGTTCCCCGCTCCCAGCGTGCCTGAAATCGCCTTCCTGGGCCGTTCCAACGTCGGCAAGTCCAGCCTGCTGAACGCGTTGGTGGGCGACAAGGCGGCCAAAGTGTCGTCCACTCCCGGACGCACCCGCGCCATCAATTTCTTCCTGCTCCTGGATCAAAACCAGAGACAGAAGATGATCTTTGCCGATCTCCCCGGCTATGGCTACGCCAAAATCTCCAGGTCGATCTCTGCGGAGTGGCCCAAATTCATTGAGCCTTATCTCGCTGACCGCTCAACCCTGGGCCTGTGCGTTTGCCTGGTGGATTCAAATGTGCCGCCTCAGCCGCGCGACCGTCAGCTCATCGAATGGCTCCGCCACAACGGCCGCGACTTCGCCGTGGTCGCAACCAAAGTCGACCGCCTCAGCGGCAATCAACGCACGCGTAACCTGGCCGCGCTGCGCAAAGGCCTTGAACTCGACGCCATTCTTCCGGTCTCGGCGAAAACAGGCGCGGGGCTGAACGAGTTATGGGCCCGCATCGAAGCAGCAGCCAGCGCGCAGTAATCCGTGATCCGTTCACCCTCCCGCAGTCCGCGGCGGAGAAGGCTTCAGAAGCAGCGGATCCTGCCTGGGATGGTTAAGACAAATACTCACCGGAACTCCGATGCGCCCGTCCTGCACTCCCTGGACAATCGCTCCCGCGATTTCGTTTGCTGTTTCAGGTTCGCAATGGAGAGCACGCACCCCTCGCGCTAGGCGCCCCATGTAACGGGGGAACAATCGCAGCCACCGGCGCAGCGGCGCCTCGTCTTCCCCGAGGCACGCCAGTGCAATGGCGTCGATCTGCCGCATCCATAGCGCGGGCGCCTCTTCAACGGACCACGTCACCCGTGCCAGAGCATCCTCCGGCGGAACGGCAATCACCACCGCCGCGCCGAAATTCGCTTGTGGGTCGGGTCGGCGATTCCCGGCCCCGCCTGCCGCGATCAGATCGGGCTGCACCCCGCGCTCCAACATTTCGCTCTCGACCTTGTCGCCGGGTTCCGCCACGCAGACCGCAACCGCCTGCCGTTTGCGCAGCTCGTTTTTCAGGATGCGCAGGGCTTCGTCCAGATGCGTGACCACAAAATCCACAATTCCATCGCGCGTTGCGCTCTTCTGGGCGGCTGTGTCGCCAGCCACGCAGAGCGACGCGGCTCCCGCGATGTTCGCCGCGACAACGATTGCCCGGCCCTCATCGTCCAACTCCCCTGCGTAGAGAAGCCGCCCTCCCAAATTGGGCTCATCGCCTTCCACCGGTGAGGCATAGGCACGCGATAGGAGCGCCGAGTAGTACCGTTCCACCTGGAAGGCGAAGTCGAGTTCGGAGGACGGGCTCAGGTGAGTTCCCATGCTGGATCCAGCTTACTGAACGAGAGTCCGGGCTGGGGAACCTCTGAGCAAGTCTTCGCTAACGGCACGCCTTTCTACCAGGGCAGCTTCAGCGTGCGCAGACAGGGGGCGTCGAACTGGTGGCTTGGTTGTTTACTCTTTCGTAAACTTTTCTGCTTCATTCGAAGCGAAAACCTGGTGTTGATTATCTAGTAAACATGGCTGAAAAGGGCGGAAAAGGCGAAGATAAGGTGAATATGGTTGCTCTGATCTATCCTATCTATATTGTTTGTTTTGTTTCACTTAGATGATTCTGCCAAACTGCCTGTGGAAAACGTCCTTTTTCGAAATTGTTAATTTTCTGGTTAACATGTGAGGGGCGGAGCAGATGGCGGGATTTGCGGGTACGGAACTGGGCAAAACACAGCATGAGTAGATGATTGTGCGCCGGAGAGGTTTTGGGGTCTGTGATGGCCGGCACGTAGGACGCGAAGGGCCGAGGGACTAGGGACTAGGGACCAGGGGCTCAACGAGTCTGCATGAAAACTGGGGCCGTTTGGGTTTTCCAGACAATAACAGCAAGTTGGCGTCGCTTCGCGACGTAGCGAGTTAGCAAGTTGGCGGCCTCTCTTCGAGGAAAGCATGCCACTGGTCTCGGGAATTGAGGTCCTCACGCAGACTCCAAAGCCCGGGTCATTGGCTTCTTAGTGCATTTCCACGGTTGGTGAATCCCCGCAGGTCCCTCAGTCCCTAGTCCCTAGTTTGGTCGGCCCATTTGCGGCACCCTTCGTCACCAGGCCGAATACGGCTGTCCATCGCTGCCCTGATCCTGGCTGCCCGAGTGAACATCGTTTATTCCCGAGTCGGTCTGGTCGACAGAGTTCAGGTCGGTGCTGCTGTCCGTGACCCAGCTATCTTTGCTGTGGGTCATGGGATCCTCGGGGATTGACTTGAGGTACCCTTCCTGCACCAGATCGTCCAGCGACTGCGGAGCCTTCTGCTTGTCGGCGGTGTAGCTGTCAATGGCATTGCGAATCACGTGCAGGTCTTCTTTGAGTACGGCTTCGCGGGCCTGGCGAATCGCCGCCTGGTACGCGGGAACAGCCACCGCCGCCAGGATCATGATGATGGCCATCACCACCATCAGCTCCACCAGGGTGAATCCCGCTTCGCGGCGGGACTTGCGAATTTTCTGCGCACCGATCAAAAACAGTCCTCGGGGGCTACGATCCCCCATTTCGCACTTCACAATCACGCGCCTGAAGCCCACACTTGCATCCGGCCCTACCAGTCGGAGTATTTCTCTCCGTTCAGGGCAGTGCCCTGCGATTTGGAGTACACATCAAACACGCTTTGTCCGCCGTATGAGTCCGAATGGGGATCGTCCTGCATGGATCGCATGCCCCACTCCGTCTTTCCCGTCATCGGATCCACTGGAATCCGGCGGAGAAATTTCACTTTCTTGCCTTGCACATCCACGCCGTTCACCAGCGTCTCCAGGTCCGGCGGATAATTCTGGCTGTCCAGCTTGGTCTGGAAAGCTCCCTTGTCGGCGGCGTCCTTGTACTTGTCAATCGCGTCCCGCATCATCCACAGGTCGTAGTGCAGTTCGCGCTCCTCTTCCCGCTTGATCTGAAAACGAGCGATCGGCACCGCGGCCGAAGCAAGCACCGCCAGAATGGCCACGGTGACGATCAGCTCCACCAGCGTGAGCCCCCGCTCGCCCGCTCTCCGGATTGGCCGCCTGCTCTTCATTTGTCTTCTACTTCACCGTCACGCTGATCTGCGCGCCCTGCGCAGGCACCGGCTTCTGAGCGCTCGAAATCGCCCCCGGCCGCGTAATCACGATCATGCTGTCTCCTGCCGCCTTGGCCTGGAAACTTAACATGCAGACGACCCCTGCGCCGCTCACTCCGGGCGCGCCTGGCGGCCGCGAGGCGTTGATCGTAATCGTCCCAGGGCCGTCATCCCGATGCACCAGCGTCGGCGGCTGTCCGTCGCGGCTCAGGAAATCCCCCTGTCCCACGTTCACCAGCGAGAGCTTCGCCGGGTCGTACTGAATCTGCAGCGGTATCGAAGCGATATCGTTGGCGCCGCTGATCACCACGGGAACCTGGAAGGTTGCCCCGGCGGACACCGGCCCTGGCGGATTCATGATGAATTTGACCCCACTGCCTGGGGTTGCGGGAGCCGCTGCTGCAGGCGGTGCAGCGGCGGGCGGTGGTCCGGGGGGAGCCGTCGGGGGCGTTCCCGCCGGCGCCGTGGTGGGCTGCTTCACATTCAGATTCGGCTGCGGAACCGGAGTTACGGCCGCGGCCGCGGTATTCCTGAGTTGATCAAGCGCCGCCGGCGCCGCCGCGGAGGCGCTCTGGCCTGGGACCGAAGCCACATTGGGCTGCGTGGGAACCGCAGGCGCTCTCGGCGCGATCGATTGCGTCACCACCGGCTGAATCTGCGGCGGGGCGTTGGCGCCGGGCCCTTCCGTCGCAATACGCCGCAATTCCACGTTCTGCCCCACACCGGTGTCGATGGGACGCATGTTGTTTGCGGTGATGTCGGTTCCTCGCACGATGTGCGGCACCATCAGAAAAACCACTTCATCATTGGTGATGGTGTGGTCCTTGGAACCGAACAGGTACTTGAGAATGGGAATGGAGCTGAGCCCGGGAATCCCGCTCCAGCTCACCTCGTCCGCCTGGTTCAGAATGCCGGAGAGAATGTTCGCCTCGCCTTCGCGCAGGCGCACCACCTCTTCTGTATTTTTCTGCGCGATGATCGGCTCGGTGACGCCGCTGATGGTGGTTGAGCCTTGCTGCGCGGTGACTTCGATCTTCATCTTGAGAGTGATGTCGCGGTCGGCGTGGACGGTGGGCGTGATCTCGATTTGGACACCCACGTCGATATATTGGAACTGCGTCTCGGCAGCCGGAAACCCGCCGCCCACCGCTGCGCCTACGCCGCCTATCCCGGAACTGAACGAACCCGTGGCAATGGGTATGCGCTCGCCGATCTTCATGGTGGCTTTCTGCATATCCGTCGCACGCAGCCGCGGGTTCTGCAGAATGCGCGTATTGGAATCCGACAGCAGCAGGTTCGCCGTGGCCGCTCCAATCGTCACGGCGAAGTTATTGGAATTCAGGTGAGCCAGATCGTAGAGCGTCGGACTGGTCGTACTCGTCGTGCTCGTCGTGCTCGTCGTGCCCGTTGTGCCCGTTGTGCCCGTTGTGCCGCAGGTGCCCGAAGACTGGCACGACGCCTGCAGCGCCACGCTTGCGCTTGCGGGCCACGACAAGCCGATGTTGCGCTCCCAGTTCTTGCTTACTTCCATCACCGCGATATCGACCACCACTTCGGGCCGCGCCTTGTCCAGATCGCTGATGAGCTTCTGGGCCAGAAGCAGCTCGTCGGGCGTCCCGCGCACAACCAGGGCATTTTGGCTGGCCAGTCCATAGACCTTGATATTGGTCAGAACGTTGCGCAGTGCGGTCTGCACGTCGTTGAGATCGTTCTGCTGCCAGGCATTGGTCAGGTAGAACGTCTGCACCGCCTGCTCGTCAAGTTCCGTGCGCTTCGAACGCGTGTTCTGCGCCACAAAAACGGTATTGGGCGTGATAGGACGCCAGAACGTGTTGGACAGGATACTGACAATACGCAGCGCATCCATCAGGGTGGAATTGGTGAGGTCCACCTGAATGCGTTTTGAATTGTAATCGGGGTCAAAAAGGACGTTGATTCCAGCAGCTTTGCCAATCGCCTCGTACACCAGCTTGGAGTCTGCGGCGTAGTGCAGCGTGAGAGGCTCGTTGGTTACCGGCTTCAGTTGAACCGGGGAGCCCATGGACGCGATTTCCTGCTGCTCTATGACCTGTTCCGGCGACGCTGTGGTGCTGGGCGGGGCGGCCTGGTTCTGGCGCTGGCGAAGAACCGCGATCTGCTGTGAAGCGGCTTCATCGCCGGGATCGATCTCTTCGGCCCGCAGGAATTCCGTGAGCGCGTCCTGTTCGTCGTTCTGCTCCAGGAACTGCCTGCCCTTGGCCATGTGCTGGGCCGATGCCTGGGGCCGCACCCGGTACATGGCGGTGCGAGCGCGAATATCCCTGGGGTTTCTTGCCGCCGATTGCTGGTAGTCGTTATAGGCGGCATCCCAGTCCTCCCGTTGCTCGGCGGCCTGACCCTGCTTATAGAGGGTGTTGGCAGAGGGTTTCCGTTGCGCGTAAACGGGAGCGGACGAGAAGCCCGGCAGGACGAGAAAACACAAAAGGCCGGCCCAGAAAGCAGTTCGGGTGACAGAGCGGGTTTGCTTCATAGGTTGCGAATCTGAGCGCGCAGGCTGGCTGCTGGTGAAAAGACTCCGCGCAAGCTGGCTTTCAGCGGAGTTGGAAGACAAAAATACGGCAGCCGGAAGACCAGCGCGGTTCATCGAACTCCCTGTCGTCCGGTGCGCCGGCCCGCCCACTGCATTGCCGCAAGTGCCGGCCGCGAGTTGGCTGGGTTGGCCGCCCGGAACGCGATAGTTGTGGGGGTATGCACCCATCCAACGTTGCCTCATTTTAGCAAAGCCCCCGCGCCCGGCGGACCGCAATTGCTCCGGTGCTAGGATGAAGATTCAAGGATGCTTCCCGATGCCGCGCCAGACCAGCCACGTGATCAACCCGGCCGACCGGCCCGCCGCGCCCAAAAACCCGCGCCCGCGCGACCCCGTGGCCAGCGGCGAACGCGACGCCGCCCTCAACCGCGCCGCCAGCCATCATTACTTTCTCCTGGAGCGGTACGAGGCCGGCATGGCGCTGCGCGGAACTGAGGTAAAGTCCATCCGCGAGGGCAAGGCGAACCTGAAAGACGCCTACGGCCTCATCAAGGATGGAGAGGCATTTCTGCTGAATGTGCATATAGGCCATTATTCCCACGGCAACATCGCCAACCACGACGAAACCCGCACGCGCAAACTCCTGCTGCATCGCGACGAGGTTCGCAAGCTATTGTCTAAGACGCAGGTGAAGGGGCACACGCTCATCCCCACCCGCCTCTATTTCAAAAATGGACGGGTCAAATGCGAGTTGGCCCTCGCTAAGGGCAAGCAGGACTGGGATAAGCGGGAGACCGAGCGCCGCCGGGAGGCCGACCGCGAAGCGCGAGCCGCAGTGAATGCCAGCAAGCACCGGATGGGAAGATAGCTGCAGACAGTTTGGCCCCGACGATCAGCGGATCACTTCCACCTCAACTCCAAGCGAGAGATTCTTCCAGTTCCGATCAGCCGTGTAGACCTTTGCCTTGCGCTCGATGGCAAGCGCCAGGCAGGCGCGGTCGCCGAGCGAGAGGCCGTAGCGCTTTGTGAGCGGAATGAGTTCCGCGGCGACCCGCGCCTGCTCGTCCGTAAAGGACCACACGTCGCACTGCAATGAGAGGATTGTCATCCAGGACAAAGCCGCGGGCATTCCCTTCTGGATTAGCTTCGAATGCACTTCGGAGAGGTTGACAGCACTTAAGAGTGCCCCGTGGACGAGCCCGCCGACGGTCGCACTTCCAGCTTCATTTTGAAGCAACGCGAGAACGGCGGAGGAATCAAGAACTGCGGTATCAGGCAATCTTTTCCTCTCTCCGCACACGATCCTGTTCCAGTTCTCGGTCGATCTCTTCCTGCTCCCTCCGTGCTTCCTCACGCCGTTCCGCGATCAGTTCATCCGCCAGGGAAACTCCGAGGGGGATATATTGAGCAAATTCGCGCTGGATTCGGGCAATCCTGGTCGGGTAGGACTCGATCCGCAGCACGCCATCCTCCGCTTCCAGAAGAACGGTATCGCCGGATTTGATGCCAAGCTGGTCGCGAATGGCCGCCGGGATCACGACCCGGCCGTTGGCACTGAGACGTGTCTTGGCCCGAACCGGCGACTTTGACATATCTGTCATGAGTGGACTCCTTTCAATATCATGTCACCAACTGCATTCGATGACAAGTGCCTGCTTGCCAGACTATGCCCTCTAAATGAAACAATTCCCTCATGCGCACGGAACTGTCCTACTCTAACCTGTCCCAAATCGAGACTGAACTGCTGGCCGTTGCCGCCGTTGACAGGCAGGCCGCCAAAGGCCCAGACGCCAAGTCGCAGCCGGAACTGCTGACCGCTGACCAGGCCGTGCAATCCGCGGCCGCCCAGGTGCTGGCCAGCGGCGAATTCAAAGCCTGCGCGAATGAAACCCTGCTGCTGCACGCGCCCGCCGGAATGAAAGCGAAGCGGCTGCTCATCATCGGCATGGGCAAACAGGCCAAGGCGACGGTGCATAGCGTGCGCAACGCTGCCGGGACGGCGGTGCGATACACCAAGCCGCGCGGAATCCGCAACATTGTCTTCGCCCTGCCGGAAGCACAGTTTCTGCCGCCCGGCCCCTGCGCCCGCGCTGCCGTGGAGGGCGCCTTCGTCGGCGATTTCGACCCTGACACCTACCGCAGCGACCGCAAGGACCTGAGCGTCCAGTCGTTCACGGTGGCGGCGGTCGGGGCGGACAAGGCCGCCGTGGAAGCAGCGTTCCGCGAAGGCATCATCATCGGCGAAAGCCAGAATTTTTCCCGTACCCTGGTGAACGAGCCCGGCAACAAGCTCACCCCCACAGAATTTGGCCGCCGCGCCGAAGCCATGGCGAAGGAAGTCGGCCTGCAAGCCGATGTCTATTCGACCAACAAGATCAAAGAACTGAAGATGGGCGCGTTCTGGAGCGTGGCGCAAGGCTCCGAAGAACCTCCGGCACTGATCGTGCTGCGCTATGAACCGGAGGGCGTAAAGGATAGCCCGGTGCTCGGCCTGGTTGGCAAGGGAGTCACCTTCGACACCGGCGGTATCTCCATCAAGCCTGCCGACAATATGGAGAAGATGAAGTACGACATGGCGGGCGGTGCGGCCATGATCGGCGCCATGCGCGCCATCGCGCTGCTCAAGCCAAAGGTGCGCGTCATCGCCATCGTCTGTGCTACCGAAAACATGCCCGACGGCAAGGCCCAGAAGCCAGGGGATGTGCAAACCGCTATGCCGCTGTCACCGGACAGGCCGGGCAAGACCATCGAAATCATCAACACCGACGCCGAAGGCCGCCTGGTGCTGGCCGACGGCCTCACCTATGCGCGCCAATTGGGCGCGACCCACCTTATCAACGCCGCCACGCTTACGGGAGCCATCGGCGTAGCCCTGGGCATGATCAACGCCGGCGCATTCTCCAACGATGACGAGACCTACGCGAAGTTTCAGGCGGCGCTGGAAACTTCCGGCGAGAAATTCTGGCGCATGCCCCTCGGCGACGAGTACGCCGACATGATCAAGAGCGACATCGGCGATATCAAGAACACCGGCGGGCGTTACGGCGGCGCCAGCACCGCCGCGGAATTCCTGCATCATTTCGCCGAAGACACCCCCTGGATTCACCTCGACATTGCCGGCCTGGCATGGAACGACGAGAACAAGCCGTACATGGCCAAAGGCCCCAGCGGGGTCGCTGTGCGGTCGATACTCGAGTGGGTGCGCAGCTACAGCCGGTAGTTTGAGTTCCGTTAAAACTTCACCACGGGAGCCACCGCCACGCAACTCAGGCCTGCGATGAAGAACAGGAACATCAGGGCAAGGAGTCCGCGGGCCGCGCGGGGCGCATTGGCGAATTCCCGCCACACGAAAACGCCCCAGATCGCCGAAACCATGGTGGCCCCCTGGCCAAGCGCATAGGCGGCCGCCGGGCCCACCATCTGCGCATACGAGGCGACAAAGTTTGAAATCATCCCCACACCCCAGATCACGCCTCCGAGAATGCCCCAAAAATGCGCCGGCGACGCTCCCCGGAAGTAGTCGGACATGGCCACGGGCGCGCCGGAGATGGGCTTGCGCATGAACAGGTAATTCACCGGAATGGTGCACACCAGCACCCCGATGGCGAACACAAAAGCCACCGCGTAGGGGCCAAGGTGACGGCTGCCCGTGGTCGCTTTGGCCACAAACGGATAGAACAATCCCATGCCCAGTCCTGAAAGCAGGCTGAGCGCGATGCCCTTGGTGCTGACCCTCAGATCCCTAACCAGTTTGCGGTAAGCCAGCGCATCGAGGACGATGGCCACAACCACCAGGCAAATGCCGCCGAACAGCAGCACCGGATTGCCCTTGGGCAGGATGATGTAGTTCAAAACCGAACCGATCACCAGCGCCAGCCCGATGCCGATGGGAAAAGCGACCGCCAGCCCGGCAATGGCAATCGCAGCCACCAGAAGAATGTTGGCCACGTTGAACACCACTCCGCCAAAAAACGCCAGCAGAATGTGCCGTCCGTCTGCCGAGCGCAGGTTCGCCAAAAAACTGTCGGCGCTCGACGGATCGGTATTGCCCAGCGTGAACCCCATCAGCAGCGAGATGAGCAAAATGCCCCACACGTAATCCCAATAGAACAGCTCGAAGCGCCAGCCCTTGCAAAGCTTCTGCGTGTTAGCCCAGCTTCCCCAGCAGATCATGGTCACGATCATCATGAACAGCGCGATCGGGTACACACCTGGTATAAACATGCCCACCCCTCAGATCGTCTTCGGTAATGTCGTGGAACCAAGATACAGCCTCCGGCCCGGCGGAGCTTTACATGGCCTCAGGGCTCTCAATGCCAAGCCAGCCGAGCACTGTGACCAGTTCGCGCAGCGCCACCGCGGCGGTCGCCAGCAGAAACGTCTTCCGCGCCGGGTCTTCCTCCGTAAGAATGTGGTGGTGGTGATAGAAATTGCTGAACTCCTGGGCCAGTTGGAACACATGCTTGGCCAGGTACGCGGGCTCCGATGCGGCGATGCACTGGTCCAGCACCAACGACTGCCGGCCGGCCCTCAGCCACAGCGCCCAGATATCTTCGTTCTCTTCGCCGGTCAGGAACTTGCCTAACTCCGCTATCCCGGCTAACTCCGCCAGCGCCGCCTCCGGCGTAGTTCCGCCCTTGCGGAAGATATTGCGGATGCGCACCACCGCGTACTGGCAATAAGGCCCCGTCTCGCCCTCAAAGCTCAGCGCGTCTTTGAAGTCGAAAGCGATCACCGAATTGCGCGTGAACTTCAGCATGAAGTAGCGCAGCGCGCCAATCGCAATCTGCTCCGCGATCTTGTGCCGCTCAGCTTCGTCGCGCCCTGTCTGGCGCTTGTCGGTTTCTTCGCGCGTAGCGGCAATCAGCTTATCGATCAGATCGTCGGCTTTCACTCCGAAGCCCTTGCGCCCGCTGACCTCGATGTACGGCCGCGCCCTATCTTCGTCTGTGACGGTGTAGCCCAGCTCGACCGCGCAGCGCGGCGTCAGCGCCACCATCTCGTAACTGAAATGCGTATAGTGGTCCGCCTGTTCCGTGTAGCCCATACCGCGCAGCGCCTGGATCACGTTCGCTTGCGGATCGCTCTGCCGCGAATCGATCACGTTGTAAATCGCTGTCGCCCCGCCAAAGTGGGGATGCGGCTCCACGCCCTGCTCCGTCGAAATCCAACATTCGTGGTGAGGATACGCGAAGAACGGCTTGTAACCGAAGTCGCGGCCCAGCAACCCAAACTTCCATAAGTGGTAGGCAATATCTTTGCCGACGTAAGTTACCGTTTCGTTGGACCGGACGATCACCTTCGCATCTTCGTCTAACTCGCCCTCGGCAGCTTCCGCGCCGGGACGCCGCATCACCCAGCAGCCCTTGTTCTTGCCTTCGCTTTCGAAGTAGAGAACACCCGTCTGTTTGAGCTGCTCGAACGCAGCCTCCCAGAATTTCAGGTGCAGGATTTCGCTTTCGCGTGGCAGAAAGTCGTATTCAATGTCGAGCCGCAGCATGGTTTCCAGATGGCGCCGGAGCACCGCCGTCGAAATCAGCTCAGCGATCTCCGCCGTTTCGTTGCCGCCGTGCTCGATCTCATGCAATGTGGCGTAGCGGAGCTTTTTGCGCGCGGAATTCTCTTCGTCCGTGCCCTCGTCGTACCACTGCGAGGTATGCGCGTATAGGTCCCAGCAGTAGTAATCGATCCGCTCTCCACGTGCCTTCAAATCCTCAAGCAGCGCGCGCACTTCCGCGAGCGATCTGCCTTCCACGTGCAGGAATCCCACCACCACATCGGCCACCTGCACGCCGGTGTTGTCGATGTAGTTCTGCACGTCGACCTTGTTGCCGGCCGCGCGCAGCAGGCGCACGAAGGTATCGCCCAGAATCGCGTTGCGCAGGTGGCCGATATGCGCGGCCTTGTTGGGATTGATGCTGGTGTGCTCGACCAGCACGTGGTCGTGTTCTTTTGCACGTGCCGCAATCCCCTGGGATATGGCTTGAACCCCGACCGCGCGATCCAGTCGAGCGTTAATGTACCCGGCCCCCGCCACCTCGAATCCCGCAAAGCCCTCGACCTTCCCCAGCCCTCCCACAATCTCCTGCGCAATGATCTTCGGCGCCTTACGCAGCGTACGCGCCAATTGCAGCGCGATCGGCGTCGACAGTTCGCCGAACTTCAACTCCGGCGGAATCTCAATGGGAATGTTTTCCGGCGCCAGATCGTACCTGGTTTTAAGAACACCGAGCAGGTGCTCGGCGAGCCGCTTTTGCAATTCCAAATACACGTAACAGACCTCTGAAATCCTTGATTTGCAAGGGTTAGTTTATCAGGTGGAATCGTTCGAGCCCGGCATGTTAACGTCATGGCCAATGTTCGAGAGATACACAGAGCAGGCTCGGCGGGCGATCTATTTCGCACGAAGAGAGGCGGTTCTTCGTGGAGCGGGGGCTATTTCACCGGCTCATCTTGTATTGGGCTTGAGTTTTGATGAGGATTCCCGGGCAAATCTGATTGCGGGTCTGAAAGATAAGTTGGGCTCTGAACTTCCAACTTTATTGGCCACGCCTTTGCATCCCTGCTCCACGATTGCGTATACAGCGAAACCGGACATTCCTCTCACCGACGACTCGAAGAAGGTTCTTGCCTATGCGGCAATGGAGTCCGAACGAGTTTGCAGGTTCTTGATCGACACGGACGACCTCCTCTGCGGAATCCTGCGGTTCCGAAACGCAGGCTCAATTGCATTGGGTTCCGCGGAAATCAGCCTCTCTCACGCTCGGAGAGCTTCCAAGAGGCTCCGCGCCAATGAACCTCCTGAAATAAGGCGTCTGCAGCAGATCGGCGTGGATGTCATCGGCGGGTTTAGGCAAGCGTTGGTGAAGCTCGCCCTTATCGCGGTAGTTGGATTAATCGTCGTGCTCATCGTTCGAATGCTTCAATAGATGCGGGTGGATTGGCCAAGCGCTCCGATGCCGTAAGATGGACTATCGGCACATCGTTGGCCCGAAATCGCCGACGAGCTGCAGCCTTCATCCATCATGGCCAAGTACGATTCCAGCACATCGCACTTTTACCTGACCACGCCCATCTACTACGTGAATGCGCGGCCGCACCTGGGCCATGCTTACTCGACCATCGTCTGTGACGCCATCGCCCGCCGCAAGCGCGCCCTCGGCATTGACACCTGGTTCCTCACCGGCACCGACGAGCACGGCCAGAAGATCGAGCGATCCGCCCAGCTCGCCGGCCGCACGCCGATGGAGTTTGCCACACACATCAGCGGTGAATTCCGCGCGCTGTGGGACCGGCTGGGGCTGACCTATGACGACTTCATCCGCACCACGGAGGAGCGCCACAAGCGCGGCGTGCAGAAGCTGTTCGCCACGCTGCGCGATCGCGGTTTCATCTACAAGGGCTCCTATACCGGGCAATACTGCGTCTCCGACGAGCTTTGGGTCGAGGGCCCTCCCGGCACGCCCTGCCCCAACTGCGGCCGGCCCACCGAAACCGTGAGCGAGGAGAATTATTTCTTCAAGCTCTCCGCTTTCGAGCGCAAACTGCTCGAGTTCTATGAAGAGAATCCCGGCTTCATGCAGCCCGATTCCACGCGCAAAGAGGTCATTTCCTTCGTGAGGAGCGGGCTCAAGGACCTCTCCGTCAGCCGGACAAGTTTCCGCTGGGGCATCCCGGTTCCTGGCGATGAGAATCACGTGGTCTACGTCTGGCTCGACGCGCTGGCCAACTACATTACCGCGCTGGGCTACGGCTCCGACGATCCCGCCGACCAGGCGCGCTTTGAAAAATTCTGGCCCGCCGACATGCACCTCATCGGCAAGGAGATCAGCCGCTTCCATTGCGTCTACTGGCCGGCGTTCCTGATGGCCGCGGGCATCCCTGTGCCAAAGTCCGTGCGCGCCAACGGCTGGCTGCTCTTTGACGACACCAAGATGTCGAAGTCGCTGGGCAACATCGTGCGCGCGGAGACGGTGGATACGGTCCTCGGCGCCGATGCCCTCCGCTACTTCCTGCTGAGGGAAATTCCCTTCGGCCAGGACGGCAGCTTCAGCTTCGACGCCCTCGTCCGCCGCTACAACGGCGATCTGGCCAACGGCTACGGCAACCTGGTCAGCCGCGTGGTCAACATGATGCACAAGTTCTTCGGCGGCGTGGCGCCGGACCCTGGCCCCGCGACAGACGCCGAATCGAACCTGCGTGCTGCCGCCGAGCGCATCATCGCCGAATTCGGGCCGCTGTTCGACGAGATGAACTTCTCTGAGGCTCTTAAGAGCCTTTGGACGCTGGTGGCCGAAACCGACGGCTACCTCACCGCCAACGCGCCATGGAAGCGCCCCGAAGGCCGCTCGGAAGAGGACCACACGGCGCTGCAGGCCCGTGTGCTTGCCACCGCTGCCGAGGCCATCCGCATCGTCACAGCGCTGGTCTATCCCATTCTTCCGGCCTCGGCATCCAAGGTTTGGCGGCAGTTGGGATTGGGTGAAATACAGGACGCGGCAAGGCAGGAATTTTTGACAGATCTGGCGTGGGGCGGGCTGAAGCCCGGAACCCAATTCGGTGAGCCGGCTCCGCTCTTCCCCCGCGCAGAAAAGGACGCAATGGAACGTATGCAGAATCTCGAGAACGAAAACAACGCAAGCGCCGTCGATGCGGCCGCCGGGCAGAACAAGGAAGTAGCTCCCTCCCGGGCTACGGCGTCGCCCTCTGTCTCCTCGACCACCTCCACCGACACGGCGACCGCCCGCGGTGAGGAACAGCTTACGCCCACCACCAGCATGCCCCATCATCCTGAGCAGCCCACCGACACCGCCAGAGTGCACAAGGTACCCAATGACATTGCCTCGGCGCGCCTGCAGACCGGACCCGCCCAGGCTCCTGAGGGCGCTCCCCTTGCCCCTGGAGAGAACAAGCCAAACCCTAGCCCAGCTCCGCAGCAGCCCACTGCCGAGCCCGGCAGCCCGACCGCCGGCCCCGGAGCTGCGGAGCAATCCTCCCCCTCTTCCCCCACCATCACCATCGACGACTTCGTCAAAATCGATCTGCGGGTAGCGCAAGTGCTGGTGGCAGAGCGCGTGCCCAAAGCCGACAAGCTGCTGCGGCTGGAAGTCGACCTCGGCTACGAGAAGAGGCAGATCCTCGCCGGCATCGCGCAATACTACGAGCCGGAGAAGTTGATCGGCCGCAAGATCGTCATCGTGGCCAATCTGGCGCCCCGCAAGATGCGCGGACTGGAATCGAACGGCATGCTACTGGCCGCGTCGCTGCCGCCGGATGGCTCGCCGGTGCTGGCGGGATTCCTTGAGGACGTGCCATTGGGGGCACGGTTGAAGTAGGTTCTCTTCATCCGCCGAGCCGAGTTCTTATACACATAAATCGTGCTATCCTTACACATCGGGAGGCGCGATGCGGACCAACATCGACATTGACGACAAGTTGATGAAGCAGGCAATGAAGGCCACCGGCGCTACAACAAAAAAAGCAGCCGTCGAGGCGGCTTTGCGCAGAATCGTTCAACTCAAGAAACAGGAGCGCATTCTGAAGTGGTTCGGCAAGATCGATTGGGAAGGGGATCTGGACGCAATGCGCGAGAGCCGTTTCCCGGAGTGGCACGGCCTTGATGAGAAACCTGCCGCCAAGGATACCGGCGAAAATGCAGCTTAACGCGAATCGCAGGTCGATATGGTGATTGTCGATACTTCGGTTTGGGTTGACGCACTCCGCGGAACTATAAATCCACACACAGTGTGGCTCGGCTCGGGCGTGCGGAGCGGAGAGGTCGGTCTCACCAGTCTCATCGTGTGCGAAGTTCTGCAGGGCATCCGCAAGCCTTCGCAGTTCGATGGTTTCTGCAACGATTTGCTTCAGCTTCCGGTCTTTGAGGGCCTTTCCACTCAGGTCGCGACGCAGTCAGCGCGAAACTATCTGATCCTTCGCGCGCGCGGCATCACCATTCGTAAAACGATCGACTGCTTGATCGCCACATTCTGCATTGAGAGTGGGTTTGAACTGCTGCATCGCGACCGCGATTTCGAACACTTCGAGGCACATTTGGGCCTGAGGGCGAAGCAGCCGACCACTTTTCCCTGAACCACTGGAAACTGTCTCCAAAAATTAAGAAGCGGGCTTCCGGCATCGGGAGTGGAAGGTTTCCCGAAACCGGCCGCCCGCTGGACCCTGAACCGGGTCTAGGTGGTACTGTCTAGTTTAGGCCGATTGGCGCGAAAAGCAAGGTTAATTTTCAGGCGAATTTCCTGCGAAGGGATGCCGCGCTCTCTCAATCGTGACCGCAGTCACAGTGCAGTGTCCAAACACCCCCGCCGCGTTGACTGGCAAGGGTTTCGCCTGATACAAAAAAGGGTACTATTCAAAAGGATTTTGACCTTTATCGCCTGAACGAAAACCGATACCAGCATGGATGAAATTCTTCAACAAGTCGGGAACTTTCTGCTCGGAGCCGTGCCCACGGCACTGCTGTTCATTGTGCTGGTATTGGCATACCAATTCCTGGTGCAGGGGCCGCTCACCCGCACTCTCGGGGAGCGCCGCGCCCGCACCCAGGGCGCCATCGAGGACGCGCACAGGGCCATCGCCCGCGCCGAGGAGCGCGCGCAGGACTATGCCAACAAGTTGCGTCACGCCCGCGCCGAGATTTACAGGCTCCGCGAACAGCGAGTGCAACAGTGGAACGCCGAACGGGATGCGGCCCTCGAAGTCGCCCGCAAGGCTACGGGGCTGAAGGTGAGCCAGGCCAGGGCCGAGTTGGATACCGAGGCCGCCCATGCGCGGCAGGTCATCCAGGGCTCCGCCGGCGAACTGGCCAGGCGGGTGGTTCGCGCGGTTCTGCCGCTGGCCGCCGGGGGTACGCGTTGAAGCATTTCCAGAATTCGAACTCCTCACGATTCTTTGCTTTTGCCCTCATGATCGCGCTGCTAGCCGCGTTGGGGGCGGCGCCAGCGCATGCCGGTGCGCAGATCGAGAATCCCAATGCTCCGGTGAAATCGGAGCTGAATTCTCAAGGCCAGGCAGCGCTTCCCGCCCAACCCGGACAGGTGAAGCGGGAAGAGGCCGAGGAAGAGAACGTCTACCGCCATACGCCAATGGTGCAGAAACTGGCCAAGGCGTTCCACCTGGACATCGAAACCACGGCGCGCCTGTTTGAGTGGATCAACTTCGCCATCATCCTGCTGGCGATCGTGATCCCCATCGCAAAATTCCTGCCGCGAGTCATGCGGCGCCGCTCGCAGAACCTGAAGAACGATCTCGAAACGGCTCGCAAGACTACCGCCGATGCCAACACCCGCCTTGGCGCTGTAGAAGCTCAACTGGCCCGCCTCGACGACGAAATCGCGAAGATTCGCGCCACCGTGGAAGAAGAAAGCCGGCAGGATGAAGCGCGCATCCGCGCCGCCATGGAAGAAGAAAGCGCGCGCATTGTGGCTTCGGCCGAACAGGAGATTGCCGCTGCCGCCGCTCATGCACAGCGCGGTTTGCGCCATTTTGCCGCCGATCTGGCCATTGACCAGGCCGCCAATCAACTGATCCTGACGCCGGAAACGGATCGCGCTCTGATCGCCGAATTTGTCACCGACACCACCGGCAATGGCCGCCACGGAAATGCGGGAGGGAATCGCTAGATGCCTGCCTTTGTTTCCCATTACGCTCGCGCTCTTGCCGATGTAGTCATTCAGGCCCGGCTCGACGGCGCAGCCATCGACCGGCA
This sequence comes from Occallatibacter sp., assembly GCA_035552555.1. Classification (GTDB taxonomy): domain Bacteria; phylum Acidobacteriota; class Terriglobia; order Terriglobales; family Acidobacteriaceae; genus Telmatobacter. Next base: position 95,756 of record DASZLF010000047.1, read on the forward strand.
GCTGAATGACTTTCTTGCCGCCTGGGATTCGAGCGCCCAATTTCGCGAAGTGTTCGAGAACCCGGCCATTGCGGAGGCGCAAAAGATCGCTATCCTCGACAAGATCAATGCCAAATTAGGCATGGCGAAGCAGTTGCGCAACTTCATCGCAGTCCTGACCAAAAACGATCGCATTGCGCACGTGCATGAAGTGGCCGCGGCCTATCGCACCGAATTGCAGGAGCGCGAAGGCATTCGCCAGGCGGAAATTGTGACCGCCCGCGAACTCAGCGAGCCGGAACGCAACGCATTACTTGACGGTGTGGGCAAGCTCGCCGGGGCACAGATTCAAGCCAGCTTCAAGCTCGACCTGTCGATCCTCGGCGGCACCGTAGTCCGCATCGGCTCCACGGTGTACGACGGCTCCGTCAAAGGGCGGCTGGAACGGCTGAGAGAAGAATTGATTGCAGGATGAGGGATCAGTGGTCAGTGATCAGTGATCAGTGGTCAGTGATCAGTGGTCAGTGATCAGAAGCGGCGACTGGCGGCAGCAAGATTTTACGAGTTGAATCGAAACTCAAAGCTTTTGAAAGGGAGGCAGGCGTTCAGCGGTTCGCAGTGGACAGACTTCGCAAGCAGCGGAGAACTGACCACTGACCACTGATCGCTGACCACTGTAAATGGCTCAGATCAAGGCAGACGAGATTACGCAAATCCTTCGCGAGCAGATCGCGAACTACGACTCCAAGGTACAGGTCGACGAAGTCGGCACCATCACATCGCTGGGCGACGGCATCGCGCGCCTCCACGGCCTCGATAAGGTCATGGCCGGCGAGCTGCTCAGCTTCCCACACGGCATCGCCGGCCTCGCCCTTTCGCTCGAAGAAGATTCGGTAGGCGCCGTGATTCTGGGCGACTACACCGAGCTCAAGGAGGGCGAAGAGGTCAAGCGCACGGGGACGATTCTCAGCGTGCCGGTGGGCGAGGGCATGATTGGCCGCGTGGTCAACGCGCTGGGTCAGCCGATCGACGACAAGGGTCCCATCGCGACCAAAGACAGGCTGCCCATCGAGCGCCTGGCCCCCGGCATCATCGATCGTCAGCCCGTCCGCGAGCCCATGGCCACCGGCCTCAAGGCCATCGACGCCATGATTCCCATCGGCCGCGGCCAGCGCGAACTGATTATCGGCGACCGCCAAACCGGCAAGACCGCCGTGCTGCTCGATACCATCATCAACAACGCCAAGAACGACCTCATCTGCATCTACTGCGCCATCGGTCAGAAGCGGTCGTCGATTGCGCAGGTAGTGCAGACGCTCACGGAAGCCGGCGCCATGGGCCACACCATCATCGTGGCCGCATCCGCCTCAGAGCCGGCGCCCATGCTCTACCTCGCTCCCTATGCCGCCACTGCGATGGGCGAGTTCTTCCGCGACAACGGCAAGCACGCCCTGGTGATGTACGACGATCTTTCGAAGCACGCCATGGCGTATCGCGAAATCTCTCTGCTCCTGCGCCGTCCGCCGGGCCGCGAAGCCTACCCCGGCGACGTGTTCTATCTCCATTCGCGCCTCCTCGAGCGCTCCTCCAAGATGAGCAAGGAAAAGGGCGGCGGCTCGCTCACGGCCCTTCCCGTCATCGAAACCCAGGCGGGCGACGTCTCGGCATACATTCCAACCAACGTCATCTCCATCACCGATGGCCAAATCTTTTTGGAAACCGACCTGTTCAACTCCGGCGTGCGCCCGGCCGTGAACGTGGGTCTTTCGGTTTCGCGCGTCGGTTTTTCCGCGGCCATCAAGGCAGTCAAGCAAGTCGGCTCCACGCTCAAGCTCGATCTGGCGCAGTACCGCGAGCTGGCAGCCTTCGCGCAGTTCGGATCCGATCTCGACCCGCTCACCCAGAAGCAACTCAACCGCGGCCAGCGCCTCACCGAACTGCTCAAGCAGCCGCAGTTCCATCCGCTTACCTGGCAGCAGCAGACGGTGATCCTGTTCGCCGGCACGCAGGGTTACCTTGACGATCTCAAGGTCAGCGAGATTCGCTCCTTCGAGGACGGCCTGTACAAGTACTTTGATAGCGCGCAGACGGCGCTTATCAACGATTTGACTCAGAAGAAGCAGCTCGACGACGACATCAAGAACCGCCTGCACGCCGCCATGAAGGAGTACAAGGAAAACTTCAAGGCGCAACAGGCGGAAGCGGTTACGGCATAAGGACCCGAGCTTCTAGCCTCTAGCTTCTAGCCTCTAGCTAGAAACAAGACGCAGAAGCTGCAAGGAACTGGCTAGGAGCTAGAAGCTAGGAGCTAGCAGCTAAGAACATGGCAAACGTCCTCGACCTCCGCCGCCGCATTCGCAGCGTGAAAAACACGCGCCAGATCACCAAGGCCATGAAGATGGTCTCGGCGGCCAGGCTGCGACGCGCGCAGGAGCGCATGACCTCCGCGCGGCCTTACGCCAAGATGATCTCGAGCGTGCTCGATTCGCTGATGCGGCGCATCGAGATCTACGACCCCGAGACCGGCAATCTGCGCCACCCGCTGTTTGCTGTGCGCGAGGAAAAACGCGTGCTGGTGGTGGTTATCAGCGGCGACAGGGGCTTTGCCGGCGCGTTCAACGCCAACATTCTCAAGTCCGCCCTGCAGTTCATCGATGCGGGAGGCGAGAAGGAATTCGATATCGAGACGGTGGGCCGCAAGGGCCGCGACCTCTTGCGGCGGCGATATCCGGCTGCCGTTTATTCAGAGGCCACCGCGGAACAGGCGGCGATCCGGCAGGAGCGCAAGGGCCGCACCGAGCTCATGGCCGATCTGCCCGGCATGCTGCTCAAGCTCGAGACTGCGCGCGTGTTTGAGCTGGCGCAGAGCGTCATCTCCCGCTACGTGCATGAGGAGATTGATGCGGCCTACATCGTCTACAACGAATTCAAGTCGGTGATTGCGCAGCGCGTGGTTGTCGAAAAGCTGCTGCCGCTGGCGAAGATTGGCACGCAACAGGTTGCGGGCGCCGCCGAACCGACTCTTGAGGAACGCGAACGCGCCGCCGAAGCGGCTCTCACTTCGGGCATCTCCATCGAGGCGGCCGACACCCACGAGGCCGACGAAGAAGCAAAGAAGTTCGGCACCGCCAACGTCGACTACATCTACGAGCAGCCGCCCGAGGAGCTTTTCAATGGGCTGCTGCCCCAGTACATCGCTTCCCTGCTCTTCCACGCCATGACCGAGTCGGTTGCCGCCGAGCACGCGGCCCGCATGACGGCGATGGATTCGGCAACCAACAACGCCTCCGACATGATCGACGCGCTCACGCTGAACATGAACCGCGTGCGCCAGGCGGCCATAACCAAGGAGATTATCGAGATTGTTTCCGGCGCCGCGGCGCTGTGAAAAGCAGCTTCTAGCTGCTAGCTTCTAGCCTCTAGCCGTCGCGCTGAATCGCTCGACGGAAATAACACGAGGTTGAAACTGCAAGGAAAGAGCTGGGAGCTAGAAGCTAGGAGCTAGGAGCTAGGAGCTAGGAGCTTTAAGAAATGGCAGAAATCATCGGCAAAGTAATCCAGATATCCGGTCCCGCGGTGGACGTGCAGTTTGAAGAAGCGACGATGCCGCCCATCTACCAGGCGCTGCGCGTCACCAGCGACGGCTTCACCGTCCCCACGCCCATTTCCGTAATTCTCGAGGTGCAGCAGCATCTGGGCGAGGGGCGCGTGCGCACCGTCGCCATGGAAGCTACCGAGGGCATGGTGCGCGGCATGAAAGCCATCGACCTCGGCGGTCCCATCCGCATGCCAGTGGGCAAAGAGACATTGGGGCGCGTGCTCAACGTGATCGGCGAGCCGGTCGACAATCTCGGCCCCGTGGGCGAGAAGCAGCGCATGCCCATCCACCGGCCCGCGCCGCTGTTCGACGAGCAGTCCACGCACGAGGAGATGTTCGAGACCGGCATCAAGGTGATCGATCTGATCCAGCCCTTCCTCAAGGGCGGCAAGATCGGCCTCTTCGGCGGCGCCGGCGTGGGCAAAACCGTGGTCATCATGGAACTCATCAACAACGTGGCCAAAAACCACGGCGGCTACTCCGTATTTGGCGGCGTAGGCGAGCGCACCCGCGAGGGCAACGACCTGTGGCTCGAAATGTCCGAGTCCGGCGTCATCAAGCCGGGCAAATGGGAAGAGTCGAAGTGCGCCCTGGTCTACGGCCAGATGACCGAGCCGCCCGGAGCGCGCCTGCGCGTGGCCCTGAGCGCGCTGACCGTCGCCGAATACTTCCGCGACGTCGAGGGATCGGACACGCTGCTCTTCATCGACAATATCTTCCGCTTCACCCAGGCCGGCTCCGAAGTGTCCACGCTGCTGGGCCGCATGCCCTCCGCCGTGGGATATCAGCCGAACCTGGCCACGGAAATGGGCGAGCTGCAGGAGAGGATCACCTCCACCAGCAAGGGTTCCGTCACATCTGTCCAGGCCGTCTACGTGCCCGCCGACGATTTGACCGATCCTGCGCCGGCGACGACATTCGCTCACCTCGACGCGACCACTGTCTTAAGCCGGCCTCTGTCGGAGCTGGGCATTTACCCCGCCGTCGATCCGCTGGCCTCCACCTCGCGCATTCTCTCCGCGCGCATCGTGGGCGACGAGCACTACGACGTGGCCCAGGGCGTGAAGAAAATCCTGCAGCGCTACAAGGACCTGCAGGACATCATCGCCATCCTCGGCATCGACGAACTGAGCGAAGAAGACAAGCTCACCGTCGCGCGCGCGCGGAAGGTCCAGCGCTTCCTCTCGCAGCCGTTCCACGTGGCCGAGCAGTTCACTGGAATCGCGGGCCGCTACGTCAAGGTCGCCGACACGGTGCGCAGCTTCAAGGAAATCCTCGATGGCAAGCATGACGGTGTTCCCGAGCAGGCTTTCTACATGCAGGGCGCCATCGAAGAGGTGCTCGAAGCCGCAGAGAAGCTGAAGGCAACGGTGTAACGACAGTTGTCAGTGATCAGTTGTCAGTGGTCAGATTGTCCCGACCCGCTGCCAGCCGTTTTTGCCGATCACTGACCACTGAGAACTGAGAACTGTTATGGCAGATCCATCCAACTCGCTTCGCGTCCGCCTCGTCACCCCCGAGCGCACCCTGTTCGACGCGCCCGCGGACGCCGTCGAGCTTCCGGCGAAGAACGGCTACATGGAAGTCCTCTACGGGCATGCGCCGCTGCTGGCCGAGCTTGGCGCCGGCGACGTGCGCCTGCACGGTGGTCCGGAAGGCGACCAGATCTACAACGTGAGCTGGGGCTTCGTTGAAGTGCTGCCCGAACGCGTCACCATCCTCGCCAATGACGCTCTCAAGCCGCAGGAAATCGATGTCAACCGCGCCCAGCAGCAGCTCGATCGCGGTCTCAAGCTATGGCAGGAAGCCGGCGAAAGCGAAGAAGCCTACGATCACGCCCTTCATGTGATCAACGAAGCCGAAGCCAAGCTCGCCACCGCCGCAGAGAAGCACTGACCGGCCGCCACATCGCAAACCAACCCCGAAGCCGGCCCGCTCGCATGAGTGGGCCTGCTCGTTTTGGGCCCGCGGTTAACTTACGCCCAGATCCTCGGCGATACGCGCATTGGCCACCACTTCATCCGGCTCAATCTTCAGTTGATCGCGGAAGATTTCCACCATTCGCGCCCACACGATCTCTTTCAATGGAGGCTTGTTGCCCTTTCCGAAGGGATGGAACTCGCCTTCATTCATGGCAAGAACGCCCATTGCCAGCTCTCCAGCCGTGCGGAACGGAACGTCGTAGGCCAGCCGAGGCGTGGCATTCAACAGCATCTGATGGATCCGGCTGATCAGCACAACCCACGCAATGAACGCCGGCACCGCGAACAACCACAACGTAATTCCCGGCAGCCAACCCAGCGCATACAGAGACCACCACACCGCGAGCACGGGGATCGCCGACAGCGCCATGCTCAACAGCAGAAATCGATCTTTCCATGTCTGAGAATGGCGCAGCTGGGGAAATCTCAACCCGCTGTGGCGGGCCACCGCCCGCCACTGCTCGATCCGAGACTCCCTCGGCATCAGCGGCTCCAGACACGTGGAGGGCCGGATCGACCGCGGCGGCATTTCCAGCCCCTGTGCCAGCGCCTTGCGCGTGCGGTAAAAAGCGCGGCTGGATACGCAGTGCGGCGCGGTGTCCAGCTTGCTTAAAGCGAGCTGGTAGAGGTCGCCGACGGTGCGCGCTTTGGCCGCCTCATCATCGCCGATGCTGATCCCGAATTCGTCCTCGATGCGGAGGATGAGCTCCGGCTCGTCCAGCCCCATAGCCCGCCTCTTTGCCCTTTAAGTCACCGTGTAAAGCTAGCTTTGACGCTGCGGAGGAAAAAAGCAAGCCAAAACTGCGGGGCTCATCCGCCATTGGGGAGCCGGCCGCACTGCCCCCTGCCCACACCGCTTGGGAAGTCTTACGACGCGCCCCTGTGCAATATCCGGCGCCAGCGCCTACAATTCTGGTTGAAATGGCGAATACGACTGAACAGACGTTTGAGGTAGCCTGTCCCGATTGCGGGGCGATGCTGAAAATCGACGCGGCCACGGGAATGGTGATCAGCCACACGCCGGCCCCCCGCAAGCGCATGTTTGAGGATCTGGAAACCGCCGCGAAGGCCATGCGCGACCAGGAGGAGCGCAAGGAATCCATTTTCCGCCAGAGCGTGGACGCGGAGAAGAACAAGGCCGACCTGCTGGAAAAGAAGTTTGCCGAGGCGCTGCGCAAGGCCAAGGACGCGCCCGACGTCAAACCTTTGCGCGAGTTTGACCTCGACTGATCCGCCGGCTCGGGCCATCGGCAGCCAGCCACACCGGCAACCCGGAGCGACCGGCTGAACCACGCGCGCATCTGTCTACTCAGGGACCGGAATCTGCCCGCGATCTTGCGGGATCGGGCTTCCTGAGCAATCGGTTCCGTTGAAACCTTCCGGGGTATCGGGACATTCGCCAAAGGAGAGATCATGAGTGCTGCACCGCTTCCCACCAGGAACTATCCACAAGACCACGCTGAGTCGCGCATGGAAACGCTCAGAAATGCGGATTGGATGCGTATTGGCGTGGGCAGCACTTTGCTCACCGGCTCGTTTCTGCTGCTCTCCGGAAAGCGCAAGGCCGGCCTGCTTGTGACCGCGGCTGGCACCGCCCTGGCCATGCTCGACAACAAGGAAATCGTCAGCGAATGGTGGAATGCCCTGCCGGGCTACCTGAACAATGCCCAGCGCATGCTCGACCAGGCACAGGAAACCATCGACGACCTGGCCGCCAAACGCGACAAGGTCATGGCCCTGTTCGGAAAATAGCCACTTTCAGATTGCCGGCATTCCGTCAGATCCCGAGCTGGCGCCGGCCTGCCTCGCTGATGCGATGCGGCGTCCACTTCGGTTCCCACACCAGGTCTACGTCCACTCTCGATACATCGGGGATACTCGCCAGCCGGTTGTGCACCTGCTCGAAAATCAGTCCGCTGGCCGGGCACTGCGGCGTAGTCAGGGTCATCGTCACCTTCACCCACTGCCGCAGCCACTTCGGCGTGGAATCCGGATCGGGGCCGGTCTCCACGGCGTAGATCAGGCCCAGGTCTACGAGGTTCAGCTTCACCTCGGGATCGAAGCAATCGCGCAGCGCCGTCAAAATGTCAGACGCGGAAAGCATGCCTATGATCCTCCTAAAGATGTGCAACAAACAATACGGTTTAGCCTGAGATCGAATGGCAGTATAATTGAGGCACAATGAAAGCGAACAGGGTCAGGCATACCGATGATGACGTCAGATTCGAAGGGGGAAATGCAATGGCGATTCCATACGAATCGGAAAAAGGCATCTTCTCGCTTATCCATCGATATCGAGCGGTAGTCTGGACCAGCCCCTTGTGGGTCGCCCTTACGATGATTCTTCTCTCCTCCCATGGAGATCTGAAGGTCCAGGCCGTAATCAATTTCCTGACCGGAAATCCGACTAAATGAAAAGTCGCGATTCGTTCGTTTGGGGATGCGTAGGCGGGCTGGCGCCCCGAGGTGCTTCGCTGGTTCAAATTATTCTCCTCTGGAGCTCAAGTACCCCGCTTGGACTGGATTCTTTATCTGTTTTTTCTGCTGCTCTACGTGATGCTCGCAGGCGCCGTATCTGTAGCGTTCAAACCCGATAATGAATGGAAAGGCTTGTGGGTCGGCGCCTCTCTTCCCGCCATCATCGCAGTGCTTGTACAGAATGCACCCAAGCAATAACCAACACTAGTCGTCTGTGCCGTTCAGTTCTTCCGCTCCACCAGATACCGCGCCACCGACTTCAGCCCGTCCGCGCGGCTGCCGTAAGGCTCCAGCGCCGCAAACGCCTCCTCGATCAGCGCCGCCGCATCGCGCCGGCTCTGTTCAATGCCGTACACTGCCGGCCACGTGGCTTTTTCGGTCGCCAGATCCTTGCCCGCCGTCTTCCCCAGTTGCGCCGAATCCACCGTCCTATCCAGCACATCATCGACGATCTGGAACGCCAGCCCCGCCTTGCGCCCGAACCGGTCCAGCCTGGCCGCATCCTCATCCCCCGCGCCAGCGAACACGCCCCCCGCCACTACACTCACGCGGATCAGCGCGCCCGTCTTGGCGCGATGGATCGCCTCCACCAGCTCCGGCGTCGGCTTCTGGTGTTCGCTTTCGATATCCAGCACCTGCCCGCCGATCATGCCTTCCACGGTTCCCACCGCGTTGGCCACCAGCCCGATGATCTTCACCGTCGCCGCCGGCGGGCACTCCAGCCCCGCCAGAACCTCAAACGCGCGCGTCTGCAGCGCATCCCCCGCCAGAATCGCAATCGCCTCGCCAAACGCCACGTGGCACGTCGGCTTGCCCCGCCGCAGGTCATCGTTATCCAGCGCCGGCAGGTCGTCGTGAATCAGCGAATATGTGTGCAGCATCTCGATCGCCGCGCCCAGCTTCTCGATGCCCCTGGGCAGCTCGCCCGCAATGGTCACCGCAGCCTGCATCGCCAGCACTGGACGCAGACGCTTTCCCCCCGCAAACGTGGAGTGGCGCATGGCTCCGTGAATCGACAAAGGAACGGTTTCCACGCTGGGCAACAGCGCCTCAAGCGCGCGATCGGTAAGCTCCGCGCCCTCGTGGATCAGGGCTTTTACATCGGCAGGCATTTGTTTCATTTTAACTGACCCCCGCTCCGCCGGCGCGCAGCCGCCGCTATGGCCGCGATGAACACAAGCGCCAGCACGCTGATCCACCGTCCCCGCCGCACATCGGGCGTAGTCGCCCAGTCCGCCGTCACGTTAACCGGCCCCGCCGGCACGGGCGCCGCGATCAGCCCGTCCTCCCGCTCCGGCATGTCCATCACCGCCGCCCCGCTCACCCGCACAACCCACGCCGGATACCTGCGCAAGCGAAGCACCAGGTAACCCGCCGCGGGAATCGCAGCCTGAATGCGCTTGTGCAGCTCCGGAGCCTTCGCAACCGGCTGGAAATTGAACGCCGCCACGCAGCTTTTCTGATCCGGCGCCCAATCCGGCTGAGGATTGTCCGCTGTCGTCTTGCCCAGCAGAACCGCGGGATCGCTCACCAGGCACGCCCCGGGCAAATCCTGCGCCACCAGCGAATCGTCGGCACCCGGCGGCGCATACTCGTCCGTGCCCTCGTATCCCCCGCCATCCCCATAGGCCTGCAGCATTCCCGGCACCGCGTCGTACCGATCGCAGATCTGGAAGAACACTCGTCCCGCCAGCACTGTGAGTCCCAAAAACACCACTCCACACGCTATTGGCACAATCCACCCCAGCGACGCAGAGTGCTCTGGTCCCTTGGTCCCTCGGTCCCTTGGTCCCTGCCTTCGCACAGCCGCCGCCACAAAAATCCCCAGCGGCGCCTCCACCGCGACCAGCCAGCGCCACGGAAACTGCAGAAACCGCAACTTCGGCAGAACACTCCACACCGGCAGGCTGAGGGGCAACTGCAGCAGCAGAACCACTGCGGGGATGATCGCCAGCGGAACCCACCAGCGCCGGCCGCCGGGCAGTGTGCGCCTGCGCCAACTCACCAGCAAAGCCAGCAGCGCCGCAGTGAGCATCCCCACCGCGATCCAGGACACCCTGCGAAGCTCGACATCGTGCAAAAGCAACTGCGGGTCCGCATGGCGCCCGAACAGAAAACTGTTCTGAATCTGCTCGCCGGGATCGTCCACGGCCTGGCGAATGGCCACCCAGCGCTGCTCCACCGCCGCCGGCACCAGGTAAAACGCGGCCAGCCCCAGCCCCAGCGCCGCGCCCACCGCAGCCCGCAGCACCGGCGTCCACTCCCGCCGCATCCCCGAAACGATCAGCGCAAACGCCGCCAGCAGGTAGCACGTCATTACGCCCACCGGGGCATTCGACAGCCACGCGCCCGCCACCACCAGGGCCAGCAGCACAGCCGAGCCATCCAACGCGCCGAAAAAACGAGAACCCGCCCGCGCCGGCCGCAGCACCAGCAGAAGTGTCAGGGGAATCCAGAACCCGCCCGCCAGCTCCGCCAACGCAGACCGCTCGTACGCCGAGTACAGCGCGTATCCCGAAAAAATGGCGATGCAGCCCGCCAGTGTGGCCGCCGCATCCGGCAACACCTGCCGCGCCAGCGCCCGCGTCGCCAGCCCCGAAGAGGCCAGCAGCAAAAACGTCATCGCCACCGGAACCCATGTCCAGGGCAGCACCGCGCCCAGCGCCGCGCCCAGCATCCACGTCAGCGGGGGATAAAAGATAAAGCGCGGCTCGCCCGCATTGAAATTGGGACTTGGCGCCCATCGTGGATAAAAGATTCCATGCCGCCAGCTATGCAGCACGTCGATCCACGAAACCAGGTGAAAGTCGAAGTCGTGCCCGCACGATGTCCCGCGAATCATCAGCGGCAACACCGCCAAAGCCGCCGCCAGCAAGAGGAACGCCGGCCCCGCCCAGCGCCGCCATTCGCGTACAGCCCCCGGTTCCCTCGGTCCCTTGGTCCCTCGGTCCCTGCTTTCTACTCCCTGCTCCCTGCTCCCTACTCCCTGCCCTTTCATGGCAGCAGCCGCAGCGTATGCCGCGTATTCGCCGCCACGGCCTCAGCGCTGAACGGCAGCGGGAACGTCGTCCCGCCATACCAGTAGTCCCACTGGTCGCGGAAATACGCGCTATACGGATCGCTGCTCTCTCCCAGCACAATATTCTCCGTCGATCCGTCCACGTTGCTCCAGTCCATGGTGAAGCGCTGCGAGGGCGCCAGCGTGAGGCTTATCTGCTTCACCGTCGTAGTGTCGCCGCTCATGGGCTGCCGGCCCAGTCCCGCCTTCCGCCCCAGGATCGGCAGCATCCCCGCCAGAGGATGCTCGATATCCATCCCGTGCCAGCTCCCATACGCCCACTTGCTCACGTCGTGGGGAGCCTTCCCCTTCGCCATTCCGCGCCGCACCGCTTCGGTCAGCACGTCATCCCAGGTTTTATAGCCCAGCGGAAGCCACTCGGTCGAGTCGTGCATAATGATCTCTTCTTCGGCGAAATCCTCCTCGGCCCAGCGATAGTCGTTCGTCGCGTCGCCCAATTTCGGATCAAGAATCAGCGGCCACAGAGCGTGCCGCGCTTCGTCCACCAGCGATGCCGCGGCCGAGTCCAGCGTCAGCTTTCCATCCCAGCTCCGCATCAGGTCAGCCGCCTTGCGCAGCCGGTCGTCCGTCTTGCTCGCGTGATCGATCGCATACGCAAACCGGTGCGCCAGCTCCTGGTCCACCTCGCTGTAGATGTCCGTCTGCACCGCGATCATGTCCTTCGCCGTCAGTCCATCGCGCCCCAGCAGCAACTTGTAAATTCGCTCCACCCGGTACGGATCGATCCACTCCAGCGCCAGCGGATACGGCGACTTTTCCGTGGTCACCCGCGCATTGGCGGTGGCCAGAAACCCCGAGGGCGGATCGAACGCATTCGGCATCCCGTCGAACGGAATAGTTCCCTGCCACTCATGCCCAGCGTCGCCTGCAGCCACCGGCTCGCCCTGCAATCCCCCCGGCCGCAGCGGCACTTTGCCCACCGCGTGATAGGCAATGTGTCCCTGGTCGTCGGCGTAGACCACATTCTGCGTCGGCCAGCACCACTTGCCCAGCGCCGACGAAAACTCCGCCCAGTTCTGCGCCGTATTCATGGCGTAAAGCGGCAGCCCATTCACCGACGCATCGTAGAGCGTCCACTTCAGCGCCACGGGCTGATTCAGCGGCTTTGCAAACATCGGATTCAGCAGCGGCCCATGCTCCGTCGACTGCACATCCACTGTCACATCTTTGCCGCCGCGCACACGAATCGTCTCGCGATCCATCCTCAGCGGCTTCCATGATCCGTCCGCCGCCTGGTAGTTCCCCTTCCCGTCAAGCCGCTCGTGATACAGGTCCTGCACATCGGCAAACAGCGCGGTGAATCCCCACGCTACATGCTCATTATGCCCGGCAATAATCCACGGCAGCCCCGGTAGCGCCACACCCGCGGCGTGATATCCCGGCGCGCGCAGATCGGCCATGTACCAGATGTTCGGCTCCGTCAGCACCAGGTGCATATCGTTTGCCAGCAGCGGCTTTCCGCTCGCCGTATGCTTGCCCGCGATCACCCAGTTGTTCGATCCCGAAGCGCATCCGGTGCAATCCGGCAAACCCAGCGTTGCCCGCAGCGCAGCAACGTCTACTTCCCTATCCCCTGTTCCCTGTTCCCTGTTCCCTGCACTTCCGGTCCCTTGGTCCCTCGGTCCCTTGGTCCCTGCCGTCGTATTATCGTCATCCTCCTCATCCGTCACTGGCGGCGGATTCACCTCCGGCTGGGTCAAATCAATCACCTCTCCCGTGGGCGGCCGGTCGCGCCACGAACCCACCGGATAAAGCTCCGCCTCCAGCCGCGGATTGTTGAGCCTGGCCGCAATCTCCTCCCGCGCCAGCTTGGCATCCCAATGCGTGTCCAGCATGTCGATCATCATGGTGCCGATGCTCATCGAATCCACGCCCGTCCACGGCCGCGGCTTATACATCAGCAGCCGAAACTCCTCCGGCAGATTGTCCCGATGTTGCTCGATGAACGCATTCACGCCGCGCGCATAATCATCCACCCAGCGCCGGTCCTGCGCGTCCAGCCCGGCATACATGTGCTCCGCCGCCTTGCGAAACCCCAGCACCCGCTGCGCCCTATCGTGCGGCACCCGCGACGAGCCCAGCACCTCCGCCAGCTCGCCATTCGCATTGCGGCGATACATGTCCATCTGCCACAGGCGGTCCTGGGCCACCACGTAACCCTGCGCGAAGAACAGATCGTCCTGCGTGGCCGCGTCGATATGCGGAACCCCATGGCCGTCGCGGCGCACGGTCACCGGCGCCGACAGCCCCGCCACGCGCAGGTCGCCGTCCAGTTGCGGCAGCGCCGCCCTGGTGGCCGAGCGCAGCCACAGCACGAACGCAACGCCAAGCACCACCACCAGCAACAGGATGGTTGCCAGCGTCCACAGAACCGCACGTACCCAGCGCCGGCGGGGTCGCGGCGGAAGAGTCGAGATTTGTTCCAACGGAGGTGCGAGAGCGTCAGGATCGGCCATCGGTCAACAACAGAATACCGCCGCACCTGCCTCTTAGGTTGCAATGCCGTTCAGTCAACCCTGAGCCTTCCCTGATTGACCGCTTCGAGGAATGCCCCGTCAAACTCAAGCGATTCTCTGGAATCGACACATTCGGCTAGCTTCGGCCCCGGCGTCAACGCCTGTCCCCTAATCTGTGCCGCGGTTAAGCGTTGTGCGAACCTGACATACACCTCGGCATGGAAACACGGCATCAACGCCAGTTCATCGCCCTTCGGCTTGTGAGTTGAAGTGTTCATCGCAATTCCCATCGGAATCACCACCGGCGCCAGCGCAATCACCAGCACAGATCCCTCAATTGTTTCTCCCACGTTTCTGGCCGCCTCCGCATTCCGATGCTTTATATTCTCGGGCGCGAAATCGTCGTTCATCGTCAGCCGAATGCGATATCCCGCCGCGTCAATGTCCTGCAGACGCAGTCGGATGCTTCCATCGCGATGCCGCTTTTGGGACGCAGTCCGCACATCTGTAACCACCGCGTCAATTGGGGTTCCCGCAGGCAGCATGACTTGTCCATCCATCATTACGTCTCGCCACACCTGAAAATGCACGCTCGAGCCCCTCTTCAGGGTTGCGGAAGAGACTTCTTCAATTGCCACCAGCTTCACCGTCGTGCCGGGCGGCGCAACGATCTTCGGTACATTACCACCGGGATTCGCCGGCGGGGCTGAAGTTCCGATCCCAGCCTGCTGGGCTACCAGCTGCTGCGAAAGTGCAAGACAAATCAGAGCATTCAAAACGCGGTTCATCGCAAATCACCCTTCCCGGAGCTTCGCATTCACTTCCGAACCGGCAACATGAATCGCGCGTGCGGACCCACCGGCCGCCGCGCATGGAACCTGAACCTGTGCATCGGATACACCACCGTCCACCCACCCGGGTCCGACGGCATAAACGCCAGGGGCGCACCGATCGCGCCGACAACCAGCGCGCCAATCGCTCCTGCTTTGGCCGCGGTTCCGGCATCCGTGTTCCCCGACGCGACAAACCCAACCACCATGCCGCCCGCAATCATCGACGCCAGCCACGCCGGATGCGTGTTCCGTTCCGGCCGCTCGCTCTCCACGCTGATCACGGTGGCGCGTTCGAAGCGATATCCCGATCCATCCGGGCTGCCTGGCGCATCGCAAAACAGGGCCGCGTCCGTCGCTCCCGCGAAACGGCATTGCAGAGCGGGTCCCAGCGTGCTATTCACCACGATGGGTTCGCCGTGGGTCAGCCGCTGAATCTTGCGCCAGTCCCCATCCGGCGGAGCAGGCCTGGCTGGCCCGTTGGCCGCCGGTTGCTGCGTTGTTGGTGAAGTAGTCGCCTGCGGCGCAGGTTCATCCGGCAACCCGCCGCCCTGCTGCGACTGGCACACTGCCGCCAGCGGCGACAGCACGATAACGAAGAGCATGAGGGTGAAACCGAAGTTCTTCATACCCCGCCATCGTAGGCAGGGCGGCGCGGCGCGGTGTGCCCGCACAGGACACTTTCGCCGCTGTCACATCTGTTCTTCAAACTGGTTTCGCGAACCTGTGCGCGGCAGAAACCCTATACCCGGGCAACAGAGAACTGGGAGCAGTCGTCAGGGGCTGAACACGCCCGGTTCGGCTTAGCGGTAGCGAATCCGGTCGACCTATGGTTTTCTGTAGATCAAGGTTCTAACGAATATTGGCGTAAACTTATTGATAATAAATAACATATATGCAATCTGGCGTTCGGATCGTTTTTTGGAGGGGGTAGTACCCCCCGGGCTTGCCTTCGCGCTCCGGCGTTTGCGTGGGGGGGAGGGGGGTGGGGGTATTTGGTTTTCCGGAAAGCAGCCCCGACTCCTGCGCCTGACGACAGAACTCCCCTTTGCGCGAAACGGCAAGATGGAGTATGGGCCGTTCGGGGTGGCTACGCTGTGATGGCAGTCACCTGTGGATGTGATGGCCTTCTTCCGGGATCACTCGCTCAATGGTATCGGGTTTCTGTTCCCTATTCCCTGTTCCCTACTCCCTATTCCCTATTCCCTATTCCCTAATCCCTATTCCCTAATCCCTATTCCCTGTTCCCAGCGCCGCTTCCGCCGCACGCAGTTGCGCCAACGCACCCTCGGCCAGCAGCCGGAACTCAATCGCCCGGCATCCCCTGGGCAACTCGGGACAAGTCACCGCGTCGCACACCACGCCCGCCGTCGACGCCAGTCCACGCTTCCATCCCGGCCTGGTTGCATCGCATACCAGCAGGCTCTCCGGGGCCATCCCCGCGGCAATCAGCATGGTCCGCGCCACCCGCTGAAACTCGCCCCAGCGCGACGCAATCCCCACCAGCACGCCCGCCGGCGCGGGCAGATATTCCCCCAGCGCCGGAGCCACCGGGTGCACCTGCAGCACCGTCAGCTCGCTCCCCGCCGGCAGCAGTTTCCGTACCGCAGCGGCCTTGCTCGGCAGCACCGCCGGCATCGCGCCTTCGGCCAGAGCCGCGCAATCCTCGGGCGCGCAGCCCTGCACCGGAAGCGACAGCGCCTGCTCCATCTCCGTCATCGCAATGCGCCGCAGTTCCTGGTCGGGCTCAATCAGCAGCCATCGCCCCGGCGGCTCCATCTGCAGCCAGCGCTGCATCCGCTCGCGGATCAGCGACACGGAAGCACCCGCCTTCCGCGACTTCGCGACCAACTCGCCAACCAGCTCGTCCACTGCCAGATCCGGCGTTCGCGGCAGCGCCGGACGCGTGGCGCGCACATACACGCCGCTGCCGTGGCGGAATTCCAGCCAGCCGTCCTGCTCCAGTTCGCGATAGGCCGCGCTTGCGGTGTTGGCGTGAATGCCGAACCGCCGCGCCAGCTCCCGAGTGCTGGGCAGCCGCTCGCCCGGTTTCAGTTCGCGGCACAGGATCCCCAGCCGCACCTGCGTGGTCAGCTGCTCGCGCAGGCTGATTTCGCCGCTTCGATTGAGCCAGAGCCGCATGCAATTGCCCTCAGCCCGCCGCCTGCTCGGCCAGCGGAGCCGGCACCGCGGCCTGCCGCTTGCGGCCGTAGAACACCACCAGCACCAGAAGGATAAGGAGCATGATGGGAATCACCAGCAGGCTGCCTTCGGGGCCGGTCGTTCCGCCGCTCCACAGGGGATCTCCCGCGGGCGTTGCGGTAAACAATTGGCCCTTGGCCATCAGGCCCGAGTCGGCGGTGCCATAGAAGTACGTTTCAGCCCAGTCCCATGCCGCATGGCAGCCGATGGCCCACCAGACGGATCCGGTGAGTCGCACGCTGGCGCAGAAGACAAAGCCGATGCCCGCCGCGGAGAAGACGCCAATCCAGGTTTCGCCGTTGTTGCCGGTGTGAACGGCGCCGAAGAGCGTCGAGGTAACCCATGCCGCGCACCAGAAACCGGTGGCCTCGGCCTTCTTCAGTTGCAGCCACAAGCAGGGCAGCAATCCCAGGAGCGCGATTGCATATACGCCCCAAACTCCATTCCCTTTGCCTGCAACGATCATGCGAACGCAAACCGCGCCGGTGATTCCCCCCGCCCACCAAAAGTTGATGCCCCGCGTGAACGTGTAGAGCATGTAGCAGCGCATGGTTCCCTCCTCAAAGCAGCCAACGAGGAAGAAAGTCGCGCCCCATGCGCCCGCGTAGAGCAAGATTTGCGACCCGTGCAGCGCAATCGAGCCGAGGTGCAGCCAGCCGCCCGCCGACAGCCCGGCCACCAGCGCGGACAGGGCCAGGAAGCCGGTGATCAATCCGCCGCCGAAGTGTGCCAGGCGCCGCGGACCGCGCAGGTTATAGTCGCCAAGTTTCCTGCGCTCGATGCGCGAGACGATGAAGGTAATCAGCAGCAGGAGCAGCACCTGGAACAGCTCGCCGAAAAATGCGAGTTGGGGTGTGAGCGTCTTCCTGTCCGGCGGGGCCACGTGCGCAAGCTTGACCCCAAAGTTGATGGCGCTGGCGAAAGCGATAAACAGGGCTATGAAGATAAGCACGGACCATCCGGCGCGCAATCCCTGCGGGCCCATGAAGACCCAGCGGATGCCATCGGGGCCGGCAGCTTGCGGTGCAAGCGCCCCATCCCGTGCGAACAAACTCTGTTGCGGGTCAGGCGGAACTGCGGGCGCGGGCGTCGGATTCTCCGGCTCCATGGGGCCTCCTGGTATGGGAACGAATCTGTGTGCGGAATTCTACTTGAAGGAGGCCTACGCGCGCATCCGCCTTATGGTTCCACGCTTCGGAACGTTTCCGGCCAAAGGCGCGCTCCGTGCCAGATTCCCAGGATCTCAACAGCCGCTTTGGAAACCTGGTACACGACAATGTAAGGAGTCCTCGGCACTACCGCTTCTCTTGTTCCGGCAATCCGGCCTGTCCGCCCAGAACGCGGCATCACGCCCACGCGCCTCACGGTTTCCAATATCCTGCCTCGCACAATCTCCGTAGCACCCACGCTCTGGCCGCTCAGATAATCGAAAATCTCTTCAAGGTGGCCAACCGCACTCTCTGACCAGATGACGTTCATCCAGCTTTCCGCTTCCCTCGGGCGGTCCAGCCGTCCACCATGCGCTCAACGTCCCCATGCGCGTACACCCGGCCTGCGCGGATGTCTTCCCTCCCTCGCTCGACTATGTCGGCAAGGCGCCGGTTCTCCTCGAGGTAGCGGTCCACCGCTTCGTTCAGCACATAGCTGCGGTCGCGCTCCATGTTGCGGGCGACCGCGTCCAACTCTTCTACGTTTTCGGCGGAAATGCGAAATGAGATGGTTCGCGGGCTGTCCATAATACGCAAGAATACGCCATAGTATCAGCTAATACAATGATGCAGCTTGAGGCCAGGTGCGGGGTTCCCGGTTCCCCTTTATCCCAAGGCATCCTGCCGTGCGTATGCCGCCCAACCCGCCTCGTCCTTCAAACGCCCTCGATAGCCCACATACCCGTCCGGCCGCAGGATCAGCAGCTTCGGCTCCTTGCCCAAAAGACGCCGCCCATCCTCGTCCAGATCGGCAGCGTTCACCGCCGCAACATCGGCATGAGGCAGCTTCGTCCGCAGCGCATCGATCCCGGCTCCGCCGCCATCCACCACAAACGCCACGTGCCGCGCTTCCTTCCAGTTCTGCAGCAGGGTCGCAGGTCCATCCGCGGCGCGCAGCGGCAGATCGGGCAATCGATCGCCCGCCCTTAGCTCGCCGTCTCCCCCGCGGTCTGCCACAATCGACGACGACCTGTATTCGATCGCGGTCTCGGAAACAAATCCCATCGCCGCCCGCTGCACCGGCTCAAGCCCCACAAGCAACGGCGCCAGTGCGTCGCGCGCGCCGGTCAGCACCGGATTCGCAGCCGTCGCCAGCTTCAGCCCGCGTTCGGTAAAGCGCAACAGCGCCTTGCCCACTTCGCCGCGTTCTTGATCATAGCTGTCCAGCAGGTCGTCGTTGGCGCCGCGCGCCACTGCCGCCAGCTTCCAGACCAGGTTGGCCGCATCCTGAATTCCCGTGTTCATTCCCTGCCCGCCCACCGGCGAGTGGATGTGCGACGCATCGCCGGCAAGAAACGCGCCTCCCACGCGATACTGCTTCGACTGCATGTCGCGCACGTGAAACGGAGTCATCCATTCCCCCTTGCGCACATGCACGCGCACGCCCACCTCATCCACGGCGCGCTGGAAATCCGCCTCCGTGAGCTGCTTCGGCTCGTCCTCCCCATCCCGCGGGTGGCGCGCGACAATCAGCCGTACCAGCCTGTCGTTCAACCGGCCCAGGAACACCAGATCGCCATGGCGCACGTGAATCGTCAGCTCATCCTGCGGTGCGTCCGGCCCTTCCAGTTCCACGTCGCCCAGAAAGAAAGATATGCCCACGCCGCCGCCTTCGAACGGAATCCCCGCAAGCTGCCGAACCGTGCTGTGCGCGCCGTCGCATCCAATGAGCCACCGCACCGTCACCTGCTCGGTTCGCGCATCGGCGTGCAGCAGGGTCGCGTGCACCGCGCCGTCGCCCTGCGTAAATCCCGCCAGCGACACCCCGCGCTCCGTCCGCGCCCCCAGCGCCTCCATCTTCGCGTTCAGCAGCGCCTCCGTCTCCGACTGCGGAATCAGCAGCGCAAACGGATAGCGGCTGGCAATCTTGTCCAGCGTCAGGTGCACGATCTCTTTCCCGTCGCTGAAAAACCGCGCGCCGCTCAGCCTTCTGCCGTGCGCCACCGTCTGCTCCGCAATGCCGTAGCGCTGAAACTGCTCCAGCGTGCGCGCCTGCACCACCAGCGCCTGCGAGTGCTCCGCCAGATGCGCGGATTTATCCACGATGCGCACGTCAAACCCCGCGCGCCTCAACTCAATCGCCGCAGTCATGCCGGTGGGCCCGGCTCCGACCACCAGAACCATTGAATTCGACATAGATCTCCTGCTCCGCCAGGTTCGAGCCTATCCGATGCAACCCGGCTCACAGAGTTTGTACGAGTTGGCGAGAGACTTGACACAACGGCCTCAGCCCTTGATGCTTAACAGTTCTGGCTTTTTCAGTTTCTACAGCGAGGAAGTGCCGGGTTTGCAGGTTCGCGTCTTCTATCACGACAAATGCTTCGACGGAGCCTGCTCGGCCTCGCTCTTCACCCGCTTTCATCGCGAGTGCGTCGCGCCTCAGGCCGCAGCAGCCTACCAGTACCACGGCCTGGTCCACCGCGCCGGGGCCCTGTTCGACGAGTCCGAGTTTACCGGCGACGAAAACGCCATCGTCGATTTCAAATACTCCGCTTCGCCCCGGATTACGTGGTGGTTTGACCACCACCTCTCCGCCTTCCTCACCCCGCAGGACCAGGCCAATTTCAAAGCCTGCCAGCAGGATCCAACCTGCGCCGCGCACAAATTCTTCGACCCCAACTACACCTCGTGCACCAGCTTCCTGGCCCACATCGCCTCCACGCGCTTTGGATTCGATACCAAACCCGTCGCCGAGCTGATTCACTGGGCCAACATCGTCGACGGCGCGCTCTACGACAGCCCGGAAGCCGCCGTGGAAATGGCCGCGCCCGCCATGAAGCTCACCCTGGTGATCGAGTCCATCCAGGACCCCACGTTTATCCCGCGGCTGATTCCGCTGCTGACGGAAATGCCCCTCGGCGAAGTGCTCGCCCAGCCCTTCGTCGCCAGGCTGCTGCCGCCTCTCATCGAGCGCCACCATCGCGACATCGAACTCATCCGCAGCCGCAGCGAGGAGCGCGACGGAACTGTTTTTTTCGATATCGCCGACCATCCCACCGAGGGATTCAACAAGTTCATTCCTTACTATCTGCACCCCGGGGCCACTTACTCGATCGGCCTCTCGAAATCCAGTTTCCGCACCAAGGTCGCGGTCGGCTCCAACCCCTGGACCAAGGCCGATCCGGCAAAGATGGTTAACCTCGCCCAGGTCTGCGAACGCTATGGCGGAGGTGGCCATGCCCGCGTGGGCGCCATCAGCTTTCCACCCGACCAGGAAGAAGCGGCCCGCGCCGCCGCCGCCGAAATCGTTGCCGAACTCCGGGCCAGAAACCCGCTGCCGTGAGACTGCACTCCGTAAAATGAGAAAGAACCGTGTGGATCGCCGAATCCATTTCGGCTGCCTTCGCCTGCTGGAGAAAAACTCGTTGCTGATTGATTCGCATGCCCACCTTGACAGTCCGCGATACGGGGAAGATCGCGCGGAGATGCTGCGCCGCTGCACGGAGGCCGGCGTGGGCGCGGTGCTCTCCATCGGCATCGGCGAGGGGCCGGCGGAGATGCACCAGGCGCTCGAACTCTGCCGCGAGTTCAATGGCAAGCCGGGGATGCCGAGGCTGTTTGCCAGCGCGGGAATTTATCCGCACATGACGCCGGAAGCCGATGACGCGGCCCTCGCCAGGCTGGACTCGCTGCTGGCGGAGCCGGAGGTGATCGCGTGCGGCGAAATCGGGCTGGACTACTACCACGAGGGCGCGGCGCACGATGTGCAGCGTGCGGGGCTGATCCGGCAGATGGAAGTGTCGGCAGCGCGCAAGCGGCCGATCCTGATCCATTGTCGCGGGACTAACGAAACCACGGACGCGTGGAATCACCTGTTCCTGGTGCTGGACACGTATTGGCGGCACACCGGGCTGGGCGGCGTGATGCACTGCTTCGGCGCGGGATGGGACGAGGCGCGGCGCGCGCTGGATATGGGGTTTCTCATCTCGTTTGCGGGCAACGTGACCTACGCCAAGGCGCAGGGGCTGCGCGATGTGGCGGCGAAGGTTCCGCTGGATGGAATGCTGGTGGAGACGGATGCGCCGTGGCTGGCGCCGGGACCGATGCGCGGCAAACGGAATGAGCCGGCGATGGTGACGCACACGGCCGAGACGCTGGCCGCGGTGAAGGGCGTGACGGCGGAGGAGATTGCGGCGGCGACTACGGCGAATTTTGCGCGGCTGTTTGGGCTGGAGAGGGAGTTGGGCTCGGCGAGGTAGCGGCGCAGGTGCCGGTTTGGCCACTATACGACCGCTTCGTTCAACAATGAAGGCAAAGCAAGATTTCCGGGGCGGCTACTTCTTGGGTTCTTGTGAGCCCTCCTCTTGAGTCTGCCTTGGTAAAAGTCCAGGTTTGCCTATATGGGGACGCAGCTTCTTTTTCCAACCTGTCGGGTGAAAAAGCGTGTTTCCTCCATTTACCAGCACGTCGTTGGCCTTTTCATCCCACAGGACACGACCTGTGGCATCGAAGCATTGAAAATGGACCGTGGCAGCCAGGGAGGTCATACCTGGCTCTACCGTGATGTACAGGAGACTGTTGGCACCCGTTTTGGGCAACATCTCAATAAGAGCAGAAAGAGGCATATACCCGCTTGTGTCTGTGTTTGTAAATCTCTGTGCTCCATTATTGGCAATTTGCACGCCACTACCGCCGAGTATGTCGAGGATATCCATATAGATTTCCTCGAACGCAGCCGAACCGTGCCCAGCAACCCAAACGCCCCGGTGCCGTTCGGTTTGTGCTTTCAGCGGCGCAAATGCTTCCGGGTTCGATAAAGTCAAGTTACCTAATTTCCCACGAACATAATTAATCGGTATCGTGAAATTTAGGTTCTCGCCATTTACCAACTTGAAAGACATAACTCCTATTGCTTCCCCGCCCCGATCAAGCAGAGGTCCGCCGCTGCTCCCGGGGCTTGCTGCTGCTGAGGTCTGGAGGACGCGGACGCCATCGTCCAGGCGAATGCCACTAATCAAGCCGTTTGATACGGTCTGCTCAAGTCCCTGCGGAGCGCCGACCAATAGCACCTCATCTCCGAGTCGCACGTTGTTGGAGTTGCCCAGCGTTATTGTCGGAAGATCAACCGCCTCTATCTTGAGGAATGCAAGATCATCGACGGGGTCGGAACTGAGGAGATACACATTCCTGTACACCTCGCCCGACGGGAATTTGACGGCCATCGCCTTGGCATTGGCAACGACGTGGTAATTGGTAACAATGATCCCATCAGGCTTGACTACGAATCCACTGGCCAATGCCTCATCAGTCTCTATAACGACGACCGCAGGTCGGGTACGCGCAACGATTTCACTCCATTCAGGCGCCGTAGCTTCGGCTGTAGATTGCGGACGTGGAAGCGGGCTATCCCCGGAAGGTTTCTGAGGCGCCCCTTGAGCGCCTATGTTGGTAGCGAAGATCACGGCAAAGAAAGCAACTGCCGAGAAGCGGCGTATTCCTTCTCTCGCGTTCACTGCATTCTCCAGGGTTCAACGCCGGATTATACGCTTGGTCTGGCCGGATTCAGCGAATTGTTGCCCGCGGATCGGTGGTTCTGGGCCAAGCACCGCCAACTCGAAAGCTGCACCCCTACCCTAGCAGTGCAGATTGCGTGACAGAACCCGCCCCCGGCGCGGGAAACTAGTAGAGGTTCGCGCGGCGCAGTGAAAGGCGTTTATGGCCGAGGAGATTGCGGCGGCGAATTTTGCGCGGATGTTTGGGCTGGAGAAGGAGTTGGGCGCGGCGAGGTAACGGCGCAGCTTCCGGTTTGCCCACGACCCTACCGGAACAAGCGATTGACGGGTCGAAACAGCGTCCCGAGCTATGCCATTGCGGGATTCAGACCGGCTGTACGGGTTACGGAGATGACGGTGATGTCGTCATCCTGGCCGAAGGCTTGAGCTGCCTGGGCGATTGCTTCGGCGGGCTGAGTGCTGAGAGAGGCGCTGCGTTCAAAGCCGAAGAGCGCGCCGGCTTTGTCGCGGGCCTCGATTACGCCGTCGGTGAGAAAAGTGAGTTGCTGCTCGGGGGACAGTTGGAAGGCGGCTTCGGCGTAAATTGTGTCGGCGGAGATCCCCAGAGGAAGGCCATTCTCGAGCTGCAGCTCCTTGCCGTCAACGTAAGGCGCGATGTGGCCGGCGTTGGCGATGGTCAGTGTGCCGTTCGGGTCGGCGCGCAGCACCAGGCAGGTGGTGAACCCTCCGTGGCTGCGGACCAGCATGCGCTGGTTCATGGCGGCCAAAATCTCGCCGGGGCTTTGCGTGTAGTGCGCCAGAGTCCGCACCGTACCCACCAGCAGAGAAACAGTCATGGCGGCGGGCATGCCTTTGCCGCTGACGTCGCCGATGATCACGAGCACTCCGCCAGCGCCGCTGTCGCTTTTGACCGGCAGCACCTGGAAAAAGTCGCCGCCGACCTCCCCATAGGGTTTGTAGACGGAATGAATGTTGAAGCCCGGGATTGTGGGAATCTCTTCAGGAATGAGAACTTGTTGGACGGCGCGGGCGGCAGCTAGTTCAGCGGCCATGCGCTGCTTCTCGCGGCGGTCGCGGATGAGATCGAGAACAAAGATGGCCAGCGTCACAGCTCCCAGCAGGGCCAGGGTAGTGGACGGGTAGAACCACTGCCAGCCCCCGATGACAGCGTAATTCCTCATGCCGGTCAGGTGCTGGAAGGTGCTGGAAACCGTGATACGCACGAGAATAAAGACGGCGAACGCGGTAGCCACCATCCGGTCGCGTCGAGTGCCGCGGCGCAGGCCCTGGACAATAAGGATCCCAACGGCCGGCTCCGAGAACACAATAGGCCACTCATGGGTAAAGGCCATGGAGGGAAACCATCCGGCGATGGCGGCAAAAAGGTAGATAGGCCAGAACAGGCGTGTCCAACCCCGATGCGCAACCTGCATGGCCTCGCCCGCCGCCTCCACCAGCATTGCCGCGGCGAGGGCTACCAAGGTCCAGTAAGGGGCAATCCCTCCGAAGTACTGCGTGAACTGTTCCACGCTAACAAGGGCGTAGAAGATGCCTAGGAGTGTGTCGGGCATAGCGTTTTACCAAGGCCGATTCAGCGGTTTGCAGGGCTGGTGTTCGATCTGGGGCGCGCAGGCAGTGATCCTGTTGGCAGCTTGTAGCAAGCCCGCTGTGCAGTTTTGGGTAAAACAGCCC
>DASZLF010000048.1:0-100255 GCA_035552555.1 Occallatibacter sp.
GCCGGCGACACCGGCGCCGGCGGCCTCGCCTAAATTCATGCCGAAGTTGAAGCCATGCGGATGGTAGATGCCATCCAGCACGCGCTCGATGCGCTGGGCCAGGTCCATCATCTCGTGGGCGGCATCGGGAGGGACGAGGGACAGCCGATCGAGATGCGCGTAGGGCATCACCATGACATGGCCGGAGGTGTAGGGGAAGGCATTGAGGCTGATAAAGCAGTTCTGCCCGCGGTAGACCAGGCCTCCGGCGGCTTCAGCTTCGTCACTGGTAGAGCCGTGTTCAATGGCGTAGTCGATGGCTTCGATCAGATTGCAGAAGACACAGCCTTTATCGCCCGGCCAGGCCTCAAGGCTCCGGGGCACGCCGGGGCGCGCCGACTTGTCGGCCGATGTGATGTAGGCATAGCGCCAGGGTGTCCAGAGGTGGTCCATGTGCCGGGATAAGTATAAGGCCGACGCGAACGGTGAGACGGCCGCCGATGTGGGGGGCAGCAGATGAGTGGGCTGCGAAAAAGTGAGGGGGCCGCGAAAGCCAGAGCTTCCGCGGCCCGCCGCTGTTTGAGTTGCGAGTTGTTAATTGCCGGTGCCGGACAGGGTCACCGACTGGGGCGACGCGGCGCCGTTATCGGTGATGGTGAGTTTGGCGGAGAGTGCGCCAGTCGTAGCGGGATCAAAGGCTACGAAGGCCGTACAAAACGCCGCCGGAGCCAGGGTTGTGGCGCAGTTATTGATTTGGATGAAGGACGTGGGGTTAGTTCCGGTGATGGTGATCGAAATCAGGTGCACCGTGGCTGTCCCGTTGTTGGTTATTTTGACAGGCTTGGCCAGCGATACAGTTGCGTGAGTGGTGGCCGCGAAAGCCAGGCTGGTCACACTCAATCCGATAGGCGGAGCCGCAGTGCCTGTCCCAGACAGGGTGACCTTCTGGGGCGATCCAGCAGCGTTGTCGGTGATGGAGAGGACCGCCGAGAGCGCTTCCGCCAGTGTCGGTTTGAGGGAGATATAGACCGCACACGAAGCCGACGCAGCCAGGGTGGCGCCGCAAGTGGTGAGTTCCTTGAACTGCAACGGGTTCGTCCCGCCGAGTGCAATGGAGGTCAGGTTTGCGGTGGCGGTGCCGGTGTTTTTAACGGTGATAGTCTGCGCAACGCTGCTGGTCCCATCAATGGTGTTGGGGAAGGTCAGCGATGTGGCGCTCAGAGTGATCGCCGCGGCGGTGCCGCCAGCGCCGGTGCCCGTGATAGAAGCCGTTTGCGAACCGGTTCCGGCGTTGTCAGCCACCTTGAGCGTTGCAGAGTTGGTTCCGGTCACAGTGGGTTTGAAGGTGAGGGTGACGGTGCAGGAAGCAGACGCCGCGAGGGTGGCGCCGCATGTCTTTGTGTCAGAAAACGAGGTGGGGTTGGTGCCCGTTATGGTGATGCCGCTGATGGTGGCGGAGGCCGTGCCGGTGTTTTTTACCGTAACTACTTCAGTGGTGGCATCGGTGGCTCCGACGGTCGTTGAGCCAGGGAACGTAACGGCGGTGGGGGTCAAGGTGATCGTCGGGGCTGCAGCGCCCGTTTTGTAGGTGTAGTCAATTGAGGTCCAAAAGCCATTCAAATACGACCAGACCCGGACGTAGACCGTCCCGCTCGTGGGCAGCCCGGTGACGGCCTGGGAGGTCGTGCTGATCGAGGAGCCCTGAAAGATATTATCGGATCCGACGCCCGTGGTGCCGACATACACCGCGTATCCTGTCGCGCCGGAAACGGCTGACCAGGTGAAAGTCGCGCTGGTGCCGGACAGGGTGCTTCCAGGTGTAGGCGAGGTGACCACAGCCTCGGGAGTCTTGAATCCAATCACATTCAGGATGGTGAATTCCGATAAGCCGTCATTGAGGACGTTGAGGCCCCCATCTTCGCCGGGACAGCCCTCGGCATCCTGAATGGCTTCGTTGGTTCCGCAATCGGGAGTGCTGGAAGTGTAATCGGCGAAGTCGTCGCCGTTAGCCAGGGTATTGTAGACCTTCGCGGCGTTCCCGACGCCGCCGACGCCATAGTCGACTCCGCCGTCGTAAGAGAAGTACTGACCGGCGCTGGTGCTCGGGCTCATGTCCGAGGCAAGAGCTCCCGGGTTCTTAAAGCGCTCGAGGTCGACCGCGGAGGGAATGCCGTTGCTGCCGACGGGGGCGGGGCCATCGCAACCGTCGGTGAGTGTTGATGATGAGCCCGTCCTGACGCACGAAGAAGTTCCGAGCACTTCGTCGGTTTCGTGCTCCACCACGGCGTAGAAGTCGTATTGACCGGCAGTCTCGGTCCCGCCTTGATCGTCGTAATACAGCGTGAATCCTCCAGAGGCCTGGGATGCGGCGTTGGCCACGGTAACGACTTCGTTGTAGCAACCGGTCGTGTAAGGAGTGCACGATGTTGTCTCGGCGGCATTGATGCCTAACAGTCCGGTGAAACCGAGAGCGGAGCCGAGCGTGACTGTGACCTCGATAATATTCTGGCTTCCGTAGATCGGTGTTGCGTAGGTGTTGATCGCAGACAAGGCGGAGGTTTGGATGGAGCTTTTGTTGGTGATGTTGGTCAACGCAGTGACGTAAGGCGTGTAGTGAACGAGGTTGTAAAACCCGTCGCTCTCGCCAAGGCCTGTGGGTCCGTACTGGATGTAGATGTCGGCATTGGCGTTTGTGAACACGCTGTTGTAGTAGCCGGCAACCACTGTATTCAGATAGTTGCAGGTGGAGGTTGCCACGTTTGAGGCGCAGGTATAAACGACACCGATACCCGTGTTAACCCCCTGGGATTGAGTTCCCGACGCTACGCGCAGCTTTGGCTTCATGCTCGACTGGTTGGCGCCTGGGGGGGCAGAGGACGGCAGCATGACGTGACGCTTCAAAATCGGTGGCGTCGATATGGCGGCGGACTGTTCATCCTGGCTGTAGCTGAGCACGGATGTGGCCAGAAGCAGCACGGCGATCACGGCGTTCAAGCCTCCGAACCCGATGTGAGTTCGGATGGCGGTGAGGAGAGAATGTTTCATGGAAGGATTCCTTTCGCAGTTTTACGCAATCGCGCTGCACGCGCAGGTCGGCTGGGGATATATCTCGCCCGGCCCGATTGCGGACGTGCGAGGGGCATTGAACGAGAAGTGGAGCCGGGAAGAGGAGCGGCAGAATTCGGATAGTTTATCGGCGCAGTTCGCCAATTACATGCCGCCCGGCGAAAACCTCCTGGAGATCTGAATGTGCTTTGTACCCTGCAATCGAGCTGCAGGGCCGACGAAAGGGGAGGATGATTTGCAGCGTACACGCGCTTAACGACTGGTGGGAAGCAAAATTCGAGAAATCTTCACAGACCGTCGAGACGCTGAAAATCGAGACGCCTTCAGCCAGTTCGGAAATGTGCTCGTTCGCCGGTCCTGGTTGGCCGACTCCGTTGGCCGACTCCGTTGGCCGACTTCGAAGAAGGGATTCGGTCCCTTTTCGGCGCCCGGGGTGACAAATGGCTAGGTTTTCATTCGATTTCGGTGGGTCAAGCGACCACGTAAGCCTTGCACTCTGTACGGCGCCCCATTTCCGCCGTCGAACAGTGCGATTAGACGGCCAGAAGCGGCATCTGGGTTCAACTTTGAGAGCGCGATCCGTTGACCCTGCTGGGTAAGGTTGTTACACTTGAAAGCGTAGCTTCCTGCGCGGATTCCAGCAGTGAGCTGCGGCCGCCCTCCAGCCTGCAGTTGCCTGCCGGGTGTTTCCCAAGAGGTGACGAAGAACTATCTCGACCGGTTGACGCTGGTCGAATCGTCGTCTCCAAGAAAACTCTGCTCGTAGATGCCTGTCTGAAGGGAAACTGGCCCATGGGCGCCTTCGCACCCGCTGCGCAGGGGCTTCCGGCAAATGCAACACCAAAGCCGGTGCATGGAGTCCTGGAGCAGCAGTGATGGCAAACGTCCTCAATCCCGAAACCGAGAGCACAACCCTGAACACCGAATTGGAAATGCCCACCTTTGACCCTGCGACGGAGCAAGAGCAGCCGTTGCACGAATCCACGTCCAACCCCGAGACCGCTGAAGTCAACCCTCCCGCGCTGGACGCCGATGCCCCAACCGAGCCCGTTGCTGCCCTCGAGCAGCCTGCTCCCGAGCAGGTAACTGCTCCTGAGCCGGAAGCAGCGGCGCCCGTAGCAGACGCTCCCGCAGAGACTCCGGCTCCGGTAGCCGCCGATCTGGCAGGCGCTTCCGATCTGGAAGCCGCCCCCGATCTGACAGACGTTGCGGATGCGGCAGACGCTCCGGCTCCGCTGGCCGCTCCGGCCCGGGTAGCCGCAAGGCATGATGCCGAGCACACGGAGTCGATGGAAGACTTTTCCGCCGCCCTGGAAGCATTCGAGCGCGAACAGGCCGCGGAAGCTGCAGCCGTTGAAGCCTATGGCGACAAAGTCGTCTCAGGCACGGTCATCAAGCTGACGGACAAGCACCTCGTCATCGACGTGGGTCTCAAGTCCGAAGGCCTGGTGCCGCTGGAGCAAGTGGTGGATCACACCGGGGCAGCCAAGTTCAACCCTGGGGACGTGATCGAAGTGGTCATCGAGCGCGAGGAGCCGGAAGGCGGCTATCTCGTCAGCTACGACAAGGCTCAGCGCCTGCGGGTGTGGGACACGATCGAGAAGGCGGCCAACGACAAGACGCCGGTGATCGGCACCATTGTCAGCCGCGTCAAGGGCGGTCTTACCGTCGATATCGGCATGAAGGCGTTTCTACCCGGCTCGCAGCTGGAGATCCGCCCGGTGCGTAACCTCGACGGCTATCTCGGCCAGCAGATTGAAGTTCGCGTCATCAAGCTCAACAAGAAGCGCGGCAACGTGGTTGTCTCCCGCAAGGAGATCCTCGAGGAAGAGCAGAACGCCAAGCGCGGTCACACTCTGGAGCAGCTCGGCGAGGGCGCGGTACTCACCGGCACTGTGAAGAACCTTACCGACTACGGCGCGTTTGTCGATCTGGGTGGCATCGATGGCCTGCTGCACATCACCGACATGAGCTGGGGACGCCTCACGCATCCCCGCGACCTGGTGAACGTGGCGGACGAGATCCAGGTAAAGGTGCTCAAGTTCGACAAGGACAAGCAGCGCGTTTCCCTGGGCTTCAAGCAGTTGACCCCCGACCCGTGGCTCGACGCGTCGGAGCGCTACCCGGTGGGTGCGCACGTCAAGGGCCGCATTCTTTCGGTCACCGACTACGGCGCGTTCGTCGAGCTGGAGCAGGGCATCGAGGGCCTGGTTCACCTGTCTGAGATGACCTGGTCAAAGCGGCTCAAGCATCCGTCCAAGCTGGTGAAGCCAGGCGACGAGGTGGAGACGGTGGTCCTCAGCGTCAATCCCGCCGATCGCCGCATCTCGCTGGGCATGAAGCAGCTCATGGAGAATCCGTGGGAACACCTCACGGAGCGCTACCCGGCCGGCACCCTGGTGGAAGGCCGCGTCCGCAACCTCACCGACTTCGGCGCCTTCATCGAAATCGAGGATGGCATTGACGGCCTCGTCCACGTCTCCAACCTGAGCTGGACCAAGCGCGTCAAGCATCCTTCTGAAGTGGTGAAGAAGGGCGAAAAGGTCAAGGCTGTCGTTCTGGGCGTCGAGCCGCAGAACCGCCGCCCAGCCTGGGTATCAAGCAGCTCCAGCCCGACGTCTGGGAGAGCTTCTTTGCCACCCATCGCGTAGGCGACGTGGTACACGGCAAGGTGCTGCGTACGGCCCAGTTTGGCGCATTCGTCGAGATCGCCGAGGGTGTGGAGGGTCTCTGCCACATCTCTGAAGGTGTGAGCGACGACGGCACACCAGCCAAGATGGACCAG
The DNA here is from genome assembly GCA_035552555.1 of Occallatibacter sp. GTDB lineage: Bacteria > Acidobacteriota > Terriglobia > Terriglobales > Acidobacteriaceae > Telmatobacter. Next base: position 5,831 of record DASZLF010000048.1, read on the forward strand.
GGCGACGAGCACGACTTCAAGATCATCAAGATCAACGTGGAAGAGAAGAAGGTGGGCTTGAGCCTGCGTTCGACGGCTCACGAGGCGACTCGCCAGACGGTGGAGCACTACAAGGAGAGCGGCCATAAGCAGCCGGTTTCCAGCTCGACCACCACGTTGGGCGATCTGATCAACTGGCGCAAGAACGAGCGGTGATGCCGGTGAAACAGTGAATGAGTGAAGAAGTGAAAGAGTGAAGAACGGCCATCCTTCGGGGTGGCCGTTTTGTTTGGGCGATAAGCATTCCACGCCGCCGGATGATGGACGACGATCATCTGAGATGGTCCCAAGAGCTGGTTGTAGAGATGCAGTTTTGAAAGGGTATCATTGCCCAACTTGCTGAATCCGGGCGTCAGGCGTTGAGATGGCCGTGTCACGATGACTGGAGCGGGAAACTATGGATGAATTCCTTGGGGCAATTCTCGGGGCGCTGTTCGAATTGCTGGCTGAGGTCCTTCTTGAGTTTGCGTTCGGAATGCTTGCCGCTGCTCTCTCGCGGGCCGCTCGAAGAATCTTTGTCACTACTTACCGGGCAGGCCGGTTGCGCACTGGCGCATTCGTCGCGATTGTTGGCTGTGCGGCGGGACTACTAAGCTGGCTCATGTTGCCCCATCCATTGGTGCATCCGTCCCGTTTCCACGGGCTGAATCTTCTGGTCAGCCCGTTGGTCACGGGACTTGTGCTGGGATTCTTAGGGCAGGGAATTCGCAGGCGCGGCCGGCGCTCCGTGGCGATTGAGAGCTTCGGGTACGGGTTTACCTTTTCGCTTGCTGTGGCACTGGTGCGATTTTTCCTGGTGAAGTAGCATTCGGTGAATTACTCGTTAAGCCCGCTTGAGCCTGCTTTAACTTGTCACGCACCGGCCAAACAATTAAAGTGGGCAGTCGGCGCAGATGATTGTCTGAAAGCACTTGATCGTGCCGGCGAGTGAGAAAGGACCCTGCATGGATCGTCGTACGTTTCTGGCTGCCGCATCTTCCGCTGCAATTGCCGATGCTCTTCTTCCCGCCGCAGCGCGGGCCGAGTCGAATGCCTCATCGCTCAAGCCCATGGCTGTGGGGCTTCTGGTGAGCCCCTATGGATCTCCGGAAGCGACCATCAAGCGCGTGCACGACCTCGGGTTCTCCAACTGCTTTCTTTCTCTCGACGGGTACATCGGCAAGTTCACCCAGGACGCGGCGATGCAGCTCAAGGATCTGCTGGCGAGGTACGATGTGATCGCCACGACCGTCGAGGTGGTGGGCCCGGAGCCGCTGGTGTGGAATTTTTTGCGGGGGCCGGCGACCATCGGCCTGGTGCCTCCCGCAACCCGCGCCGCGCGCATCGATGCGCTGCGCCAGGCGTCGGATTTTGCCAGGCTGCTGGGCGTTTCGCAAGTGCAGACGCACTGCGGATTCATCCCCGAAAACCCTGGCGATGCTCTTTATTCGGGTACGGTCGAGGCCATTCGCACCGTCACGCAACACTGCCAGGATAACGGGCAGTATTTTCTGATGGAAACCGGGCAGGAGACGCCGACCACCATGTCGCGCATGATCCGCGATGTGAATCTCTCCAATCTGGCTGTGGGACTGGATACCGCAAACCTGATTCTTTACGGCAAGGCGAACCCGGTGGATGCGGTCGATATTCTGGGGCCGTTCGTGCGCAGCATTCACGCCAAAGACGGCCGCTGGCCCACCGATCCCAGCAAACTTGGTGAAGAGGTGCTGATCGGCAAAGGGCTGGTGGATTTCCGCGCGGTTTTCACCAAGCTTCATCGCATCGGCTACACCGGCGCGGTCACCATCGAGCGCGAGACCTCGGGGCCGCAGCAGATCGAAGACGTTCGCGAGGAGAAGATGTATCTGGAAAAAATCCTGCGCGAAGTGCTCGCTTGAGCGCTGGCCGCCTGCAATTCCCAGAGCACGAATCTACAAAAGGAAATCGAGACCCCATGAATCGTCGGCAATTTGTCCAGGCTGGATCCGCAGTAACGGGAATGCTTCTGCTGAAATCGAAGACCGCGTTTGGTTACCAGGCCAATTCCGCTGTTCGCATGGGGTTGCTGGGATGCGGGAATCGCGGCACGTCGGTGGCGACGTCGTTTTCGCAGAACACGTCGGCGCAGGTGATCGCGCTGGGCGATTTGTTTGCCGACCAACTTGCGGCCGGCAAGCAGCACTTCAACAAGGTGAACGCCGATCTCGGCCGCGCGCCGATTGACACCATGCTGCTCTTCCGCGGACCGCACGCGTTTGAGCAACTGGCCGGCGCGCAGGGTGTGGACATGATGCAGATCTCCACTCCGCCTTTCTTTCACGTGCAACATCTTGGGGCGGCGGTCGCGGCGGGCAAGCATGTCTATTGCGAGAAGCCGGTGGGCATCGATGTGAAACAGGCTAACCAGGCGTTGGAGATCGCCAAGCGCGTGAAGCCGTCGCAGAGCGTGGATGTGGGTTTCCAATGCCGCAACGCCCCGCCCATCGCCGCGATTGCCGAGAAGATCAAGGCCGCCGCGCTGGGCCAGGTCGTCACCGTCAGCGGCAACTACAACGCGCCCGCGTCCACTGAGAAGGTGCACCCCGGCGCATCGCCCGATGAGTATCGCCTGCGCAACTGGCTGTGGGATCGGGCGATCTCCGGCGACATTCTGGTCGAGCAGAACATTCACATCATCGATCTATGCAACTGGCTGCTGGGCGCGAGGCCGCTGAAGGCCACGGCGACCGGCGGGCGCAATGTGCTCAAGCACTACGGCGACTGCTGGGACAATTACCAGGTGGATTACACCTATCCCGATAACGTCCACTTCTCGTTTGCCTCCACGCAGTTCGGTAGCGACAACGCGTTTGACGCAGGCTTGAAGCTGTTCGGCGAAAAAGGCTCGGCCACGGTGCCATATTCCGGCCCCATCCAGATCACGGGCGCCAATGCGTGGCAGTGGAAAGAGTCCGCGGCGACTGCGCCGGGATCGGGGCAGTTCGCGGCCAACGGGAGCTTTCTCGACAACCTGGCGCATGCCGACCGCGAGAAAGAGCGCACGTTCATTGAGAGTATTGTCTCCGGCCCCGTCCACAACCAGATTGCGGAGGGCGTGCAGACGGCGCTGAGCTGCATGCTGGGCCGCATGGCGGGATTGAAGCAGGCAGAAATCACCTGGGAGGAACTGCTCAAGCACGGCGAAACGTATCAGCTGGGGTTCAGCCTGGAAGAGATGGCGTGAAGGGTTGAGAGCTGGAAGTCGTTTTTGCCTCTCGGATCTGCTCGCCGGATTGGGTGCGCCCGTACACTGGGGGTATGGGCGCTGCATTCCACATCGAGAACTTTGGTTGCCGGGCCGCACGTGCCGATGGCGAGGCGGTGGGCGAGCGGCTGCGCGCGGCCGGGCTGGCTGAGGGCCATTCCTCCGCGGTTGATGTAGTCGTGGTGAATACCTGCAGCGTGACGGCGGAGGCGGATCGGGAGGCGCGAGCCTATATCCGGCGGGCGCACCGCGCGAATCCCGAGGCGCGAATCGTGGTGACCGGCTGCTATGCGCAGCGCGCGCCGGAGGAACTGGCTGGACTGCCCGGAGTGGCTGCGGTGGTGGGCAACAGCCACAAGGCGCTGGCGCCGGACATCGCCGCTGGACTTGCTCGCCTGCCGGGCGATCGACAGGCGCCTGCTGTGCATGCAGACTTCGTGCCGGTTCACACTCTTATCCGCGCCGACTCGAGCGGATCCGCAGGCATCTGGGCCGACGACCGGTTTGCGCACTCGTTTCTTGAGGAGTCGCAGGTGGTTCCGGGAACGCAGACGCGACCCAACCTGAAGATCCAGGAAGGATGCGGGAATCGGTGCACGTTCTGTGTGATTCCGCAGACGCGGGGCGGGTCGCGGAGCCTGGCGGAGGAGAAGGTCCTGGCGCAGGTTAGGGGATTTGTGCAGGCCGGCGGCAAGGAGCTGCTGTTATCGGGAATCAACCTGGGCCGGTGGGGACGGGACATATCCACCGAATTGTCCGTCATTGGACATTGCCTTGCGCGGCTGGTGCGCCGCATCTTTCGCGAAACGGACCTGCCGCGCCTGCGGCTCAGCTCCATCGAACCGATGGATTGGGACGCGGACCTGATCGCCCTGATGCGGGAGTTTGGCGGGACGCGGCTGGCCCGGCACGCGCACCTGCCGCTGCAATCCGGGTCCGATACGGTATTGCGCCGCATGCATCGCCGTTATCGGCCCTGGCATTATGCGGAAAAAGTGTGGGCGCTGGTGGGTGCCGCCGGCTCGGAGCTCACCCTCGGAGCGGACGTGATGGCCGGCTTCCCCGGCGAGACGGATGCTGAGTTCGAGGAGACGCTCCAATTGATTCGGCAACTGCCGTTCGGATACCTGCATCTGTTTCCGTTTTCGCCGCGACCGGCGACCCGGGGATGGGAGCTGCATCGGCAGTCTCCGGTTCCCGCCGCAGTAGTGGAAGAGCGGATGGCGATGCTGCGCGCGCTGGGGCGGGAGAAGATGCAGGCGCATCGCAGCCGGTTCGTGGGTCGCGAACTTGAGTGCATCACACTGCACAGTTCTGAGGCTCAACGGCTTCGGTTGCGCACCGCCGCGTTGACGGAAAATTTTCTCCCGGTTGAAGTGGAAGCAAGCATGCCTGCCAACCAGGCGGTACGGCTTCGCATTTCCGGAATCGGCGTGGATGCGGTGCTGCTTGCCACCGCGCCCTGCGCATAACTGCCGACCTATTTCCCTTCCGCGACGTCGCGTGGCTCTAGAGTTACCGCTGGGGGCCGCCAAGCAGGAAACCCTCTGTTCATGCGGAGTATCGCTTACTTTCTGTTTTGTTGATCCACTAAAAGGATTTAGTAAACATGCGCTTGACACAGGGGACAAAGTGGCGCAGCATGAAATTAAATTGGTGCGCGGGAACGCGGAACCCAGGAACCCCCAGAAAAACTTGAACGCCATCATGCCGTGTCCCGGGCTCGACCTTAATCCCCCGAACTGACCTCATGTTGTTGACTTGAGGTGAGCCTATGGTCGTCAAGACGCAAAGCACTGGACGTGACGATTTTGGACTGCGCGTAGGCGCTGCCAATGCCCGGCGATACTTTCCCCGGAGCATGGCGGCGGTGGAATTGCGATTGGACGATCTGCACATCCAGTGCGCATTGCCCAGCCGATTCTGGGACGGCGAACCGGAGATTCACGATCCGCGATTGTGCGAGTGGTTGAAGTTCAAGGTATTTCGCGAACGACCGAACCGTAATCCAATTTTGTTGAACATGGAGCAGTCCGGCACGGACACCTTCACGCTGCAATCGATCACTTTGGAAGAGAAGAGCGATCGGCTGACATCGGCGGCCTGAGGCGGCATCCAGCAAGGATGCCGGGCGCAAGCGCTCCATGAAGCAACAAGCTCGACAACAAATTCACGCGCCAAAGAAAGGCCGGGGTCAGCCTCCCCCCAATCAGCCAGGCTGTCCCCGCACCGTATAAATAAGGAGAGGGCAATGAAGGCCACACGCGTACCCAACGAAATGGAATCCAAGGCGGCTGAAGCCTTGAACGCTCTGCTTCACCAGGTTTCCTCTATCAAGACGCGGGACATCCGGTTCCAGCCGGTGCGGCGCAAGAGCGATATATTGGCCAATATCGATGTGCTGGGGCGCAGCCATAAGTTGGTTTGCAGCGTTGCCGACGGTGATCCGAATGAGGTGAAGAAGGCGCTGGAAAAGCTGCGGACGTGCGCGGACGGCAAGAAGACTGGCGCCACGCCGGTACTGATCACGCCGCACCTGTCGGCGCAGACACGGGCGATGTGCGAGGAGCGCAGAGTGGGATTCCTTGATTTGGAAGGCAATGCGCGGCTGGTGGTGGACGAGGTCTTCATCGGCAAGCGCTCGGTGCGCAGCGTTTCCGCCAGTCCCATCAACACCCGCCTGCAGGCCTAGGCCGGCCGCCGCTTCCCTGAGCGCCCCGGAGCCGCCGGGGCGCAAACGCAACCAGACCAATGCTATACTCAGGGTGGCATTCGCCTGCCGGAGGCGAGTTTTTCCCGCCGGCACCGACCACTGTGGAGGAGTACCATCGCATTCGATAAACGAGCCGCCAAGTCCTTTATTCGCATTAACGACCGTATCCGCGCGCGGGAAATCCGCGTGATCGACGAAAACGGCGAACAGCTTGGCATCCTGCCCCCCTTTGAAGCCCTGAAGATCGCCCGCGAGCGCGGGCTCGACCTGGTGGAAGTGTCGCCCACCGCCGTCCCGCCCGTCTGCCGCATCCAGGATTATGGCCGCTTCCTCTACGAGAAGGAAAAGAGCGAGCGCGCCGCGCGCAAAAAGCAGAAAGTCATCACCATCAAGGAGGTCAAGTTCTCGGTGACGGTGGACGAGCACGATTACCAGACCAAGAAAAACCAGGCCGTGCGCTTCCTCACCGAGGGCGACAAGGTGAAGGCCAGCCTGCGTTTCCGCGGCCGCCAGATGGCGCATCGCGAACTGGGCTACAACATCATCAACCGGCTGATCCAGGACATTGGCGAGGCTGGCGTGGTGGAGTTCATGCCGCGCATGGAAGGCACCATCCTGCACGCCATTCTGGCGCCGAGCAAGAAACAGGAACAGGCCAAACCCAAGCCGGCGGCTCCGCCGCAGCAGCAGGCCGCGCCCGCCGCGCAATAGTTGCGGTTTTTGCTTGAACCAAAGGCCGCCCGCGAGGCGGCCTTTGTTGTGTTCGAAGACCGCATGTGCGCCTTGACCGTCGGCGGGTGTGCGGTGTAACTCTCAAGCAGCCGCGCCTGAACGCGGCTGCAATTGCCCGCATTATGAAAGCCTGATCGCCCCGAACCGGGAGACCGCAATGGGCCTGCTGAAGAGTTTCGCCGCTGGACTTGAAATCCTCATGCAGGATCTGCGCTACAGCCTGCGCATGCTGGCGCGAAGCCCGGGCTTTACCCTCGTTGCCGTGCTCACCCTGGCGCTGGGCATCGGAGCGAACAGCGCCATGTTCAGCGTGGTCGAGGGAGTGGTGCTCGCGCCTCTGCCGTTTCCCCAGCCGGATCGCCTGGTGTTCCTGTGGGAGAGCCGGCCAGGGGTTCCGCAACTCGACGTATCGTATCCGAACTTTCAGGATTGGCAGCGCTCCTCCCGCTCGTTCGAGCAGATGTCGGCGCTGACGTTTCACAACTTCGACCTGACCGGAACCGGGAATGCCGAACACCTTGTCGGCATGCGAGTGTCTTCCACGTTCCTTGCCACTCTTGGTGTGAGGCCGGCGGTGGGGCGCGACTTCACGCCTGCGGAAGACGAGTCCAATGCGGCGCCCGTCGCGCTGCTGAGCGACCGCTTGTGGAGAGAGCGTTATGGCGCGGACGCGCGGGTGCCGGGCAGGACCGCGGTGCTCGACGGCAAGTCATACACGGTGATTGGTGTGCTTCCGCCGCACTTTCATTTCGTCGCCGATGCGGATGTCGTCACGCTACTGCGTCCCAATATGCCGGTCATCTACGCGGAGCGCTCCGTCGACGCGCTGGCGGTTGTGGCGCGCCTGAAATCGGGCGTGGAGATGCGCCAGGCCGAGAGAGAGTTGAATGCCGTCCAGCAGGACCTCGTTCGCCGGTATCCCGATGCCAACCGGACTGTCCGCGCTGCGATTGTTCCGCTCAAGCAGCAGATCATCGGGGACGTGAAGGGAACCGTGCTGCTGTTGTTCGGAGCAGTGAGCCTGGTGCTGCTGATCGCGTGCGCCAATCTCGCCAACCTGCTTCTGGCCCGCTCGACCGCGCGCGTCCGTGAATTCGGCATACGCGCGGCGCTGGGCGCGAGCCGTGCGCGCATGGTCCGCCAGTTGCTCACCGAGAGCATTATGCTGTCAGTCGCCGGCGGCGGACTGGGCCTGGCTGTGGCTGCGCTGGGGCTTCGTGTGTTTCTTGCTGCGTTACCCGACACCCTGCCGCGCGCCGAGAACATTGGCCTCAGCATGCCCGTTCTGTTGTTCACCATCGTCGCATCGATGGTCGTCGGCGTTGTCTTTGGCATCGGGCCAGCGCTTCGCTGCGCCAGGGCGGATGTGCAGGAGGCGTTGCAGGAAGCATCTCGTGGAGCGACCAGCGGACGTCATCGCGTGCTGAGCAATTTGGTGGTGGTGCAGTTCGCGCTCACGCTCGTACTGCTGGTGGGCGCGGGACTTTTGTTGCGCAGCATTCGCCAACTCTGGCACGTGAATCCCGGATTCGATACGCAGCACGTCATTTCATTCAAGGTGGGTCTTTCGCCTTCGCTCACTCAAACGCCTGCAGGCACGCGCATCGCATATCAGCAACTGCTTGAACGCATCCGCCGCATTCCCGGCATTGAAGCAGCCGACCTCACCAACATCGTTCCGCTGACAGGGGGTGACAACGGCGGTCCTTTCTGGATTGGCACTGCACCGCCGGCATCGATGCAGGAGGCGCCGCATGCGCTCTATTTCTGGACAGGCCCGGATTATCTCGAGACGATGCGCATTCCGCTGTTGCAGGGCAGGTTCTTCACTGCGGCCGACCAGATCGGGTCCGCAAAAGTTGTGGTGATTGATAGTGTGCTGGCGCAGACGTTCTTCCCTGGCCAGAATCCCGTTGGACAAACCATCACCGTGGGCCACTGGGGCGCGGCGCGCATCGTGGGGGTGGTGGGCCATGTGCGCAATTGGGGGCTTGACGATCCCGGCACCTACAACCCGCGACAGATCTACATACCGGCGTACCAGTTGCCGGATTCGATGGTCACCGACTTCTTTCGCAATCTCACGCTGCTGGCGCGCACCTCGATTGCGCCTGCGGACCTGATGCCCGCTATCCGCGATGCGGTGTACGCGTCCGCGCCCGATCAGCCTGTGTATGCCATCAGGACCATCGAAGAAGTTGAGTCGGAATCGATGGCCTCGCGGCGACTGCCCGTTCTGCTTCTCGGCGCGTTTGCGGCGCTGGCGTTGCTGCTGGCGTCGGTGGGCATCTACGGCGTTGTTTCCTACTCGGTGGTGCAGCGCGTGCGCGAGATCGGGATTCGCATGGCGCTGGGAGCGGACAGGCGCCAGGTTTTCCGCATGATTGTGGGCCAGGGATTGCGCATGGCCGCGGCCGGTCTGGCCATCGGCGCAGTGGCGGCGCTCGCACTCACGCGCGTGCTGCCGAGTTTCTCGCATCTGCTCTACGGAGTCGGCAAGGGCGATCCACTCACGTTCTTTGCGGTCTCTGCGGGGTTGATGATTGTGGCGGTCGCAGCTTGTTACCTTCCCGCACGCCGTGCCATGCGCGCCGATCCGATGGCCTCGCTGCGCTGCGAATGAGGCGCAGGGATCGCGATGCCGCGAAATCGCGAATATACGGTGTTGGGATGGGCGTCGCCCGTGAATCCCGCCGGATTGACTGGCTCGACTGCAGCTCAGGGCCGTATCGTGCAATACTTGTAGTGCACGGAGGTGGATATGGGTTCCGCGGTGTCGTTGCGATTGCCCGATGACGTGAAGGCTCGCCTGGAGAAGCTGGCAAAGCGAACCGGCAGAAGCAAGACCTTCTACATGGTCGAAGCAATTACCGAGAAGATCGCAGATCTTGAAGACCTCTATCTGGCCGAGGAGATCGCTCGCCGTGTACGCTCCGGCAAGGAAAAGACGTGGTCTCTCGAAGAAGTGGAGCGCGATCTTGGCCTGGACGATTAGGTTCGCCGACACCGCAAGGAAGCAGTTGGCCAAGCTCGACCCCCAGACAGCCCGCCGGATCACGAAGTTCCTGCGTATTCGGCTTGGTGCATGCGACGATCCGCGCAGCCTGGGCCACGCGCTGAAGGGTGAGGAACTCGGCGAGTATTGGCGCTACCGTGTCGGCGATTATCGGATTCTCTGCGACATCCGCGATTCGGAACTCGTGATTCTGACGCTCGCGATCGGTCACCGCCGCGAGATCTATCGGGAGTGAAAGGCCGCGGGCCGGCGGGCGTGTATGCTGTTGCCATGCTTTTCAGCCGGTCCTTCCCCGCATCCCTGTCTCTCTGTATTGTGTTGATGACCGCGTCGGCCGCGCGCGCGGCCAACGACGCCAAGCCCGCCGAGACGCACTTTCCCACCAGCGAAGACCTGCGCCACATCAAGGCCATCGGGGGGCCGCAGCTTTCGCCCGACGGCAAGCAGGTGCTGTTCGTGGTGACGGACGCGACCGCCGACGGAGCGAAGTCGCACCTATGGGTGGTGTCGAGCGCGGGCGGCGCGGACACGCTGCGGCAGCTTACGGTTTCACCGCCGGCGGACAAACGCGGCGAGCGCAATCCGCTGTGGGCGCCCGACGGCAGCGCCATCTTTTTCCTGGCGCATCGCGGCGAACATACCCAGCTCTTTCGCCTCGATCTGCGCGGCGGCGAAGCCATGCCCTATGACCTGAAGGTGATGCCCGCGGTGGATGAGTCGAAGGAGAAGAACGCGATACCGCCGCCGGGCGCCGAGAAGAAAGCCGACGAAAAGAAAAATGCCGACAAGAAAGCGGATGAAAAGAAGCCCGAAGAAAAGAAAGACGAGCCGCTGCCCATCGATGTGAGTGGGTATGCGATTTCGGCGGACGCCAAGTGGCTTGCGGTGTGGGCGCGCGACCCCGAGACACCCGGCGAGAAGAAGCAGAAGGATGCCAAGGCCGACGCCGATTGGGTGAACCACGACCCGCACGGTACGCGGCTTTACCTCGCGGCGTTCAAAACGGATGGCTCGCTCGATGGAGGGCTGAAGGCGACCGGCGTCGCTCCGGATGTGCGCAGCGCGACGTGGTCTCCTGCGGATGACCGCCTGCTGGTGATCACCGAGCCGCCCAACGATCTCTCCGATCTGGGACCGGCGGGGCAGGTGTTTCTGCTCGACGCAGCAACGCCGGACAAGCCAACCAAGCTCAACGCAATTCCTCCCACGGTGGGCCGGGCCGACTGGACACCGGATGCAAACACCATCGTGTTTGCCGCCGCGACACCGGAAGATGCGCCCCCCGGCTATGACGAACTCTTTGCCCTTCCCAAAGAAAGCTCGACACAAAAGGTGGTGCGTCTCTCCGCCGGTTTCGTCGGACAGGTGAACGCGCAGGCCCTCTATGTCACTCCCGACGGCTCGCTGATCGCGCAGGCCGGCGTCGGGACACGCTCCTCTCCCGTTCGCCTCTCGCTCGATGGCAGCAAGCCGCCTCAGCCCATCGACCTCGGCGCGGCGGTGGTTACCGGCCTCAATACCAATCGCAGGCAGACCGGCTGGGTGTGGATGGCAGAGAGCGGCGGAAAACCGGAGAAGCTGTGCACCGCGCCGCACTTGGGCGACGCCTGCACCGCGCTTCCGATCCCTGAACTGGCGCCCGCGAACCTGCGCTCGATTGAGCCTGAGCTGGTGCGTTGGAAAAACGGCAATCTGACCATCGAAGGTCTGCTCTACCTTCCGCCGCAAGCGAAGACGGGCAAGGTTCCCCTGATTGTGGATGTGCATGGCGGGCCGTTCGGCGCATTTGAAAATCGTAACGACCTCTATGCGTCGTTTTTCGTGGGCCACGGCTGGGCCATCCTGCGACCCAACCCGCGCGGCTCTTCGAACTACGGCGTCGCCTTTGCCGCGGCCAACAAGAACGATCTCGGCGGCGGCGACTACGAAGACGTGATGGCCGGCGTGGATTACGTGCTGGCGCATTACCCCATCGACTCAACGAAGATGGCGCTGATGGGCTACAGCTACGGCGGCGAGATGGCCGGGTTTGTCGAAGGCAAGACCGATCGCTTCAAGGCCATCGTCTCCGGCGCGCCGGTGATCGATCAGTTCAGCGAGTACGGAACCGAAGGCGGTTCGTGGTACGACCGCTGGTATTTTGGCAAGCCGTGGGAGCACATGGAAGACGCGTGGAAGCAGAGTCCGCTGTCGGGCGCGGCGCGGGCCAAAACACCGTTCCTGCTGCTGCAGGGGCAGAGCGATACCACCGATCCGCTGGGACAGGCGCAGGAGATGTATCGCGCGCTGCGCCAGGAGGGTGTGCCGGTGGAGCTGGTGACCTATCCGCGGGAGAATCACGGACCGCTCGCCGGCGGCATCTTCGGCCGTCCGCAGCCGGAGCCGTGGCACGGGTTCGATGGACGCCAGCGCATCATTGAGTTTCTCGACAAGGCATTCGGTGGGAGGGACCCGGCCGGCAAGTAGCCCCCGAGGCCCCGTACTGGAATCCATCTCTCCGGGGCAACAGGAAGAGCCATGGCCAATGCGGCCATGGCTCTTCAATCAGGCGCGAAATCTCTCCGCCAATTCAGGTTGAAAATACTGGATTTCAATTGACATTGAATTCGTCGCTCTGTTTAATCGATGCGTCATCCCCCGGTCTCATCGGGAGCTCAGTAGGAATGGCGTTGTCACCGAACCCGGGGCCGGTTGCATCTCCACACGCCATCCAGGTTGTTGAAGATTTGCCGCACTGGCATCTCCGGATTTATTCGAACCCAATTGTAGCGCCCACGCGGATTTCCCAGTAAAAACCGCCCGGCGCCAATAAGGGTCGAAGGTTGCCGACACAACACACAGTAGGAACAACACCTCCCCACACCTGGTCCGCCCTGTCTGGTTGAACCGCCAGGTGAAGAAAGAGATTTCTATGCAAACATTGAGAAGAATCTTCGCGAGCCTCGGCGGGCCGTCGTGCCTTGCCCTGTCCTCCCTGCTGATCTGGATTCCCCTCATGGGGCGGTCCGCACACGCACAAACCTCCACACCGCAGCCTGGGGAGGAAATTGAAGTCCTGGCCTCGGCGGCTCCGGTGATTCCACAGCAGGTGCGCTATAGTGGCAAGCTGGCCAACCGCGCCGGGCAGACGGTGGATGCTGTTTTCCGGATTTACGCGGTTCAGCAGGACGGCGAGCCACTGTGGACCGAGACCCAGCGCATTCCTGTGGGCGAGGACGGCTCGTATTCGGTTCTGCTGGGAAGCACCGATCCCAGCGGTCTTCCCCAGGCGGTGTTTGCCGCCGGCGTTGCGCGCTGGCTGGGAGTGAGCGTGGAGCGCGCGCCGGAGCTTGATCGGGTGCTGCTGGCCAGCGTTCCCTACGCCATGAAGGCCGGCGACGCCGAAACGGTGGGCGGGCTTCCCGCCGCGAGGTTTGTTACCCAGGAGCAAATAGCCGCGATTTCAAAAACGTTCGCCGCGCAAGCTGCGCAGGCAAACGTCACAAATACTACTCTGTTGGGATCGGGCACCACGAACTATGTTCCCCTGTGGACCAGCTCGAGCACGCTGGGCAACTCGGCAATGTACCAGAACGGCACCCGGCTGGGCATCGGCACCACCTCGCCCGGGAGTCCATTGCAGGTATCTACACCGTATGCGGCCGTGACTTCGAACAGTGCGAATGACATCAAGGAATTTGCGGTTTCCACGTCCGCGTTGCCGATTGCATCCGGAGTTACCGACTCCGGATATCGCATGGGACAACTGATTTCCAACTACACGACCGACCCCAATTTTCTGGGGACGTTGGCGGCTCAGTACGGGCAATTCGTCCAGGTGGGCACCAACACGGGCTCCGGGTCGGGGACAATCACCAAGTCTTACGGCATATACATCGACAACTTGGCTCTCGGCAGCGCGAAGATCACCAACAGCTACGGACTATTCCAGTATGGATCGGCGGCGACCAATTACTTTGGAGGCAAGCTCGGCATTGGAACGACGGCCCCGGCCGCGACCCTGGAAGTGAATGGGACGGCGAAGTTCGATGGCAACATCACCTTTGCATCCACCCAGACGTTTCCGATCAAGGGAACCGGCGGGGGCACCATCACCGGAATCACCACCTCAAGCCCGCTCACCGGCTCCGGCACCTCGGGCTCCGTTGCCCTCGGCCTGAACCAGAGCGCCCTGGTCACCAACATCACACCCAGCCTCGAGAGCACCTTCGACTCCAGGTATGCGCTGCTGTCCGGGGGCGACACCTTTTCGAGCTACGTCGAGGCCAACCAGACATCTGGCCCCAACTACGCCGCAGTTCTCGGTTTGGGCAGCAACGGCTCGGTCGGTACTTTTGGCGACTCGGATAGCGGGTATGGCGTAGAGGGCGAGACGAACGGTGGAACGGGCGTATACGGCACGACCAATAACGGGTATGGCGTACAGGGCACGGCGGACGGTGGAACGGGCGTACAAGGCACGTCCAACAGCGGTTATGGCGTGTATGGTTCGTCGCCCAACAACTATGCCGTGGTGGGCATTACTACCTCGGGCAACGCCGTATACGGACAGGTTTCCACCGCCCCCCAGGCTGGCATAGTCGGACGCCAGTTGGATTCCAGCGGCAACTGGGGGATCTACGCCTTTGGAAATATCGGCGCCAGTGGAACCAAGTCCTCCGTCGTCCCCGTCGCCAATGGCACGCGGCGGGTGGCCCTGTACGCGGTCGAATCTCCGGGCGTCTGGTTCGAGGACTACGGCTCGGGCCAGCTCGTTTCCGGCGTCGCCGAGGTAACCATCGATCCGGCATATGCCCAAACCGTAAACACCAGCACGGAATATCACGTCTTCGTGACCCCGGACGGCGACTGCGAAGGCCTCTACGTGACCGCCAGGACGGCGACCGGCTTCGAAGTGCGCGAACTGCATCAGGGTGCGTCGAACGTGGCCTTCGATTACCGGATCATTGCCCTCCGGCGCGGCTATGAAACCACGCGGCTGGCGGATGTAACCAACGCAACTCCGAGGTTGTCAGACGTGACCCCGCCCCTGGCGCATGCCGGGTCGGCGGCCGGAACTGCTACCGCAAAGTAACTTCCGCGGATCGATGTTCTCCCGGACGCGTGAAACCCGCCCAGGCAAAGCTTGGGCGGGACAGCGTCGGTCGGGAAATAGGCGCTGTCTCTTGTGCTACACTCCGTTTCGCCATGCGCATCCCCACAAAACTTCTTCCTGCGGTACTGCTCCTTGCCGTTTTCTCTGCCGCGGTTGCCGCCAAGTCGTCCTCCGCGCCACACCTTGAGAAGCGCGGCGCGGCCACACAGCTCATTGTTGATGGCCAGCCGTTCCTGATTCTCGGCGGCGAGCTGCACAATTCGTCCTCGTCCAGCCTCGAATACATGAAGCCGCTGTGGCCGCAGTTGGCCGGCATGGGATTGAACACGGTGGTCACGCCGCTTAGTTGGGAGTTGGTCGAGCCGCGTGAGGGCACTTACGATTTTGCGTTGGTGGATGGTCTGCTGGACCAGGCGAGAGCAGCCCATGAGCGAGTGGTCTTTCTCTGGCTGGCGACCTGGAAAAACGGCATGTCGAGCTATGCGCCGGTGTGGGTCAAGCAGGATACCAAGCGTTTCCCGCGCGTCGTTGCGCAGGGTAAGGAAGTGGAGATCCTGAGCCCATTGAGTGAGGCCACGCAGCAGGCGGACGGCCGTGCGTTCGCCGCGCTCATGCGCCACATCAAGGAAATGGACAGCCGCGACCACACCGTGGTGATGATGCAGGTGGAGAACGAAGTCGGAGTGCTGGGCGACTCGCGGGACCGCTCAGCGGCGGCCGATCGCGCGTTTGCCGGTCCGGTTCCCGCCGAACTGATGCGATCTCTCAAGGAGCATCACGACACGCTTTATCCGCGCCTCCGCGACCTCTGGGACGAGAACGGCGATAAGACCAGCGGAACCTGGGCCGAGGTCTTCGGCAACTCCGAGCGGGCGGACGAGATTTTCATGGCCTGGCATTATGCGCATTTCATTCAGGCCGTCACGGCGCAAGGCAAGGCTGCTGATGACATTCCGATGTACGTGAACACGTGGCTGGCGGGCGAAAATTCGCGACCCGGCAACTATCCCAGCGGCTGCCCCGAGCCGTGGGTGGTTGACGTCTGGCGCGCCGCCGGGACCGCCATCGATCTGTATGCGCCCGACCTTTACGACCCCAATTTCGTCGCGTGGTGCCGCCGCTACCATCGGGAGGGCAATCCGTTGTTCATGCCGGAGACGCGGGGAGGCAAGCCCGGCGCAGCGGATGTGTTTTATGCGCTGGGCGAGGAGGCGGGAATCGGCTTCTCGCCGTTTGCCATTGAAGACGACATGGACCCCAAGCAGGATCTGGCGGCCAGCTATCGCGCCCTGGCCAGCGTGGCTCCGTTGCTGGCCGAACATCAGGCGGCGGGCGACGTGCACGGCTTCATTCTCGACAAGGACCATCCGTCGGAGGACTTCCCCATGAACGGGGTGGTGTTGCACGTCAGCCGCGATCAGATCTTCGGTCACCAGTCGGAGAGCGGGTACGGGCTGGTGATGGCGGATGGGCCGGGCCGTTTTCTTGGGATTGGCCGCGGGTTCCGGGTGACGTTCAGCGCGGTTGCGCCAGAGAAGCGCGGCGTGGGAATCGCGAGTGTGGATGAAGGGGAGTTCCAGGATGGCAAGTGGGTTCCCGGACGGCGGCTGAACGGCGATGAGAACGACCAGGGCGGCGCGTGGCGCTTCGATGGGCGCGAAGTCCGCACGGAAAAGGCGGAAGTGTACCGGTTCGACTAGGCCTTTCGCCGCGGAATGGCGGCAAATCGGACCTTGCGCTATACTGGTTAAAGCCTCTTTGAGGCAGGGAAGTCCCTGTCTTTATTGAGTTATCCGGACGGGGCAAACCCTGCCCGTCCCAATCGAGAAGAACAATGCCCAAGTTGAAGACCCATTCGGGCGCGGCCAAGCGCTTCAGCAAGACCGGCACCGCCAAGATCAAGCGGGGCCACACGAAGACACGGCACATCCTTACGTCGAAGGGACCCAAGACCAAGCGCAAGCTCGGAAAGAGCGCGATTGTGTCGGACGGCGACCACGCGAAGGTAGCGCGCATGATTCCTTACGCCTGATCGTTGCGTCCGCCGCGGCGGACACATCCGGGCCTCAGTGGAGAGGCCCCCGGCAGCCGCATTAGAAGGCGGCCGAGAGATCGAGGCTTGAACGAGCGAGTGAAGAGGCCAGGCTGCCCACCGTGGGCGACCCTCCTGCCTCCAGCCGCGTAGACCACGTAACCCAAACGGAGACACACCATGCCCCGCGTAAAACGCAGTACCAAGCGGAATGACCGCCGCAAAAAGATTCTCGAACGGGCAAGCGGTTACTTCCTTACCAAATCGAAGCTCTACCAGGCTGCCCAGGAAGCCGTGGAGCGCGGCCTGAAGTTTGCCTACACCGGCCGCAAGCAGAAGAAGCGCCAGTTCCGCTCGCTGTGGATCGTGCGCATCTCGGCCGCCTGCAAGCTGAACGCAACCAGCTACTCCCAGTTCATCAACGGGCTGAAGACGGCCGGCATCGAGCTGGATCGCAAGATCCTGGCAGAAATTGCCGTGCACGACGCCGCCGGCTTTACCAAGCTGGTGGAGCAGGCGAAAGCCGCTCTGGCCAGCGCCGCAGCCGCTTGAGCGCAGAGTCCGCACGTATTCTCGACGGCCTGAAGCTCAGCTTCAGGCCGTTTCACTTTTCTTGCGCGCGACCCGCAATGAACCGCGCGCTATAATCGCCCCAAGATTGTGCGGGGTGCATGAAAGTCCGCGAAGCGATCAAGCTGATCGAAAGCGATGGTTGGTACCAGGCTGCGCAAAAGGGCAGCCATCGTCAATTCAAGCACCCATTGAAGCCGGGGCGCGTGACGGTCGCTGGCCATCCATCTGAAGAAATGGCCAAAGGAACTTTCAACAACATCCTCAAACAGGCGGGATTGAAATGATGCAATACGCAGTCGTCTTCGAGAAGACTTCGACCGGTTGGAGCGCCTATGCGCCTGATCTGCCAGGCCTCGGTGTTGCTGCCCCAAGTATCGAAGAGGCGGAGAAGTTGATTCGCGAAGGAATCGAGTTTCACATCGAAGGACTTCGCGAAGACGGCCTGCCCGTTCCTGCGCCTGCCACGCGGGTCAAACAGATCGCCATTCCAGCCTGAACTCCGCTTCAGCCGCGGCCCGCGCAGAGGGTGATTCTGCTTGAGACCAATGACCGACAAACTGATTCCGAATCTGACGGCCTTCGACGAGACCGCGTTGGACAAGGCCTTTGCCGCACTCGAGGAGCAGGCACGCGACGAAGCGGCCGCCATCGATGGCGAAGAGGCGGCGGAGGCATTCCGCCTGCAGTGGCTGGGCCGAAAGCAAGGCCGGCTCAAAGACGTGTCGGACCGTTGGCTCAAGGCCGCGCCGCCTGCCGCAAAGAAGTCCGTGGGCGAGCGCTTCAAGGTGCTGAAGGAACTCGTGGAAGCCTTGCTGGAGCAGGCATCGGGTTCCGGTCCGAGCGATGCCGCGCTGGCCGCCGAGGCCATCGATATCACGCTGCCCGGAACCAAGCGGCTCACCGGCGCCGAACACCCGATTACGCGCACGATGAACGAGATTGTGTCGGTGTTCGCGGCGCTGGGCTACTCGGTGGGCGTGGGCCCGGAAGTCGAAACCGATTACTACAACTTCGAATGCATGAATTTTCCGCCGGGACATCCGGCGCGCGACACGCAGGATACGCTGGTGATCGCGAATCAAGAACGCAAATCTCTGCGCGACCGGCTGTTGCTGCGCACCCACACCTCGCCCGTGCAGATGCGAACCATGGAGCAGCAGCCGCCTCCGGTGCGCATCGTCATTCCCGGCAAGGTGCATCGCAACGACGCTGCCGACGCCACCCACTCGCCGATCTTCCATCAGGTCGAGGGCCTCTGCGTGGACTCGAACATCACCTTCAGCGATCTGAAGGGCACGCTCGACCACGCCATGAAGGCGCTGTTCGGCTCGGCGGTGAAGACGCGCTTCTTCCCGTCATTCTTTCCCTTTACCGAGCCCAGCGCGGATGTGCAGATCAGTTGCATTTTTTGCGGCGGCAAAGGCTGCCGCAAGTGCAAGCAGTCGGGGTGGATTGAACTGCTGGGGTGCGGCATGGTCGATCCCGCGGTGTTCGCGTTTGCCGCGGAGAAACAGCCGGCCTATGACCCGAAGAAAATCTCCGGATTCGCTTTCGGAATGGGCGTAGAGCGCATCGCCATGATGAAGTATGGGATTAGCGAGATTGGGTCTTTGTACGCGGGTGGCATGCGGTTTTTGAATCAATTTGTTTAGCAAGTCAGCGCACTTCGCGCAAGCAAGTCAGCGAGTCAGCGAATGAGCAGAACACGACACTACCGCGATTTGATCGCCTGGCAGAAGTCTATGGACTTGGCCCGGTCAATCTACGAGCAAACAGAGGAATTCCCGAAGTCGGAGACGTTCGGGTTGCGAATGCAACTGCGCCGGTCCGCGGTAAATGTGGCGAGCCACATTGCGGAAGCGCATGGCAGGTTGAACGATATTGATATGCGAAAGGGCCTTGGCTGTGCGCGCGCTGCACTCAATGAACTTGAAACGCAAACGGAGCTTGCAAACAGTCTCGGTTTTTTCGGGGCTGGAGGAGCCGAGAAGCTGCTTGAGAAGTCGTCGGAGGTTGGGAAACTGATTAACGGGTTGCTAGGAGTCCTCCAACCCGAATCGCGCTGACTGGCTGACTTGCTGTCGCGCAGAGCGCGGCTGACTTGCTGAAGAGAGAACATCGAGCATGAAGATACTCACCAAATGGTTGCGAGCGTACCTGCCGGGATTGACCGTGAACGACGCCCAACTCGCCGAAGACGTGACCCTGCGCGGGATTGCTGTCGAAGGCATCTACGACCTCGGTCCCGGCAACGGCTCGCTCTTCGAGATGGACATCACCACCAATCGCGTTGACGCCATGAACCACTACGGTATCGCGCGCGAGGCGGCAACAATCTACGGCCTGATCCTGCCTGATCTGGACTTCCCTCTTCCGGAAGCGAAGCCCGCTGCCCAGCCATTCCCCGTGCGCATCGAGGCCGAAGACGGCTGCGGCCGCTTCACCGCCCGCGTGCTGCGCGACGTGAATATCGGCGAATCGCACGACCTGCCCGGCGCGGAAGTCGTCACCTGTTTCAATCTCCTCGAGCAGAAGAGAATTTCCAATGCGGTGGATGCGACCAACTTCGCTTGGCTCGCCATGGGTCAGCCCACGCACGCGTTCGATCTGGACAAGATTGACGGCGGCATCGTCGTGCGCCGCGCTCGCAAAGGCGAAAGGCTGCGCACGCTGGATGGCGTGGAGCGCGCCCTCGATCCCGACGATCTGATCATTGCCGATCACGGGAAGCCGCTCGGCCTTGCCGGGGTCATGGGTGGATGGGACACCATGATAACGGCGGAAACCAGGAACGTGCTGGTGGAGGCCGCGTGGTTCGATCCCGCGGCCGTGCGCCGCACCGCGCGCCGTCATGGGCTGCACACCGATGCCAGCCATCGCTTCGAGCGCGGCGCCGATTTCAACGCAGGTCCGGTGGCGTCGGCGCTGGTCAGCGCCATTCTGCTGGCCAATGGCGGCGGGCTCGAAGGCGACCTGGTGGATGTGCGCGTGCCCGCAATGGAGGCGCGGACGGCACATCGCCCGGCGGTGGCGCTGGCGCTCAGGGAAGTGCATCGCATTCTCGGCAAGACCATCGATCCCGAAGGGATTCCGGCTCCGACGGTGGAAAGCGTACTCAGTGCGCTGGGCTGCAAGCTGGCGCATCGCAGCGAGCCGGCATCCACGGTTTCCAGCGACGCGGAGTGGCTGGTGACTCTGCCCAGCTGGCGGCTCGATCTGGAGCGCGAAATCGACCTCATTGAAGAAGTGGCGCGCATTTACGGCTACAACCGTTTCGCCAACACGCTGCCCGCCTTCGGCGAAGGAGTGCAGGCGCTGCCGTGGGCGGAGAGCGAATCCGCGGTGCGCCGCACCCTGCTTGCGGCGGGATTCCATGAGGCTATCGCCAGCACGTTCTGCTCGCCGGCCGATGCCACGCTCACCGCGCCGCAGCCAGGGCTGATTGTGCCGCTGGGCAACCCCCTTAGCGAAGAAGCGGGCGCGCTGCGGCCTTCGCTGGTGCCGGGCATGCTGACGGCGATCGCGGGGAACCTGCATCGCGACGTGAGCGACGTGCGGCTGTTCGAGCTTGGCACCGTATTCAGCGGCTCGACGGAAAAGGTGGAAGAGCGGCCGGCAATGGCTTTCGGCGCCGCTGGGGCGGTGCCGGAGGAGGGTGCGCTGCATCCCGCGCGCGGCTTCGAGTTCCACGATCTGAAGGGCGTGGTGGAGCAGCTCGCAGCGCGTTTCCAGGCTCATTCCGTGTACTTCGATCGCTTCCGAGCCGAAGCAGGATTGACGCCCGCATGGCTGCATCCTTACCGCTCCGCGCGCATGGCGGTGGAAGGCGAAACTGCGGGCTGGTTTGGCCAGTTGCATCCGCGCGAGGCTGCGGCGCGCAAATTGAAAGATGTCGTGTTCGTTGGCGAGATCTACCTCGACAGGCTCTACAAGCTGCCGCTTCGCATGCCGGCAGTGCATGATATTTCGCGCTTCCAGCCAGTGCGCCGCGACTTCTCTCTCATCCTGGCGGAGAGCACGCCGTGGGAGCGGATCGACCAGGCCCTCGCGGCACTCGAGATTCCGGAGTTGGTGGAGTGGCGCGCGCGCGAAGTCTTCCGCGATGCCAGGCTGGGCGCGCGCGAGTACTCACTGCTGCTCGGAGTTACCTTCCAGGCCGCCGACCGCACCCTGCGCGAAGAAGAATTACAGGACTTTCAGGCGCGCGTGGTGGGGGCGGTTGGCAAGGCAGGTGCGCGGTTGCGCAGCTAGAGGTTCCACAACCCGCGTCGGCGCTATACTCGAACTGAAATTGAGCGCGGAAGCGGAGGATCTTTAGATGTCGGAGTATTCGTTGGGAACAGAGCTTGCGGAAGAGGTTCGGCCTGACGCACCTGGCGAGCCGGGAACGCTGGCCATGAGCGTGGACGAGTTTGCCGCTCTGGAGGAACGCGTGCTGCGCGCCGTGAACCTGGTCAAGCGCGAGCGCATCGCCCGCGCCGAGGCGGAAGACCGCGCCCGGCTCGCGGAAGCCAAAGCCACCGGGCAGTCCGAAGCCATCAGCAATCTGCAGGCGGAAATCGGCGCCTTGCGCGCGGAGCGCGAAGCGGTGAAGCAGCGCGTGGACAAGTTGCTTGCGCAGCTCGATGCGCTGGAGGTGTAGGCGATCGATGGATCAGAGCTCTTCGCAATACATTACGGTGGAGATTTACGACCAGACCTACCACCTCTCGGGGCAGGATGCGGAGCACATTCGCCGGCTGGCCGCGCAGGTTGACGCCAAAATGCGCTCGGTTGCGGCGCAGGGGCGTACCGTCGACTCGCTGCGGGTCGCCGTGCTGGCGGCGCTGAACCTGGCCGACGAGCTTTCCCAGAAGAATGAAGCCGGAGCGCCCACCCGCTCAGGCCATGTGCGCGCCATCACTTTGCGCGGCCTGTTGGACGAAGTGCTCGAAGAGGACCGGAAGACGGGGTCCTAACCCCGCTCTCCCATTTTGGCGGTACACTTCCTATCACACCCTGTGTTTAGAAGGAAGGCACCGTATGGCGCTCGTCACCCTGCGCTCGACATCCGTTCTATTTCTCGTTCTGTATCTGGCAGCCGCCTCTGCCTGGGCGGATCACCCAGTCGCCAAAGCTGCAACGCCCGCCGGGCGCGCCGATGCCAAGGCGCGCAAGACGTGGAATGAAGCGATTGAGTGGGAACGCCGTCACGCATACGATTCCGCCATCGGCAGCTATCGCAAGGCCAACCAGCAGGATGGCGGCCATTGCGCTGAATGCCTGCAACGCGCGTATGCGCTCGCGTTGCAGACCGGGGCCTCAAAGGATGCGGAAGCGATTGCGCGCGATATGCTCGCCAATGCTGCGACTCCTGAAGAAAAGGGGGTAGCGCACTATCGCATCGCATTGGCCATCCAGCGTCAGGGCATGAAGAACAAAAAGGAGAAGTGTTTCACCGAAAGCTGCGAGGAATTTCACGCTGTCCTCGATCTAAGGCCCGACGTGAAAGCGGCGCATTACTCCCTGGGCGTGTCACTCGCGTATCTGCATAAGGATGATGAGGCGCGTCATGAGTTCAGCACCTATGTTGCCGAAGAAAAGTCGCCTACCCTCATGCGCGTTCGGGCCGAGCGTTTTTTGACGAACATCGATCTGGCGCGAGCTAAAATGGCTCCGCCGTTTACCGTGACCACGCTCGACGGTCAACACGTATCCCTGGATGCCCTTGCGGGCAAGGTGGTGTTGATCGATTTCTGGGCGACATGGTGCGGTCCATGCCGTGAAGCATTGCCCGACCTTAAGCGACTCGCGCAGAAGTTCGCGGGACAACCTCTTGTGATTCTCAGCGTCAGCCTGGATAAAGATGAAGCGAAGTGGAAAGAGTTTGTGGCCAGGAACAACATGAGCTGGCTGCAATATCGCGATGGCGGATGGGAAGGCCCCATGTCAACGCAATTCGATGTGCGCGCGATACCCGCCACGTTCACTGTCGATGCCGACGGTGTCCTTGAAGACCAGCATGTAGGCGACGCGGATATCGAGAGGAAGTTGAAGAAGCTCGTGGCGCACGCCGCCGAAGTTGCCAATCGCAAGCCGGTTGAAGCGGCCGCAGATCCCGGGCCGGGTACAAATTAACGCGTTTGCTTACCGCGCGGGCTGCTGGGGATTATCCCCTCCAGCGCCCTAGCACACCGCGCATACAGTGCACAAGACTTGCAATTCCGCGCGCCGGCACATACTATCCGCAATAGAAACCGGCCTGCAAAGCAGGTGGGTGGTCAACGCTGGTTGAACCAACATTCATGAACAGGAGCTCGACTCGACAATCGGTTCTGTGTGCCGTGTCCGCCAGTCCGGAATGCCTAATGAACCGCGGAGAGCTCCACCGTCTTTGGACGGGTTCACCGGCGCATCGCTCACGGCCCCGCGGGTCGGCTTCTTTATTTTTGGGGCAGCGGCGCTAGCGGTCAGCGGAGTTAGCCACTGCGCTCACGCATCGAACTCGCCGCGCTGATGCCGTATCCTTCCCTAAGGTGCATCCCGTTCTCTTCCACATCGGAGTCTTGCTGATCCCCAGCTACGGGGCCATGGCGGCGCTTGGCCTGTTGCTCGCGCTCATCCTTGCGCAACGCACGGCGCGCGTGGTCGGAGTGGCGCCGGCGCATGTGTGGAACCTCTGCGTCCTCGCTTTGTTTGCCGCGCTGATCGGCTCGCGCCTGCTACTGGTTTTGGTGAACTGGCGTGACTTGTTGCATCATCCACTGTGGTTGTTCGGCCTGGCCATGATTCACCATCCTCTGTTGGCGGTCGTCGGAGCGCTGCTGGGTGCGCTGTCCGCATGGGCCTATGCACGATGGCAGCATCTGCCTCTGGCGTCCACTGCGGATGCGCTCGCGGCGCCGGTTGCGCTGGGCCTGGCATTCGAGCAGTTCGGCGCATTCCTCGCCGGCTCGAGCTATGGCAAGGGCACCCATGTTCCGTGGGCCGTCGTCTATACCGATCCGCTGGCCGCGCGGTGGAGCGGCGTCTCGCTGGGCATCCCCCTGCATCCCGTGCAGGCCTACGCATCCATCGCGTTTCTCACGCTATCGATTCTGCTGCTGGTGATTTTGCCGGTGCGGCGCCAGCAGGGAGACGTAGCGGGAGTGGCACTGATGGGCGCGGGCATTGCAATCTATGTGACCGAATTCTGGCGCGACTGGGAAGGCCGTGGGGCGGTGTTGCGCGGCGTCCTCGATGGTCCGCAGGTGGCCGCCATCTGCCTGGTGATCGCCGGCGCGGTTCTGCTGCGCGAACGCAAATCGGCGCGCGTGGATCGCCCAGCATCTGCACCGAAATCCGCGGAACAGACACAGCGCGGTGCTGCGGAAAGCACAACCACCGGAAAAGAGGGCGAGCATGGATGAGCCGCGATCCATCGACGTGACCGCGGAGGCGGCCGGCCAGAGGCTCGACCAGTTTCTCGTCTCGCAACTCGACGGCGTGAGCCGGTCGCGCGTTCAACTGCTGCTCGAGCAGGGCGACGTGCTCGTGGATGGCGCGCATCCCAAGGCTTCGCTGAAGCTGCGCGGCGGCGAACGTATTGCGATCACCGGCGAACCCCATCCCGCTCCGCTGAACGCCACCGCCGAAGACATTTCGCTCAGCGTGGTGTTTGAAGACGAGCATCTTGCGGTGATCGACAAGCCGGCGGGCATGATGGTGCACGCCGGCTCAGGCCAGAACGAGGACGCGCGCAACCGCGGCACACTGGTAAATGCGCTGCTGTATCGCTTCAATGCGCTCTCCTCCACAGGCGGCGAGCTGCGCCCGGGCATCGTGCACCGGCTGGACAAGAACACCAGCGGCCTCATCATCGTGGCCAAGAACGACCGCACGCATGCGAAGCTCGCCGAGATGTTCTCTGGCCGCGCCATCCGCAAGACTTACATTGCCCTGGTACACGGGGAAGTGGAGCGCGGCAAAGGCAGCATTACCGCCGCCGTGGGGCGCGACCCGGTGCGGCGCACGCGCATGACCACCCGTCCGCAGGAGAACGCGCGCTCCGCGGTGTCGCACTACGAGGTCATCCGCAAGCTGAACACGCGCTTTGGCAAGTTCACCCTGGTCAAAGTGCGCATCGAAACCGGCCGCACCCACCAGATCCGCGTGCACATGGCTTCGATCGGGCATCCGGTGGTGGGCGATACGCTCTATGGCGCCGCCAGCCAGCTCACGGACCAGGTGGCCGCGAACGCCGCTCCTTCCCGCGCCGCACGCCGCAAAGCGGAGCCCGAACGCCTGCGCCTGGAGCGCAACTTTCTCCATGCCGCCGAGCTCGAGTTCCCTCATCCGATCACGCGCAAAGTGTTGAAGTTAAGCGCGCCGCTGCCTGGCGAGTTGGACGAGTTTCTGCGCCGGATCGAGGGTGACAATGCCCCGCCTCCCCCGTCCAAGCCGAAAGGCAGCAGCCCCGCCGTTGTTAGAATAAGGAAGTCATGATCAGTCCCATTTCCGGGCCGTTGCCGGCTCGCCGCCGGTTCCTCGGTCTCTTCTCCTCTGCGCTTGCTTTGGCATGCCTTGCCGCGCCGCTCTGCGCCCAGCAGCCCGCCACTCCTCCGGCGAACCCGCCCGCACAGCCCGCCCCCGGCGCACAGAGTCAGCAGCCCGCGCCGCCTTCCGCCGACCAGGAAGAAAAGCCGACCATCAGCATCATCGCCAACGAAGTCAACTTGATCTTCACCGTGACCGACCGGCACGGCCACTATATTCCCGACCTGAAGCAGAACGACTTCGCGCTGCTCGACGACGGAAAAGCGCCGTCCAGGGTGACCTCGTTTCGCCAGCAGATTAATTTGCCGCTGCGCGTCGGCCTGGTCATCGATGCCTCCACTTCCATCCGCAGCCGATTCGAGTTTGAGCAGCAGTCCGCCATCGAATTTCTGCTGGACATCCTGAAGGCGCGGAGCGACCGCGCATTTGTGATGGGCTTTGACGTGACGCCCAATGTCACCCAGGACTGGACCAACGATATCGACAAGCTGCAGACCGGGGTGAACCGGCTGCGACCCGGCGGCGGCACCGCGCTGTTCGATGCCGTCTACTCTGCCTGCAGGCTCAAGCTGCTGTCCGAGCGCGGCCAGGAGCCGGTGCGCAAGGCCATGATCCTGATCTCCGATGGCGACGACAACCAGAGCCGCGTGCGGCCCGACGAGGCGATCAAGGAGTGTCAGCGCGCGGAGACGATTATTTATTCCATCAGCACCAACTGGACGCCCAGCCGCGGCAAGGGCGACAAGGTGCTGACCGACATGGCCGAGGCCACCGGCGGCCAGGTGTTCTTCCCGCCCTCGGTGGAAGAGATGTCGAGCAGCTTCAAGGATATTGAGCAGGAGCTGCGCAGCCAGTACGCGCTCACTTACGTGCCCGCCGACTTCAAGGCAGACGGAGCGTTCCGGCCGATTTATCTTTACAGCAACGATCGCCGTTACCAGGTGCGTGCGCGCAAAGGCTACTTCGCGCCCAAACAATAAGTGGATTACATTGCACGGGATTTCGCAATGGTGCCGTCGCAACGGATCCCGCGGCGATCCCAAATCGAAACGGCTCTTCGCAATTCCGTTCCATTTTGATTTTCTGTCCAATTCCGGCTCATTCCACCTCATCTGTCGCCGGTTCCCAGCGATGAAGGAATCAGAGCGGTTCCGCGGGAACCGTGCGGCTGATTCTTCGGCGCATCGGGCGCCGCAGCGCAGCCCGCGCATCCCCGCGGCCCCCGCGACCCGGCCAGGCTGGCGGACAGGAGACGATGCGGTGATCCGGCAGGCCATTTCATGCGATATCTGCGGAGCGGAAAAGAAACAGACCAATCACTGGTTCGTGGCCTGCGAGCAGGCGGGCGAGCTGCGGGTGAGCGGGTGGAACTCGCGCAACCGGCTGCGCGCCGGCTCCAAACACCTGTGCGGCCAGACCTGCCTGCACAAGCTGGTGGATGAATTCATGGCGCGGACGATCGCGGGGCGGATCGCGCCCGCCCCGACGGAAACCGCCGCCGCAGACGATGTGCGCGTCGACGTGGATACAAGTCTCACCTCGGCGTCGGCTTATTGCGAAATGGAAACGAGCGCGCGCGGGATGTCCGCATCTCCGGCGGCAATTCCGGCAAGGCCGATGATCGCGTCCGGCACTACGGCGGCTTTGCCGCTGCAGCCGCGACTGGTCGAACCGGCACTTCCCGTGAGCGCCGTGCCGAGCCTGGATGACACGCCGGTCTATGCTTCCCGCCGCTGGCGCGCCGAAGCGTGGGAGCGCGAGCGCAGCCGCGAGCTGCGCGCCGTCGAGCGGCATCCCGATCTTGCGCGAAGGCGCAAAGGATTCTGATTGCCACCGGAACCTTGCGCGTTCAGGCGCCCTTCTCCAGCAGTCGCATCAGTCCCGCCTCATCCAGCACCGGCACGCCGAGTTCGCGCGCCTTGTCCAGCTTTGATCCCGCCTCTTCACCGGCGACAACATAGCTGGTCTTCTTGCTGACCGACCCCACGACCTTGCCTCCCGCCGCCTCGATCCTCGCTTTGGCCTCGTCACGCGTGAGGTTGGGAAGCGAGCCCGTGAGCACCAGCGTCAGGCCCGCCAACTGCGTGGACCGCTGCTTCTTCTCCGCTGTCATCTCCACGCCCGCGGCCTCGAGGCGCTCCACCAGTTCGCGATTGGCGGGACGCGAAAAGAATTCCAGGATGGCCGCGGAGATGCGCGCACCCACTTCTTCCACGCGCTCCAGTTCCTCGGCGCTTGCGTTCAGGATGGCGTCGATGGAGCCGAACTCCTGCGCCAGCAACTCCGCAGTGCGTTCGCCCACGTAGCGAATGCCCAATCCCATGAGCACGCGTGCCAATCCCGCATGCTTCGATCGCTCGATTTCCTCGAGCAGGGTGCGCGCGGACTTTTCCGCGAAGCGATCAAGGCCCACCAGTTGGTCCTCAGTAAGCGCGTAAAGATCGGCGACACTGCGCACCAGGTTCTTTTCGCGCAGTTGCGCCACCGCTGCTTCGCCGAGGCCCTCGATGTTCATCACCTCGCGCGCGCCCCAGTGCAGCAGCGATTCGCGCAGCAGCGCCGGGCAATCGGTATTCACGCAACGGTAGTCCACCTCGCCCTCGGCGCGCACCACGGGCTGGCCGCACTCCGGGCAATGCGTGGGATACACAAACTTTTTCGTCCCCCTTGGGTGCTCCGCGTCCTCCACGATCTCGGCCACCTTGGGAATCACGTCGCCGCCGCGTTCGACCTTCACCCAGTCGCCGATCCGCAGGCCCATGCGCTCGATCCAATCCGCGTTGTGCAGCGTGGCGCGGCTGATGGTGACACCTCCGACGAAGACGGGCTTCAGCATCGCGGTCGGCGTCAGCTTGCCGGTGCGGCCCGTCGTGATCAGGATGTCGACCATCTGCGTAATCGCCTGCTCGGCGGAGAACTTGTAGGCAATGGCCCACCGCGGCGCGCGGCCGGTGTAGCCCAGGCGCTGCTGCGTGGCCTGCGAATCCACCTTGATCACCACGCCATCAATGTCGTAGCCCAGTGTGGCGCGCCGCTTCTCCGCGTCGGCAATGAATTTCATCATTTGCTCGATGGTGTGCACTTTGCCGCGATGCGGATTCACGCGAAATCCAAGCGCAGTCAGCGCGTCCAGCGTGGCTTCCTGGCCAACGGGTAAATACTCGCCGCCGCTCAACAGGAAATACGCATACACATCGAGCCGCCGCTGCGCCACGATGTTCGGGTCCATGGTGCGCAACGTTCCCGCCGCCGCGTTGCGCGGATTCACCGCCGGCGGCAGTCCCTGCGCCTCGCGCTCTTTGTTCAGTTGCTCGAATGCCTTTTCCGGCATCACGGCCTCGCCGCGGACTTCGAAATCGGCGGGGACGGCGGCCTTCTTCAGCTTCTCAGGCGAAATGCTCAGCGGCACGCTGCGAATGGTGCGCACGCTGGTGGTCACGTCTTCGCCGATCTGCCCGTCGCCCCGCGTCAACCCCCGCGCCAGGCGCGACCCGCCGTCCGGCGTCGGCTCGTAGTGCAGCGCCAGGCTCAGCCCGTCCAGCTTCAGCTCGCAGGTGTACTCCACCGGCAGATTGCCCGCCAGGTCGTGCACGCGGCGATCCCAGTCGCGCAACTCTTCCTCGCTGTATACGTTGTCCAGGCTCAGCATGGGCCGCGAATGCCGCACCTTCTTGAAGCCCTCGGCCGGCTTGCCGCCCACGCGCTGCGTCGGCGAATCGGGGGTCAGCAGATCCGGGTGCTCCGCCTCCATGCGCTTCAGTTCGTTCATCAGCTTGTCGAATGCGGCGTCCGATATTTCCGGCGTATCGAGCACGTAATACAGGTGCTCGTGATGACGAATTTGTGCGCGCAACTCCTCGGCGCGCTTCCCGGGTGTCTGGGTGGAATGGGCTTTACCGTCCATGGGCAGGATTATAGGTTGCGCAGGGAGGTGCTTCAGCGGTGTGGGCTTAGTATGGTTGGCAGAGCATGGAGCCCCTCACGCACTTCCTCACCGGCGCCTGCATTGGCCGCGCCGGGCTCAATCGCAAGACCGCGTACGCCACGTTGGTCGCGACTCTCGCCGCCGAAGCCGCCGACCTCGATATTTTGTGGGGCTTCGATGGTCCAGTCGCGGAACTGCAGCATCATCGCGGAATCACCCATACGATCATCGCTGCTCCCGTTGTGGCCCTGGTGGTGGTGGGCATCGTCGGCGGAGTGCACGTCTGGCGCGAGCGCCGCCGTGGGCGCGCTCATCCTGGGCTGGCCGAACCGCCGGCCGCCCGCAATCGCCGTCCGCCCCTGCACTGGGGCTGGCTCTACCTGACCGCGCTGATCGCCGCGCTCAGCCATCTGCTGCTCGACTGGACCAACAACTACGGCCTGCGCCCGTTCTTCCCGTTTAATCCGCGCTGGTATGCGGGCAGCTTCGTGTTCATCGCGGAGCCGGTATGGTGGGTGATCCTGGTGCTCGCGCTGGTTCTACCTGGGCTGTTCGGCCTGGCCGATCGCGAAATCGGTGTGCGCCGTCCGGCCTTCCGCGGCCGCGGCTGGGCCATCTTCGCCCTCATCGCCATGACCGTCTTCGGCTGCTGGCGCTGGGCCGAGTACGCCCAGGCCCGCGCCATGCTCGAAAACACGCAGATCACCACCGCGGCGCCGACCCGCATCGGCGTGGAACCCTATCCCATCAACCCATGGCACTGGCACGCCATCCTCGAGACTCCGGCCTTCTACCAGACCGCCGAGGTCCACACCAACAGCGGCTCCATCGACACCGATCCCCAGACCGACGTGCTCTTCAAGCCGGACGATACGGTGGCTGTGGAGGCGGCCAAGCGTACTTATCTGGGCCAGGTTTACATGGACTGGGGGACGTGGGCGGTGGTCCGCGACCTGGGCCAGGACCCCGCGCCCGGCGCCGCGCCGCCGCGTCTGCCCTCCGGCCGCGCCTGGACCGATGTGGAGTTCACTGACCTGCGGTTTGCTTACTCTTTCCGTGGCGGGGGGCAGGCCGCGCCGCCCTCGACCCTCAGCGGATGGGTGTACATCGTGGACAATCGCGACGATGCCGGCGAATTCATGGGAGGCCGGGAGCAAAAGTGAAGACTATGGACTGGAAAAATTTGTTGGTGTGGTAAAAGTTCTGGCTGTCGCGCCGATCCCTGGGTTGACCCATCCGCTCCCGACCCCCAGAATGAATAGAGTCAAGGATTTCCCCGGGCCGCGTGTCTGCCGGAAAGTTCGCCCTTGCATTCTGAAGATCCTGAGGTCGTCGATGCCTGCGTATCTGCTGCTGCTGGTTGCCGTGTTGAGCCGTGTGCTGCCCCATGCGGGCTGGCTGAACTTCACCGCTGTGGGCGGCTTCTTGCTCTACTTCGGCGCGCGGCGTCCCTGGCGCGAAATGCTCGCCCCGCTGGCGGTGCTCGTAGCCACTGATTTCTATCTCACGCTCTTCACCTATCACTACGCATTCCACTGGCAGGACTACCTGCCTACATGGATGTGGTATGTGGCCGCCATGGTGCTGGGCCGGATTCTGCTGCGCAGCCGAACCAGCTTCCCGCGCTTTGCCTCCGCTGTCATTCTCGGACCCACGTCGTTTTTCCTCATCAGCAACTTCGCCGCGTGGCTGGGCAACATCAGGTACCCGCAGAACTTTGGCGGCCTGATCCTGAGCTATGTTGCCGGACTGCCGTTCTACCGCAACGATCTCGTCTCCACCACCCTCGTCGCCGGCCTGGCGTTCGGGGTCCCGGTGCTGGTGCGCCGCATGCGTACGGCCCATCCCGCAACTGTGTAGTCAACGGCCACCCGCCGGAGCATCCAGCTCGATTTCCGGGGGTGCAATCCTCTTCTCCGTGACGGCGCGAACACTTTCGAACCTTAGCGGCCCATGAGCGAGCAACCCCCCAAACCCGGAATGGATCCGTACCAATTCATCCATGACCATCTGGACAGCGTGCCTCATCTGGAGACCCTGATCCTGTTCTGGAACAGCCGCCCTGTGGGTTGGACGGAAGAGGAGCTTGCTTCGCGGCTTTATGTTCCTCCGGAGCAGGTGACCGAGGTCCTCCGCGACCTGGTGCGCCTGCAAATTATCCAGGAACAGCCCGGTTCGCCTGTAAAATACTCTTACTTTCCCCGATCGGAAGAACAAAACGAATTGATGCGGCTGGTGGATACCGTATACCGCCGCGACCTGGTGCGAATTTCCACCATGATCCACTCCAAGGCATCGTCTGCCGTGCGCGAGTTCGCACGCGCATTTCGCTTCAGAAAGGAGCGGGAACCGTGAACGCCGCGCTCTACATCCTCACCTGCGTCACCACCCTGCTCTGCGCGATCCTTCTGTTGCGTGCCTACTTCCGCGTGCGCCGGCCGCTGCTGCTGTGGAGCGGACTCTGCTTCAGCGGTCTCACCATCGCCTTCACTCTGGTCTTCGCCGATCTCATCGTCTTTCCCCAGGAACTGTTCACTTACCGTCTGGGGGTGACGGCAATTTCAATGGCTCTGCTGCTCTATGGGCTGATCCTGGAGAGCCAATGAATTCCGTCGCTCCCTTGGTTCATCCCGTTCTGGACATCTTCCTGCTGGGGTTCATTGCGGCCTGTTCGCTGATGGCAGCGCTGTTTTTCCTGCGTTTCTGGCGCTCCGCGCGCGACCCGTTCTTCCTCGCTTTCGCGGCCTTCTTCCTGGTGCAGGGAATCGGGGATACCCTCGTACTCGGGCTCGAACATCCCAACGCCGGCAGCTTCTGGCTGTTCCTCATCCGGCTGCTGTCGGTGCTCGGCCTCCTGGCCGCGATCCTGTGGAAGAACGTGTCAGGACGATAGCCGAATCCGGCGTGGCCGGAACCAAAAACGGAATCTGTCCTGCATTGCGTCGGCTCACCGCCTATTCCTTTGCACCAAATCCGGTGCACCCCAAAAATCTTGTCAAGCCCCTGCCCTGTGGAAAACATAACTAACTAAAACAAGACAAAGAGAAAATAAAGTTCGAATTCCTTGCCGGTTTTATCTCCGTTTCTGTCATGCTTAAAACAGATGAGACAAACCAATGCCCGCCAGGCCTCGGCGGGCATTTTCTTTTCCGCTCAAACCCTCCATCTCCGAAAGGAACCCAATCTCGACAAAATCGCATGGCCCAGAAAATGGCCCGGCAATCATCCCCGAACGGTGTCCACACCCCATCGGCCCGTCCAAAGCAATCGCAGCCTGACGGACGGGGTACTACCCGGGGTACTACCCCTCCTCACTGCTGCAAACCAGGTGCAATCCTGTGCATATTTCAGAAAATAAACCGTTTACCAGCCAACTTAGAACAAGCAAACTCTACAGAAAACCATAAGTTGGCCGTTCCCCGCCTCGCCCCCTGCACATACACCACCCGTGCGCCCGCCGGCAGGCTCATCGATCTTCGCGCCTTTCTGACGGTCGCAGGGAGGAAAGACTGTGCCATTCATCCCAGTTTTATCGCGATGAGTGGGCCGCGCAGGGCCGTGTCAACATTGGCGATCGTGCACATCCCGAAAAGTATTCTGTCCAAAATGTGCAGAATTCAAATGGACAGGTATTAATCCACAATGCCCTTGCGCCGGCGCCGGATCCACCACCAGGCAAAGCCGATCAGCGCCAGCCCGCCAACCACCAGCAATGCCGTGAGCGCGTGGTGCGCCACCACGTCCACCGCGCCGGGACCCAGTTTGAGCACCAGCAGGCTGAGCACCATCCAGCGCACCAGCCGCCCGCAGAACACCGCCAGCATGAAGGGAAGGATGGGCATCTCAAACACCCCCGCGGCAAAGACAAACAGCTTCCACGGAGTGGGCGGAGGCAGCATGGAGGGAATGGTCATGGCCAGGAACTCCTGCCGTTCAAACCGGATACGCAATCGGTCGTAGCGGGCCCGGTTGATTTTCTTGAGCAGAAACAGCTCTCCGCCGGCCCGGCCGATGGCGTAAGGAAGCAGCCCGCCGATGGCCGACCCCACCGCCGCCATCACGCAGTAAATCCAGAAATGTTGCTGGTCCTTCCACACCCACCCGGCGATGAAAATATCCATGGGCACGGGGATGCTGGAGGAATCGAGCAGGGCGACGGCTCCCGCCCCCCAGAAACCCAGCTTCAGGATCGCGGGCAGGATCACCAGGTTCCACTTGGTCATCAGCCTGAGAAAAAACTGCTTCAAACCCGTTCCCCTTCCGCCCGCCCAAACGTCCATTCAGAAAGACCATTGTACGTTGCGCGCGATCGCCGACGGGGCCCGCTGCACCGTCCCGCAAGCTTGCACGCCATCCTGCTGCGGCCGCTGTTTTGCCGGTTTCCAAAGGGATGAGAGAATAGAGGAAAGGACTCGAACGGAGCCGGAGGCGCAGTGCGCCCACCTTCAGGCCCCAGCCGGACTGAATGCCCACCAGCGTAGTGCCAACCAGAGTGAACGACCCCAGCGAACCGTCGGGATCCAACTCCCAGCCTCGCGAGCCGGAGTCATCGGGCCAGCCTCCCCGCATGGAACAGCTTCCTCTTGTGGAACAACTTCCACGGGATGAACAGCTTGCGCCGGCAGAGAAGTCCGCCGAGCCGGAGCGCCCGGGTCCGCCCAGCACCTCGCGCTGGATCGACTACGACACCCACGAACTGCTGGAGATGATCAGCGAACTCGAGGACGAGCGCCGCTGGGCGCGCCTGCGCGAAGGCATCCTCTGGGCTATCCTGGTGCACATCCTGGTGCTGTCCTCCCTTACGTGGATTCCGCGCTACGTTTTCCGCGTTCCGCCGGTGATTGATCCGTTTGACGCCATCAAGCAGCGCAAGGACCTGAAGTACCTTGATTTGCCTCCCGACCTGGTCTCAAAATACCAGCCTAAAGTGGAAGCGAAACCGGTCCCGCAGAAGGTGCCGCAAATCGATAAAAAGACCCTTGAGGCGATGAACAAGCCCACCATTCCTCCGCCACCGGAGCCGAAGGTGCAGCCCACGCAGCCTCAGCAGGCTCCGCCGCCTCCCGTTCCGCCCAAGCCGCAGTCGCAGTCGCAACTGGAAGCGCCCCAGCCCAAGGCCGTGCCTCGGCCCAACTTCGCCATGGGCTCGCAGAACCCCGCCGACCAACTGCAGCAAGCCATGCGCGGAGCCTCCCGCAACCCGGGATATGGCGCGCAGGCGCCCTCCGGCGGACTCTCCATGCACCCCGGCGCGGGCGCCGGCGGCGTGCAGGTCCTCTCCGACACCCAGGGCGTGGACTTCAGCGCCTGGCTGCACCGCTGGTACTACGAGACCGAGCACACCTGGGATCCGCTGATTCCCGACGAGGTGAACCCGCCCATCCTCAAGCAGGGGCAGGTGCAGATCCGGTTCAGGGTTGGACCCAACGGCCGCATTATCGACGGCAGCATGGTGCTGGAAGGCCGATCCGGCGACACCGCGCTGGACCGCGCTGCCTGGGGTGCGCTGACTGGCTCCAACTACCCTCCGTTGCCGCGCGAGTTCCACGGTCCATACCTGGAACTGCGCGCCGTCTTTATGTACAACGTTCGGCCGCAGTAGGGTTCAGGTTTCAGGGTCAAGATTCAGGGATTTCAGCCGACCATGCTGGAGGGAACAAAGTAATTTCTCGGTCCCTGTTCCCTTGGTCCCTTGCTCCCTTGGTCCCTGATTCGAGAACTGCTATGCGAAGCCTAACCCTGCCCGTCGACACTTTCCGCTCACTCGCCCATCGGCTCTCCGATTTCACCGCAGATTACCTGCAGACGCTTCCTCGGCTTCCTTCGTTTCCCGCCCACACCAGCGGAGAGGCGACGGAGCGTCTCTTCGCAGGCGAGGCGCCACGGGAGGGAATGGGCGCGGCGGCATTCGACGCTTTGCCGCTGGTATTTGAGCATGCAAGGCCGGCCTCGCCGCGCTTCTTCGGGTACGTCTACGGATCGGGCGAGCCGGTTGGCGCGCTGGGCGCCTTCGCCTCCGCCGTGCTTCACCAGAACGCCACCGCCTGGCGCTCAGGTCCCTCGGCGGCGGTCATTGAGCGCACCGTCGTCGGCTGGCTGGCCCAGGCCATAGGGTGCCACGGATTCACCGGCAGTCTCACTCTGGGCGGTTCCACCGCCAACCTCATGGGCCTGTGCATGGCCCGCGAGGCTAAAGCTCCCGCTAACCAGGACGGTGCGCAAGGCGGCGTGATTTATTGCTCCGCGGAAGCGCACATGTCCATCGGGAAAGCTGTTGCGCTGCTGGGCCTGGGCCATCGTTCGGTCCGGCTGATTGCTGTAGACGACGCCTTTCGCATGCGCGTGGACGAACTGCGCGCGGCCATCGAGCGCGACCTGGGCCAGGGCGAGCGGCCCATCGCCGTGGTGGCCAGCGCCGGCACCACCGCCACCGGCAGCATCGACCCGATTCACGACCTCGCCGATCTCTGCGACGAATTCGACCTCTGGCTGCATGTGGACGGAGCCTACGGCGCGTTGGCTTCGCTGGCCTTGCCGGAGGCTTTTCAGGGCATGGAGCGCGCCCATTCGCTTTCTCTCGATCCCCACAAGTGGCTCTATCAGCCCGCCGGATGCGGATGCCTGCTCTACCGCGATGCGGCCGACGCGCGACGCGCCTTCTCCCATTCCGGAGACTACGCGCGCTCGCTTTCCAGCGATCCCATCGAGGGGTTCGCCTTCTTCGAGGAATCCATTGAGCTCTCGCGCCCATTTCGCGCGCTGAACCTGTGGCTGTCGCTGCGCTATCACGGCCTACGTGCCTTCCAGAAGTCGATTGCCGAGGACCTGCGACTGGCGCAGGTGCTCGCCGACGCAGTCGACGCCGAGCCGAGGCTGGAGCGGCTGGCGCCGGTCGCGCTCAGCGCGGTCTGTTTCCGCTATGCGGAAGCCACCCCGGATCTGGACTTGCTGAACCGGGAAATCCTGTCCCGTGTGCTGCGCCGCGGCCGGGTCTATCTTTCCAACGCGGTGATCCATGGCCAATTCGCGCTGCGGGCGTGCGTGGTGAATCACCGCACCATCGAAGACGACGTGCACGCCATCGTCGATGAAGTGCTGGCCGCGGCCGCCGAGGCGCAGGCATAAAGCGGAGGCCACGCCGTGGCTGAGGGGGGGGCCGCTCCTAAGCCGGTGCATTCTCTGCCGGGTCGACGGTCAAATCACGCGCCTGAATGGGCATATTTCCCGGCGGGTCCAGCGGCTTGGTTCCGTGCGGCAAGTGGATCCCGTCCTGGGCCAGCAGCGCGTCATACACCGGCATATTGCGCCAGTGGCGTGCCAGCGCGAACGCGCTCATATTGGCGATCATGAGCGGAAGCACCAGTCCGTAGCCGCCGGTCATCTCAAACACGATCAGCACCGAGGTCATGGGAGCACGCACGATGCCTGCAAAAACCGCTCCCATGCCTACCACCGCAAAGGCCCCAATCGAGTCTGCCGGATGGTGGAATACGGTCACGTCGATATAGCCCACAGCCCCGCCGAGCATTCCACCCATGAACAAGGAAGGTGCAAAAATGCCGCCGGAACCGCCGCTCGAATAGGAGCAGACCGTGGCTGCCAGCTTGAGCACGCAAAACGCAGCCATGAGCCACAGCGGCAGTGTGCCGGTGAGCGCCAGGGTCAAGGTCTTGTAAGGGTCGCCGGCAATGCCGTTCTGGTGGAAGAAATAGAGCCCGATCGCCGCAAGCATGCCAGTCGCCGCCCCGCCGATCGCAGGATGCACCCACCGGGGTACCTCCGTCAGTCGCTTGAACTGTGCGCGCAGCCAGAGCAGAGAATCTGTAAAAGTGACTGAAACTACGGCGGCCAGCACTCCCAGCAGCGCATACCAGATCAGCGAGGAAGCGTTCTCCAGCGCGTAAGGCCGGGGCACGTGAAAGACCGGGTTGCTGCCCAGGATTGAATGTTCGACCACTGCTGCCAGCGCCGCGGCGACAATGACGCCCGAAAGCATGGTCTGGTCAAGGTCGCCGATCAGTTCTTCCAGCGTGAACGTGATGGCGGCGATGGGCGCATTGAAAGCCGCGGCGATTCCGGCCGACATGCCGACCGAAGCCATGCGGCGGCGGTACGGTGGGCTAAGCCGCGCCGCCCGTGCCAGCATGCTGCTCACGCCGGCGCATATCTGCACCGTCGGTCCCTCGAGCCCCAGCGAAGCTCCCGAGCCGATCTGGAAGGCGCAGAGCACGAATTTGCCAATCGTTTCGCGGATCGTTATCAGGCCGTAGCGCAGTGAAAAGGCAGCCTTAACCTGGGGAATGCCGCTGCCCGCAGCTGCCGGAGCCCAATACGTGAGTCCCACTCCGATGATGAGTCCGCCCAACGCCGGCGACACAATCGTCCATGCGATCCAGCTATAGCCGCCGGCTTCATTGGCGTAGTTGATCATCAGCTTTTCCAGCCACGCAATGCTCAGGTGAAACGCCACGGCAGCCAGCCCGCAGAGGCCGCCGGCAAGAATCGTGAATGCCAGGAGCCTCTGCTGCTCGTTTGGCAGCCTGCGTAGCAGCCAGGCCAGGAAACTTGACCACAGCGCTCCCCATCGTCGCTCGTCGCTCAACTGTTGCACTACCTCTTTCCGAAAGACCTGCTCTTTCAGTATAGGAGTGGCGCTATAGGAGCAGCGTATTCGTGGGCTATGGCGAATTTGGTACGAGTTAACAGCTCGACGGGAACCGCGCATCAAACTCCTTGGGAGAGGTGTGTTCCTTGGGAGAGATGCGCGTGAATGGCAAGCTGAAACCGACCCATGTCCAGCCCGGCGGATTTGTGGACGAAACCGCCGAACCCGACGACGGAATTGTAAACGACTCGCTCGGCACCGTGAGTACGGCCGATTCGACCGGTCTCGATGAGGACAAGGAAACCGGCGACGCCAAGGACTGCAACCAGAACACTCACGAAGACTGAGCTTTTATTCCCTGACGTGTGCGTCGCTGCCGGTCCGGCATGGCTTTTTTGGGGCTCACTTTGGCTTGGTCTCGCGCAGGAACTCCGCCAGGTAGTCCTTCCACACCGCGGCGGCCGTATGCGTGCCGTGGCCGCGGGTCTGGTCGCTGATGGGCAGCAGAATGAACTTCGCATGCGGAATGCGCTTCACCATCCTCTCCGCGATGCCCAACTCCGGCGGATTGATAAAATCATCGGCCGAGTTGATCCACAGCACCGGCGCCTGGATGGTCTCAAGCTTCGGCTCGGGATTGTAGTTCCTGCTCGCGTTCAGGTAGAAGATCATGTCATTCGCATCCGTGTGCGCCATGGTGCGCTCCAGGTAGTGGTCCACGTACTGCTCCGCCTGCGCGCGTGTGGGCTCCTGTTTCTGCATCACCCGGGGCGCCGAGCCCATCACCAGCAGCATCTCGTTGGCGCCGCGCAGGCCGTCCTGGGGTTCGGTCTTGTACTCGCCGTTCATCCACGCCGGATCGAGCACAATGTCCTGGATGGCCATGTAGCGCATCATGCGATTGCGGCCGGCGATCTCGACCGGCAGGCAGGCGAAGGGCGCCAGCGCATCCATGAAATCCGGGTACGTCTCGCCCCACACAAAACTCTGCATGCAGCCCATCGATGTGCCCAGGATCAGCCGCAGATGATCCACTTTCATGGCGTCCAGCATCATCCGCTGGCTGCGCACCATGTCGTCGTAATCGTAATGCGGGAAGCGCATGTGCGAGCCGTCCGAGGGCCTGGAGCTTTCGCCATGGCCGATGTCATCGGGGAGGATGAGGAAGTACTTGTGGATGTCGAGCACGCCGCCCGGTAAAAACAGCACGACGGAGAAGATCGGGTTCAGCAGCGAGTGCGCATTGCCGCCGGTGCCGTGGAGCAGCAGCACGGCGTTGTCCACGTGGCCGGCGGCATTGCGATGCGGCTTGCCCAGCGTCAGGTAATGCAGTTTCAACTCGGGCAGGGTTTCGCCGGTGCCGAATTTGAAATTGGGCAGCGTCACCCAGCCGTCCTTGGTCGGCCAGGGAATCTGGCCAGGCTGGTTGGGACCGGGACCGGCCTGGGCGGGCGGAGCAGCGGAAGTCGACGGAGTGGATATCTGTCCCATAGCCGTCATCCCGCACAACAACAAGGCCGAGGTGAATATCTGCAGTGCGCGCATCAACACGGGAAACTCCAGGAACTCCATTCTAGGTCAGGGCGCCGAACTCCAGGATCGGATAGGAAGCCGTGGACGTACACGCGCCAACTCAAGCGAATGCCGAATTGTGCTAGGCTTTCCATAGTATGGCGACGGCTCTGCACATTCCCCTGAAAGACTACCTGAGCACCAGCTTCAGGCCAGACCGTGAGTACGTGGACGGCGAGATCAGGGAGCGAAACGTGGGAAAGTGGGAACATGCACGCGTGCAGTGGCTATTGGCCGTTTGGTTTGGGGCGCATGAAAAAGAGTGGGGAATCATTGGCAGCACCGAACAGCGAATCCGCGTAGGCGAGAATCGCGTCCGGGTGCCCGATGTGGTGGTGCTGACTGCCGGACCTCAGCCCGATGTCCTTACCGATCCGCCGCTGCTGGTCATTGAGATTCTCTCTCCCGACGACTCCTACTCCGACACCCAGGAACGCGCGCAGGACTACCGTACCATGGGCGTGGAGACGGTCTGGATCATCGACCCGAAGACGCGCACCGGACGCATGTGCTCCGGAATGGACTGGGTGGAATCGCCGCGGCTCGCAGTCAAGGGAACGCCTCTGTTTGTCGATCTGCCTAAGATATTCAGCCAAATGACGCCTGCCTGAGAGTCGCCCATCCAGCCGATGGTTCCTACCGAGGGTTGATTCGCGATAAAATCATTGCGGAATCATGCGTGCCCGCACCGACCTTCCCGCTCCTCCTCTGCTCAGGCGCTTCCGCCGCGGCCGTCCCGATCGTGGCCGTTGACCCGCGCCGCTGAGTATCCTGTTCTCCGATGAGTTTTTTCTGTTTCCCGGCCTCGAACCAGCCCGGGAACTCCGGCGCGCCCGCCGGCGCCTTGCACTGGAACTTAGATCGATCCGCCGCACTTCAGGCGGATAGAAAGGTCACTCCTCATGAGCACCGAAACCAGCAATAGCTTCGGCAGCCGTGCCAAGCTCACCTCCGGCAGCCGCTCCTACGCAATCTATCGCCTCCCCGCACTCGAGCCCAAGGGCTTCCATCTCAGCCGCCTGCCCTTCAGCCTCAAAATCCTGCTCGAAAACCTGCTCCGCCGCGAAGACGGCGTGAACGTGACCGCCGCCGACATCGAATTCCTGGCGAAGTGGGACGCTAAGGCTGAGCCCAGCCGCGAAATCGCCTACATGCCGGCGCGCGTGCTCATGCAGGACTTCACCGGAGTTCCCGCGATCGTTGACCTGGCCGCCATGCGCGATGCCATCAAGACCCTGGGCGGCGACCCCGCGCGCGTAAATCCGCTCATCCCCGCGGAACTGGTCATCGACCACTCCGTGCAGGTGGACGAGTTCGGCACGCCGCAAGCCTACGAGGCCAATTCGCTGCTCGAATTCCAGCGCAACCGCGAGCGTTATGCATTTCTCAAGTGGGGTCAGACCGCGTTCCGCAACTTCAGCGCCGTGCCGCCGGGCATGGGCATCTGCCACCAGGTCAATCTCGAATACCTCGCCCGCGTGGTCTTCACCACCGAGATCGACGGCGAACAGTTTGCATATCCTGATACGCTGGTGGGCACCGACTCCCACACCACCATGATCAATGGACTCGGCGTGCTCGGCTGGGGCGTCGGCGGCATCGAGGCCGAGGCCGCCATGCTCGGACAGGCCGTTTCCATGCTGGTGCCGCAGGTGGTGGGCTACAAGCTCACCGGCAAGCTGCGCGAGGGCGCAACCGCGACGGACCTCGTCCTTACCGTCACCCAGGCGCTGCGCAAGCTCGGAGTGGTGGGCAAGTTCGTTGAGTTCTATGGCCCTGGCATTGCCGAATTGCCGCTGGCCGACCGCGCCACCATCAGCAACATGGCGCCCGAGTACGGCGCTACCTGCGGCATTTTCCCGGTCGATGCCGAGACGCTGCGTTATCTTCGCCTCACGGGCCGCAGCGAAGAGCAAATCGCGCTGGTGGAGGCCTACTACAAGGAGCAGGGCCTCTTCCACTCCGCCGGCGCGCCCGAAGCCGAATACACGCAAACCATCGAGCTTGATCTTGCTACGGTCGAGCCCAGCGTTGCCGGCCCCAAGCGCCCGCAGGACCGCGTGCTGCTCAAGGATGCAGCGGCGAGTTTCCAGCAGCAGCTTCCCAGCCTGCTTGCGCCCACCGCCAAGCCGCTGGGCTCGCGCACCGCGGCCGCGTGGGAACGGCAAACTATTGCCGACACGGCCGTCGCCGTTGGAGCGGAAGATAACGAAGGCCCCGCCACTTCATCGGCCGCCGAGCCCCTACGCGTCACCACCACCGTGAAGGAGCGCTTCAACGTCGATCCTGACAAGTATCTCGACCACGGCTCCGTGGTCATCGCCGCCATTACCAGTTGCACCAACACCTCGAATCCCTCGGTGATGGTCGCCGCCGGCATTCTCGCCAAAAAAGCCGTTGAAAAGGGCCTCAGTGTTCCGCCGTGGGTGAAGACGTCGCTGGCGCCGGGCTCGCGTGTGGTCACCGACTACTACCAAAAGTCCGGCCTGCTGCCCTATCTCGAAAAGCTGCGCTTCAACGTGGTGGGCTACGGCTGCACCACGTGCATCGGCAACTCCGGTCCGCTGCCCGCCGATGTTTCGAAGAGCATCGACGAGCACGGCCTGGTCGCGGTCAGCGTGCTCAGCGGCAATCGCAATTTCGAGGGCCGCGTCAACGTGGATGTGCGCGCGAATTATCTGATGAGTCCGCCGCTGGTGGTCGCTTACGCACTGGCCGGCAAAATCGGCCATAACTTTGACACCGATTCGCTGGGCAGCGACCAGAAGGGTCAGCCCGTTTACCTGCGCGATATCTGGCCAACGCAGGCGGAAGTGGCCGCGGCTATAGAAAAGGGCCTCTCCAGCGAAGGCTTCCGCAGGGAATACGCCACGGTTTCCGAGGGCGACGCAAGCTGGCAGGGACTGAGCTTCCCCACTGGCGACGTCTACCACTGGGAGCCCGACTCCACCTACATCCGCAAGGCGCCGTACTTCGACGGCATGACCAGGGTGCCTGCCGAAGTGGAAGACATTCTCGGCGCGCGTGTGCTCGCGGTGTTGGGCGACTCGGTCACGACGGATCACATCTCGCCTGCCGGCAACATCAAGGCAAGCGGCCCGGCGGGCAAATACCTTGCCGAGCATGGCGTAAAGACCGGCGATTTCAATAGCTACGGTTCGCGCCGCGGTAATCATGAAGTGATGGTGCGCGGGACTTTCGCGAATGTCAGGTTGCGCAACAAGCTTGCACCCGGCACCGAAGGCGGCGTGACTCGGCTGCTGCCCGAGGGCGAACAGATGAGCATCTTCGACGCCAGCGTGAAGTACGCCGAGCGGAAAGTTCCGCTGGTGATTCTTGCCGGCAAGGAATATGGTTCCGGCTCGTCGCGCGACTGGGCGGCCAAGGGGCCGAACCTCCTCGGTGTCAGGGCCGTCATCGCCGAAAGCTTCGAGCGCATCCATCGCTCAAATCTTGTCGGGATGGGCATTCTGCCGCTGCAGTTTGAAGAAGGCCAGAACGCTGAAAGTCTCGGCCTCACCGGAGAGGAAGTTTACGACTTCGCCGGCTTAACCGATCTGCTCAAGGAGAAGTTCTCCAACGGCCGCACGCTGACGGTCAAGGCGAAGGCCGCCGATGGCAGCGGGAAGGAGTTCAACGCCAAGGTCCGCATCGACACGCCGCAGGAGATCGAGTACTACGAGCATGGCGGCATCCTGCAGTATGTGCTGCGGCAGCTCGCAGCCAAGTAGTGCAGCTCGCAGCAAAGTAGTCTTTAGCCAGGCTCGCGAAGAAACTTCCGTGCCCCATCTTTGCGCCTTCTTTCTGGCGCGAGGGTGGGAAACCACAAGAGTCGACCCTGACCGTAAGCACTTCACTTAAATGCGCCTTAGCCCCTATGGGCTTTTACAGCCTGCGTGAGAACTTCAATTCCCGACACCAGAAGCATCTTTC
The DNA here is from genome assembly GCA_035552555.1 of Occallatibacter sp. Lineage (GTDB taxonomy): Bacteria > Acidobacteriota > Terriglobia > Terriglobales > Acidobacteriaceae > Telmatobacter. The sequence goes on from DASZLF010000048.1 coordinate 49,806, forward strand.
CTCGAAATGATGCCGCTGACGCGTCGCGAAGCGACGCCAACTTGCTGCTTTTGAATCAGAACCCGAACCACCCAGGTTTGCACACGGACTCTTTTACCCCCTGCGGGCAATTTCGACTTTCTCCGCAGTCTTTCCAGGCCGGAGGTCGAGCAGGTGTTCACACCCACGCCCCACCCTGCTTTGAAGGGAACGGATTCATCCGTGCCGCCAAAAGCCAATGAAATTTTCGCCGGCTTTATAGCGTAAAGTAAAATAGAATGAGCAGATTGCGCCAGTTCTAAAGTCTCGCGGAATGCAAGGCTCTGCTTCATGGATACTGGCTCTGAGGCACGCTGCAGGGCCACCCTGAGTTCCACCTCTTCGGAGAACCAGCCCTTCATATGAGGCGGCCCTTCACTCCATCCGGGGCTTGGCGCTCTCACTGCCAGAAGCCGATTACATCACTCTATGTGAGTGCTCGATACACTTCCTCAATCCCTTCTACCTGACGTTGCGGAGAGAAATCGGCTGCCTTAGTTCGTGCGGCTGTTCCTAGTGCTTCGCAAAGTTCAGGGTGGGTCCGCAATTCCTTCATAGCGGAGCCAAGCGCGTCCATATCATTCGGCGCAACATGCAAGCCGTTGTAGCGGTGAGTGATGAACTCGGGAAGTCCGCCGACGGAGGAGGCGATGACGGGAAGGCCCGCGGCCATGGCTTCAAGTGCCGCGAGCCCAAAGCCTTCGCTTAGGGACGGCAACACGAAACAGTGCCAATTCGGCAACAGTTTGACCATATCCGTTCGCCAGCCGAGGAAGCGCACATATTCTTCCACTCGCAGAACGCGAGTGAGCTCTACAAGGGCAGGGCGTTCGGCGCCATCTCCGGCAATCTGCAATCGGACACAAGGGTCGTTCTTCACCAGCTTTGCAAACGCGCGAATCAGCAAACCAATATTCTTAACCGGCTCGAGACGAGCGGCCGTACCGAAGATGAATTCCTCAGCGGCGTTGTATTCACGCCGGAATTCCGCCAGTTGGACCGACGGATACACGGTCCTCCTTATTGGTGCGTGAGCTCGTTGCCGCACCCAATTTGAGGTCGCCAGCACGGCGTCGACATTCCAGGTTGGCGCGAAGAACAGCTCCCGCCCTGTCCCCTCATCTATGCCGCCATGCACGTGCAGTATGGTCTTGCAACAAGCCAGGCGCGCAAGCCACGGCAGAGACCGCGAGAGGATGTGCTGGTGAACAATATCGATGCGATGAGACCGTAGATAAGAAAGAAAGGAAATTGCCTTTCCAGGCTGTGCAATCCCTCGGGGCCAGTCCAGAAATTTGCAGTGGGCGGAACGGGAACGCAACTCCTCAATCAGATCGTCTCCAGGATGGGTCGAAACCACATCACACTGGAAGCGCTGACGATCGAGTCCATCCAACACAGCCAAAACGATATTGAGCTGGGCGGTATTCCGAAATGCAAATGAGTTTACCACGTGAAGAATACGCACAGGGCGCCCACGCGAACGCATGATTTACCACCAGGCGACGATCGATCTGCCGTCAACTGAGTTTTGGGTGAAGGCCCCACGGTTGTCAAGCATGCACCGCGGGGGATGAGGGCCTTTGAATAGGCGTTCCAGTTCTGGGCTCAATTGAAGAAGGAAGAGCAATTGTGTAACTCCAAGCTAGGGACGACCGATAACGAGCCTCTTCGCTCGCCCCGCGATGTTTCTCGGCCCAGTGAATATATTCTTGCCGAAGATTGTTCGCGAAAGGAACTCAAAGTTGAATTCCCGTGACGAGATGTCGGTTCGGCGCAGGAGCAGTGCGTCTGTTGCGTCCGTGTTGGTTCCTTCCAAAGTGGTGAATGCTATCTTGAAGTGCCGGCGTGCGGCAGCGGCCACGCGATCGTCTACCGCTCCATAAGGGTAGGCGAACGAGGTGACCTGGTAAGGCGTCAACTGCTCCAGTGCGCGTTTGCTCCCGGCGAGTTCGTCTTCCAATTTTTCGTCGCTCAGCGTGGTCAAGTCGCAGTGAGAGCGGCTGTGCGCGCCAAATTCGAAACCCTGTCGCGACCAATAAGAGATTTCTTCGGCGCTCATGAGCGGTATGGGTGCGGAGCCGAGGTCGAGGTCCCAGCGATTGATTCCTCCGATCTCATTTGAAACCACGTAGATTGCCGCAGTGATGCCGAACCTTTTCATTGCCGGCAGGGCCGTGCGCGTGAGCGCAGCGTAAGCATCGTCAAAGGTGAGAATGACGGCACGGGCGGGCAGCTTTGCTTTGCCGGCACGGCACTCGTCATATTGGCGCGGGGTAATGGTTTGGATTCTCATCCGGCGGAGCCAGCGCAGATGCCGCTCAAACTGACTGGGAGAAACCGTGAGTGACGGAAGGCCGCCGGCGGTCCCATCGCTCACATCGTGATACATCAATGCCACAATACGATGGGACAAGTCGTTACCCCGCACTTTCAGAGTGTTGTCGCCGGGCCAAAAGCAAGATGAGAACTGCGGCGAGATCGCCAATCAAATATGAGACAGCGAACAAAAACTGCAGCGGCGATCCATGACGTACCGCACTAACCACGCGCCGCACGGCACCCCGCAAATCTCTGCGAATCTCTCGCCGATTCAATCTCAGGTTGCCTTCCGCGAAGACGCTGCGAATGACCAGAACGGTGCAATATCCATACTCATAAAGCCGCCGCATTTGGCTCCACAGCCCGCTCCGATGCTCGATGGTCAACACCGCTGCCGGAGCATACTGCAACTGCCACCCTGCACGGGCCAGTTGATAGAATGCAAGATCTTCCTCTGCCGAGGAAATGCCCGGGACGGTTGCAAAAGGCTGGATGGTAACCATCGCCTCCCGTCGGAACGCCATGTTCGCTCCGATGCCAATCGCCCCTGGTAAGAATGTACTTTCGAAGTCTGAAGCTTTAAAACTGCGCGGCACGCCATCCAGTTTAATGGCAAACTCGGAATACGCGCGCTGGACAAGGTTCATCGGACTGCGTGGGACCACCCTTCCGGTCACACAACCCACAGAGGGATCAGCGAAAGCTTCAAGTATTGAGCAATGCCATGTGCTGGCGACTTCAGTGTCGTCGTCGATGAAAGCGATGACCTCGCCCTGCGAGCTGTCCACAGCCTTACGTCGCGCGTGGAGCCGCCCAGGCGTCGGCTCGCAAACGTACAAGACGCCTAACTCGATTGCGACCCGCCGTGTTTCATCGTCTGCCGGAGCATTGTCGACCACCAGAATACAACTCCGTGGGATATCGGCTCGTAGCAGAGAATCAAGGCAACGCCGAAGCAGCAGTGGATGGTTCCGCGTGCAGATCGCGACAACATAGGTGGGTGACTCGTTTACGGGTTGCATTCTTCTCCGATCGATCGCCTTCTCTTCCATTCGCGTTCAGCAATATCGCGCAGCCTGTCTAGCGTAATGCCGCTGGAACGAACGATCGACCAGTACCTTGCAGCGAACAGGAAAGCGTCGCTGATCTTGAATGCATTCTTTGAACCGGTGGCGTTAGTAATGCATCTGAAGAGTCTACCGGTGAAAATGGCTGCAGCTGGAAAATGCCAACTGAAGCGGTCTTTGAGCCGCCAGTACCAACGATTGCCGAAGTGGATAGCACCGAGCGTGGGCCAGGTTGCGGCCTCACTTCCCAATTCCAAGGCCCGCAGCAATTCACAATAAGCAAAGAGCTCGGCGCGAAGATGTCTGTCCGCTTCCAGGTCCTTGTCTTCGCAATGCGTAATCAGGAGTCCGGAATCGAACAGAAACTCCACTCCCGCCTTGATGGCCCGTTCGGCCATATCGGTTTCTTCGTTCAAGCGCAGGCGGCAATCCGCCCCGCCGAGTTCCAGGTAAAGAGATCTCGGTAGCGAGGAGTTCAACCCGATCCAGTACGCGGATGGATCGGGGCGGGTTGAGCCGAGCGCCTGCCAGGCATTCTCGAAATAGCCGTCCTGCATTTCACGCAAGAATGCTTCCGTGTGATCGCGAGGCGGACGATCGTACACGGTGTGAAATCGTCCGAGAACAACGCGGCTTTTCCCATCGTTATGATGCCTGAGATGGTCGCTAATCCAACCAGGCGCTGGAATGCAGTCATCGTCAAGAAACAGAATGATTTCACCGCTGGCGGCGTGAACCCCTCGGTTACGTGTGGCCGCCAGGCCAAGGTTTTCCGGATTCCACTTCCAAATTAGAGGGTAGGGCGCTGCGTATTCGGATGCGATCGCTTCCGTATCCGCATCCGGACCATCGGAAACCACCACAACCTCGAATCTGCTTGTCGTCTCCTGGAGCGCAAGTGCGTCGAGGGTGTTTTTCAAGCTCTTCGCCCGCTTGCATGTGGGAATGACGATGGAACAGAGTGAAGTCAACCTACTATACTCCTCTTCCGGGTATTGCAAATCCTCCGGGCGCTGAAAACAACTTTTCCATAAGCAACAATCGGACCTAGCCTTTGCTCGATGGAAGAGTTTTTCTCTGCTTTATCACGAAGAGTATCGCATAAAGGGCGCCGCCGGCGGCCCCACTGAATAGTGTCACCCATGGATTACTCGACAGAAGCAGCACCGCCAGACTGTACCCGGTCAGCAACAGAATGGGGGTAGTGAGCTCTGCGAGAGGACGCAACAGACAGCGGCGCCAGGATATGCCAAGTTCGCCTGCGACTGCAGTCGCAGCAAGTATCGCTCCTAGCGACGCAGTCACTGAGAACGTGAGAGCCGCGCCTACTGGCCCGAGCCAATGAATGACAACCAGATTGATCGCGAGCGATGCAGAAGTCATCCAAACGAAAATGAAAAGAACCTTTCGCGCGCGACCGAGGGCCCACAAGACGTGCAGGGGGCCTACCCACAGGGCCTCGGCGACCACTCCCGCGCTAGTGAGGCGCATGATGTTGGCAGTCAGCGGGGCCGCGGCCCCAAGCCAGACCCTGACCAGGACCGGGGCGAAAAGAAACAGACCGACCGCGAGCGGAAGGGCGATTGCGAGTACGTTTTTGCTGCCAAAATCCAGCAGCTCGGAAATGCGTTCCTTGCCCTTCTCGGCATCCTCCGAAGCCGAAGCGGCAAAGATAACATCGGCGCCGCGCCAATTCAAATCAGAGACAGCGAAGCACGGGCGCTGGCCGGCATAGAGCGCCGCATTGGCGCTGGTATTGCCGCTCAGTAAGCCCACCAACAACTGCGGGCTGAACCAAAAGACGTTCTGCACGAGCGTGGCCAGGAAGCTTGTGACTCCGAATTCGCCAATCTCGCGGAGCCGGTTCCACTCCAGGAGAATGCGGCTCAGCCGAAACGCGCCCAATCGGTAGGTGAAGCCAAGGGCGATGGTCGCCTCAACAATGGAGAACGCCGCATATGAGATCGCGATGAGAATCAATGACTGCCCGTGCAGAAGCAGAAAGATAAAAACCGATGTGCGAACAATCAGGACGGCAATCGAAATGGAGTTCAACACGTGGAACATCTGGCGCCCGGACAGGACCGCGGTCGCAAATCCCGTAAGGCGTGCGGCGACCAAACTTACGGCTACAGCGCTCAGAACGGCGGGGATGGCGGCCCTGGTGGTTGCGCTTAGATGCAGATGACGCGTCACCGCCGGGCCGACCGTCAGGGTCATTAGCGCGCAGACCGCTCCGGAACAGAAATAGACGCCGCAGCAGGCGGAGAGAAACCGCCTGGTTGTCTCTGGAATGCAGTCGCGATGGGACGCGACTTCACGAACGACCGGAAAATACACGATCGTGTCCAGCCCCACAACAAAACCAGGAATGGAGAAGGCCAGAACCCAAAGGCCGTACATTTCCGGTCCCAGGTGGTTGAGCATCAGGGGTACGAGCACAACGCCAGAAATCAGAGTTGCGACCTGTCCGGCGTAGTGGAAGATCCCCTGAACGAGAAGCTGCGCGCGATTTATGACATCGCTTGCCGATGCGGCTTCACCAGCATCCACTGCCGGACGTTCTGGCGGAAGACTCTCAATGTGCATGTCAGCTTTCGCGGGCTGTGCTGCGCCGGGCATTATCTCCAGACGATACTAGCTCCTGCGGCTTCACCGCGTGGAGCAGATCGGGGACCTGGTAATAGCGGTCAATATAGGTTCGGCGACCGCTGCTGACTCCAAGTTCAATCGGAGTGAGGCGATCGAGGCTGCCAAAACGGACCCGGCCGTAAAGTGGCATCTTGGCATATCGGTAGACTTGAGTCGAGAGCCTCCGCGGCAGCACAGCACGCGCCAGCTTCTTGAGGGTTTGCAGCATCAGGCCGAATCCATCCTCAACTGTGGTGATTGGAAGTCGTGAACCGTGCTTTCCAGTACTCAAAGAAGCCTTGGGCCCAATACTGCAGGCTGCGAAGCCGCGACATCGGCCTGCCCACGCCGTCGACGTGATATCGCTGCGACCAGGAAGGCCGCCATCCTCCGAGCCTTGCCAGCATCATTTTCGGCACGCGGAGCGCATATCGGGGGTGTTCAAAAACGAGAAGGGTAAAGTAGCATGAACTTTCAGTTACGCCGCGAATGTAACGTCGGCGGATGCTTTCCGCGTCTGCCGGGAACGGATGACGGACGCGCGCATTGGGCGTGAAACGGATCTTATAACCCAGAGCGAGAAGGCGAAGAAATGCCAGCGCTTCATGTCCGGCAGGCATCGGTCCCCCCACCCCCAATCGGGGATCGAAGCCACCCAGCTTGGTGAAGAAGATTTCGCGGGCAAATGCCATGTTGGAACCGCTACCGATGGAGCCGGAGTTCGTCAGCTCAAACCAATGCGGAGTTTGGCGGGAATAGGTCTGCCGTTCTAGCTCGCCGGGGCCGGTACCGCCAGCGGCAACCCAAGCGAGTTCTTCGGCCTCGTTGCCTGACAGTGCATGAATGGGCCCGGTAACGACCGCTATGGCAGGCTCAGAGAACTCGTCGGCGATTGCGGCGAGCCAGCCGGGCTCAGGAACCCCGTCGTCGTCCACATACGCCAGGATGTCTCCCGAGGCGAGCTTAGCGCCAAGGTTGCTTGCGATGCCTACGCCGGGAGTTTCCTCAAAGCGATACATCGCGCCGAAGCGCTCGGCGATCGACTCGGCACGAGCCATGCGCGGCGCATTATCCACCACAACGACCTCGAAATTTGGGTAATCCTGAGACACTACCGCGTCCAGGCACGTTTCGAGCAGTTGTGGCCGGTCGTGGGTGCAAACGATTACCGAAATCTTGGGATAGCCCGACGCAACCGTTTCTCCCACTTGGCCTGACGCCCTCGTCATAGAATTCTGCATGGGGACAAGCTCATTTTATCACCGTGTCGAAGAGACACAGTGGCGCTGCGTTCATGGAGGATAGACGCTATTCTGCCTCCGTAATTTCCGCTCTACGAGCCCAAGGAGTTTTTCTTATGACCAATTGCAGCATAGCAATTGCAGCATGTCCTTGTCCAGACTGGCTCAGTTCCGCCACCAGTTCTTCAGCCTGCCGTTCTCGTCGCGCAGGTGCTTGACCTCTTCAGCCTCGCTCACATCCATACCGCCGTACTTCGCCTTCCAGGCATAGATCTTGTGTTCGCTCACGCACTGTTCTCGCGCCACATCCTCGGCCGTGCGCCCGCTTCAACCTGCTTCAGCGCACCGATAATTTGCGCCTCCGGGTGTCGGCTCTTGCTCATCGTCTTTCCCTTACCTTCGTCCAAATCAAATTCCGAAATGGACGGGTTTAGGGGGTCAGGGTAGAAGCGATTGAGGAAGTGTATCGAGCACTCACATAGAGTGATGTGTTCTGGCTCACGCTCCCGCGGCTTCGTCCCAAGTACACTCCTCGAGGATGCACGCAATGAGCGACGAGACCACCCGCGTACTGGCGATCAACCCCGGATCGACTTCCTCCAAGATGGGCGTGTATCGCCGCGGTGGCTCGGAGTGGGAGCAAACGGTTCGCCATTCCGACGCGGAACTGGAGCATTTTCGCGGCTGGCCGGCCTTGTCGCAAACGGACTTCCGCGCCGGCGTGATACGGCGGGCGCTTCTATCCGCGGGCTACGATCCGGTGAAATTTGCAGCCGTGGCGGGCCGTGGCGGACTGCTGCCGCCCATGGAATGCGGCACCTGGCTGGTCAACGACGCCATGGTGGAAGAATTGCGTCTGGCGCGCCGCGGCGAGCACGCATCCAACCTGGGCGCGGTGCTCGCGTTGCGCTTTGCCCGCGAGGCCGGCGTAGCCGCCTACATCGTCGATCCCGTCACCGTGGATGAGTGGCAGGATTGCGCCCGCTTTTCCGGCCTGCCCCAGATCGCGCGCTCGCCCATCGGCCACGTGCTGAACATCAAGGCCGTGGCGCGGCGCTATGCCCGCGAGCAGCAGCGCCCCTACTCCGAGCTGCGCCTGATGGTGGCGCACATGGGCAGCGGCATCACCGTTTCCGCGCACCGCGGCGGGCGCATGATCGACCAGAACACGCCCGAGGAAGGCCCCTTCGGCCCTGATCGCTCGGGCTGGCTGCCGGTGCGGCAACTTATTCAGTTGTGCTTCTCCGGCGCCTACAACGAGCGGCAGCTCGATCGCATGGTTTTTGGCGAGGGAGGCCTCTACGCCTACCTCGGCACGCGCGATCTTCCGGAAGTGGAGCGCCGAATCGATGTTGGCGACGCGCAGGCCGCGGCGGTCTACGAGGCCATGGTCTACAAGATTGCCAAGGAGGCAGGCGCGATGGCCGCGGTGCTTGAGGGGCGCGTGGACGCGGTGCTGTTGACCGGCGGCATGGCGCATTCGGAACGGCTGATTTCGCGGCTGCGTGCGTTTGTCGAGTGGATCGCGCCCATCACGGTGTATCCCGGCGAAGACGAGCTGCGCGCGCTGACGGAGGGCGTGTTTCGCGTGCTCGATGGCGAGGAGGAGGCAAAAATCTTTGCGGCGCCCGAGCATGAGCGCACGGGACGCGACGCGCTGGTGATCGGGCTGGAGTGATTTCCTAGAGCTTTTCCAGATTCGCGAACTTTTCCATCAGCTTCTTCAACCCGTGCCGCGTAAACATCACCGTTAGCTTGGCGTCTTCGCCATCGCCCTCGCGCATCAGCACCGTGCCCTCGCCATATTTGCTGTGGCGAACGCGCTGGCCCTTCTTCAGTCCCGCCGCCCCGCTGGGCTGCGCGATGTCCATGGCCGGGCGCGCAAACGAGCCCTTGGCCGCGCCTTTGCCGCCAAAGAACCGCGCGATGTTGTCGATGGAATGGTCGTCCGCACCGTTAGCCGCCACAGCGCCTCTGCTCTTTGCCGCAACGCTCTTGCTGTAAGTTAGCCGCGGAGACTCCTGGCTCTCGTTTTCGTAATCGAAGTGCCGCTCGCCGAACTCGCTCGAGGCGCGTCGCCCCTGGCCATAACTGGTTGCCGGGTTGGCCCATGCAGGCACGCGGCTGCCCAGGTTTTCAATCAACCCCGGCGGCACCTCCTCAAGAAATCGCGAAGGAATGCTTTGCTCCGGCGCGTCGTTTCCATAGCGGCGGCGATAATGCGCGCGCGTCAGGATCAGCGTGTTCATGGCGCGCGTCATGCCCACGTAGCAGAGGCGGCGCTCCTCTTCCAGCTCTTCCGGATTGTTGAGCGTGCGCGAATGCGGAAACAGGCCCTCTTCCAGGCCGGCGAGAAACACCAGTGGAAACTCCAGCCCCTTGGCCGCATGCAGCGTCATCAGCGTGACTCGCGCCTCCGGATCGAACTGGTCGGTGTCGGAGGCCAGCGCCGCATGGTCGAGGAACTCGGCCAGCGTCTCGCCGCGCACCTGCGCATCATGCGCCGCGTTGGCCAGTTCCTTCAGGTTTTCAATGCGGCTGAAGGCCTCCGGCGAGCCTTCGGTTTCAAGCGCCTTGATGTAGCCGGTGCGGTCAATCAGAAACCGTATGAGTTCGGGGAGCGTGGCGGCGTCGCCGGGAGAACGGAAGGCAGCGCGCTCCGATTCGGCCTTTTCCGCAGCGGCTTTTTCCGCGCCGACCTCCTCGGGATCGGATTCGAAGTCGGGGTTGGGATGAGGTGACTTCGGCATCTTCAGAAACGGCCTCTTCGGCTCCGCCGCGAACGGCGAGAAGCTGGCCATATCGAGCAGCGGCATCTGGTTTTCATTGCCGCCAAAATTGAAGTCGGCCGCCTCAGCATCCGCGACGGCAGCTTCGGCCTCGTTTCCGGCCTTGCCGAAGGAAAAATCCGTATCTGCATCGTCTTCGCTGCCTGCAGCCGCCACATCCGCCGAGAGCTTGCCCGCGAAATCCGGATCCATCATCGCCTGGGCGTCCACAATCAGTTGCCGGAACGAGTCCAGCGCCATCAGCGCGCGCGTGGGGATCAGCTTATTCTGGATCGCCGCCGCGATCGCATCCCACGTCGATGTGCCCGTCTCCAGTGCCAGCCGCTCCAGAGTGGCCAGCGTGGTTGCGCCAATGCCGCGCGCCGGCGTATTCACAATCCGCTGCAGCGCCATGGAGTCGTGCGGATTGCGCACCAGCCGCAGATATCCCAACAAGTCCTTGACTTCCGCGCGCTCATAAAAGCTGAACCCGCCCACCATGGTGTAGCGGAGGTTGTAGCGGCGCAGCGCCTCTTCCACCAGCCGCGACTGCGAGTTGGTGCGATACAGCACCGCGCAGCGGCCCTGCTCGCCTTCGTCATCGTTCTCGCGCAGAAATTTCTGGATGCGGTCGGCGATGAACAGCGCCTCATTCTCGCCATCCGGCGCTTCGTAATATCCGATCAGCGAGCCGCCCTGCCGATCTGTCCACAGCTTCTTGCCCTTGCGGCGAATGTTGTTTGCCACCACCGCGCCGGCCGCCTCCAGAATGTTCTGCGTGGAGCGATAGTTCTGCTCCAGCCGCACAATCCTGGCGTTGGGAAAATCCTTCTCGAACTCCAGAATGTTACGGATATCGGCGCCGCGCCACGAATAGATGCTCTGGTCCTCGTCACCCACCGCGCACACATTCTTCGCTTCGCCCGCCAGCAGCTTCATCAACTCGTACTGCGGACGGTTGGTGTCCTGGTACTCGTCCACCAGCAAATAACGATACTTGCGCTGGTAGCGGGCGCGCGTTTCGCCGGAAACCTTGAGCAGGCGCACCGCTTCGAGCAGCAGATCGTCGAAATCGAGCGCGTTGTTCTTGCGCAGCTCGGCCTTGTAGCCCTGGTAGATATGCGCGATGCGCTCGCTATTGGGATCCTTGGAGCCGAGGTAATACTCCTGCGGATCGACCATGTGATTCTTGGCCCACGAAATCCGGCCCAGCACCGTGCGCGGCGTGAGCTGCTTGGTATCCAGCCCCATGCGCCGCATGATCTGCTTGACGATACTCGCCTGGTCGTTCTCGTCGTAGATGGCGAAGCTGCGCGTCAGTCCTTCGCCGTTTACCTTCAGCGCCTCAATATCGCGCCGCAGCATGCGCACGCACATCGAGTGAAACGTGGAGATGAGCGGCTTCGACAGCGACGAGTGACCCAGCAGGCGGTCCACGCGCTCCGCCATTTCGCTGGCCGCCTTGTTGGTGAACGTGACCGCCAGAATCGAATCCGGCGCCACGCCTATTTCGCGGATGAGCCACGCAATGCGGCTGGTGATGACGCGGGTTTTGCCCGACCCGGCGCCGGCAAGGATCAGCAGCGGGCCTTCAGTGGCCTCGACCGCGGCGCGTTGTTCGGGATTTAGATTCGTGATCAGCAACGACAGATGTAGAGTCCGAGGGAAAGGTCCTTCTTCCAGTTTACCTGTTACGTCATGGCCGCGAAGCCCGTCTCGCCTCCCCCATCCGCTGCTGAATTTAAACTGATCGGTGGGCATGGCGGTCGACAACCAGCGATCTTCGTTTTCCGGCGCGGACGGTACGCGTGAGCACTAGCGCCGCCGCCACAGCCGCAGTTCCCGCCCAGTGGATTCCCTCCGCCAATCCCTGGGCCATCGCCGTCGCCGTGATGACCGCCACCTTCATGGTGGTGCTCGACTCTTCCGTCGCCAACGTCGCCCTGCCGCACATCGCCGGCAATCTCTCCGCCTCCACCGACGAGGCGACCTGGGTGCTCACCAGCTATCTCGTCTCCAACGCCATCATGCTGCCCGCCACCAGTTGGATTGCGCGCCGCATCGGCCGCAAGCGCCTGCTCCTACTCTCCATCCTGCTCTTTACCGGCGCATCCATGCTCTGCGGCGCGGCCGTCAACATGCCCATGCTCATCCTCGCCCGCATCCTGCAGGGCATCGGCGGAGGCGGCATGCAGCCGATCGCGCAGGCCATCCTGCTTGAGAGCTTTCCCCCCGTTGAGCACGGCAAGGCCATGGCCGTCTACGGCACCGGCATCGTGGTGGCTCCGGTCATCGGCCCCACCCTGGGCGGCTGGATCACCGACAGCTACTCCTGGCGATGGATCTTCTACATCAACCTTCCCGTCGGTATTCTGGCCTTTCTGCTCGCCGGAATGTTCATCGAAGATCCGCCCTACCTCAAGACTGCCTTCCACGGGGCCATCGACGCGCTCGGGTTCGGCCTCATGGCGCTTTGGCTGGGCAGCCTCCAGCTCGTCCTCGACAAGGGACAGGAGTCGGACTGGCTGGATGCCGACTGGATCCGCTGGACTCTCGGACTCTCCATCCTCGCGTTCATCGCCTTTGTCGCCCGCGAACTCATCCACCGCGAGCCCATCGTGCAACTGCACGTGCTGCTCAACCGAAATTTCAGCGTGGGCACGTTCGTTACCGGTCTCTACGGGTTCGTCCTTTACAGCTCCACCGCGCTGCTGCCGCTGTTTCTGCAAACCCTGCTGGGCTACTCCGCACTCGACAGCGGCCTTGCCGTCAGCCCTCGCGGCATCGGCTCCATGGCTTCCATGGTGGTGGCCGGCGCGCTCGCGAACCGCATCGACAACCGCTGGCTGCTCATGTTCGGCTTCTTCGTCTTCGGCGCTTCCACCCTCATGCTCAGCCACCTCAACTTCGGCATCGGCATGAACTCCGTCATCCTGCCCAACGTCCTCAACGGATTTGCCGGCGGCTTCGTCTTCGTCCCCCTCACCACCATGGCCATGGGTCGCCTGCAGCGCCAGGAGATCGGCAACGCCGCCGGCATCTACAACCTGGTTCGCAACATCGGCGGCAGTGTCGGCATCGCCACCGCCACCGCGTTGCTGGTACGCCGCGGCCAGATCCACCAGAACTACCTCGCCGGCAGTCTCACCGCGACAGATCCCGCCGCCGCCGGTTCTGTAGCTGGACTCCAGGCAGTCCTCCACGCTGCCGGCGCCGACCCGGTGACCGCGCACACCATGGCGCTGGGAGCGATCTATCGCAGCCTCCAGCAGCAGGCCTCCCTCATGGCCTACGTGGATAGTTTCCGCCTGATCGGCTATTTGTCGCTGCTCTGTGTGCCCCTGATCCTGCTTTTTCAGGGGGTGCGGAAGCGGGTCGGGCGCAGCAGCGCGATCAGGGAATGATCATTTTGTACAATTTGACCAAATTGTACATTTTGGCTATTCTCAAGATTGTGACGACCGTCTCTGCCACCCACGCTAAGCAAAATTTCGCGGCCATCCTCGACCAAGCGCAGCGGGAGCCGGTCCGCATCCGCCGTCACGACCGCGATGTGGCAGTGCTGATCTCGCCTGAGGAGTACGAGCGCATCCGCCAATTGCGAGCCAGGGAAATGCAGCGCATCGCCGAGGAGAACAGCCGCTACGCCGAGTCCCAGGGAATGACGGACGCACTGCTTCAGAAGCTCATGGCCGATGAGCGATGAACCTCCGCCTGGTGCTGGATACGAACGTTTACGTGAGCTATTTCATTCGATCTGGTTCCGTACCCGGCCAAGCGGTCGCGAAGGCTTTGCAGACGGGCACGCTTCTTGTCTCAATCGAAACTTTTGCGGAGTTGCGCGCTGTCCTCGCCCGCCCGAAGTTCTCACGCTATATACGTCCAGAATTGCTGGAAGCCTTCTTGGACCAACTCTGGGCAAGTGCGGAACCGGTACAGATCCTCTCTCCCATCCGCGCCTGCCGCGATCCTCGCGACGACAAGTTCCTCGAAGCTGCCGTTCACGGCCGCGCCGATCTCCTCATCACCGGCGATCAGGACCTTCTCACCCTCAACCCGTTTCGCGGGATCGCCATCCTCACCCCTGGCGAATTCCTTCTGCGCTAAGCGCAAGCCGCTATCCTGAATCCATGCCTCGCGCTCGCACGATCCGCCGCGTCGCCGTGTACTGCGGCTCTGCCGAGGGTGTTCTTCCCGCCTATCGCGCCGAAGCCGCGGCCCTGGGCAGCGCCATCGCTGCCGCCGGCATGGGAATCGTCTACGGCGGAGCCAATGTCGGCCTGATGGGCGCGATGGCCGACGCAGCCTTGGCCGCGGGCGGCGAAGTCATCGGCGTCCTGCCCGAACTCCTCGCCGGCCGCGAAATCGCCCACACAGGCCTCACCCGCCTGGAAACCGTCGCCACCATGCATCAGCGCAAGGCGCGCATGGTCGCCCTCGCCGACGCCTTCCTCATCCTTCCCGGCGGCTACGGCACCCTCGACGAACTGCTCGAAATCATCACCTGGTCCCAACTTAAAATCCACGCCAAGCCCTGCATCCTCGTCAACACCGAGAAGTACTGGGACGGGCTGCTCGCGTTCCTTGATAGCACGGTCACAGCCGGCTTCCTCAAACCGGAAAACCGACTCCTGATGCAGGTCGCGGCGGATGCAAAAACCGCGGTGCAGATGGTCGTGAAGCAGATCACTCCACGGTGAGGTTCTTGAGAAAGAAATCGAAATCCTTCATCGCGGGGTCTTCAATGGATGCCGCCGTGTCAAGCAAGACCAGGTAGAAGAGCTTTCCAGGCATGCGCTGCTGCATCGGGGCGAATCTGAATGCCTCCTGCCCCTCATTCCCCCGTTTATGAGGAAGCGACGAAGGAGACTCGAAGATGAGTCCTGGAAACTCTGGTTGCTCGCGTTCAAAGAAAACGATCCGTCCGCGACCGTCGCCGTTCTCGTGATACATACCAGGCTGAACGCCCCTTTCCGCGATGCACCTCTCCGCCGGGCAGCGCACGGGTGTGTAGGGCACGAAGACGCCATCTCGCTTGAAGCTTGCCGCGAAATCCTCGAGTGTCTGTCCTGGCGTTGCTTGCTTCACGAGCAGCAGAATCTCGGGCCTAAGGGCGCCCTTTTTCGCCGCATACGGCCCTGAGGAAAAGAGCACTGTCCCCTTGTCTCCTTTCAGCTGAAAGCCCGCCTTCTCCCAGTCGGCATGTACAGTTACCTGGGCCCCGAAGCTCTCGCCGGCCAGCATTTCGACATTGTCTGCCGGGTCCGGTCCAAGCCACACTGCGCCCGCTTCGTATTGCTTTTGCGGGTCGAAGGGCACGATGCGCTCGCGGGCGATCTCAATGTACGCCTTCCCCCGATCTGATTGCGGCTCGTGTGCCTTCTCCAGGTAGCTGGCGGCGCGTAACACGTGCACCGGCATGCCGGAAAGCAGCGCGCACTCCATGTAATCGTCCCAGAAGGCCGCGGGCAGCCGGTCCCGTGCCCCGGAGGCCTCCAGGGCCAGAAAGCCCTTGGCGCCCTGCTCGATTTCAGTGGACTGACAATGAAGTGTCGACTGAAACCACCCCACGCGAAGATCCCCAGGCACCAGTTTTCCAGCCGCGTCAAACATACTCATCGCGGTGTCATACGCCTCGTGTACCTCCAGGTTGTGCGCGTAGTTCGCCGCCAGCCCGGCGAGGAGCGTCAGTTCGGCATTCTCCGGATGCCCCTTCACTGCCTGCGCCAGAAAACCAAGATCCTTGCTCAGCCGGTCGCCCACCTGCTGTCTGGGGATATCAAATTTCCAAAGTGTCGCTGCCGTCCAGTATTGGCTGTACGGCTCGAGCTGCCTGACGTCGTCCAGCGCCGCCAGCACCGCGGTTTCCTGGGGAAGCGCGCTCGCCTTGATTGCAGCCACATCGGCGAATCCCCTGCAGGCGACCAGGCACACGGCGATTGCCCACACACGTGCGGCGGTTTTCAGCATGGCTGTCCTCGTTCTCTGAAAGTCGAGAACCAGTGTAGCCGAGAATGGAATTCACGCGGTGTGCGATTGAACAGTTTCGCTCAGTTCGGCGTGCCTGTGGTCTCGGAGCGGGCGAACCGGCACTCCGTGCACTGGCACTGGCGACGCAGATAATCGAACGAATAAATGCCCGCCGAATGGCCATCCAGCCAGTTGAATTGCAGCGCGTATCGGCCCACGGCGTGGGCACTGGCCGGCTTGGCCGGAGGCGTGTACATGGGCAGCAGATTGGTGGCCTTGGGCTTGGGCTGGCCGGCCTTGCGGCCCTGCTTCTGGCGCTCGTCCACGCAGGTGGCGCAGGGGCAGGCGTTGCGCAGCCAGGCAAAATTCCAGACGCTCTGGTGCCCGTCGCTCCACTCGATCTCAAGGCCCTTGCCTTCGGTGATCAGTACGCGCACCTTGGCCGGCGTAACGGTGGCGCGGGGCAGGGGCCGATCCGCCGCGGCTTCGCGGGCCATTTCATCTTGCGTGGAGATGCGGATGCCTTCGTGGCTCATGCTTTCATTTTACGGGAACCGGAATCCGCCCGCCGCGCGGTCGAACCGTGCGGTTCTGGCGATCCTGTCGGGAACAGGTCGGAAACCGACTCTTAGGAAAGCTACTCAGCCTGGCAAAAGTCCGTGAAAGCGCGCTTCACGCCATCGGGCTTGCGTACTTCTCTTCGTCCTCGGCACCCAGCGCCTGCGCAATGCCCCACTTCCGCAGGTACACCAGCCCCAGTCCCAGACCCACCAGGAATACTCCGACCGACGCGTCTTCCATCACCGTCAGTTTCCTGTCCTCATCTGCCGTCTGGTAGATCACAATCCCGTGAATGTTCCGCGGAACCATCCGCATCTCCGCCGGAACCGGACTCCTGGGCATGGTTTCGAGGTACTGAGTCGAGATCATGGCGGAAAACACCAGTCCCGCCAGCCCCGGCAGGAGAAACAGCAGCGAGACAAATCTGAGCAAACCCAGTTGCTGACGACTCATACAGGTCCAACCCTCATAACCCAGAAACGAATCCGCATCTCTTCTGGACGGTATTCGGAGTGAGAACAGCGGGGAGACGGAATCCGTCTCAAATCTCGAACAGCCGGACCGGCAACATCCCAGGAATGGTCCCTGTCAGCCGAGCGCGTTCCCCCCGGGTCCGTCATCTTGCCCCAGAAGTACTTGGCCCACCTTGGGGATAGGTCGATTCATTATAGGGGAAAAGAGCGGGGCAATCCAAAAGTCATTTTGCGCGAGCAGCGCGGTCCCCGCGCGCAAGTCCTCGGCGCTTCGGCCTGCTTGCAGCCCGCCCGCTGCTCCGGCCCTTACTTCGGCTCGCCGGGGTTGCTGATCCGGCTGGCCTCAAAACTCACAATCTTCCAGCCGCCATGCCCGTCCCGTACATACACCCGGGTGTATCGATAGCTGCCGGAAAGCTCCCCGTCGCCGGTGCTGCCGTTGACTTCCGCACGCGAGGTCACCAGCGCCGTCTGCCCATAAAACCGCACCTTGCGATCGGAGAATTCAATCGACGCGAAGCGCAGCGCGCCGCTCTTCAGGTTATCGAGCGTCTGCTGCTTTGACTGCAGCGTCCCGTTCGCGGTAATGGCAATGTAATCATCCGCCAACAGGTTATCCATCACCTGCACGTTGCGGTGGAGCACCGCGTCTCTCCATGTCTGCTCCAGTTGGTCGATCTCATGCCGGCTCTCATGCCGCACCGCGCGCGGCATACCCGTCCTGGCCTGCGCCGCTCCGGCAGCCAGAGACATCAGCACCAGAAGCGCCGACGCGCACTTCATCAGAAAGGAAAACCTGCTAATAGTCCGGGGCATAATCGCGTATCGGATGGTAGACCCGAATGGTGGCGTCGTCAATCCATGGCTGCGGAGAAAGGAAATCGCCCTTCCATTCCCCGTCCGCGATCAACATGCTTTCGAGCTCCGTCCGCCCCGGTTGGACGTGCCGCAGACTTAAATGAGAGCCACCAGATCTTCCCGCGCCCGCTCCCGCATCTTCTGGTAGAGCCCGCCCACTGCGTGCTTTCTGAAGTGCTCCGACTGCCGGTGCGCCTCTGCCGCCTGCTCGTCCCGGTACTGCTCATAGATCAGCACCGTGTCCGGATTGCCTTCCACGCGATGGGGAATGAAGCTCACGCATCCCGGCTCCTGGCGCGATGCCACGGCCAGATTGCGCAGCGTCTCGGCAATCTCCTCCCGGTCTTCCGGGTGAAATGTCATGCGAACCGTAAAGCTGATCATCGCTGGGGAACCCCTTCTGCCTCTGGCCCCGGCGGACCCGGGGACGCATCTCTACTTTACGATCTCCGCTAGCGGTGAATCTCGTCGAGCGCCGCGCGAAACTCCGGCAGCACCATGGTCTGCTCCCGGTCCGGTCCCGTCGACACCATCCCGATTTTCGCTCCGCTCTCCCGCTCCTGAAACCGCAGGTACTCCCGCGCCGCCGCCGGCAGCTTCTCAAATTCCGTGGTCCCTTCGGTCGACTCCCGCCAGCCCTTCAGCCGGGTGTACACCGGCTTGACCCGCTCCAGGCCCTGCACGTCCGCCGGAATCTCGTCGGTGATTCGCCGCGGCGAACCGTCGATCTCATAGCCGACGCAGATGGGAATCTCCTCCAGCTCGTCCAGCACGTCCAACTTGGTCACAACCAGCCACTCTGCCCCGTTCACCTGGTTGGAGTAGCGCAGCAGCGGAATATCCAGCCACCCGCACCGCCGCGGCCGCCCAGTGACCGCGCCGTATTCATTGCCCCGCGCCCGCAGATGATCGCCCGCCGCGTCGTGAATCTCCGTGGGGAACGGCCCTTCGCCCACCCGCGTCACATACGCCTTGGTCACCGCGATCACCGTCCCGATCGCCGTCGGCCCCACGCCCGTCCCCGTGGCCGCGCCGCCAGCCGTGGCCGAAGACGATGTCACAAACGGGTAGGTCCCATGATCGATGTCCAGCATGGTTCCCTGCGCGCCTTCGAACATCACGCTTCCGCCATCGCGCAGAATCCCGTTCAGCAGGCGGCCCGCATCGGCCACAAACGGCCGCACCTGCTCCGCCGCCGCCGTGTACTCCTCATACATCTTTCCCGGGTCAAGCGGAGCGGTGCCGAACAGCGCATGGGCAATCGCGTTCTTCTCCGCGCACGCCGCCTCAATATGCGTCTTCAGCAACTCGGGCCGCAGCAGGTCCACCACGCGCAGCCCCGACCGCGCCATCTTGTCTTCATACGCCGGCCCGATGCCGCGGCTGGTGGTGCCAATCTTCTTCCGTCCTGGCGCCGACTCCGCCGCCAGCTCGATCATGCGGTGATAGGGCAGAATCACCTGCGCGCGATTGGAAACTTTCAGCGCCCCGTCCACATCCACGCCCAGGTCGCGCAGCTTGTTCACTTCCTTGAGAAACGCGATCGGATCCAGTACCACCCCGTTGCCGATCACGCCCTTGCATCCCGGCCGCAGCACCCCGCAGGGAATCAGTTGCAGAATAAACTTCTGCCCGCCGATGATCACCGTGTGCCCGGCGTTATGCCCGCCGGCATAGCGCGCCACGGCGCTGAACCGCTCGCTCAGCACATCGACTATCTTGCCCTTGCCCTCGTCGCCCCACTGGGCCCCCAGCACCACCGCTGTCTTCGCTCGCATCGCTGTCCGTTCCTGAAAACTGTTTCTGAATCGCTGTTCTTCTAGAGCTGTCATCCTGAGCGGAGGTCGCCGCGGCGACCAGAGTCGAAGGACCTGCATTTCGCCCACCGCGCCCAACACACAAAAAAGGGCGCAACACACGCACGCCGCACCCCTTACGATGATAAACCTTGGCGCGTTGCGCCAGCGACACCTCCGCCAGCGACAACGGTAAGGGGCATTGAGAAGCAGATGTGACAAAATTTGATACATCTGATATTCTCCCGTCATGGCTCGTAAGCAAGTTCCACGAGTTCTGACCAAAGTCGTAGATGAAGAGTTCACGGTTCGTTGCAGGTCGGGGAGCACAGGAGTATTTCGGGAGGAAGTATTCCAGGACGACAAAGGAAACGTAATCAAATACAACCTCGCCTTCATCCATTTCGGTCTGTGCCGCGTAGACCATGGCCGCGTACTTGGGTATGACAACGCACACGGCATTCATGAGCGACATTGGATGGGTAAGCCCGAGCGGATCGAGTTTATCGACTACAAAACCACCCTCGACAGGTTCATCAGGGAACTCGAAGATCTGAAGGAGAAGGCATGAAAACCATCATCGGAGTTGAGAGCTTTGCACAAATGAAGGCCCGCAAGTCCGAGCGTGCGGCTAGGCTGGCGCGCGCTGAGCGGATCAAGCCTGAGCGGCGTATCACGTTTGAAAACTCCATTGATCTTTTGTCCTGCGTCACTCCCCAGCGAATTCGGCTGGTGGAAGCAGCTCGCCATGCGCCCCAGTCGGTCTCGGAACTGGCCCGGTCGTTGAATCGCCAAAGAGCCGCGGTTCACAGGGACGTGAAGGCTCTGGCGGATTACGGGATTCTCACCCTTCGCAAGCAGAAGAATCCCGGACATGGGCAAATACAGGTAGTTACAGCGACTGCCGAGATATTTACTGTTACCGCCAGGTTCTGACCGGGCGATTTGCCTGCGAGTTGACCAGGCTTACAACGCGGAACGGATTCGAGCCGGCATACCAACAGAGTTCTCCGCTGTTAACCGCACGCCTCCCTCGTTCGTTGTGTATTCAGAAGAGCCCGCAACCGCTCTTCCCGAACGAGGTATGCATCCATGCAAATCCGCACCGCATTCTGGCTTTCCTGCTTCCTGGCCCTCCCGCTCACCGCCGCCGCTTCCCAGCAGCCGCGTCCCGCCCCGCCGGCCCGCCCCGCCGCCCCGGCCCGATCCACCGCCGAGCCGAACAACCCCGCCGCGCCCGCCCCCAGCGACAAAGACGTAGCCAGCACCCAGCGCCAGCTCATCGAGCTTCTGCGCCTCAGCCCTACTCTGACTACGGTGGTCTCCCACGACCCATCGCTGCTGGCCGACCAGGACTACGTGAGCCGCAACAATCCGCAGCTCGCTGAATTCCTCGCCGCACATCCCGAAGTGGCGCGCAATCCCGACTTCTATCTCTTCACCCACATGCATCCCCAGGACGGCTCGCCCGACGAAGCGCTCGAACACGAAGTCTGGCCCGAGGTCTACCGGATGTCCCCGCGCCACACCGGCTTTGACGAGTTGCTCAGCGACTTGCCTCCTCTGCTTGCCTTCGCGTGCTTCCTTGCCGCCGCCATCTGGGGCATTCGCGTCTTCGTCGAAAACCGCCGCTGGGGCCGCATGTTCAAGCTGCAATCCGACGTCCACGGCCGCCTCATCGACAAGTTCTCCTCCAGCCAGGAACTGGCCGCCTACATGGAGACCGATGCCGGCAAGCGCTTCCTTGAAGCCGCGCCCATCCCCCTCCATGCCGACTCCGGCCAGCGCGTTCCCAACGCCGTCGCCCGCGTGCTCACCCCCATCCAGATTGGCGTGGTGCTGGTTCTCCTCGGCATCGGCTTCCTGCTCCTGCGCAACGCCGGTCCCGACTACGAAACCCCCATGCGCGTACTCGGCGTGCTGATCCTCATGCCGGGCATCGGCTTCATTCTCTCCGCGGGCATCACCTGGTTCCTGGCCAATCGCATGGGCCTGATGCCGCCGCCCGGATCCCAGGCCAACTTCGATCAGCGCCCCTGATCCCACGATGCACCAGCGGGCGGCGATGCTCATCCCGCAACACAGCCACCGTGCCCCACCTTTCGCGCAGTTTTTTCGCGCGAAGGGTGGGAAACCCACAAATCCTCAAAATGAACCGAACACGAGGCCACTCCGGCGCGTACAGTGAGAAAGCAAAGGCCCATGCCGCTAGAATCCGCCATCCCGCAAACGCTCGCCGACGACGCGGCCTCCCGTGTGGGCGCCCCAAGTGTTGCTTCCGGGACCTGGGACGGAATGGACACTGACGCCTTCGCCGCTTTTTACGAGCGATCCGCCCGGCCGCTCTGGGCTTACCTCGCCCGCGTCTCCGGCGATCCCGCACTGGCCGAGGACCTGCTTCAGGAAAGTTATATCCGTTTTCTCGCCGCCGACGCGCCCCGCACCGCCGCGGTCGACGGCGAAGTGGCCGCCCGCCGCTACCTCTTCCGCATCGCCACCAACCTGCTCCGCGACCACTGGCGCCGGCCCCGCACCACCGCCATCGACGACGTTTCCGAAGAATGTTTCGCGGCGCCCGACCTCTCCGCCCAGTCGGACTCCCAGGCCATTCTCGGCCCCGTGCTACTGCAGTTGCGCCCGCGCGAGCGCCAACTGCTGTGGCTGGCCTATGCCGAGGGCTACTCCCACCGCGAAATTGCCGCCATCACCGGCCTTGCCTCCGCCAGTATTCGCCTGCTGCTTTTCCGCGCCCGGCGCAAAGCCGCCCGCATCCTCCAGCATCCAACCCCAGGGAGCGCGCGATGAGACTCCGATCCTGCATCCACGAAAAAGAAATCGCGGAACTGCTCCAACGCGGACACTGGCCCCAGGCCTGCCCCACCGAGCTTCGCGCCCACGCCGAGCAGTGCCCCGCCTGCTCCGAGCGCATCCTCGTCACTCAGGCCTTCCGCCGCGAGCGCGCCTCCGCTGCTGCCGCGGCGCGCCTTGAATCCCCCGGCGTGCTCTGGTGGCGCGCCCAACTCCGCCGCCGCAACGCCGCCCTGGAGCGCATTGCCCGGCCCATGCTTGGCGCGCAGATCTTTACCATTGTCCTCGCCCTTGTCGCTGCCGGTGTCTTCCTCGCCTCCCAGGCGCGGCAGGGCCGGTTCTCCGGACTCGCCCACACCTTTAACTTGGCCGCCCTTGTGCCGGCCCCGCTGCAGAATTCACCGGGCATCGTCCTTCTCGTGGGCATTCTCCTCGCCGCCATCGCCCTCGCTGGCGGCTTCGTCGCCTACTCCACCTCAGAAAAACGCTAGCCGGTTACGAACTACCCCTGCTTCCCTCGGTCCCTTGTTCCCTGTTCCCTCGTTCCCTGTTCTTCCGAATCTTCCGCCTCGCCCAGACAATCAAATCGTCTGCAGTCACTTTCCCCCGGGAGATGCCTCGAATGACCCTCTCCGCCTCCGAAGTCGACCACCTCAAGCACGCACCCGCCGCCGCCAATGTCCTCCCCATCTTCCTGCACCGCTGGAGCCCGCGCTCTTTCACCGACCGCGAAGTTGCCCCCGGCGACCTGCGCACCATCTTCGAAGCCGCCCGCTGGACCGCCTCTTCCTTTAATGAACAGCCATGGCGCTTCCTGGTCGGCAGACGCGGATCCCCCACCTACCAGAAAATCTTCGACTCCCTCGTCGAGTTCAACCAGCAATGGGCGCGCAGTGCCCCCATACTCATCCTCGGCGCTACCAAGTCCACCTTCTCCCATAACAGCGCCCACAACCCGGTCGCCCTTTACGACCTCGGCGCCGCCGGCATCACCATCTGCTACCAGGCCGTTGCCCTGGGTATCCACACCCACCAGATGGCCGGCTTCGACCGCGACGTCGCCCGCCGCCTCTTCAACATCCCCGACGACTTCCTCCTTGGCGCTGTCATGGCCATGGGCTACCTCGGCGAGCCCTCCGCTATCACCGTCCCGTCGCTGCTCCAACAGGAAATCGTCCCCCGCACCCGCAAGCCGCTCCAGGAGTTTGTCCTTTCCGCATGGGACCAACCCGCCGATCTCGAATGAAGCTCCTGATGCCTAATCCCTAACACCTGATCCCTAATCCCTGCTCCCTCGGGGAACATCTTCAGCCATCCCTCCCGCCTCCATGTTTGCGCTACATTGAACTCGGAGGCGGCACTTGCACTCCTCACCGCGACAACTTCGGCGGCAACTGCCCGTGCGCCGGCCCAGACACCGCAACACTCCCCGTCCGCGCCATTCCGCGAGGCGCCGCAAACCCATGAGCACCTCCATCGTTTTCCTCCTCGCCAGCGTTGCGCTGGTATGCGTGGTGCTCGCCTGGGCCATGCTGGCGCGCATCTTCGCTCCCACCGGCAACACCTCTGCCACCCGTTTCGACGCCATCATCGTGCTCGGCGCCGGCGTCGATCGCGAAGGCAATCCCACTCCCGCCCTGCTCGCCCGCGTCACCGAGGGCGTCCGCGAATACGAGCGCGGCGTGGCCCCGCGGCTCATCCTCACAGGTGGACCCAGCCATGGCTTCGTGCAAGCCGACGTCATGGCCCGCATCGCGCAAGCCCAGGGCGTCCCCGCCTCCGCGATCCTCACCGAACCGCAGGCCGGCAACACCATCCAGAACGCATGCTTCTCCACCCGCATTCTGAAGGCGCATGGGGGTCAATCGGCAGAATTCGTCACCAGCGCCGTTCACCTGCCCCGCGCCGGCCTCATCTTCAGCCGCATGCCCATCGCCTGGCGCGCCCATCCCGCACCCGCGCTCGACCAGTCTTCCGCCGGCTTTTCCGCCGCCTCCGAGGTCCTTCACACCGCCTATTACCTCATCTACTCCCAATGGGCCGGCCGCTGCTCACCCTGAGGCCGGCAAATCGTCGCACTCTCAAGCAGGGAAATCCGCTCCGCCCGCGTTGTCCGCCCTCGGCACGGTCCTGTAAGCTTGAACACGATGCGTTTCCCAGTAAGTTTTGCCGCTTCTCTTGCCGTTGCCGCGCTCCTGGTGTGCGCCGGCCCGGGGCTCTCCGCACAGGAATCCTCCAGCCAGACCCAGGCCCAGCAGACCACCACGCCGCAGCCCTCGCCCGCGTATATCTCCATCGATCCGCTGGCCGGAGTCCGCTACGACAACCGCTACGACCTCTCTCTCGGCCTGGCTTACGATCATTTGAAGGCCGGCCCCAATCTGCTGCAGGGCGCCAACCTCGGCGGTCTCGATGTGGAGGGATCCTACTGGCTCACCCGGCGCTGGGGAGCGGAAGGCACCGTCCGCGGCTTCGCGGGCACCAGCGGCGCCGCCCCCAACACCTTCCTCGACCCCAATGGCCACGCCGACAGCATTCAGGGCCCGTTTGTGTCCCAATACATCTTCGCCGCCGGCCCCGAGTGGCTGGGTCCGCACAACAAGCACGGCGCGCTCATTCCTCACGTGCTTGTGGGCGGCGCTTATGGCGACTTCCAGCGCGACCTGCGCGGCCAGCCCACGTCGCTGGTCGATTTCTATTACAACCAGGTAGCTCCGGCCATGATCATGGGCGGCCACTTCGACCTCAACCGCTCGCCGCGCTGGGTCTTCCGCATCACTCCGGATGCCATCCTCACCGACTACGCCATCAACTACGGCGCCAGGAGCCGCCAGATCGACATCAACTTCGGCATCTCCGTGGGCCTCGAATACAAATTCAAAAAGACGCGTTAGTCAGCCCGCCTTGTACCCTTTTCGGGTACGACTGACCCCACCATGGTACGGCGAGCAGGAATGTTCAACGATCGCCTGGCGTTCCTATCCGGTCCTCTGCATGAAAATGGGTCCCCATCCAAGCGACGAATTTGCTCTTGTCGCTTGGGTGGGACGGTGAGCGCTCGCTCCTCACCCAATTCGCCTTTTCGACGATGAACATGGGTGCCCCACCCACGCGAGGTATTTGTTCTTGTCGCTTGGATGGGATGGCAAGCGATTGATCACAAGCCTCCGAGAGCGCCCTTCGGGGAGCTGTGTCAGCCTAGGGAGTGTCACAAGTTGAGCACATCATGAAGCAGGATCCGCACTACACTCGCCAGCATGAAAGCAACTAAAAGAACCGCAATAGGCGGAGTTGTTTTGACGCTCCTCTCTGTTTTCGCTATGACCGCCGGAGCGCAATCGCCAACAAACGACCGAGGTGCGTATCAAGAGGCTCAGAAACGTGTGTTTTGGACCGATCCGTCCGTCGGGCTGATGTGGGCTGCGAAGGACAACGGCAGAGACGTGAGCTGGAAAGGTGCGGTGAAGTACTGCCGCAATCTCCGGTTGGCCGGGCACTCGGACTGGAGGCTGGCCACACTTGCTGAGTTGAGGACGATCTACGATCGCAACGCCAATGCTCCCGGATTAGCTGGCGCGGGCAAAGAAAGTTCCTTCACTTATCGCGTGAAGGGCAAACTATTCCTGACCGGTGATGAGTGGAGTAGTGAACGCATAAATGATGATCGCGGACATCCTTCAGGCTATGCATGGTATTTCGACTTCAACGAAGGAAGGTCAGACAACGATCCAAGCGGGTTCCCTTACCCCCATTCCCTCATGCGTGCGCTGTGTGTACGCGGTTTTGGGAAATGATGAGTGGGTTTTCTGCCAGGACCTATGCAGTGTCGCTGGGTGGGATGGCGAGCGCTCGAACCCGCCCATCCCCCGAAAAACGAAAACGCCAGAAGCCTCTCGGCCTCTGGCGCTTTCCGGGTGCCCATAGCTCTTCGGACCAAACACCATCCGGCGAAGCCTGACGATGAATCTTCAGTGCAACCGAATCTCGCTCTTCCGCCTCTGCTGCCGATGAGCTTCCGATCTCCACCGAAATCCGTCTACGGCGAACCGTCTACAGTCTCCGGCTTCCTTCTTCTGCCGCACCTGCTGCTTGCGGCGGCGATGTAACCAGCCGTCCCTGCCCGGCGCCCTCGTTTCGACCACGGCCGTGATCGAAGTTCCTGCGCCATGCCTGGACTTCAGGCTGCATCTCCTGCCGAACTGCCGACTTTCCTTCCAATCTCCGCCAGCCATCCGTCTTGCAACGAATCTCCGGCTTGCCTTGAATCTCCTGTCGACTGCTCAACCCGATCCGCTCTTCCCGGCTTCCTGCGCTGACCTGTCCTCGGCCGAGGACTCATCCGCGCTCTCTACCGGTCTTCGCGTCTCCTGCCCGACTTGCTTCGCTTCCTCCAACTTCAACGGGGAATCTTATCTGCGGACGAGCCGCGGATGAAATCCGCCCTCCATTGGCTGTCGCGATGCCTCCCAGGCCGGCGGCGATACTCTGCGTCGTACCGAACTTTGCATCGTCCTGCGTTGCCGAGGATGAGTGTTCGATGTCCTTCGAATTTTGCTTCCCGCGGCTCGCCGCGAGTTCCAATCTCCGACCTCGATCGAATTTTTCATCTTCCTGCGCGGCAGGAAATGTTCGACTCCAATTCGTTTTGGGCTACCAACTGTCGGCACTATGCTCCTGCTCAATCTGTGGATGCAAGTGCAAATCTCGCCCAAACCTGTGGATTTCACCACTCCTGGTGCATTCTGCAAAACGAATGCGGTTGCACGATGCTAAAAAGCTTTTTGTTTGGGATGATTTGGGTTCGTGGCTTCCCACCCTAACCGCAAAAAGCGCGGTTAAGGTGGGGCACGGCGGCCTCTCTGGATGGCGGCCTACAAACCCAACAACCCGACAAACCCGACATACCCAGCTAGCGGCAGGCCGGCGTCTCAGTGCACTGCCTGGGACCCCGGTCCCTGTCCCGGCCGGTTCTTGTTCAGCAGAAACGCCAGCAAGATCAGACCCACCGACATCCACGACAGCTCGATGTACACGTCCTGGTAGCCCTGCATCTGCGCCTGCTGGTTAAGCTGGTTATAAAGCGAAGCGATCGCCATTCCCCCGCCGTTGGGGCCGCCGAAATTGCCCCCAAAAAATCCCTGCAGCGCGTTCAAGTGCGATTGGTAACCCGGCTCGCCCGGCTGCATAAAGCTCTGCAGGTGCTGCTGGTGCCACAACGCGCGGCTGGTCACCTGCGCATTGGTGATGGCGATCAGTATGCTGCCCCCGATGTTGCGCGCAAAGTTGATTAGCCCCGCCACCTGGTTGCTTTCTTCCTTGGGCATGCCCACATAGGCCGCATTGGTAATGGAGATGAAGCAGAACGGCAGCGGCAGCATCTGGATCACGCGCAGCCACGATGCCTGGGCAAAGCTCATCTGCAGATTGGTCACCTCAGCCGCGTAGCGGAACGTGAACGTGAACAGGATGAATCCGCACACCGCCAGGGTGCGCGCGGAAATCTTGCTGGTGGCCCATCCCGCCATGGGCATCACAACCAGCAGCGCAATGCCGCCCGCGGTCAGCGCCAGCCCTGCGGTGGTGGCGTTATAGCCCAGCAGCGCCTGCATGAACTGCGGCTGCAGCACGGTGTTGGCGTTGAGCACGCCTCCCACCAGCATCATGAGAAAACAGCAGATGGCGAAATTCCTAAAGCGGAACAGGCGCAGGTTGATGATGGGCTTCGTCGCGTGCAGCTCCCACAGCACCAGCGCCACCATGCCGCCGACAAACAGGACGGCGAAAAACCGGATCATGTTCGACGCGAACCAGTCGTTCTCCTCGCCCTTGTCGAGCATGATTTGCATGCCTCCCATGGCGATGGAGAGAAAGCTCAGCCCCAGGTAGTCCAGGTTCTTCAGCAGCCGCCGGTCGGGCTTGATCCACGGCGGATCCTCGATCAGCCGCGTCACCAGCACAAACGCCAGCAGCCCCACCGGAATATTGATGAAAAATATCCAGCGCCACGAATAGTTATCGGTGATCCATCCGCCAAGGGTGGGGCCGATGGAAGGCGCCAGCACCGCCACCAACCCATAGAGCGCGAACGCCTGGCCGCGCTTTTGCGGCTCGAACGAGTCAGCCATGATGGCCTGCGCCATGGGCTGCAACCCGCCGCCCCCCGCTCCCTGCAGCACGCGAAAGATAATCAGCATGGGCAGCGTGGGGGCAATGCCGCAGAGAAAACTGGCCACCGTGAAAATCACAATGCAGGTGAGAAAAAATGTGCGCCGCCCCATCAGGTTCGAGGCCCACGCCCCCAGCGGCAACACAATCGCGTTCGACACCAGGTAGCTGGTCAGCACCCACGTGCCCTGATCGATGCTCGCCCCCAGGTTGCCGGCAATGTGCGGCAGCGCCACGTTGGCAATGGAGGTGTCCAGCACCTCCATGAACGCGGCCAGGGCCACCGTGGCAGCAATCAGCCATGGGTTGGTGCGCGGCTTCCACTGCGCGTGCAGATCGGGATTGAGGGCTGGTCCGGCGGGTGGTGCGGCCGTCTCCGTGGCGTGCGCTTCCGGCAAAAAACGTCTCCTCGTCAGGGTTCAGGGTTCAGGGATCAGTGGTCAGTGGTCAGTGATCAGTGTGTTGCCGGGGAACAAGCGAAGGCTCGCGATTGCAACGGCATTTGCCTCTGCGTTCGCGACCTGAGACTTAGATTCACCAAAGAAGCGCCGGGGTTCATGCGAAGCAGCATCTTGCTGCCGGCAGGTTTTGCAATGTGAACCGCCCGGGGCCAAGGATCACTGACCACTGATCCCTGACCACTGACCACCGACCACTGACCACCGATCACTCTCGAAACAGCATCGGCTGCAACTCCCGCGCATATTCCGCGCAGTCCGCATCCCAGGGAAAACGCCCCCGCTCGTCGCTCCAGAAGCATTGCATCAGGGGAAACGGATCGGTCTCGTAGAACCACAGCGCGTAGCCCACGTGCTCGCGATAGTGCTTGCTGTCCACTTCCTTGAAACAGCAGCGGTGCGGCCGCTGCAGAATCCCGTCGTAGACCCGCCCCGCCTCGAACTTCATCCCGTTCTGAATGTCGATGCCGACCACGTTCACCGCCCGCATGCAGGTGTCCAGCGCCAGACCGAACAGGATCACCTCCGCATGCCCCAGGGAATGAAAGAACCCGATCGAATAGGCAAAATCCGGCCCCTTCTCCTGCTCCCGCGCCAGCACCCCGGTAATCTGCCAGCCGTCGGTGTGGATCTCCCGCAGGACCTTGGCGTCAAGGGCGGAGAGATCGTTGGCCTCTTCCAGCGAACGTGTCATGTCAGTTGAGAATAGCTCCGATGCCCAGCGGTTGCCCGGCTCCGCTTCTATCCGTGTCCATGGGATGGCTCGAGAGTGGCCCCGCCGCCCTCGGAGTGCCTGTGTCTGCGCAGTTTCCAGATGCCGAAGGCGATACCCGCCACCGTCAGGCCGACAAACGTCCACAGAATCGGTTGGGACCATTTATCGAGTGTCATGGCCCACCAGTGGACGATCCACCGGCGGTACACCACGGCAAGCCAGCCGATCAGCCCATAGCGCAACACCCGGCCCGCCCCGAATGCCGCCACAAAACGCTGCCACGATGCGCCCAGCGCTCCCGCCGCCAACAGAAACGGCGCCAGGGGAATGGGCGGAGGCAGGATCGCCGGCAAAAACAGCACCAGAATCGGATGACGTTGCGACCATCCGCGCACCCGGTTCTGCAGGCGCGCCGACACGTAGCGCTTGATCGCTGCCTGGCCGCCCTTCTTGCCCAGCCGCCACGTGGTCCAGCCGCCGATCAGCGTCCCCGCCACGGCGCAGCTCACCATCAGCCACGGGTTGGCGCCGTGGGCGATGAGCCACAACAGCAGCAGGTCGGTGCTCCCCGGTATGGCCAGCGGAACCACGGTGGCGTCGACCAGCGCCACCGCGAACACACCCGGCGCACCGAGGCTTACCACCCAATGCAGCGCAGCGGACTTTTTCCCCTGCGACGCAACGCCCGACCTGGCTTGAAGCAGACACAAGCTCACTCAGGATTGGACGTGGTTTTTCCTCCGCCAGTGGCCCCGGCGTCCTTCCTGTTTTTTCCCACCATGGGAACGGAGAAACGGCCTATTACTTTCGTCTTTAACGATTCTTGCCCACCCGCCGATGAGCCGAGTTGGAAATGAAATACGATCTCAGCTCCACCAACGCAGGCGCGGCCAGCGGCACCTCGACCTGGAGAGGGACCGGCCCCGCGCGGGGAGACAGAACGCCATGATTTTCGCCGGCCCGGCAGACGCGCTCCTCGAACACCTGGACTACACACCCTCTGCGCATCCAGCCGCCATCCCATCGAGCGATCACGCGGCGGGACTTCGCCAAACCGTCGCGGCACCAGGGCGCGTCGGTCAGGGAGATACCGCTGGTCCCCAGGGGCTGCGGAGAAAGTCGAAAATACAGGGGATTTCAGGGCTCAAAGTCCGCGGGGGCTAAAAAGGCTGCGGAAAAACGGCTCGGGACGGGCAAAGGCGCGTAAGGGCACGAGTCGTCTGTCCGGGAGCCTCAAAGATCACATGCGGCCCGTCGACCGCCCGGGCCCACCCCAGCAGCTCATCCAGCTTATTCCCCCTCTCGCCCTCGTTCCGATACCCTAGTCTCAGATGCCTTCCCCATCCCCACCACCGCCGCGGCGCGGCCTGGAATCCTTCGCTTCCCGCGACTTCCGCCGCTACCAGCTCGCTCGCGTCATGGCCATCCTGGGCGCGGAAGCCCAGGCGGTCGCGGTCGCATGGCAGGTCTACTCCATTACCCACCGCCCCCTCGACCTCGGATACACCGGGCTTGCCCTCTTCCTTCCCGGCCTTCTCTTCCTGCTTCCCGCCGGTCATGTCGCCGACCGCTTCGATCGCCGGCAGGTCATCCTCGTCTGCTATTCCCTGCAGATCCTCTGCACCTCCGGCCTTCTCGCCATCACCCTGCACGGCGTCCGCCGCGTCTTCCCCATCTACGCCGTGCTCTTCCTCATCGGCACCGGCCGCTCCTTCTCCGGGCCCGCCAGCTCCGCCTTCATTCCCCACCTCGTTCCCGAAAAACATTTCGTCAACGCGGTCACCTGGGGCGGCGCCATCTTCCAGTTCGCCAATACCACCGGCCCCGCCCTCGGCGGCATCCTCTTCACCCTGCCCCTGGTTCACCTTCTCCCCACCCAGGCCTCCAGCCGCGACCTCGCCGGCGCCGGCATCGTCTACTGCTTCACGCTGCTCACCCTCTTCTGGTTCGTCGCCCTCATCAGCACGCTGCGCGTCCGCCCCGGGCGCATGGAACACCGCGCCGCCTCCCTCAAGGTGGTGCTCGCCGGATTCCAATACGTCCGCCACATGCCCATGCTGCTCGGCTCCTTCTCGCTCGACCTGTTCGTCGTTCTTCTTGGCGGAGCGGTCACCCTCATGCCCATCTTCGCCAACGACATCCTGCATACCGGCCCTCGCGGACTGGGCGTGCTTCGCGCCGCCCCCGCGGTCGGCGCCCTCGCCACCTCCGTCGTGCTCGCCCGCTTCCCACTGCAGCGCCGCGCCGGACACCGGCTCTTCTTCTCCGTCGCCATCTTCGGCGCCGCAACCGTGGTCTTCGGACTCTCCCGCAACCTGTGGCTCTCCCTGCTCAGCCTGGCCATCCTCGGCTCCGCCGACATGATCAGCGTCATCATCCGCGGCTCGGTCCTGCAGCTCGCCACTCCGCCGGAAATGCGGGGGCGCGTCTCCGCTGTCAACTCTCTCTTCATCGGAGCTTCCAACGAGCTGGGCGAATTCGAAAGCGGCCTCACCGCCCAGTGGTGGGGAGCGGTTCGCGCCACGGTCTACGGCGGCATCGGCTCGCTGCTGGTCGCCGGCATCTGGGCAGGCCTTTTCCCCAGCCTCCGCCAGGCCGACGAACTCACGGCTGAATCGCTCCGCCGCCAGGCCCCGGGAGCGGAAAAACCCGCCGAGGCCGACGCCAGCCTACTTTAGGCGGAATCCCGCCTGCTATCCTGACCCCGCGCAGGAGTCGCCCGTGAAGCACTGGAAACCGATCCTTATTTCCACCCTCATCACCCTCGCCATCGGCGGCATTTACCTCTTCAATGTCTTTCAACAGCGCAAGAACCCCGGCGTAGTCCCTAACCAGCCCGAGCAGCACCTCACCGCCGACGACATCGCCGTAGTCCGCATGGAATTTCCCCAGCACTTCGACGATGTCAAGGATCTCGTGGGCAAAAGCGTGTGGATGAAAAACGGCTACTCCATGCCCTCCTACCCTTACGCCGCCGGCCGCGTGGAGTGGACCAAGCCCGCAGGCCTCATCCCGCCCGACCAGCGCCTCGAGGTGAAGAAAGTCATCAAAGCGGCTGTTCCCGCCAGGATCGATGACGGCCTCTCCCACGGCGCGCAGCAGGCCCTGGTGGTGTTCGCCCTGCCCGGCGCCGACCAACTCTACGCAACACCCGTGGGCGCCATCGAAGGCCAGACCGAGCAATACTTCGATGACATGCTCTTCTACTACGACGACCCGCACGCCATTTATTCGCATTGGCCCAAAGATGTGTGGGCCGCGGTCGACGCCCACCAGGTCAAGCCCGGCTTCAGCGAGCTGCAAGCGCGCACCGCGCTCGGCTCCAAGGCGCAGTACGACGGCGACACCGAAGGCGATCGCACTGTCGACTACGATGTCAACGGCAAGCACACGGTCATCGTCTTCAGTCACGACAAAGCGACGTCGATCCAGAGCAAGTGATTTTTCTGAGAAGGCGCAGCGCATGCGTAGATCGATCGTTGCACGATGCCCGATCGGCGCTCTTGCGGCAGTCAAGGAGTTGAATAAGCAAAATCAACTAATCGAGGGGCACACAAAGGACATTGCGCAGCAGTTGAGCGCGCTAAAGAAGAACCAATGAACAATATTGACCAAGATATCCGGAGAACCTTGGAGCGGTGTGAGATCGGTCCCTTGTCGGATATCCGGAATGCGATCAGGAGTGATGCTCGAATCGATTTGGACCTGATTGCGCGCTGTTTTCGTGAAGAGTTGGCCCGAAGCTCTGTTAGTTTGTCCATCCTTCGGGGCATGGCAAGAGCGGTTGCTTCTCTCTTGCCAGATTCATGGAGCCTGATGCGCGAGTTACTTTTCACTACCAAACCGAAGGCTGTTTATGAAGTCCACTTTTCTTTATTTGGAAGCCTCGATCCAGACAATTTCAATCAACTTGAGAGAGATGGGATAGAACTCCTATTGGTTGAATACCTCTTTCAAGTGAGGTCGACAGCGGAATTCGCCGCCTGGAAGGCAGGCCTTGTTCTGGGGGAAGAATGGCGATCCGAAAGGTCAGAAATGGAGCTTAGATGGCTCATGACGTCGGCGCGTTTTCCGGCCGGGCGGATGGGAGGGATCAATGGCTATAGGTTTATCGTTCAAAGACGCGAAACATTTGTCGAGGATGAATTACGACCACTGAGATCGCTTGTTCGAACAGACAAGAGCCAGACTGTGAGAGAAGGGGCGAAGTTCCATCTCGACCGTTTGATAAAGCTTAGGAATGCGGCAAGTTCTATAAAAGGGGAGGTCGAGTAGCAGCACCTTCTCTCATCCCGCGCATGGCCGGAACAGCTACGCCTACGACGCCGAGGGACGGCTGTGGCGCCGCCACTCCAGTCGGAGCCGCCGTCCGCCGCGCTGGTGTAGCATCGGGGCGGCCAGCGCGTTTTCCCTGACCCCTGAACCCTGAACCCTGACCCTGCTTCTACCCCATGAACATGCCGCCGTTCACGTCGAGCACGTGCCCGGTGATGTAGGCGGCAGCATCGGAGGCGAGGAAGGCGACCGCCTGCGCAATCTCCTGGTCCGTCCCTGCCCGGCCCAGCGGAATCGCCGCCATCATCGCCTCGCGCTGCTTCTCGTCCAGCACCGCCGTCATGGGCGTTTCAATATACCCCGGAGCCACCGCGTTCACCGTGATGCCGCGCGACGCCAGCTCTCGCGCCAGCGAGCGCGTCATCCCGATCATGCCTGCTTTGCTGGCGGCGTAGTTCACCTGGCCGGTCTGGCCGGTGCGGCCCACCACGCTGCTGATGTTGACGATGCGTCCCCAGCGGTTCTTCATCATCGGACGCATCAGGGCCTGGGTGAGCAGGAATGCGCCGGTGAGGTTGGTCGCCAGCACGTCATCCCAGTCGGCCCGCTTCATCTTCATGGCCAGGTCGTCACGGGTGATGCCGGCGTTGTTCACCAGGATTTCCACTTTGCCGAACTTGTCGAGGACGGCCTTGGCGCCGGCCTTGATCGACTCTTCGCTGGCTACGTCGAGCGCAAACACCGCTGCCTTCCCTCCAGCGGCCTCGATCTCCGCCGCCGCCTCAGCGAGCCTGGCCTGGTTGCGCGCCGCCAGCGCCACGGTCGCTCCCGCCCGCGCCAGCTCCAGGGCCACAGCGCGTCCAATTCCCTGCGAAGCCCCCGTCACCAGCGCGATCCGTCCCTCAAAATTCGCCATCGTATCCGCTTCCCCGGCAGGAGCGCGAACCCACCCCGCCGCACATTCCAAGGCAATTATATGGACCCCGACGCCATCACCCCCGGCCCAGCGCTAATCCCTAATCCCTATTCCCTTCGTCCCTCGGTCCCTGCATTTACCATTTCCCGGGGAAGGAAATCGCCATGATCTCGAACTGGAAAAGACTTCGCGCCGCTCTCTCGTGCTTCTACCTGTCCGCTTTGGTTGTTGCATCCATGATGACGAGCGCCGCCGGCGCCTCAGCGCAGACCGCGGTCGAAGCCGCCAAGGTGGCCGCTGAAGTTGCCCGCGTGGCCGGAAAACTGCCGCCGGAATCCCGCGCCGTCATCACCCGCCTCACCCTGCTCGGCGCGCTGCCTGAAGGCACATGGAAGATGCACTCCGGCGACCTGGCGCATGGCGAAGCCGCCAACCTCGACGAGTCCGCGTGGGAGCCCATCAAGGCGTCCGGCAAAGCCCCCAATGAAGCCGTCTGGTTCCGCCAGACCTATACCGTTCCCGACACGCTCGGGGGCTACGACCTGACCGGCGCGCGCATCTGGTTCCAGTTCCATGCCGAGGCAAACGGGCCGATGCCGGAGATTCTCTACTTCAACGGCCGCCGCGTGGCGCTGGGCGATGACCTGGAGCCGGTGGTGTTGTTCGATGAAGCGAAGCCGGGCGATAAGGTGACCGTAGCGGTGAAGCTCCTGCACACCGTCGACACCAAGACCATTCGCGGCGCCACCCTGAATATCGATTTCCCCGAGGGGCGGCCGAACCCGGACGATCTGCGCGATGAGTTTCTGAGCGGCGCGCTGCTGATTCCCACGCTGGCGCCCGGCGATCAAAGCAAGATGGACACGCTGAACTCCGCCATCAACACCGTCGACCTGAAGGCGCTGGACGCGCACGATCAGGCCGCATTCGACGCCAGCCTCAAGGTCGCCCACCAGAAGCTCGAAGCTCTGCTGCCGCTGATGCAGAAGATGACGTGGCACCTGACCGGCAACTCGCATATTGACGCGGCGTGGCTGTGGCCGTGGACCGAGACGGTGGACGTGGTGAAGCGGACGTTTGGGACGGCGCTGCAACTGATGTACGAGTATCCGCATTACACCTACACGCAGAGCGCGGCACAGTACAACGAATGGATGGCGGAGAAGTATCCCGACGTGAACGACCAGATCAAGCAGCGCATCAAGGAGGGCCGCTGGGAGGTGGTGGGCGGCATGTGGGTGGAGCCGGACCTGAATTTGCCGGACGGCGAGAGCCTGGTGCGGCAATTGCTGGTGGGCAAGCGCTGGTACCAGCAGAACTACGGCGTGGATGTGCGGATCGGGTGGAACCCGGACTCGTTCGGGTACACGTGGCAGTTGCCGCAGATCTACAAGAAGAGCGGCGTGGATTATTTTGTGACGCAGAAGATGACGTGGAACGACACCAATCAACTGCCGTTCAAGCTGTTCTGGTGGGAGTCGCCGGATGGGTCGAAGGTGCTGGCGTATTTTCCGCACGACTACGCCAACGACAACCTGAGCCCGGTGCGGCTGGCGCACGACACGGTGCAGGCGCGGGAGCGTGCGCCGGGCATGACGGACATGATGGACCTGTACGGAATCGGCGACCACGGCGGCGGGCCGACGCGGGCGATTCTGGACCAGGGCGAGCACTGGTCCGAGCCGTCGATGCCGGCGAAGGTGGTGCCGCAGATGCCGTTCGGGATTGCGCAGACCTACTTCTCGAGCGTGGAGGGGAAGCTTGCGGCGCAGAGCCCGACGTGGAATTACCAGTCGATTGCGAAGGGCTACACGCCGCCGCCCGCCGTCGAAGGCAGGACGTCCATTCCCACCTGGAAGAGCGAGCTCTACTTCGAGTACCACCGCGGCGTCATGACCACCCAGGCCAACCACAAAAAGAACATGCGGGAAAGCTCGGAAGAAGTGCTCAACGCTGAGAAGTGGGCGTCGCTGGCGTGGCTGGATGGCAGCGCCTATCCCGGAGCGGAGTTGACTGAGGACTGGAAGAAGGTGCTCTTCAACCAGTTCCACGATCTGGCGGCGGGGTCGGGGATTGGCGTGATCTATAAGGACGCGCAGAAGGATTACGACGTGGTGCGGTGGTCCACCAACGAGATTTCGTCGGGCGCGCTTGGGACCGTTACGGCAAGCATTGATACACACAGCGAGGCGCTGCTTGCGGGAGAACGGGCCTACAAGGTTGTGGTTTTCAATCCTCTGGCGTGGCAGCGTTCTGGTGCTGTGACTGTCAGGATCCCGGCACCTGACGTGAAGACTCCCATGCGGGTTACGGATGACCGCGGACGCTTGATTGCCGTTGGGGAACTCTCCGGTGGACCGAAAACTCCCACACAAGAACTCAAGATTCACGTCGATGGAGTGCCGGCTTTGGGCTATAAAGTGCTGACGGTCTACGCTCCCAGTACCCGTCCATTGAGTTTCATGGTTCCTGGCACGCACGCACGCCTGGAAGGAAACGCGTATGTTCTGCACAACGGTCATTCCAGCGTGGCTGTTGATAAATCCAGTGGCTGCGTAACGAGCTTGGCGGAGATGGTGACCAAGTTCGAAATGATTGCCGCTAACGCGTGCGGTAACCAACTCCAGTTCTTCCGTGACAACCCGAAGGACTACGACGCATGGAACGTCGATCCGGGCACGTACGATGCTGCACCGGCGACGATTGCAGAACCCGATTCAGTGGAACTGATAAATGCGAAGTCGGAGCACCCGGCGATCCGTATCAAGAGCCACTGGCAAAACTCCACATTCGTCCAGACCATCACACTGGCGCCCGACTCCGATATGGTCGACGTCGAAAACGAAATCGACTGGCACGAATCTCACATCCTGCTCAAAGCCGCCTTCCCCCTCGCCGCCACCGGCCCCTTCGCCACCTACGAAATCCCCTACGGCACCATCGACCGACCCACCACGCGCAACAATTCATGGGAGAAAGCCCAGTTTGAAGTTCCCGCCCAGCGCTGGGCTGACCTCGGCGACGGCCACCACGGCTTCAGCCTGATCAATGACTCCAAATTCGGCTACGACGCGGCGGGGAACGTGCTGCGCCTGACCCTGCTGCGCTCGCCCAAGTGGCCCGATCCCGACGCCGACATGGGCCATCATCACTTCCACTACGCGCTCTATCCACACGCCGGCACCTGGAAGGATGCCATGACCGTCCGCCACGGCTGGGAATACAACTATCCGCTCACCGCCGTGGTCACCACCGCCCACGCGGGTTCGCTCCCGGCCAGCCACTCCTTCGCCTCCGTGACGCCGGAAAACGTAGTCCTCACCGCAGTCAAAAAAGCCGAAGACGCCAACGGACTCATCTTCCGCGTCTACGAGTGGGCAGGGAAGGACTCGACCGTGGAGTTCCACGTTCCGCCCGGCGCCACCGGCGCGACGGTCACCAACCTCATGGAGCAGCCGGAAGGCAGCCCGCTCGAGGTTACAGGCGATGTGGTGAAGGCTCCCATCAAGCCGTACGAGATCCTCACCATCCGCGTCGACTACCCGAAAGGCGGCGAGAAACCATAGCCTCGATCATCGGAACAGGTCTTCGGAGCATGGCTGGCTTCCCTCCCATGTCCCCAAAAGCGAGGGACATGGGGCACCCCGACCGTGAACCCTGAACTGTGAACTGCGAACTGTGAACTGTGAACCGTGAACTGTCTTTAAAACAATTCCGGAATGCTGTGGAACGCAATCCGCGTGGGCGCGGCCTTGTAGGCGCTCAGCATGGTGGCCGGCGCCAGCGTGCTCAGGCCGTACTTGTGGTTCAGTTGATCCATGGCTTGCTGCAGCCGCGCCCGGCTCTGCTCCGCATCCAGCGCGTCAAACAAACTCAATGTATGCAGCCGGCTGGGCACCAGGCCGCCGAGCGTGACGCCGACAAAAAACGGGTGAGCGAACTCCCCGCCTTGGGGCTGCGAATCCCACAGGTGCTTCAGCGCGGCAATCAGCGTCTGGTTGTCCTGGCACTCGGTCACGCGGACTTCCCCGTGCCATCCCTTCGACGGCACGCCGAACCGGCTCACCGGCGTCGGCATGCCCTCGGATCGCGGCACGGAAAACCCCACGGCCAGCCCCACGCTCGACGCCCACAACTCCGCCGATCGCATCCGCATAGCCGCCTTGTGCAGCAGTTTGTGGGCCACCGCCCAGGCTTTCTCCTGGGTGCGCAATTCCGGCCCCAGCACATGCTGGTGGCTGATCGACTTCAGGTGGTCGGTCTCCGCCATGTCGAAGTCCTCGCCCCGCAGCCAGTGCCATAGCCGCTCCCCCCACACCGACCCCCAAAGCTGGCCTGCCTGCTCGCAATCCAGTGCCATCAGATCCTGCATGCTTTTGATCCCACGCTCGTTGAGCCGCTTCTCCGTCTTCTCCCCGATCCCCGGCAGATCGCGCAGCGTCAACCGCCCCAGCGCCTCCGGAAGAATGTCCACCGGCAGCGCCACCAGCCCGTCCGGCTTCTCCATGTCGCTGGCCACCTTGGCCAGGTAGCGGTTGGTCGCCAGCCCCACCGAACTGCGCATGCACTCGCCCGCCCGTTCGCGGATGGCGGCCTTCACTTTGCGGCCTAACTCCAACGCCGATAACAGCGGCCGCTCGCGGCCCATCAGCCGGCAGGCCATCTCGTCAATGGAACACACCGCCGTGACCGGGAGGCAGCTCTCCACCGCCTCCACAATCCGGTGATGGTACTCGGTATAGAGTTCGTGACGGCCCTCCACCAGGACGATCTCCGGGCACATCCGCCGGGCGTCGGCCACGATGGTTCCTGTCCGCACGCCGAAAGCCTTGGCTTCATAACTGGCTGCGATGCAGCAGGTGGTGTCGGCCATCATCGGCACCACCCCCACGGGCTTGCCGCGCAGTTCCGGCCGGTCCTGCTGCTCCACCGAGGCAAAATAAGAATTCAGGTCTACAAACAGCCAGTTCAGCCGCGGCCCCTGTGCAGAGCCCTGGCGGGAATCGTCTTTGTCGGCCGCGACAATTCCCTCGCCTTGTGCGTCTATGAAACCATCGAGGCTTGAGATGGGCGGATCGTTCATGCTGCAGCTATATTCGCCTTTTCTTTGCTTTGTTGCAATGGTCAATTCACTTGCCCCGGTGCTACACTGATCCCCATCAGAAGCGGCGGTGGCAATTTGACCGGAAAACAGCATCGGATGCGTGCACTGCATCTGAGCTAGTAGGGTTCGCCAAAGGGCGGGTACCGATTATGCATACATTGACTCAATGGTTGATTACGAGCGGAAGCGTCCTGGCGGTGATCGTGACCGCCGGCGTAGCGGTCCTGCTGGTCTGCTGTCTCGGCTGCGCCAAGTGCCCGGGCCGCGAAAAAGACGATATCTTCAGCCGCCACGAAGTCTAGTCTTAGGGAAAGCTCTGAACAAGTATTCTGCATTCCCCCAGGGGCAAAACGGGCTGCGCAAAAACGCGTCCATCGAGCTGCCAATCTCAGAAAACCGTCCCTCAGCGGCTAAAGCCGTGTTCAATTCGGGGCATTTATCGGCACGACTAAAGTCGTGCCCCTTCAAAACATGGCGGTGCGGCGAGGTTTCTTCTGCGGCCTGTAAAGCCCGCCTCATTTTGAAGCATTCACGGTACGGCTAAAGATGTGCCCCTTCAAATCGACGGCTCAGAGGTTCCTTAGGCGTTGGTTCTGGTTCCTTGGTGGAATCGCATGCGCCACTCCCCGGATTCCCGCGTCCATATCGAGCTGCGCAAGCTGGCCAGCCGTTCCCCAGTCTTGGCGTCGGTGCGCACCGTACGATACGTGACCAGCGCCACCTTATCGGAAAGCAGCGAGCATTGAAACTCCTCGATCGCCGGGGGAAAGAAGTTGGTTTCCGTGGCCAGCAGTTCGATGATGCTTTTGCGCGTCCACACTCGCCCCGAGGAGCCGAACTCGAGGAAATCTTCAGCCAGCAATTGGCGCAGCCGGTCGGCATCGCGCCGCACGGCCAGGTCAAGAAGCGACTGTTCCAGCTTGCGCAGTTGGGCGGCAGCTTTTTCCGCTCCCCGTTCTGAATAATCCAATCTCGTCATTTTTCCTGCATGTCCCCCGCTTTCAGGTACTGCTCGAAATGGCTCAGGATGCGGTTAAAAAGATGAGTGCGCACGTCTGGACCCGTGATGGAGTGCGTTTTTCGCGGAAACAGTTGCAGATCGTAGGGAATATCGGCCTCGATCAGCTTCTGAATAAACTGGACGGTGTTCTCCAGGTGCACATTGTCATCCCCTGTTCCATGCACCAGCAGCAGGCGTCCTTTCAGGCTGGCCGCTGAATTCACAACCGAAAAGTCCTTATATCCGTCAGCAAACTCCGAAGGCTTGCTCATGTATCGCTCAGTATAGATCGAATCGTAATTATGCCAATCGCTAACTGGCGCCACCGCCACGCCGGCCTTGAAGCGATCGGAGTGGGTCATGGCATACAGGGTGAAACTTCCGCCCCAGCTCCAGCCCCACCAGCCCAGGCGCCTCTTGTCCAGTTGCGGATACTTTTCCAGCACCGCATCTACCGCGGCCAACTGGTCATCGAGCTGCACCTGGCCGAAGTTGTGATACGCCGCCTGGGCAAAAGCCCTTCCTCTCCCTCCGGTGCCCCGATTGTCGGCGTGGAGAACCGCAAATCCGTGCTCGGCGAGCAGTTCGTCAAAGAGCAGTCCGTCTGCCCAGCGGTCGGCCACCGTCTCGGGACCGGGTCCGCCATAGGGATTCACGATCAACGGCACGCTGGCGGGGCTGGTGGCATTGGCCGGCAGCAGCAGCGTGGCATGAAGGATGGTTCCATCCCTGGTCTTCACCTCGATGGGCTCCGGCGTGCGCAGTTTGAATGGCTCGAGTCCGCGGTTGGACCAGAACAGGTTGCACTTTCCCCCCACCTGGCACAAACTGAGCCGCGGCGGCGTCATGCGCGTCGAGTATTTGTCGACAAACGCGGTTCCGGTGGGGGCAAAGTTTGCGTCGTGAAACCCCGCGCCGCTGGTCAACTGTTTGCGCTCTCCGTCGAAGCTCACCTGCCACAACTGCTGTTCCATCACGCTGCCTTCATTGGAGGCGTAATAGATCACTTTGTGCGACGGATCCATGATCGACACTGCCGTTACGTCGAAATCCCCGCTGGTGAGCTGTTTCGAATTCCCACCCGCCGACATGGGGTTTTGGGGATCATAGCGATACAGGTAAATGTGATTGTGCCCATTCTTCCAACTGGTCAGCACAATGCTGCCGGCGGCCACGTTGACGTCGTAGTCCTCGTCGAGAAACTTGTCGTCGGTGATCTCCAGCACCTGGCGCCCTTGCCCGCTCCCCAAATCGATAAAATCGACATAGCGGTGTTGCTGATTGCGGGTGAGCGTCTCGATCCACAACGTTCGGCGGTCCACCCATCCGAACCGCGGCAAGTAATCCTGCTCTGCCTGAATGGGCAGCCGGATCCAGTTGATATGTCCCCCGGAGGCTCCCACTACGCCCAGGCGTACTTCGGGATTGGGATCGCCCGGTTGAGGGTAATGCTGAAGGTCCACGGTGGCGTGCATGGGAATGAAATCGGTGATGGGATAGAGCGGAACGGCGGTCTCGATCATCTGCAGGAACGCGATGTTCTTGGAGTCCGGCGACCAGAAGTAATTGCTCCGCACATCCAGTTCTTCTTCGTAGATCCAATCGACTTCGCCGTTGGTGGTGGTGGGGTTGGGCGCCGAAGCGATGGGAAATGGCAATGGCGAGCCCAGATCGCGCGGCTTGACCACGCTGATGCCGTGATTGCGCACAAACGAGATGGTCTCCCCGTTGGGAGAAAACTTGGGATCGTCGCCGGATCCCGAATCCGCAAAGCCCACTTGCACGCCTGTCCCGTTGCCCAGGTCATAGAGCCACAGCCGCCCGTTGGAGTCGAACAGCAGGTGCCGTGCGTCGGGAGCCCAGATGTAGCTCGCCATCTTGTAGCGTTCGCGATGATCCCGGTCCTGCTCGTTTCCCCCGGTGCCGGCGAGTGAGCTTAACTTGGCGCGGCTCACCAGAACGTGAGGCTTGCCCGTGCCCGGGTCCAGGTCGATCAACTCTCCGCCGTCCAGGTAGGTCAGGTGCTTGCCGTCGGGCGACCAGGTCAACCCCTCCGGAGGGCTTCCCGCCAGCGAACCATGGGCAAAAATCTTCTCCACCGTCAGCGGAATTCCGTTGTTTTGCGCGGAGGCTGTTGCCGCGGCAAGTAAGGCGGCCAGGGCTGCCGGAAGCAGCAAGCGGACGGCGCGAGTCACAGGAATCCTTCCATGGCGGATTCCATTTCCAACATCCGCCGGCAAAACCGTTCAGTATCCTTTCGAGCAGTTTAAATCACGCGCGGTTAGGCTATTTGCCGCTGCCTGCTGCGATGATCCGGCTCTCAATGGGCCGGCCCAGCCCCTTTGCCCTTGGGCGGGCGATTCATGAGAAACACCAGCGGGATCAGCAGCAGCATGGCGATGGCCAGCACCTTGATGACATCGAGGTAGGCGAGCATGGTGGCGTGACGGACGAGTTGTCCATAAAGGTTGCCCTCGGCCAGCGCCTTGCCCTGCGCCAGGGAGGACACCCGCCCTCCATGCACCAGATAGCGGCCGATGACATCGAGCTGGCTCTGCAGAAAAGTGTTGCTCTGGGAAAACGAGGAGCCAAGCCGCTCCTGGTGGAACTGCTGCCGCCGCGCCAGCATGGTGACAAAGGACGCCGTTCCCACGCTGCCGCCGATATTGCGCGCCAGGTTGACGAGGCCGCTGACGTCGTTGTTCTTCTCCATCGGAATCCCATTGTAGGAGAGGGTGTTAATGGGGATAAACAGAAATGCCAGGCCGGCTGCCTGGAAGACCCTGAGCCAGGCGATGTAACTGTAGCTCACCTGGAGGTCGAGCGTGAGCATGGTGAACAGCGCCCAGGAACACATCGCAAAGCCAAAGACGATCATCCATCGGGGATCGACGCGGGAGACGAGAAAGCCCACGATGGGCATCATGAGCATGACCGCGACTCCGCCCGGGGAGATGACCAGTCCGGCCTGCTCGGCGGTGTAGCCCAGGAGTGTCTGCACAAATTGCGGAATCATCACCGTGGTGCCGAAGAGCACAAAGCCCAGCACGAACATGAGGACGAACGAGACCGCGAAGTTTCTGTTGCGGAACAGCATCAGGTCGAGGATCGGCCGGTGCTTGCGGCGAATCTGCGCCAGTTCCCAGAAGAAGAGGATGATAAGCGAGACGATGCAGAGGACGACGAAGGTGGTGATGAGGCGAGAGCCAAACCAGTCGTCTTCCTGTCCCTTGTCCATGACGAGTTCGAGGGAGCCGAAGCCGAGGGCGAGCAAACTGAAGCCGAAGTAATCGAGGTTGAGGCCGGCCTTGCGGGAACGCTTGACCTGCTCGACGATGTGGGGCGGATCTTCGACGATGCGGCTGGTGAGGAACAGCGAAAGGATGGCGACGGGGACGTTGATGTAAAAGCACCAGCGCCAGCTCAGGTTGTCGGTGATCCAGCCGCCGAGGGTGGGGCCGATAGCGGGGGCGAAGACCACGGCAAATCCGTAGAGCGCGAAAGCCTGGCCGCGCTTTTCGGGCGCGAACGTGTCGGCCAGGATGGCCTGCTCGCTGGGCTGCAGGCCACCGCCGCCCGCCCCCTGCAGCACCCGGAAAAGGACCAGCATGCCCAGCGAAGGCGCCAGCCCGCAAAGCGCAGAGC
This sequence comes from Occallatibacter sp., assembly GCA_035552555.1. Classification (GTDB taxonomy): domain Bacteria; phylum Acidobacteriota; class Terriglobia; order Terriglobales; family Acidobacteriaceae; genus Telmatobacter. Next base: position 94,597 of record DASZLF010000048.1, read on the forward strand.
TGATGCCGAACAGCATCACGCAGATCATGTAGAAGCGCTTGCGGCCTATGAACGTGGTGAGGTAGGCGGAGGCGGGCAGGATCACCGCGTTGGCCACCAGGTAGCTGGTGAGGACCCAGGTGGCTTCGTCCTCGGTGGCGCCCAGCCCGCCGGCGATGTGGGGCAGCGCCACGTTGGCAATGGAGGTGTCGAGCACCTCCATGAAGGTAGCCAGGGTTACGGTGATGGCGATGACCCAGGGATTCCGTTTGGGTTTCCAGACGGCGTGCGCGTCGGGGAATGGAAGTGGCCGGGCGTCGGCCGCTGCGGCGCTCATGCAGTTTCAGTCTAGTGCGCTTCCGCGGATCTTGCACAAAAGCTCGGGCGCATTCGCGCGGCTCACGCTGCCCATCCGGCCGCCTGTCGTCGCCGCTACGCTGTGATCGCGCCTATCCTGTACCGAATTCGTACACATCTCGCTTCATCCCTGTTTCGGCCGATCCTATGTATATCCGAAAGGGAGGGGGCATTCGTGACCTCGATCCATCCAAGTGTTTCTACAGCCTACGCCGGTAGCGCATCGGCCGCCGACCAGACCAGCGCGGCAACGGCCAAGCCCGCCGCTGTCTCGGGACAGCCCGCCACCACATTCAAAGACGATACGATTAAGCTCTCCCTTGCCGCCAATATCCAGTTGATGCACCACCAGGGTCTGTCGCCGTCCATCATCGCGTCGAGGCTGGGCATTTCCGTCAAGCAGGTGGACACCTATATCCCCGGGGCCGCGCAGGCTGCTCCAGCAGCGGTGCCGGCCGCGGCTTCCGCGCCGGAAGCGCCGGAGACAAAGGCGGCGCCCGCCTCGCCAAAGTCAGCTGTCGCCACGCCATCCGCGACTGGCGCGAAATAGCGGGCACGCCCGCATTCTGCCTGCCCTGCAGCCTGGAGTTCCCTCCATCCCGCTATCCGGAGAAGTCCCTTTGTTGGCGCCTCCCGTAATTTGCGCATCGAGGGTCGCCGTTGTATGTTGCGTGCATGCACTGGACTACTCCCGAAGAACGGCGCAAGCTGGGCCAGGCGCGGCGCAAGCAGGTGGGCCGCCAGCAGCACTGCGAGCTTAAACCCAAGGCCCGGCGCACGCCGGCGCTCAAGCTGCTGGAACATGCCGCGCAGGGCCGGGTGCCGTCGCTGGTCAAACTCAAGTTCCAGCTCATGGCGGAGTCGCCCTTCGGCTATTTTCGCGGCGCTGTGCCGGTGATGGCCGCCGATCTGAGCGTGCTGCCGAACACCGGCATCCTCACGCAGATCTGCGGCGACGCCCATGTGCGCAATCTCGGCGCCTTCGCCGCCCCTGACGGCCGGCTGGTCTTCGACATCAACGATTTCGATGAAACCATCCGCGGCCCCTTCGAATGGGACCTCAAGCGCATGGCGGCCTCGCTGGTGCTGGCCGGGCGCGAATCGGGACACAAGGAAGCATCCGCCCGCGATGCCGTCCAGCAGTGCATCACCCACTATGCGACCCTCATGCGCACGTTTTCGCAAATGCCCAGCATGGAAGTCGCGCACTTCCAGGTACACCGCATCGGCGCCGTGGAGCCGGTTCAAATAGCGCTGCTCAAAGCCGAGCGCTCGACTCCGCTGCACACCCTGGAGAAGTTGACGGAGCCGGAGAGCGACAAGCCCGACGCGCCGCGCCGATTCAAAGAGCAGAAGCCGGTGCTCACGCGCGTTTCCGCGCGCCAGCGTGCGGAAGTGATCGCCGCTCTCGGTCCCTACCGCGGCATGCTCGAAATGCAGCGGCAGCATCTGCTCTCGCTGTATCGCCCCATCGACGTGGCGTTCAAAGTGGTCGGCACAGGGTCAGTGGGACTGCGCGATTACTGCATCTACTTTGAGGGCAATGGTGCCGGGGATCCGCTCTTTCTGCAAATCAAGGAAGAGCCTGCTTCCGCATATGCGCCGTATCTTCCCGAGGCCCGGCCGGCCCATCACAACGGGCAGCGCACGGCGGAAGGCCAGCGCGCCATGCAGGTGCAGTCGGACCCCTTCTTGGGATGGACGCAGATTGCGGGACGCGACTTCCTGGTGCGCCAGCTCAACGATCACAAGGGCTCTATCTCGATTGAGGACCTGGCCGGCGGCGGCCTTGCGGCTTTCGCGCAGGTCTGCGGCGAGCTGCTGGCCCGCAGTCACGCGCGCGCCGGCGATTCGCTCATCCTCGCCGGCTATCTGGGCAGCGGGTCCAGCTTCGCAGAGGCACTCGCCGACTTCGGTTCCGCCTACGCCGACCAGACCGAGAAAGATTGGCAGGACCTGCGCAAATGGCTCAAGCTATCAAAGCTCAGGCCTTCGCGTGCATAAACGGCACGCCACGGCGGCCCGGTAGCACTCTTATACTGAGACCACGATGAGTTCCCAGCCGAAAGCCTCCACCCGCCATCGTTCCCAGGCCCTGCAGCAACGCGCCGAGCGCTACTTTCCCGGCGGCGTGAACTCGCCGGTGCGGGCGTTTCGCGCGGTCGGCGGTCATCCTCCGTTTATCGAGTCTGCCGAAGGCGCTTACCTCACCGATGCGGACGGCAACCGCTATATCGACTACTTCGGATCCTGGGGGCCCATGATCCTGGGGCACGCGTTTGCCCCGGTGGTGGAGGCAATCGAGCGCGCCGCTCGGCAGTCCGCCAGCTTTGGCGCGTCGACCGCGGCCGAGGCCGACCTGGCCGAGCGCATCGTCGCCTGCTACCCGGCTATCGAAAAACTGCGCTTCGTGTCGTCCGGCACGGAGGCTACCATGTCGGCCATCCGCGTGGCCCGCGCCGCCACCCGCCGCAATGCGATTGTCAAATTCGAGGGTTGCTACCACGGCCATGCCGACGGCCTGCTGGTGAAGGCGGGGTCCGGAGTGGCGACGTTCGGCATTCCCGGTTCCGCCGGCGTACCCGACGCCATTGCCCACCTCACCCTGGCGCTGCCCTACAACGACCTGGTTGCGGTGGAGGCTGCGTTTGCCGCGCATCGGGGCGAGATTGCGGCGGTGATTTTGGAGCCGTTGGTGGGCAATGCCGGCTGCATTCCGCCGAAGGAAGGCTACCTGGAAGGGTTGCGGCAGATTACGCGGCGCGAAGGGGCGCTACTGATTGCGGATGAGGTGATGACAGGCTTTCGCGTGGCGCTTGGCGGGGCCGTGGAGCGCTACGGGATGGAGCCCGACCTGATCACGCTGGGCAAGATTGTGGGCGGCGGGCTGCCGGTGGGCGTGTTCGGCGGCAAGCGCGAGTATATGGACCTGCTGGCGCCGCTGGGGCCGGTATACCAGGCGGGCACGCTGAGCGGGAATCCTCTGGCCATGGCGGCGGGTCTGGCGACGCTTGAGTATCTGCAGGAGCACACGGGCGAGGTTTATCCTACGCTGGAGGCGACGGCCAAGGCGGTATTCGACGGCGTGGCGGAGGAGGCAGAGAAGGCCGGCGTGCCGTTGACCACCAACCGGGTGGGAGCGATGGGTACGTGGTTCTTCACTCCGGGGCCAGTAACTGATTACGAATCCGCAGCCAGGTCGGACACGGCGGCCTTTGGGCGATTCCATCGGGCCATGCTGGATCAGGGCGTGTGGCTGCCGCCCAGCCAGTTCGAGGCAGCGTTCCTAAGCACCGCACACGGCGACCAAGAAGTGCGCGCGACCATTGAGGCCGCGCGCGAGGCGTTCCGCGCGGTGCTGTCGCACAACTAACGCAGTCGCTCGATGTTGAATCACCGCTTGCCTAATTCACCGTGATCGTCACCGTCATGGTCTTGGTGATTGTTCCCGCCGTCGCGGTCACCGTCGCTGTGTAAGTTCCCGTCGTGGTTCCCGCAACGGACGTCGGCGTGCAGGGCGTGCTTCCGCCTCCGCCGCACGCCGTTATCCCTCCAGCCAGCGCCATACGCAGAGCCATCACGCCCAGCATTCTCCGCCACCTGCGCCGCCGAGCCGGAATCCCGAACAGCAGCACAACGGCCAGCGCCGCGCCTCCACCGGCTAGCCATGGCGCTCTCGGCGTGCTCTCCAAGCTCGCGCCACAGCCCGACGTGGCGGTTCCCGTCGTTGACACCGTCATGGTCGCCGATCCCGCATTCGTCCCCGAAATGTTCACAGGGCTGGTGGTGCCGAAGCTCAGCGTCGGCGCATCGCGCGCGCCGAACGGCCCCGCTGTAATCGAAGCCGTCAGCGTCACCGCTCCCGTGAACCCGCCGCTCGGCGTCACCCAGATCGTCGAGGCGTTTCCCGTTGTCGCTCCGGCCGCAAAGCTCAGGTTAATGCTCGAGATCGTGAACCCGGGAGGTGTTGACGTAACGTAGATCACGTCGGTGTTGCTGCTCGGAACGTAATAGAGATCCCCGCTGTAGGCTATGGTCACCCCGTCGTTGCCCACCGGGAGGGAGTTGGCGGGAATGGTAATGCTGGCTGAACCCGATGAGAGCGCCGTTGCAGCGGATGTGTAGCTGCCGTACGAGGCCGTAACGGTGCCCGTAGGCTGCGGAAGGTTGGCCGCCTGGGATACGGATATAGAGAGTGTCAGGGCATTACCGACGTAAAGGGCGGGATTCTGCGGTGAAACAGTCACATTCCCATATCCCATCTTGGTGAACGTGCCTGAAGCACTGGCGCTTGCGTACGTGGAGTCGCCGAGATAGGTCACAGTCACCGTGTTTGGGCCGGGTTGCCACGGATAATACGCGGTTAAAGATACGGAGCCATTCACGAGCGAATCGAGACCGTTACTGCCCGAAATGACGACCGGACCGGTGGGCACCGGATCGCCGCTGGGTCCGCTCACGGCACGGGTAATGGGCAGGGCTCCGTTTACTGGCACGCTAGGCAGTGTGAGCTTCAAGGTCGGGGTAATATTGCCCGAACCGGTGACCCCCAGATTACCGATCGCCGATGCCCCGCCGTAGGTGTTGTCCCCAGCGTAATTCGCACCAGCGTGAATGTGCCAACGGGCAGAGTGTTGGCGGGAACCGTCACCGTCGTCACACCGTTGGATACCTGGATTCCGGAGGCAGACCACGCCGACGTGTAATCCGAGTTTCTGGTGAGCTGGAACGATACAGTTCCTGTTGGCGCTGGGAGAGTGCCCGATGTGGAGAGGCTTGCCGTGAGCTTCGGCGGCTGGTCCTGCTTGGTGGTGCCCGAGGCAGGAGTGAGCGTCATCCAGGTGGGGGCGGGGTCGACGTAGAGAAAGACAGAGTTCGGACTCGACGAGGCGGCGTAATTGCCGTCTCCGCTGTAGGTGGCCGTGATATTGTGACCGCCCAACGACAAACTCTTGGCGGTGAGCGTCGCCGATGCAGACGCAAGGGATGTCGACGTCCCCGCAGTGCCTGTTACAGCGGCAGTTCCCAATTGATTCGAACCGTCTGCAATAAACGTGACCGTGCCGGTCGGCGCCACTCCGTCGCTGTCCAGGACCTTGTTTCCGGCACTGCTCGAGAAGGTCGCGGTGATGGTTACTGGGGCGCCGGGATTGTACTCTTCTTGATCGGCGCTCATAGTTAACCCGCATTTCTCACAGGCAGTGATTTTGGAGTCGTGCTGGGTTGGTTGTGGGGCTGTGGCGGTTTTTTCGATGGCGACATAAGCCAGAGGAGGTATTTTGAGCCCGGTGCATGCCTTGGTCTATCTCCGGCATGGATTTTG
>DASZLF010000049.1:0-3845 GCA_035552555.1 Occallatibacter sp.
ACTCAATTTGTCGGGACTATAGTTTCTTCGCTCGGGAGAGTTACACCTTTATGACGGCCACGTCGACAACGCGTGGCCATTTCACTTGAGGAGAGCATGAATATGTCAAATGGAAAGAAAGCGCATTTTATGCGGACTGCAGCGGTAGTGGCGTTCCTGGTGCTCATCTCGGCCATTACTCAAGCGTCTGCTCAAATATCCTATCAGCGCACCAACCTGGTCTCCGATATCGCTGGCGTGGCCAACTTCACCGATGCGAATTTGGTCAATTCGTGGGGCATTGTCAACGCCGGCGATACGGGGCCCATCTGGATCGCCGACAATGGAACCGGCGCTTCTACGCTGTACACCGGCGAGGGCGTAGCATTTCCGGCGAATTCACCGCTTGTGGTGACCATCCCCACCCCACCCAATAGCCCGGCAGGCGCGGTGGCCGCGCCAACAGGCATCGTGTTCAACAGTACGAGCAGCTTTGTCGTTTCCGCCGGCGGAAAATCGGGCGCGAGCCTCTTCATCTTCGCTACGGAAGACGGCACCATCAGCGGATGGAGCCCGGCTGCGGACGCCACGCATGCAATCCTGGCGGTGAACCATTCCGGCCCAGGCGCCAGCGCGGGTCGCACTCGGCTTGGGGCCGTCTACAAGGGCCTGGCAATCGGCAACAACGGCTCTGGCGACTTTATTTATGCGACCAACTTCCGTGATGGCATGGTCGAAATGTACAACGCGCAATTTCACCTTGTGAAATCGTTCACAGATAGCAGCATTCCCAGCGGCTTCGCGCCATTCGGCATTCGCAATATCAACGACAAGTTGTTCGTGACTTATGCGAAACAGGATGCAAAGCGCCATGATGATGTCGCGGGGCCAGGCAATGGTTTCATCGATATCTTCGACCTGAATGGCAACCTGCAGAGCCAGTTTGTGGCCCATGGGACGCTAAACTCACCCTGGGGGTTAGCGGTTGCTCCCTTGAGCTTCGGCGAATTCAGCGGTGCATTGCTGGTTGGCAACTTCGGCGATGGCAGGATCAACGCCTTCAGTCAGGACACAGGCGATTTCCTCGGCCAATTGCAGGACACATTCGGAAATCCGATGACGATCAATGGTCTGTGGGGATTGAACTTCGGGAACGGCGCCTTTCAGGCCCCGACAACGACGCTCTTCTTTACTGCTGGTATCGGCGATGAAGGTCATGGTTTGTTCGGATCGATTACTTCGCAGTGAGAAGCGGGCATGTGCACGGCGAGTCGCGGTAGTCTCAAGTGTCCACGTCTTCCTGCAAGTGGACACTTGAGACGTCAGCGAGATCAGTCCGAGGATGTGTCCCTGCAGCAGGTTCTACCTCCGCGTTCCGCGACAAATCGACTCCCTTATTCGCCAGTTCCTTTGAGGAGGGTGATGCCTTTTCCTTTGGCTGGAGGCGGCGCGGTGGAGTTGCGCACGATGAGCTCCGGCCGGATTCGATACTCGACTGCAGGGATTGGACCTTCTTCCCGTTTGCCGGCACGGAAGAGCGCCTGAAATGCGCGGTCGGCGATGGCGGCGCGCGACAGCCGCACGGTGGTAAGCGCCGGATGCAGGAAGGCGCTGATTTCGATGTCGTCGAAGCCGACCACGGAGATATCCTCGGGCACGCGCAGGTTGCGGCGATGCAGTGCGCCGATGGCGCCGATGGCGGTGAGGTCGTTGGAGGCGATGACGGCGGTGGGCCGCTCCTCCAGCGCGAGCAGGCGATCCATGGCGGCGCGTCCGCCGTCGATGCGGTGGTTGCCGACTTCCATCAGCGACTTGTTCACGCCGAGGCCCTTCCGCTTGAGCGATGCGAGCAGCGCCTGGCGGCGGGTGCGCGCGGAGGCCAGATCCATGGGGCCGCCGATAAAGGCGATCCGGGTGTGGCCGAGCGAGGTGATGTGCTCGACCGCGTCGTCCACGCCTGCCGCGTAGTCGACCAGCACGTTGCTGATGCCGTTTGCCGGATCGCCGGTGTCGAGAAAAACCATGGGGATCTGGCCGCGGTGGAAGCGGTCGATGAGGTGGGAGCCCATCTCGGAGGTCATGACGGCGACCCCGTCGACCTTGCGCTCCAGCATGCGCTGCACGCAGACCTCGGTGCGCTCCGGGCTGTAGCCGGTATTGGCTACGATGACCTCGTAGCCGTTGCGGACGGCCATGTCCTCAAAGGATTTAACCAGTTCGGGAAAGAAGGGGTTGGTGATGTCCGAGATGATGAGGCCGTAGATGCGGCTGCGTCCGGAGCCGAGGGCGCGGGCGTTGGTGTTGGGGTAGTAGCCAAGCGCTTCAATGGCGCGGCGCACCCGTTCCGCCGTTTTGGGGGCCACCTTGTTGGATCCGTTGATGGTGCGGGATACCGTGGCGGTGGAAACGCGTGCCCGATCTGCGACTGCCTGGATGTTCATTTGCCCCCGAGCGGGATCCGCTTGCCCTGGGCAAAGCGGACGATCCGCGATTCAAACAGAGAATAACCTGCCGCACCAGATTCGGGTTATTGTGAAGGGTCACAGGAAGTTGTGTACCAGTTGGTTGTAATCGGTTACAATCTCGCCGTTGAGTAACGTACCCGGAGTCAGTTTGGCCATGACATCGCAGCGCAATGCCTTTCCGCACCGCCGCTACAACCCATTGCGTGGCGATTGGGTGCTGGTTTCGCCGCACCGGACACAACGTCCGTGGCAGGGAGAGACCGGGAAGACGGAGGCGGCCGCTGCGGTTCACTACGATCCCAAGTGCTATCTTTGCCCCGGAAATGAACGCGCCGGGGGGCACCGGACCCCCAGTTACACCTCTGTTTTCGCCTTCGATAATGACTACGCCGCTCTGCTGCCGGATGCGCCGGCGCCCGGCGCCACCGGATCGCCGCTGCTGCGCGCCGAACAGGAGCGCGGATTGTGCCGCGTGCTCTGCTTCCATCCGGATCACAGCCTGACCCTGCCCCGCATGACTGTTCCGGAGATCGAAGCCGTGGTGGAGGCCTGGACGGCGCAGTATGTGGAGCTTGCCGCTCTGCCCTTTGTTGAGCATGTGCAGATTTTTGAGAACCGCGGCGCGATGATGGGCGCCAGCAACCCCCATCCACACTGCCAGATATGGGCGACCGAGCATGTTCCGGATGAGCCTGCCGCGGAGCGCGTGAATCTGAAGCTGTGGCGGGAGACGCATGGCCGCAGCCTGCTCGCCGACTATGTGGCGCTCGAAACCGCGCAGCAGGAGCGCATCGTCTGCCAGAACGACGCATTCCTCGCGGTGGTGCCCTACTGGGCGGTGTGGCCATTTGAGACGCTGGTGCTGGCACGGCAATCGCTGCGCGAACTGCCGGAGTTCAGCGCCGCGCAGCGGCGCGCTCTTGCCGATATTCTCAGTCAGTTGACCATCCGCTACGACAACCTCTTTCAGACCAGCTTTCCGTACACCATGGGGTTCCACCAGGGGCCGGGCGAGGAGCAGCACTTCCATGCGCACTTCTATCCGCCGCTGCTGCGATCGGCCACGGTGAAAAAGTTCATGGTCGGCTTCGAAATGCTGGGCATGCCGCAGCGCGACATTCTGCCGGAAGATGCGGCGGCGCGCCTGCGCGAAGTGCCGGCCACGCACTACCTGGGAAGCCGCGCGTGATGAACCGGGCCAGAGCAATGGCGGAAGAGATGGAGACGGCGCAGGCCGGGTCTACACGCATTTCTTCGCTCGTTTCTGCGCGCATTCTTGAAAACGCTTCCATTCGCGTGGAAGTGGTGCCCGCGCTGGGCGGGAAGTTCATCTCGCTGTACAGCAAGCGGACATCCACGGAATGGCTGTTGCCGCCGCTGCGCCCGCATACCGAAGCGAAG
>DASZLF010000050.1:0-50905 GCA_035552555.1 Occallatibacter sp.
ATGGCCGAAGGCCGCTCGCCCCGCTCCAATGCCCACAGCACTCGATCCCGCAGGTCTTGCGAATAGGAATGCATCCCAGCCGCCTCCAGACGGCAGGAACATTATCGCACAAATGTAAACACTTAAATTAGAAATGCTCTAATGGACTGCGCATCTACTCGCTCAATTTCTCGAAGTAGATCCGCATTCTGGGCGTATCACCGGCAATGACGAAATGCAGCCGCAGATCCTTCGACTCCGCTGCGCTTTGCTCAGGATGACAGGATATGCGAGTGTGTGAATGGGTGCGCGACTGGCATTCCGGAAACTATTCCCCGCTGCGCTTGCGAAACACCACCCTCAATTCGCGCCGCCACTGTTCGCCGACGGCGATCAGCTCCCACTCGATGCGTGGCGAGAGATACCGCAGCACCGGCTCATTCGCGGGATGAATGCGCAGCGCCGGCGCAACCAGCAGCAGCCGTGGCGGCAACGGCGAAACTTCCGTCCCCGGGAAATATCCGGCGCGCTCGAATGCCGACAGCGCTCTGCCGCCGGGGCCCATCGCGCGATCGTCGTTCAGCGCGCGCACGCGAATCCAGTAGTCCAGCGCCTGCATGGGCAAGTGCAGGTCCTCATCCGCCTTCAACTCCAGGACCACCAGGCGGAGGTTGCGATCGAGTGTCAGCAGATCGAGCATGCCGCGATCGCCGCTGGCCAGCGCCGGCACCTGCGAGTACACCAGGTCGCTGCGTAGTGCCGGCAGTAACTCGTCGATACCCATGCGCAGGCGCGACTCCAGCCAGCGCTCCGGCTGCAGTCGAAATAGCGGATCCGAATGCGTGCCATCGGCATGACGGCTATGAAACAGCCGCTTCAACAGCTCCCGGCACAGCTCCTCCGTCTCGGCAGTCAATGGAGTCTCGTTCGCTCCCGCGCCGAACGTCACCTCGTCGGTCCGCGCAAACGAGTCTGCTGCCAGGCCGTGGCGCACTCGCGCAAACTCCAACCCATGCAGCAGCAGGCCCACTTCTGTAGCGGACCGCGCATGCACTTCGATCCGTTCTCGCGCCGCCGCGGGCGCCAACTCCATCAGCCGGTCCAGTCCATCGCGGCAGCGCTCGATCGCTGCTTGCGCAGAAAAGGCATGCACCAGCCTCGATTCAAGATTGCCGCCATCGCGAACGTCCACCGGCGCCAGTTCCTCGCTGCGCTCATCCAGCGTATACAGCTCGAACTCCGCCGCGTGGTTGAGCCAGGCCATCCGTTCCGCGGTGGTCCTCTGCGCTCCTTCCGGCACAATCACCTTCAGCCCGCCGAAATGACGCCGCGCATCTCCATGCCGCCGGCAATAATCCAGCCACAGAATGCCCAGCGTGAGAATGCCGTCGATGGCAGCGCCCGACTCCGCCTGCCCGATCCCGATCACCGCGCTGGCCGCGGTCCCCTTCAGCAGCCGCCCCGCGCATACGCCGGCCCGAAGCTGTGCTCCAGGTCCATCGCCGAACGCATTCCGTCCACCTTGCGGTCAAGGAACGTTCGCGTCAGCACGCGCTCCAGCAGGCGCTGATAATTTCTCCGCGCGGAGTCGCGCGTTGTGGGGGTGCGGCGGTCGCTGGTGGGCGCCAATTCCAGGGATTCCGGCCGGGCCGCTCCCATGCGTCGCGTAGTCAGCCGCAGGCAGCCGCCGCGCGCCTGCACGCCGGTCACGGTGCGAACCAGGTTGCGCTCTTCGTTCCACAACTGCAGCAGGCAGCGCCCATGCGACTCCGTAACCGAGTAGCGCGCGCTGCGCATGTCGAAGAGCACCCGGCCATCCTCCAGCACCGCCGCCGCCGGATGCTCCGCCAGGTAGGCTTCGACGTCGCGAGCCAATTGTTCCGGGGCAGGCGGCTCCGCGGCCGCTGCGGTCCGCGACGGCGAAGGCCCCTTGCTGGCCGGCATTGCGATCTACCAGCCCATCCGCTCGCGCAGCCGCGTAATGTGCGCGGTGTGGTGCCGCGAGTGCCACGCGTACAACCCCAGATTCGTGCCCAGGCTCATGGCCCCATGCTCCGGATGGCGAAACGTCTTCTCGAAATCCGCCTCCGCCATTGCCTCGATCAGCGCCACCAGCCGCGCGTGCACCGCCGCGGTCAGCGCCAGCGACACATCCACGGGCATGCGGCTGTCCGCCAACTTCGCCCAGGCCGCCTCGTCGTAGGCCTTCACCAGGGGATTGTCCTCGGTGAGCGCCAGCTTGAAACGGATATATGCATTGGCATGGCTGTCTGCTACGTGATGCACCAGTTGGCGGGACGTCCAGCCGCCATCGCGATACGGCGTGTCGAGCTGAGTCTGGTTGAGCCCGCCCACGGCCTCGCGCAGGCGCTCAGGGAGCTCCCGCAAGGCCTGGATTTGTTCGGCGCGGGATCCGGCCGCCGCAGGATGAAAGCGGCCGATGGGATAGCGAAGTTCGTCCAGGTCGGTCATGGCACGAAGCTATCACGCTGGCATGCGAAGAGAAAGGCAAGGCGCCGGCTCCTGGAACGTATGCGCTGGGGCCGGGCGCCGGACTACACGGTGTGGTGGTGGTGGTGATGACGGTGATGATGATGGCGGCCGGCGGCAAAAGCCGTGGGAGCGACCAGCATCAACAGCAGCGCGGCGAGAACAATCTTCTTCATGGCTTGAATGTAGCACCGTCCGCATGCCGCGGAAAGGCATTCTGCTGTGGAGAAAAGCGCATTGCGCATCAAGATGGGAAACAGTCTGCCGGCCGCTGGCGGCGCGGGTTTCGGCGCATACGGCACGAGGCGTAAACTGGTAGGTACGATGACCTCTCCCGCGGTTCCCCCGGCTCCCCGGCACCAGCGATATTTCTTTGAGAAGTTCGGCATCACCGAGCGCCTGCTGGAGCGCTGCCTGGGCGAAGCTCTCTCCGCCGGAGGCGACTTCGCCGATCTCTATTTTGAGTCGGTTACGGCTACCTCCCTCGGCGTGGACGAGCAGATCGTGAAATCCGCCAGCCAGGGCACCAGCGCCGGATGCGGCATCCGCGTGCTCTCCGGCGAGCGTACCGGCTACGCTTACACCGACAATCTGAACCCCGACCGCCTGCTCCACGCTGCGCGCACTGCTGCCCTTATCGCCTCGGGGCCGGTCCGCCGCGGCGGACAGCCCATCCAGGGATTCACCGAAGCGCCCGCGGCCGACCTCTATCCCGTTCCGCTGGGCGGCTTCGACCTCGATCTCGCCGCCCGCCTCGAACTCATCCTGCGCATCGATCGTGCTGCCCGCGCCTTCGATCCGCGCATCGTGCAGGTGCGCGCCGGCTACTCTGAAGAGCTGCGCCGCATCCTGGTCGCGGGCTCTGACGGCTCCTTCGCCAGCGACACCCAGCCGCTCTGCCGCCTCAATGCGTTCGTCATTGCCAAAGAGGAGGCCAACACCACGCGAGGCTCCGCGGGAGCAGGCGGCCGCGCCGGACTGGGGCAGTTCGCAGGCAGCAAAAGCCCTGAGAACCTTGCTCAGGAGGCCGCCCGCGGCGCGATTCTGCAGCTTGGCGCCGTCCCCGCTCCCGCCGGCGAAATGGAAGTCGTCCTTGGACCAGGCTGGCCCGGCATCCTGCTCCACGAAGCCGTGGGCCACGGCCTCGAAGCCGACTTCAACCGCAAGGGGACGTCGGCCTTTACCGGCCTCATCGGCCGCCCGGTGGCCAGCCCCAAAGTGACGGTGGTCGACAACGGGACCATGGAAGGCCGCCGCGGTTCGCTCAACGTGGATGACGAGGGCTCGCCCACTCAGGAAACCGTGCTGATCGAAAACGGCATCCTCAAGGGCTATCTCACCGACAAGCTTTCCGCGCGCCTGATGGGCACGGCCAACACCGGCTCCGGGCGCCGCGAAAGCTACCACTGCATCCCCATGCCGCGCATGACCAACACCTACATGCTGGCCGGCGAGGACGCCCCCGAAGACATTATCCGGTCGGTGAAGAAGGGCCTCTACGCGCCCAACTTCGGCGGCGGTTCGGTCGACATCACCAACGGCAAATTCGTGTTCTCGGCGTCGGAGGCGTACCTGATCGAGGACGGCAAGATTACCGCGCCGGTGCGCGATGCGACGCTGATCGGCAACGGTCCCGAGGCGCTGAAATATGTCTCGATGGTGGGGCACGACTTGAAGCTGGATGAGGGGATAGGGACTTGCGGGAAGGATGGGCAGAGCGTGCCGGTGGGGGTGGGGATGCCTACGATCAAGCTGGATCGGATGACCGTGGGTGGGACGGGCCGCTGAGGCTAATGAATCACGCGGCGTGCTCCTCGCGTGCAATCGGCAACTGCAATTCGATGCACTCATGCATGACTTTGGGTATCACCCGGCCTCGGGGCCCCCGCTCCAGGCTCACCAGGCCATAGTTCGCCATCGTCTTGAGCGTGCGCGAGAGGTTGGACTTCCGGCGCCCCGTGAGCCGCTCAAGGTCATCCAGAGACTCTGGCCGGTGCTCGGCAATCACGCGAAGCAGCTTGCGATTCGCGCCGGAAAGCACCTTCGCGAACGATTCCGTAGAGGGAAACCAGACTCGCGGCTCCTGCGGACCCAGCTTGCGCTTACCCTGCGCGATGGCCATTGTGAGCGCCTTCATCTCGTCGTAACTGGCGATTCCAACCTTGAGCGTGCTCATGGATTTACTCCTCTCTGTTTCAGCACCGCGTCCACCTCCGTCCAGAAATCGGCAAGCAGTGTCGCGGCATCGCGATACGCGTAGGGCTTCACGGTCCGAATCCTGTGGCGATGATCCAGCGGATCGCCGCGCTTCTGCTTCCCTACGGCGTGTGCATTATCGAATCCCGCTAATCGCTCGCCATTCCGTCCATGCAGGGTGAGCGAATAGTCCAGTCCGTGCGGCTTTTCCGGCGTGGCCGGAACCCGCGTAACCACAAACCGCACCCAATGCCCGCCCTCGGGATCCACAACGAATGTGAGGCCATCCAAATCGAGCAATGCATCGAGAGCAGGATCGTGCTTCTGCATCGGCTAAAGGTTATCACTTAAAGATAACGCATGCATCTGGGATTGGCATGAAAGCGAGAATTATCTTCGAGTTCACCCGGAAATATCGGAGTAATGGCCATTTTGTTAGTGTTGAGGCATGGCCGAAGTAGTAACGCAGCCCTCCTCCACCGACCTCGACCTTGAATCCCTGGCCGCCGACGTAGTCGCCCAGGCGATGAAAGCCGGCGCCAGCGATGCCGAGGCCGTAGTCCGCGAAGGCGATGAGTTCAGCGTCACCGTGCGCATGGGCGAGGTGGAAAAGCTGCAGGAATCCGGCTCCCGCGCTCTCGGCCTGCGCGTCTTCCTCGGCAAGCGCTCCGCCTCCACCTCCACCAGCGACCTCACCGCCGATGGCATTCGCCAGCTCGTCGACGGCGCCCTTGCCCTGGCCCGCATCACCGAGGAAGACGAGTTCGCCGGCATGCCCGAAGCCGGAGAATTCGGCTCTTACTCCGGCGACCTGCACCTCTACTACGAAGACGTTTACTCGCTGCCCGGTCCCGAGCGCATCGAGTGGGCGCGCCGCGCTGAGGCCGCTGCCCTCTCCGCCGATCCTCGCATCACCAACTCCATCGGCGGCAGCTTCGACGTCGCCACCGGCCGCAAGGTGCTGGCCAACTCCCGCGGCTTTCTTGGCGGATATCGCAGCAGCTATGCCGGCGTCGCCGCCGCCCCGTTGGCCAAGGACGAGAACGGCCAGATGCAGCGCGATTCCTGGTGGTCCGGGGCGCGGCGCATGGCCGACCTCGATTCACCCGAATCGGTGGGCAGGGAAGCCGCCCGACGCACCGTTCGCCGCCTGGGCGCGCGCCGCATGCCCACTCGCCAGATTCCCATCGTGTTCGCCCCGGAGACCGCGCGTTCGCTGATCGGCAATCTGTTTGAAGCTGCATCCGGCGACTCCATCTGGCGCGGCGCTTCGTTTCTCGCGGGCAAGCTGGGCCAGCCTATCGCCGCCCCCAGCCTCACCATCGTCGACGACAACCTCATGCTGCTGCCCAGCGGCGCCGGCGGATTCGGCTCCTCGCCCTTCGATGGCGAAGGCCTTCCTTCCGAGCGCACCATCGTCGTCGAGCGCGGCGTGCTGTCAAATTACCTGCTGAACACCTACTCCGCGCGCAAGCTGGGCATGAAGTCCACCCATAACGCCGCGCGCGGCCTCGCCGGCACTCCCGGCATAGGGGCGGGCAATCTCTATCTCCAGCCGGGCTCGCAAACCGCCGAGGAAATCATTGCCGAAGTTCCCGCCGGCCTTTATGTCACCGGCCTCATGGGCTTCGGCGTGAATCTCGTCACCGGCGACTACTCCCGCGGGGCCACGGGCCTGTGGATCGAGAACGGCCAGCTCACTCATGCCGTGGAAGAAGTCACCATCGCCGGCAATCTTGCCGCCATGCTGCGCAACGTCACCGCCATCGGCAGCGACCTGGTATTTCGCGGCTCCGTTGCCTCGCCCACCCTGCGCATCGACGGCATGACGCTCGCCGGGGCCTGATCCACCCGGCTCTTGCGGGCGCGGAAACCGGCGAACTATACTGATCTCACCCGCTGGGTACGCTTCCCCGCATCGTTCGCCAGCCCGCTATCTGCAATCCAATTTGGAGGAACTCCATGCTGAGAGCCTTGGCCAGCACCTGCGTTGTTGCCGGTTGCATGCTCGTTGTTTCGGCGCCATCGTCCGCGCAGGAAATTATTCATGCACTTACAGGCACGGTAAGCGCCATCGATAACGCGGGCAAAACCATCACTGTTTTCCAGGACAGCGGCTCCAAAGGCGTTTTCCAGGACATGTCGAATCCAAAGACGCACATCTCCTTCGACAAGAAGATTGCCGCGGAAACCACCGCTGCCACTGTGTTCGACAAGCAGGGCGCCTACGTCATCGTGTTCTATTTCGGCAATGGCGACGACAATCGCACGGTGGTGGCGTTGAAGAGCCTGGGGGCCGGCCCGTTCAGCTCCACCGACGGCACCGTAACCAATTTCGACAGCCGCACGCATTCCATCTCGGTGGCAGACAAATCGGGCAAGGTGGAGACGTTCCGGATCGGCGACCAGACAGTGGCGGAGAGCGATATGGGAGCCGTGGAAGGAATCAGGTTTCACGCGCAAAAAGGGGATCAGGTGCGCGTGGTCAGCAGCAACGTGGGCGGAAATCCAACCGCGTTGTTCGTTCGCGACCTGTAAATCGGGCTGGCTGCAACTGGGCCTTTCTCCGCAGGCTGTCTAGCCCCTGCCCGACGTTCGCATCTGCGACGGCCCACGCGCCCCAGCCCTCGGCTATCCTCGATATAGGTTTCTGACCGCCCGCGCTCGTCCGCCCGGGTGTTCAGCAGAGGGGATTGCTTCTGTTCTCCGCTTTTCAATCCATCCCGTTTGACCCTGCCGATCCTCGCGCAGCCCTGCGCCAGCTCCCCGAAGACGGTGCGGTCTTCGCCCTCTACGGCGAAGCCGCCCATGCCGAGCCCTACATCGGCCGCACGCCCAACCTTCGCGGCCGCCTCGAACGCCTGCTGCTGCCCTCGGCAAAGCACCCCCGCCGCCTGCAGCTCGCCGGGCGCGTCCGCCGCATTGACTGGCATCTCACCGGCTCCGACTTTGAATCGCTACTCCTGCAATTCCAATTGCTGGAGCAGGTCTACGGGCCAAAAGCATTGGAGCGCATGCACCTGGGTGCGCCCAGCTTTGTCCGCTTCCTGGGCAGCAACGCCTACCCGCGCCTGACGGTAACCAACCGCCCCAGCCAGAAGGAGGCCGACTGGGCCTATGGCCCCTTCGCCTCCCGCCCCGCCGCCGAGCGCTTTGCCGAGGAGACGCTGAAGCTCTTCCTTCTCCGCCGCTGCACCGACGAACTCGACCCCGATCCGAGCCACCCCGGCTGCGTCTACTCCGAGATGAAGATGTGCCTCGCGCCCTGCTACAAGGGCTGCACCGACGAGCGCTACGCCGAGGAATCCGCCGCCGTGGAGCGGTTTCTGGCCTCCCGCGGCGACAGCCGCCTGGTCCAGCTGAAAGCGCAGCGCGACCAGGCTTCCGCCAACCTTGAGTTCGAGATGGCCGCCGCCCTCCACGCCCAGGTGCAGCGCGCCGAGGCTGTGCGCGCCCTCGCCCCCGAGCTGGTCCGGCCGGCCAATCAGCTTCGCGCGGTGATTCTGCAGGCCTCCGCACAGGCCGACGAGGTCGCCGTCTTCCTTTACGAGGACGGCAGCCTGCGCGGGCCGGTTTCCTTTTCCACCCTCGGCATGCGCATCCAGAACGAGCATTCGGGGTCGAGCTCGCTGTACGCGCAACCCATGATGCTCGAACCAATACCTGAACCGCCCGCGCAGAGCAACGTTGACGTGTCAGGACACGACTTCAGTCGTGCCGAAACTGCCGCTAGAGCTGACCGGGCTTTAGCCCCTGAGGGGAGTTCCCAAGGCGAATCTTCTGCCACACCACAGCGCGTCCCACGTGGCCTGCTCGAATCCCGCCTGGAAGCCGTTCTGGCGGAACTAACCGCGCCCGTCGCCCCCCCGAACGCGACCATGCGGCAGGGCCATCTCGCGCTGCTGAAACGCTGGTATTACCGGCCGGAGGTGAAGCGGCCGGGAGAGATTTTCTTCCCCGGCGACGAGGGCGCGTGGCCGATCCGAGGGTTGCTGAGGGGAGTGGGCCGGGTGGCCGCAAAATCCCTCGCCGCTCCCGCCGCGCCCTAGCACAATGGCTGCGGAGCTCCAAATGCCCCTGAGAGTCGATTTCCGCGCCGAGCTGGCCATCGGCAGACACGCGCTGCATCCCGGCCGGGTGCCGGAGATTGCCGAATGGATCTGCGATTTGCCGCGCCCAGGTACTTTTCGAGCCGGAGGCTCATTCTCCGACTGCTTCGAGGTCCGCCGCTCTCCATTGTTCTGCACGTTGATGGGCGTGAAGCGGGTGCAGCATCCCCACCGGGACTCCGCGTTCAATCTGGCGAATCCCTGAAACCAGCAGCACATCCGCGGTCTCGCAGGCCGCATTGGTGCCCAGGACCACATAGACGCCAGTTCGGCCGGTGATTTTCACCCATTCGCCGACCAGTTCGTGACAAGCCCCATTACGGGAAACCACTGCCGCAGTTCCGCTATCGTCCTCCGGTATGGGATGAGGAAGGGGACCTGATTTCTCAGCTAAACTCACTGGAACACTCCATTATTTATAGGCCCGACCTGCGGATAACGTAGGGCACCCGTATCTATTTATGCTTAGTGGAAGACTCATGGGCGCGGGTTGCTTTCCGGCAATTCCGGTGAAAGCGCGGCGTGGCGAAGCTCGCCTCCGATTGCGGAAAATGCCAAAGCCTGAGGGCTCCGCATCGCGGGTTACCGGCTGATACACTGAGCCTGCGAGGCACGCATCCAGGCACCCATGGTCCAGCTCGTTCCATCCATTCTTTCCGCGGATTTTGCACGGCTTGCCGAGGAGATTGCCGCGGCCGAGCGCGGCGGCGGCACCGTCATCCACGTCGATGTGATGGATGGCCATTTCGTTCCCAACATCACCATCGGCCCGCCGGTAGTGGCCAGCCTCCGCAAGGCCACCCGCCTGCCTCTCGACTGTCACCTGATGATCGAGAATTGCGACGAGTTCATCCCCGCCTTCGCCGAAGCCGGGGCCAACTGGGTCAGCGTGCATTACGAAGCCTGCCGCCACCTGCACCGTTCGCTCGAGCTGATCGCCAGCCACGGCATGGAGCCGGCGGTAGTGCTCAATCCGGCTACCCGCGTCAACCTCATCCGCGACATCCTGCCCATGGTCCACCACGTGCTGATCATGAGCGTTAACCCGGGGTTCGGCGGGCAGAAGTTCATCGAGTTTTCCCTGGACAAGATTCGCACTCTGGCCGAGCTGCGTGCCGAAATGGGCTTGGCATTTAAAATCGAAGTGGACGGCGGCGTGGCTCACGACACGGTCGCCCGGGTCGTCCAAGCAGGTGCAGACCTGCTGGTGGCCGGAAATGCTGTCTTTGGCGCCGGCGAGGCGGAACGGGACGCCCGGGCGCTGCTCGAAGCCGCGCGAGAGGCTGCCGGGGAAGCGGTGGGCCGAAACCACTGAGCCCGCCCAGCCCCCGAACAGGTAAGATGAAGAGGGATTTTCCGGATCGAAACGTACTTTCGCACCAGGCATCTTTGGGCACGAAACATCTTTTGCGCGAAGCATTTTTTCGGGACGAAACATTGGGACGAGGCGGCGCCTGCCAAGGGCCTGCCGCGAAGAGGATTTATGAATCGTTTTTCCACCAGAATGGTCGCGGTCGCCCTGGCGGCCCTGCTGCTCACCAGCGCTTCGGCGTTTGCCCGGAATAAAAAGCCCAAGAAAAAGAAAGCATATGACTTGAGCGCCAATCCGCTGGCCAATGTCCAGTCGAAGCAGCCCGACAAGGAGCTCTACGACAAGGCCATGATCGCCCTCAAGAAGGGCCGTTTTGACGTGGCCCGTCTCGACCTCCAGACCATGCTCAACACCTATCCCGACTCGGAATACAAGATGCGCGCCAAGCTGGCAGTGGGCGATAGCTGGTTCAAGGAGGGCGGTACCGCGGCTCTCACCCAGGCCGAGGCCGAGTACAAGGACTTTGAGACCTTCTTCCCCAATGCCCCCGAAGCCGCCGAAGCACAGATGAAGGTGGGCGACATCTACTACTCCGAGATGGAGAAGCCCGATCGCGACTTCACCAACGCGATCAACGCGGAAAAGGAATACCGGGAGATGCTCAACATGTACCCGGATTCCACGCTGATTCCGCGCGCCAAGCAGAAGCTGCGCGACGTGCAGGAAGTGCTGGCCGAGCGCGAAACCCAGATCGGCCTCTACTACGAGAGCAAGGAAAACTACTCCGCCGCCGTTGCCCGCCTGCAAACGGTGGTTGATACTTATCCGGTTTACTCCAAGAGCGACCTGGCGCTGCTGAATATCGGCGATGCCTACGCCGGCGAAGCGCATATCGTGCAGCTTGCCAATCTTTCCGGCGCGGTGAAGGAGCGCATGCGCGCTCTCTATCTTGACAAGGCCGCCGCCGCATATGCCAAAGTGATCACCCGCTATCCCATGGCTCCTCGAGTGGAAGATGCGCGCGACCGCCTGGTGGCCATGAACCGCCCCATTCCCGAGCCCACCGCCGCCGCGGTTGCCGAGAGCGAGGCCGAGGAACAAAGCCGTCAGCCGATCCGCTTCACCGACACCCTTTGGGGCGTAATAAAGCACGGCCCCACCACGGTGCAAGCAGTGCACGTGGGTGACCCCAGCCTTGAGGATCCGAAGCGCACCCTGGCTCCCGATATCACCAAGCAAAACGTCGCCCTGTTCCAGTCGGCCATCAACGCGGGCCGGCCCACGGGAACAGCCGCCGTCAAGCCCACCGGCCCCAACGAGCCTCCGCGCAGCGATCAGCCTTCGCAGGCGCCCCTGCAGACCGGCACGCCCGACTCCACCGGCGTGGGCGTGACCATCGTCAACGCTCCCAACTCCGGCGCCGCTCCCGCGACCTCAAGCAATACCAATCCGACGACCATCGGCTCCGGCCCCGCCGCCCCGGCCGATCCTAACGCGCTGGTCAAGCCCATCGCGCCGGAAACGACTGCCCTTCCCGCTGCCCAGGCGCCCGCTCCAGCCCCTGACCAGATCAACGACATCAAGCCCGGCACTGCTCCCGCCGCTCCCGCTGCCGCCGACAACAACGGCAAGAAGAAGAAGGCCCCCAAGCCCGACCTGAGCGACGAATCCTCGAGCAAGAAAAAGAAGAAGAAGGGCCTGGGCAAGCTGAACCCGTTCTGACCTAAAATCCACAGGATGAGAGATTACGGGCCGCCATTTTAGGCGGCCCGTTTCATTGGTGCGCCGGCCAAATCCCGGTCGGTATTACACTGGAAGCGGCGGTAATACCCCGGAGGAGCCATGGAAACTACGATCACTCGCAAGGGTCAGGTCACGATTCCTAAACACATCCGCGACTCCCTGAGCCTCGTCCCCGGCAGCAAGCTCGTCTTCGATGTCAACGAGAACGGCGAGCTCGTCCTCCGCAAGAGCAGGCCCGCCAAGCCGCGCCATCCGGATCGCTTCGACCGTGCAGTTGGTTCCGCGCAGATCAAGTGGGAAGGGACCACCGACGAGTACATGGAGTTCATTCGCGGCTATTCCAATGATCCTGGTTGATTCCAACGTCATATTCGACGTCATCGACAAGGATCCTCACTGGAAACCTTGGTCAACTGGACAGTTGCGTCGATGCAGCATCCTCGACACGCTGGCGATCAATGCAATTGTTTACGCCGAGATTTCACCCCGATATATCTCCGCGAAGAACGTCGATGAATTGCTGGACACGCTTGGACTTTCGGTCCTGCAGATTCCCCGCGCCGCTGCTTTTCTGGCCGGACGAGCGTTCTTGCAGTACCGTCGACTGGGCGGCACAAAATCCAATGTGCTGCCCGATTTTTTCATCGGCGCGCATGCGACGGTCCTGGGTTGCCCTATCCTGACCCGGGATACGCGTCGGTATGCGGCGTACTTCCCGTCCGTCCCGCTGATTGCGCCATGATCATCTGTTAAAGTGAGGGGTTGTCCCCTTGCACGATTCACCGGCGCAGATACCGGGGGCACGCAATCGAGCCCCATGCCTCACGACCTGCCCAAAGCCTACGATCCCACCGCCATCGAAGATCACTGGGCCGAATACTGGGTCCGCGAAAACCTGTTCGCGCAGCCCACGCCCACTGGCGATCTTGACAAGGCCCGCGCACAACAGTTCTCCATCCTGCTACCCCCGCCCAATGTGACCGGTAATCTGCACATGGGGCACATGTTCGAGCACACCGAAAGCGACATCCTCATTCGCTGGCATCGCATGCGCGGCAACCGCGTGCTGTGGATTCCGGGCACGGATCACGCCGGCATCGCCACTCAGATGCTGGTGGAGCGGCAAATTGTAAGCGAGGGCGCCACCCGCCAGCAGATGGGCCGCGAGGCATTCGTCGAACGCGTGTGGAAGTGGCGCGAACACTACGGCGGCAACATTCTCAACCAGATGAAGCGGCTCGGGGCGTCGGTCGATTGGTCCCGCGAATACTTCACCATGAACGAGCGGCTTTCCGTCGCGGTCCGCGAAGCATTCGTAAAGCTGTACGAGCAGGGCCTCATTTATCGCGGCGCCTACATCGTGAACTGGTGCCCGCGCTGCCAGACCGCCATCAGCGATCTGGAAGTGGTGTACGACGAACACAAGGGCCACCTCTGGGAGATTCGCTACCCGGTGCATGGGGACGACGGCCGCGAAACCGGCGAGTTTTTGACGATCGCGACCACGCGGCCTGAAACCATGCTCGGCGACGTGGCGGTGGCCATTCATCCCGAGGACGAGCGCTACACGCATCTGCACGGTAAGAAACTGCGCCTGCCGTTGATGAACCGCGAAATTCCCATTGTGCTGGATGACTACGTCAGCCGCGAGTTTGGCACTGGCGCCGTGAAGGTGACGCCCGCGCACGACCCCAACGACTTTGCCATCGGAGAGCGCCATCATCTGCCGTCGATCAACGTGATGGATGCGACCGCCACCATCAACGAGCACGGCGGGCCTTATGCGGGATTGGACCGCTACGCCGCGCGCAAGCGGATTATCGAGGACCTGGAAGCGCAGGGGCTGCTCGCGGGCGTGAAGGATCATGTGCACAACGTGGGCCACTGCGACCGCTGCAAGACCATCGTCGAGCCGCGCCTTTCCACGCAATGGTTCGTGAAGATTCAGCCGCTGGCGGATAAGGCCATCGCCGCCGTAAAGCCGGATGCCGATGGCAAAAAAGCCATTCGCATCACGCCTGAACAATACGAGAAGGTCTATCTCGAATGGATGGGGAACATCCACGACTGGTGCATCTCGCGGCAACTGTGGTGGGGCCATCGCATTCCTGCGTGGCACTGCGCCACGTGCCACAAGATCACCGTCGCGCGCCAGGACCCTGCTGCGTGCGCGCATTGCGGCTCGGACCAGATCACGCAGGAAACCGACGTGCTCGACACATGGTTTTCGTCCGGCCTGTTGCCTGTCTCTGTCTTCGGCTGGCCGAACATCGCCGGCCACCAAAGCTCCCGTGCCCCATCCTCGCGCTTTCTTTCTGGCGCGAGGGTGGGAGACCAGGATGCTGTTACTCCCTCAGCCCGCGCCGATTTCGACACCTTCTACCCGACCTCTCTGCTGGTGACGGGTTTCGACATCCTGTTCTTCTGGGTGGCGCGCATGATCATGCTGGGCTGCTGGTTTTCGTCCGACGTTCCCATGGCCGACGGCAGCCCGCGCCCGCTCGCTGAGAGCGTTCCGTTCCGCGAGGTCTACATCCACGCGCTGGTGCGCGACGCCAACCGCGAGAAGATGTCCAAGACCAAGGGCAATGTGGTCGATCCCATCGAGATCGTCAAGCAGTATGGGACCGATGCGGTAAGGTTCACGCTGGCATCGATGGCCTCGCCCGGAACCGATATCGCGTTCAACGTGGCGCGAACCGAGGGGTATCGCGCGTTCGCGAACAAGATTTGGAACGCGGCGCGGTTCCTGTTCATGAACGTCGACCGCGCCGCGGAGATTGGCATTGCGGTTGATCCGTCTGTGCTGGGCGCCATGCCCATCGAAGCACCCGATGCGCCGCTCGAAGTCCGCTGGATTGTCTCCGAGCTGCACGCAACCGCGGCAAAGGTCAATCAGTCGCTCGCAGCCTACCGCTTCGACGAAGCCGCCAGCACCATCTATCAATTTTTCTGGGGCAGCTTCTGCGACTGGTATCTCGAGATCGTCAAGCTCCGCCTCGACTTCAGCGAAACCGCCGACAAGTTCGCCACTCAGGCCGCGCTCACCACGCTGGTGTCGGTATTTGAAGCCGCGCTGCGCCTGCTCTCGCCGTTTATGCCGTTCCTGACTGAAGAGATATGGCACGCGCTCTACGACGGCAATCCGCCGAAGAAATCGATCGCGCTTTGGAAGTTCCCGGAAGGGAATCCATCCGCGATGAATGGAGCGGCAAGAATGCAAATGATCTATTTGCAATTCGTTGTCGGCGGAATTCGCGAGACGCGCAAGGATCGGGGAGTACCCGAGAGACTCACTGTAGAAGCACAGGTACTCGGAGTGGCAAACAACCAACCTACGAACCTGATTGAAGAGAACAAGAAATGGATGGAAAAGCTCTCATCCTCGACGATTACGGAAACAACCCAGCGTGACGATCGATTGAACTGGCGAAGCGTTGGACCAACTGACATTGCAATCATCTATGAGGCTCGGATCGACGTCTCGGCCGAGCGGGAACGCTTGACAAGAGATATCGCGAAATACGAAAAAGGCTTGGCGGCGGCGGAGCGCCAGTTGGGCAACCAAGGCTTCCTCTCAAAAGCACCGGCGCACGTGGTCGAAGGTCTCAAGAAGCAAGAATCCGAAACGCGCACGCTGCTGGAAAAGGCGCGCGAGACGATGAGGGCGTTGCCTGCCGGGTGAGCAGGCGAGCGAAGGGCAACCGCAGATCCTTCGTCCGCCGCGGCGGACTCAGGATGACAGCACTCTTGAATAGGCCGGCGCGAACTGGGACGACGTAAGGACTACGAACTACGAACTGAGAACTGATCACTGAGCACTGACCACTGAGCACTGACCACTGACCACTGAGCACTGACCACTGAGCACTGACCACTGAGCACTGACCACTGACTATGGACTGGAAAAGCAGCCGCATCGACGCCTTGCTGGAGCAGGCCCTGGTAGAAGACCAGGCCGCCAGCGACACCACGACCAACGTCACCATCGATCCCGACATGCGCGCCGCCGCCTCCATCATCGCGCGCGAGGACATGGTGGTCGCGGGTCTGGGCGCGGTGCCGCGCTTCTTTGAAATCTTTGCCCGCCTCGATCGCCGCCCCCCGGCGCAGACTCGCTTTGAAGTCATCAGCCATCCCGAAATCTTCGACGGCGTGCGCGCCCACAAGGGCCAGGTGCTCGCCGTCATCCGCCACAACGCGCGCGTGCTGCTCAGTTGCGAGCGCGTCATCCTCAACCTGCTGCAGCATCTCAGCGGCATCGCCACCAACACCCGCCGCTACGTCGACGCGATCCAGGGCACGCCCGCCCGCATTCTCGACACGCGCAAGACCGTCCCCGGCCTGCGCGCTCTCGAAAAATACGCGGTCCTCTGCGGCGGCGGCACCAACCATCGCCTCGACCTGGCCAGCGGCATTCTCATCAAGAACAATCACATCTCGCTCGGCGGCGGCCTGCGCACCGCGCTCGAACATGCGCTGGAACGCCGCAAGACCGGCCAGCGCGTGCAGGTGGAAGTGCGCACCGAGCATGAGCTCGAAGAAGCGCTCGAAGGTGGCGCCGAGGCCATCCTGCTTGACAACATGCCGCCCCGCGACGTGAAGCACTCCGTGGATCGCATCAAGCAGGAATCGCGCTGGATTCCCACCGAAGCCTCCGGCGGCATCACCCTCGAAAACATCCACGGCTACGCCGAAACCGGCGTCGACTTCATCAGCGTGGGCGCGCTCACTCACTCCGCCCGCGCCGCCGACATTTCCATGAGCATCTTCGCCGAGTAGGCGCCGATGTACGATCTCCCTGCGCTCGAATCCGTCCTCGCCGGCACCCTCTTCGCCGGCAATCTCCACTTCGCGCACACCACCGCATCCACCAACAGCGACGCCATGGATGCCGCGCGCAACGGCGCTCCGCACGGCTGCGTGTTTTTTGCCGACGAGCAAACCGCCGGCCGCGGCCGCGGCGATCACGCCTGGCACT
Organism: Occallatibacter sp.; assembly: GCA_035552555.1. GTDB lineage: Bacteria > Acidobacteriota > Terriglobia > Terriglobales > Acidobacteriaceae > Telmatobacter. The sequence goes on from DASZLF010000050.1 coordinate 16,811, forward strand.
CCGCCGCCGGCCAGGGACTCTACGCCAGCGTTCTCCTCCGCCTGCCGCTCGCTGCATCGCACATGCCGCTGCTGCCGCTTGCCGCCGGCCTTGCCGCCGCCGCAGCCATCCGCGCCGCCACCGGCCTCGCCATCGATCTGCGCTGGCCCAACGACCTGCTCTTCGGGCCGCGCAAAACCGGCGGCATCCTCGCTGAAGCGCAATCCGAACGCGGGCAGCTCAGCTTCGCCGTCATCGGCATCGGCATCAACGTACACCAGCAGGCGTTCGCGCCCGGCCTCGCCACCCCCGCCACGTCGCTCGATCTGGAATCCGGCCGCTGGACCGATCGCCAGTTGCTGCTGATCGCTCTCCTCGAATCTCTCGACCATGAAACGCGCGCGCTGCTCGATCCCGCCGCAGGCCTCGCCATTCCTGCCCGCGTGGAGCAGGCATCGACCTGGATTCGCAATCGCCGCGTGACCGTCCACGGACCACAGGCCTGCAGCGGCGTCACCGACGGCCTCGACCCGCAGGGTTTCCTCCGTGTGCGCACCGCCGCCGGCCTGGTGCAGGTGCAGACCGGCGGCATCCGCGACGAAGATACAATGTAAGCCATGCTGCTCGCGCTCGACGTCGGCAACACCAACACCGTGCTCGGCCTCTATCGCCTCGACGTGCTCCCGCCCGCGTCCGGCGAAACACCACAAGACCGCCCCAGCGCCGCTCCCGAGCTGGTGGCCCACTGGCGCGTCACCACCCATCGCACCCAAACATCCGACGAGTACGGAGTGTTATTCGTCAATCTCTTCCAGATGAGCGGCATCTCCGTCGACCAGGTGCACCACATCATCATCTCCTCGGTGGTGCCGCCGGTCGAGAGCACGCTGCGCCGCGTTTGCGAAAAATATTTCCGCATCCATCCGCTGTTCGTCGAGCCCGGCATCAAGACCGGCATGCCCGTTCTCGTCGATAACCCCACGGAACTCGGCGCAGATCGCCTGGTCAACTGCATCGCCGCCTTCGAGCGCTACGGCGGCCCCTGCATCGTGGTCGATTTCGGCACTGCCACTACCTTCGACGTCATCTCCGCCAAGGGCGAATATCTCGGCGGCGCTATCTCGCCCGGCCTCGGCATCAGCGCCGATGCGCTCTTTGCCCGTGCCGCGCGCCTTGGCCGGGTTGACATCAAGCGCCCCGCCAAGGTCATCGGCACCAACACCGTCACCCACCTGCAGAGCGGCCTCTACTACGGCTACATTGGCCTGGTCGACGGCATCCTCGAACGCATGATCAAGGAACTCGGCGCCGATGCGCGCGTCATCGCCACCGGAGGCCTGGCCCGCCTGATCAGCGAAGACTCGCGCTACATCGCCGAGATTGACGACATGCTCACGCTGGAGGGTCTGCGCATTCTCTTCGATCGCAACCGTACCGCCCGCCCGCGGACACGCGCGCATTGAACATGAACAGCATGCATATGCGATTAAGTCCGTTGTTCTCTCTCGCGATGCTGTTAATCTGTCTTGCTTCCTCTAGCCGGTTCGCCCTGTGTCAGTCTCAAACCATCCTCACAACAGGCACGGTCGATGTTCGAATTCTCAATGCAATTCATGAACCCGAGGAGTCGTCGGTATCCTACGTGACAGTAGCGGTGACAGTTCGAAGTGCCGGAACTCCTTTCGTGATACCAACCTGCACGGAATCTGGGGCGCCGCCGTACTTCCGCATGGCGTCATTGCGCAGAGCAAATGGAAAAGCCGTTCCCGTGCGAAAGGGACTCGAGGCGACTCTCGGATTCGAGGACCAGGGTTCCTGGAAACCAGTACAGGTGCCTGCAAACGGCGGCGCAGTTGATTTTCAGTTTTCGATTGATATGGGATTGCTTGACGTTCGGCCCGGAGAGAGAGTTCGCTTGGCGTTTTGGATTTGGCCTGACAGCGAATCGATGAAAGACTTAAAGCGGGGAAAAATGGCCCTCAGTCCTGTTTTCCGCATTCCAGTTAGACCTGATTGATTCGGATTTGTTCGTGCAAAACTACTTCAACTACTTCACCGAAATCGAAGAGCGCTTTCAGCAACGCCGCGGATCGCTGCTGCTGCTCTCCACGCTTGACTGGGCGCTGATCGAGACCTGGCGCGACGCCGGGCTTCCGCTCGAAGCCGTCCTGCGCGGCATTGACGCCGCCTTCGACAAATACGAATCGCGCCAGCATCGCGGCCACAAGCGCCGCATCAACGGGCTCGCCTGGTGCGCGCAGGCCGTGATGGAATCCGCCGAACAGCTCAACGAAGCCGCCGCCGGCGCATCCACAACCGCGAACTACGCGGGCACCGCAGAAACCGGATTCGAGCACCAACGCGTTGCCACACATCTTGAAGCCACCGCCGCCGCCCTCGACGCCTCCACCGTCGCGCCCGAGGTTTGCGCCGCCACCGCAGCTCGGCTCCGCGAACTTGCCGCCGCAGCCCGCGTCCATACGCAAGTCGAAATGGAATCGCTCGAGCGCAACCTCACCGTGCTCGAAGAAAAACTATTCGCCGCCCTCACCACTGCCGCGCCGGAAGACCTGCTGGTCGCGCTCAAGGAACACGCCGCCCGCGAGCTCGCCCCCTACCGCAGCCGCATGGGCGCCGTGCAACTGCGCCAGGTCGAGCGCCAGTTTGTGCAGAAGCAACTGCTCGCGCATTACAACCTTCCCCGCCTCAGCCTCTTCTACATGAGCCAGCAATGACGCCGAAGAAGCCAAAAGCAGCAGCACGAAAGCAGACTCGACAGAGCACGCCTCCATCCACGATTTCACAAGTCTCGAAAATGTCTGAGGAATCTTCAAGAACGCGTAAGGGTACGACTTCAGTCGTGCGGAAGATGCGCCCAAAGAGTGACGGGGCTTCAGCCCCGGCGATTCAACCTCCCGCCAAAACCGCTGATGTTCCGATCGTCGAAATCGAAAAGCCCATTTACGGCGGCAACTTCCTCGCCCGCCACGAAGGCAAAGCTATCTTCGTTCCGCTCACGCTTCCCGGCGAACATGCACGCGTCCGCATCCTCGAAGAAAAAGCCAGGCGCGGCTACGCTCTCGCCGAACTGGATCAAATCCTCACCTCCGCGCCCGAACGCATCCCGCCCCGCTGTCCCCACTTCGGCCCCTGCGGCGGCTGCAACTACCAGCACACCGATTACGACACGCAACTCAAATTCAAAGCAGACATCCTGCGCGAGACCTTCGAGCGCGCGGGAATTTCGGCGCCCGATGAAATCGCCGTCCTCTCCGCCGAGCCCTGGCAGTATCGCAACCGCATCCGCGTCGCGTTCGACGCCACCGGAAACGCGGGTTATCGCGCTCGCCGCTCCAGCGATATTGTTCCCATCCGCGAATGCCCAATCGCAGCGCCGTTGCTGGTCAGCGCCGCACTCACCGCCGGCGAAATCCTCGCCCGCGTACCCGCGAATCTACGCTCCCATGAGCTCTCGCTGTTCTGCAACGCCGATGAATCCGCGCTGCTTGCCACCTTCTTCGTCACCGAGCCCACGCAGCTTCGCCTCGATCCGGTTGCCGTAGCTCTGCGCGAACGAATCCCGCAACTTCAAGGCGCGGAGCTGGCATCCGGCGGACGCCCCGGCCGTCCTCCGCGCACGCTGGCGCAATGGGGCACACCATCGCTCACCTACCGCACCGCGCATGCCGATTACCGCGTCGATCACGGCGCATTCTTTCAGGTCAACCGCTGGCTTATCGATCCTCTCGTCGAAAGCGTCACTGCCGATCAGCGCGGCGCGCTCGCATGGGACCTCTTCGCCGGAGTTGGTCTCTTCGCGCGCCAACTCGTCAACCAGTTCGATAAAGTCATTGCCGTCGAATCCGCTCCCACCGCAACGCAAGCTCTCGCCGTCAATCTCGCCGGCACCAGCGGCGAAGCCGTCGCCGCGCCCACCCTCGATTTTCTCCGCAATCCTCGACCCGCCACGCGTCCGGATCTGGTCGTTGTGGACCCGCCGCGCACCGGCCTCGGCGCAGAAATCACTACCCAGCTCATCCCCATTGTGACGCCGCAAATTGTCTACGTCTCCTGCGATCCCGCCACTCTCGCGCGCGATCTGCGCCCGCTGCTCGCCGCCGGCTACAACCTTGAATCCGTGGCCCTCGCCGACCTCTTTCCCCAGACCTTCCATCTCGAAACCATCGTCCGCCTGCGCCGATCCTGATTTCCTGCTATAGTTCCCCTTCCATCCTGAAGGGTGATGCAACGGGCCTCTGCAAGTTTCGGCCAGTCTTCCGCCGCGCCCGCATCCGCGAGCGCGGCCGGAGTGCCCCTGTTTCATGGTGCATGGCTGTTCGCCTTGGGCATCGCCTCCACTTCGGCCTTGTGGATCGGCCCCGGCACGCTCCTGGTTTCTCTGCTCATGCTCGCCATCGCCTGCGCCGTCGCAGCCCTGCGCGCGCATCGCATCGCGTGGCTTCCCACGGCGCTGCTGTGGATCCTGCTCGGCGCGTGGGCTGCCGAGATGCAGCCCCATCCCGCGCCCGCTCCCCAACTCCTCACGCTCTCCGACGGACTCCTGCGCAACCTCGAAGGCACTGTCACCATCGCCGGCACCATCCGCGGCCAGACGGAGCAGAACGTCGACGAGCCCGCCCCCACGCTGCCCTCGCAGTCGATCGATCTTCGCCTCACTTCCATTGAAGTCGTCAACGATATCGCAGACACGCAACAGTCCGCCAACGGCAGCGTTCGCCTCACCGTGCACTGGCCCGCGGACCAGCCTGTCGCGCCCATCCTCTGCGGCGAACGCATCCGCGCCATTGCGCGCCTCCTGCCTCCGCAGGTCTATCGCGATCCCGGCGCGTGGAGCCGCTCCGCATATCTCCTCGACCAGGGGATCACTTCCACCGCATCCATCAAAATCGATCGCATCGACCGCCTCGGCCCGCCGCTACACCGGCCGCTTTCCTGTCTCCTCGCCAACGCGCAGCATGCCGCCGCGGCTCGCCTGCTGGCTTTGCCCGCGCTCATGCGCCGGCTGCCCGCGCCTCTGCGCATCACGCCGGACGACGCCATCCTGCTCGCCGCCATGGTCACCGGCGACCGCACTTTTCTCGACCGTTCCCTGCGCGTCGGCTTCGAGCGCACCGGCTCGTTCCACATGCTGGTCGTCTCCGGCCTTCACCTGGCCATCGTCGCCGGATTTCTATTTCTGCTTGCGCGCAAGCTGCGCATTCCCCAAGTCCCCGCCACCCTGCTCACCATCCTCGCCTCGTTTGCCTACGCGCTCTTCACCGGATTCGCCACGCCCGTGCAGCGCTCTCTCTGGATGATCACGCTCTACCTCCTGGGCCGCCTCATCTATCGCCAGCGGAGTCCGCTCAACGCCATCGGTTTCGCCGCGCTCTGCCTGCTGGTGGTGAACCCGCGCAGCCTCTTCGACTCGAGCTTTCAAATGACGCTGCTGGCCGTGGTGTCGATCGCCGGAATTGCCGTGCCTCTGCTAGCCGCCACGTCACACCCCTACGTCATTGCCACGCGCGACCTGCGACAGTTGGCCGTCGACTCCAGGCTCGCTCCCAGCATCGCGCAGTTTCGAATCATCCTGCGCATGTTCGCTGCGCGTCTCCGTCCAATCTTCGGCCGCCGTGTCGCCTGGATCCTGTTTCCCCGCCTGGTCCGCTTCGCCTTGCAATGCGCGGAAGCCCTCGCCGTCACCCTGGTGGCCGAGCTCGCCATGGCTCTCCCCATGGCCATCTACTTCCATCGCATTACCCTCTTTGCCCTGCCGGTGAATCTGTTCATCCTCCCGCTGCTGATCGTGCTCATGCCGGCCGCACTGCTCACTCTGTTGGTGTCATTGATCTCGCCGGCACTCGCACTCGTCCCAGGTGCCATCGCCGCCATCCTGCTTCACTTCGGCGTGGGTCTCGTCCATCTCTTCGGATCGAAAGCGTGGGGCGATCTGCGCATTCCCGCTCCGTCCGCGCCACAGATCGCGCTCTTCTGCGTGTTGCTTGCCGCCGCCATGGTGCTGGCCCGCTCCGCGCGCGCGTGGATCCGCAGCATGGCATGGGCCGCCCTCTTCTGCGCCGCGCTGGCCGCCGTCATTCCACGACCCCTCCAGCATCCGCGCGACGCTCTGCTCGTCGAAGCCATCGACGTCGGGCAGGGCGATTCCATCCTGCTCGTCACCCCCGAAGGCAAAACCCTGCTGGTCGACGGCGGCGGCTTTGGCGGAGGTCCACGCCAGGCGCCCCAGGAATTCGACATCGGCGAAGAGGTCGTCTCCGCCGCGCTCTGGTCCCGCGGAATTCGCCACCTCGATGCGGTCGCGCTCACCCATGGCCACTCCGACCACATGGGCGGCCTGCCCGCGGTGCTGCGCAACTTCCATCCCGCCGAGCTCTGGGTCGGCAACAATCCCCGCGTCCCCGCCTACACCGCGCTACTCGATGAGGCCGCCGCCCTGCACACGCGCGTGCGCACGCTGCAGGCCGGCGACGCGCTCTCTCTTGGCGGCCTGCGCATCCAGGTGCTGGCGCCGTTGGCCAACTACCAGCCCGGCGCGCAGCCCGGCAACAACGACTCGCTGGTGCTCCACGCCGCCTACGGTGCAACATCGGTGCTGCTAGAAGGCGACGCCGAAGCGCCCGTTGAACAAGCCATGCTTGCCGAGCCCGGCCTCGAAAGCACTCTGCTCAAGGTCGGCCATCACGGCAGCATAACGTCCACGCGCCCCCAGTTCCTCGCCCGCGTCGCTCCGCAATGGGCTGTCATCTCCTGCGGCTTGCACAACCGCTACGGCCATCCCCGCGAAGAAGTATTAGAAGAGCTGCAATCGGCAAACGTCCGTACCTTCTCCACCGACGTCAACGGCGCCGTCTGCTTTCGCCTCGACGGAAACTCCGCCGCTCCCGTCGCCTGCGCCACCGGCCCCTAATCCACCTGATGCTTGAACCGCAGCCGCAGCCCGAAATCTATTTGCCGCTCGCGATAAAAATCCGTGGCGTTCACATTCAGCGGCATTCCAAACTCGGTCTGCCCCGTCTTCTGACCGGTGAGAAACGTCAATCGCGGAAACGATCCCGCCGCCGTCCCCGGTTCCACCAGGTAGCCCACTGTTTCAATCTCCGTCACGTTCTGGTGATTGAACAGGTTGAAGCTCTCCGCCAGCAGTTCCAGCTCGCGCTGATGCCCCAGCGCAAACCGCCTGCCCAGCCGCGCATCCACCTTCCACGTCTGCGGATACCGGTATGTATTCCGCCCCACGCCGTACACGCGATTGTCGCCGCCGTAGCCATTCATTCCCGGCCCCAGGCCCACAACCGCCGCGCCGCTGGCATCAAACTCCTTCGCAATCGTTCCCGCAGTCCGCATCGTGTAGGGCAGCCCGCTGTGAAACTCCCCTATTCCCGACAGCATCCATCCGTTGGCCAGCCGCCCGCCCGCACCCTTCAGCTTCCACGGCGCCTCCCAGATCACGAATGCCGACGCCGAGTGCCGCACGTCCAGGTTGCTCGTCCCGTACTCCTGCCGGAAATCCATCGGGTCCAGCACGCTGGGTCCCGCCACCTGCGCGCTCTCGTTGGGATTCCAGTCCATGGCATGCGCATACGCATAGCGCAGATGAAAACTCAACCCCCGCTGCGTCGTGCGCGACACCCGCACCGTCGCCGCCTCGTAGGTCGAGTTCGCCCGGCTCATCAACTCCGTAATCTGCTGGTAATCGGGATTCAGCCGCCCGCTGGCTCCCGCCCCCGGCCAGGAAGCGAAAAATGGAGATGTCACCCGCGCCGTCCGGATCGGCCCCTTGGCGGTTCCGTCCACCACGCTGTAGGTGATCGTCCCAGGGTTCCTCTCCGGATCGAAATTCGTATCCACTGTCACCGGCAGCCTCCGCCCCAGGCTCACCTCGGCATTTACACTCACCAGCACATGGCCCGGCAACTCCTCTTCCACCCCGGCTAGTCCCTGGTGCACCTCGGCATTGCGGAAGCTCGGCGCCATCTCTACCGCGCCCGGCTTTTCAATCGTTCCCGGCTCCCCCGCCAGCACATAAGGAAACGGCGGAGCGCCGCCTCCCTCTTGCGCCAGGTTATCGGTGGGCCGCAGAAACAGGTTCACATCGCCCTTCAGCGACCCGGTCTGGGTCAGCGCTGTCTCCAGCACCGAGTTCTCGGTCCGCCCGTAATACATCCCGTATCCCAGCCGCAACACCGGCCAATGGCTCTCCCGCACACCCCACGCCAGGCTCACCCGCGGCGCCCACTCGCTCCCCAGCCGGGGCAGCTTCTGGGTCAGCGGCAGCGCCGGATTGTTCACCAGCGCAATCGGCGGCGGCGCATCTTCCCGCTCCCAGCGCAGCCCCGCGGAAATCACCAACTGTTTCGCCGGCTCCCACTGCGCAGTTGTAAACCCCGCCCAGTCGTCGGTCTCCAGATGCCACTCCGTCGGCCCCAGCGTCTGCGAGTAATACGAGTAGCAAGGCAGATATCCCAAACCGTGCAACTGACCCGCCGTGTCTCGCCACGCCTTGCCGCGCTGGTCGCAGTTGTGCTGGTTCAGCGGGTCGAGCGCGCCGCTCAGCCCATATTTCGCAAACACCAGCGCATCCGACGCGAAGTTCTCCACCCGCGCGTAGTGATACGTTCCCGTGTGGTTGCGCAGCAGGGAAGTGGCGTCCGCATTGTGGCGCACGTCGAATCCCGCCCGGATCAGCAGCGGCCCGCGCACCCAGTCCAGGTTCTCCTGCGCCTCGTACAAGTGCTCGTCGGGATAACTGCCCGCGCCAAACCGCGCCGGGTTGCCGATGGTGAACCCGTAGCCCGAATCCACCACCATCTGCGGCAACTGCCCCCAGAGATTCGCCTCCAGCGTTTTCTCAAACGCCGAAGGAGCCTCCGCCGGAAGCCCCACGATCTGCTGCCCCGCCGACCCCTGCGTCACCGCCAGCAGGTTCGGCGTCAGGAATGCCTCCCAGCGGCCCAGCACCCATGTCGCGCTGGCACGGCTTGACCCGAAGCTGTGGCTCCCGTAGGTCTCCGAAGCACGCGTCATCCCGCCGCCCGGCGAATCCCACCGCGCTCCCGTCACCTCCAGGGTGAACCGGTGCCGCTCCGCCGCATTCCAGTCCAGCCGCCCGAACCCTGTCCACTGCGCCGACGTGCGCGCCGCGGGCCCCAGCAGCCCGTCCAGCGTCTCCAGCATTCCCGAATACGCCGCCAGCCCCTCCGCCACGGGGTTGGCGCTGCTCATCCCCAGCCGCGCGCTCAACACCTGCATTTCGTCATTCGAAGGCTGCGCAAAAAAATTCTCCGGATGCTTCACCATCGCTACCGCGGGATCGTTCCGCGCGTCGGTATCCGCCGCCGCGAACCAGAACAACCGATTACGCCGCAGTGCATTCCCCACCCCCGCGCCCCATGTCACCCGCCGATCCCCCGGCGACCACGCCAGCGGCGCAAACACCGGAACCGTGGTCGCGGTTGCCGGCTGCGTCTCCTTCACCCACTGCGTAAACGGATTCCGCGCTCCCCACAGGTTCTGCCAATCGAAAACGAACGCCTGCCCATGCCAGCCCCCCGCCCGCAGGTCCGCTCCGCCACGCGTCACCACGCCGGTCCGCTCCCCTGCCGCCCGTTCCGCCCCGCTTGCTCCCGTCCCGTCCACCGCCCGCATTTCGCGGATCGCCGCTTCGCTCGCCCCCGGCCCCATCAGCGACGCCGCGCTTGCCCGCCCTGCGCCGCGCCCTCCGAACGCCAGCCGCATGCTGGCCCCGTCCACCGCCGCACCCGCGGGTTCGCGCATGCTGCCGCCGCCGATATCGTCCGCCGGAGGAGCCTCCGGAGGCCGGTCCAGTGAGAAGTTTTCCCAGTGCCGCCCTGACAGCGGCAGCGACTGCATCTGTTCCGCGGTCAATGTGGTGGTTACCGCCGGATGCACTGTATCCGGCGCCCGCGCCGCCACCGTCGCCAGCAAAGGCGCTGCCGTCTCCATCTGCAGCGCGGCGGTCAAGCTCGCACCTGCCGCAGCCGCCAGAATCGCCCCCGGCCGGTTCGCGAACGCCGGAATCGCTGCCGGGATCACCGCCGCCGGAACGGCCGCCGCGCCCCATCCAACCACGGCAACCGATGGCAAAATCGCCGGCTCCCGGGGATGAGCAACAGCAGCCTCGTTCCCCGCGGGTCCCGCGGGCCGTTCGATTACTGCCACCACGCCGGGCGTCGCCGTCTTTGCTGAAATCGCTGGCGAAGCATAAAACCGCACCGCCGCATTCGCCGCCCCAGCGACCCACCTTGTCCGCCCGCCTGCCGCCTGCCGCCGCCCATCCAGCGCGATCGCCGTCTGCACCCGCGCCGCATGCCCCGCCGTCACCACGATCCCGCCGGTTCGCCCCTGCCCCAGAGCCGCGCTCTTCGCCTCCAGCACGTACTCGCCCGGCGCGAGCCGCGCAAACCGGTATGCCCCGTTGCTGCCGCTCACCGTCTCCGCCAACGCGCCCGTCCGCGCATTGCGCAGCACTACCCTCGCCCCGCCCACGGGCTTCGAGTGCAGATCGGTCAGTTTTCCTTCCAGAGAACCGTCATTTCCGGTCTGGGCCCGCGCTCCCGCGGTCGCTGCCGCCATCGCCAGCAGCAGTGCCACACTCCGCCAAGCCCGCATTCCTCGACTGCGGCCACACCCGCCGCCGCCCTCCCTGGGCACGCCCACACAGCCCTTTCACCTGCCCCGCCGTCAGGCAGGTCAGGGTGGGTTCGGCTTCGCGTCCTGCCCTGGACACCCCGTGGACACCAGGCCCGGACACCCGCCCGAAACCAGCTCACCGGAAGTGCCCGGCACAGGGCGCTTTTTCGGCCGCCCCAGTGACCCCAAGGAGAAGATGGAGGGATTCTATTCCCGATTTAGTAAACTGAAAAGACGGCATTTTCATTTTGGAACGTGCTCTGTGTCCGCCATCACGCGGACTCAGGCATTCGCTCCCCGCCGTCCAAGACCCTATGTTCATCGACGAAGCAAAAATTCGCGTCAAGGCCGGCGACGGCGGCAACGGCTGCATGGCCTTCCGGCGCGAAAAATTCGTGCCCCGCGGCGGTCCCTCCGGGGGCGATGGCGGACGCGGCGGCGATGTCGTCATGCAGTCGTCCCAGCGCCACAACACGCTGATTCACTTCCGCTACAACCCCGAGCACAAGGCGCAGAGGGGCGAGCACGGCATGGGCTCCAATTGTTCTGGAAGCGACGGCCACGACATCGTTCTCCAGGTCCCCGTCGGCACCGCGCTCTACGACACCGAGACCGGCGAGCTGGTCCATGACTTCCAGGAACCCGACGAGCGCGTGATCGTTGCCAAAGGCGGGCGGGGCGGCCGCGGCAACCAGCATTTCGCCACCAGTACCCACCAGGCGCCGCGCGAGCACGAGCTGGGACGGTCCGGCGAAGAGCGCGCCTTTCGCCTCGAACTCAAGCTGTTGGCCGACGTCGGCCTGGTCGGCTATCCCAATGCCGGCAAATCCACGCTGATCTCGCGCATCTCCGCCGCCCGGCCCAAGATCGCCGATTACCCCTTCACCACCCTCGAGCCCAATCTAGGCGTGGTCACCGTCGGGGAAGCCCCGGACGAAGAATCTTTCGTTGTCGCCGACGTCCCCGGCCTCATTGAAGGCGCACACCTCGGCCACGGTCTGGGCACCCAGTTCCTGCGCCACATCGAGCGCACCCGGCTGCTCGTCCACCTGGTCGACGTCTCCGACGCCTCCGGCCGCCCCGACCCGGTGGAAGATTTCAAGGTGATCAACAGGGAACTGGAAAGCTTCGGCAACGGCCTCGACGAAAAGCCCATGATCGTGGTCGCCACCAAGCTCGACGTGGCCAATCCCGACAAACTCAAGAAGCTCTCCACCCACGCGAAGCGCCGAAAGCTTGAATTCCATGCCATCTCCGCGGTCACGGGGCAGGGAATCGACGAACTGAAGTGGGCGCTGGCGAATCGCCTGCGTCGAAACGGCGAGTAGCTTGCCGCTGACGTGAGGTTCGATCAGGTCTTAACGATCTTGAAGCCGAGCAGTTCCGCCGCCTCGATCAACTGCCGGTCTCCCGAGACAAACGGGCGATTGTGCGGGCTTCCCGAGCACCAGGTCCACGCTGCAGCCAGTTGGAACGCATCCGCTCCGGTCAAACCGAATCTCTCGACGTGGACCTCGGCGCGATCCCGCAAATTGTAAGTCGGTTCAATCTCCCGCCATGTTCGCCGTAGGTGGTCCAATCGAACCTGTGCCTGGACTCTCATTGAAGAAGGCAAAAGACCCATCCGCTCAAGTCGCGCAAACGAGCCCTGAATCTCGACGCACGCTCCCCACCAAACGACCTTCAAGAGTTTTTCACTCAGTGCCTCGACTGCCGGAGTCGACGTCTGGCGCACGCAGAGCGGAATCAGCGAGCTTGAATCCCAAAACGCACGCTCCATTACTTCTTGCCCCGGACCCAATCCAGTGCTTCCTTCACAGCCTCATCCGGCACTTCGGGCATTGGCAGCTTCTTGAAAGCTTCCCAGTCGATTCCTCCAGGATCCTTCGGCAACTTCAATACCCCAATGCTCGCCAGGTACAGTTCTTCCTCTGAGAAATCGGCTGGCCTGATCGGAACAATCCGAGCGATTGGCTTCTTGCGGTCCTGCACAATCACTTCCTCGCCGTTGCGCACATCTTGCAGATACGCACTCAGCTTGTTCCTCAGCGTCCCGATGTTGACCGTCTTCATGCCTCCACTCTACTCCTACTTAGCCAACTTAGCCACGTTGCTCGCGCCCGCTCCTCAAACGTATCGGGTCAACGTTCACAGGCTGGCTGCCGACTGACCACCGCTACTGCACCACCACCGTCAGCTTCACGTTGTGCACAATCTGGTTCGCAGTTCCCGTCACCAGCACGCTGTACACCCCCGCAGGCGTTCCATTCGCCGGCGGCGGATTCGAACCCGACCCACCATTCCCGCTGCCTCCGCCGCAGCCTCCACCGGCGGCAATCGCTGCCATTGCCAACGCTGCCAGCGCCATCCCGCGCAGCATCCGGCGTTTCCGCGCCAGTCCCAGTAGCACTCCCGCGGCCAGCACTCCCAAGGGCCAGCGCGCCAGCGGTTTCGCGCTCGCCGTCCCGCCGGGCAACGTGGCCGTGATCGTCACCGCTGCCGTCCCCGTTCCGTTCAGCGCCACTGACCCCGGGCTCACGCTGCAACTGAACTGCGCCGACGAAGGCGTGCACGTCAGGCTCACGTTTCCATTCAGCCCATTCAGCGATGCAAGGTTCATCGTCACCTTCGCCGTGGCGCCCGATTTCACCGCGACCTGCGCCGCCTGGGGAGCCATAGCGAAATCCCCTCCCGGCGTCTGCGCGATCGTGAAGTCCACCTCGTTGCTCACCGAGGGCCCGTTCGCCAGGTCTCCCCAATACACCGCCGTCAACTTATTCGCCCCGTTGTAGAGGAACCAACTAGGGTTCACGCGAAAGCTGACGGTGCTCGTATCGCCTGACGCGGTCGGAAGCGCCGGCACGTAAGTCAGAAGCAGGTCGTTGTTGAAGATGTCCAGTTCGCCCTTCGGCGAAACGCCTCCGTTCCCGGCGCCCTTTATGGTTGCGGTGACGGTCGCAGTCTCGCTCCCCGAAAAATTCGCCGGGGTGATGTTCAGCGTCGTGGTCGTCGCGGCCAGGGGCGGCAGCGCTTGCACGTCGTACGCAGTCGAGTCCAGCAATGCCTCCGATCCCCACACCGTATCGCCGCTGTACACCAGCGTCACGTAGTACATGCCGTCCGCCAGGCTGGGGAAGCTGGCAATCGCGGCCGATTCCTCGAAGTTGTTTCCACCCACAGGCGCCAGCTTCACCGTCTGCGAATAGACGGTGTACTTGGGATCGCATTCGTTGAACAAGCCTGGATATGTCGTCAGGCACACATTTACCGTTCCTGTGGGCGCAGGCGTGCCCAGGGGCACCATCGCCGGATTGCCCGCAAATGTCCAGGCCCCACGGGCCGTCACGCCCACCTCCAGCGTGCTGCCCGTGTTCATGAAGCGCCACGGGTACTCTTCGCCCGACTGGGTCACCTCGTAGGTGTACGGCCCGACGCCAGTCTCGTTGAGCGTCACCTGTCCCAGCGTCACTGCGAATGTTGCCGCGGTAGCCGACGAAGCCCCGTAGCTCGCGTCTCCCGAGTAGGTCGCGCTCGCCGTGTGATTACCCGGAGTCAGCGCCGGCACAATCCACGTAGCGATCCCCGCCACGTTCAGTGGCACCGTTATCGTTGTCGAATCCAGCGTGAACGTGGCTGTGCCCGTAGCAACTGCATCGGGCTTGGTCAGCATCGCGCTCCCCGCGCCGGGCTGCACCACAAGCTGCAACGGCTGCCCGTACGGCACGCTTCCCCCGATCGCCACCGGGCGTCCCAGGCTGGAGAGCGCAAAGTTGATCACCGACGGCTCCTGCGCAATCGTCACCGCAACCGGCGACGATGTGCTTCCCGCATACACGTTGTCCCCGCCATACTTTGCCGTTAACTCATACTGGCCGCCCGGCAGGAAGTCGATGCTCCCGCTCGCGGATCCGTCGCTCCCCGATCCTGCGCTCAGCGGCAACACCGTCTGCGACTCGTTCGCCGTCAGCGTTGAGCTGGTCAGAATCGCCACCGAGCCCGTCGGTGTGGTACCCGCGCCCGTTCCCGACACCGTGGCCGTCAGCGTCAGTGGCGTTCCATGCGTCACCTTGGTGCTTGAAACCTGCAGGCTCGTCTGCGTCGCCTTGAACGCTATCGCGTTCCACTGGCTCACCAGTACGTTCGCGTCCACTGATCCCAGCCCCGTGGCCATGTCATATCCCGGCCCGGCCATGTACTCCGGCGTGCCATTGTGCCCATTCCCCTGCTTGGCGCAATCCGGCCAGTGTGAGGTGTCGCAAATCGTCTGATTGCCTCCCAGCGTAACGTCATGGAAGGCCGACGGCTTCTGCTGCGCCAGCGCATACAGCACGTTGTCCGCCTGTCCCTGCCGTCCCCATTTCTGGTTCACCAGCGCCATGATGGCTGCCATGGCCGGCGCCGAAGCCGACGTTCCGCCCGTCAGCAGCACTTCGGCGTTCTCCGCCGTCCCGCTTGCGCACTCCCCGTCGTACGCGCAGATCGGGATCGCGCTCAGGTTCGCGCCGTTCGAAGCAAACAGCGACACATCCGGCAGTTCGCGCGCTTCGTCCGCCGGCACGCCCGGCCCCGTCTGCCACGTGGGCTTCGCATATCCCGCCATGCATCCGTTCGGCCCCGATGTTACGCAACTGCTTGGCCCTCCGCCTCCGCCGTAAATCTCACGCCGCTCCCAGCCGTTGGCAATCACATCCAGCCCGAACGCATCGCTCCAACCCTGCTCTGGAAGCGGTGCCTTCAGCGACCCAAGGTTCGCATCATTTGTCGCATTCCACAGAGTCTCCGCGCTGGCGCCGCCGGTGGCGTAGTCGGAGTAGTAGAAATCCGTCCCGCCCACCGCCACGTTCCACGGTGTCGAGGCCAGCCCGTTAACAGACGGAGAGAAAAAATAGCAGGCCGGCCCGGTGTCGCCCGATGCCACCAGCACCGTCTGCCCCTGCGCCGCCGCCTGCTCCCACAATTGCGACCAGAACTGGTTCCCGGCCTCGGTCAGAAACTGCTCGCATTGCCCGAAACTCACGCTCAGCACCGAGGCCTGGTTATCCTCGACCGCGCGCACCGCCGCCAGTTCCAATGGGTCCGCCAGGTATCCGGCGCCGGCAATGTACAGATTCACCGTCGCCTTGGGCGCCACCGCGCCGCTCAGCTCCACGTCCAGGTACGCCTCGGTATCCACGCCGCCGATCGGTCCCGGATCGTCGCCGTCGATCACTACCTGCGGCAGCGATCCCGCCACCCCGAACAGGCTTTGGTACGCCTGCACCAGGCTCAAATCGATATTTGACTCGTTGATGATTCCGATCGTTTGTCCCGTGCCATTGATCCCCGCCTGGTAGAGCGGACCCAGATCGTACTGGGTGGCAAAATCCTCCGGCGCCACAGGGTAGGCGTCCGCGTTGTTCGTTCCGAATGGATTAGGCTCCGTCCACAACGGCGTCGCTCTGCCCGTGCGCCGCGAATAGAGCGCCCGCCCCGCAATCTCCAACTGCGGCTGCGCGCGGAAATTGTTCATCGGCGCCACGCCCCGGACCAGCCCCGCAAGCGCTGCCGGAATCCGCACTTCCGTCGCGTTCGCATAATGCGCGCCCTCCGCCTGCCCCTCGGCGCCGTACTGGTGAATGCTGGTGTGAAATGCGGCGCTCACCTGGCCTGCCGTGCCCGCGAACTCCACAAACTGCCGGCTCTTCGCTACGCGCTTCACTTCCAGCCCATGCGACTGCAGCCATTGCGACACCGCCTCCACATCCGCATCCGCTGCGCCGAAGCGTTCCCCAAACTGCAGCGGCGTGATCCACTGGTGATAACTCGCCGTCCCCGGCGTGTGCACGTCGCGCAGAAATTGCACCAGGGCGGCCTCGCGCTCCGGCGGCCGGTTCAGCATCAGCAGCATGCGTCCCGCGGGATGGGAATCGGGCACGGGTCCGCGATCTTCGCCGGCCTGCGCCAGCGGCGAAACCGTGCCATGCAATACGGTCAAATTCGCTTCGTCGATGGCCCGCGTCACCAGGGCCTTAGGTTGAGACTGTGCGGAAAGTGTGGCCGGTAAAAGAATTCCGAGAAGAAGCGCGACCGATGGGGCTCTCATGCGCTGGCTCCGTGCCCTGAACTGAGTTATGAAAACGAACTACTCACCCTAGCACACGATAACCGCGGCGCGATGTGATCCTGTTTACACAGACACACAAAACCACCGCAGCCCACCGGATGAATGCAAACTCCAGGAACTCGCGTGCTTCATGAACTCTGAATCTAAGGCTTGGACTCGCTCCCAGGTGTGCGAGTTAGGACTGTCTCTCAACTGATCACTGATCACTGATCATCACTGATCACTGTTTCTACACCATCGCCCGTTCCTTCACTGTCAGATACTGATTCAGCACGGCTGAAGTCAGCGCCTCCGGATCCAGATCCAGCGTCAGCGCTCCCTGCTCGCGCAGCCGCGCCAGCAGCAGTTCCCGCCGCCCCGCCATCTCCTGCGCCGCCGCGGCGCGAAACATCTGCTCCACGTTGCGCGGCCGCGCCGCCGCAAGCCGCTCCACCTCCGGCTGCGCCATGGCGACAAACAGCAGCACGTGCCGCCGCAGCAACTGCGTCGCCCCGTCAATCACCTCCGGCCGCATTGCCGTCTCCGCCAGGTCCGTTACCCACAAAATCAACGACCGCCGCGGCTGCAGCCGGTTCAGCACCGCGGTGGCCCGCAAATGATCGGCCTCGCTCGTCTCCGCCCGCACCTGCGCCAGCAGCTCAATCAGTTGCCGCAGATGCGCCGCTCCGCGTCCCGGCAACAGCCTCTGCTGCACGTTTTGCCCATAGGCCAGCAGTCCCACCCGGTCGCCCGAATACAAGGCCAGTTGCGCCAGCGCCACCGCCGTCGTGCACGCGTAATCCAGCTTGGAGTGGCTGCGGTCGTCCCATGCATCCGCATCGGAAACGGCACCCCGCGCGCCGGGCCGCGACCGCATCAGCCGCCCGCAGTCGAGCACGATCCACACTGCCTGGCTGCGCTCCGTCTGGTATTGCCGCGTGACCAGGTTTCCGCGTCGCGCCGTCGCCGTCCAGCACACGTCGCGCAGATCGTCGCCCTCGCGATACTCGCGCAGGCTCTCGAAATCCCGCCCCAGCCCCCGCTGCCGCGCCTGCCGCAGTTGCAAATCGATCTGCCGGCTGCGCGCCAGAAAAATCTCCTGCTCCTCGCTGGTGCGCAGCGCTGGATACACCCGCACCGTCTGCGTCAGCGGAGCCCGCGCCCAGCGCTCCGCCAGCCCCAGCGGCGAGCGATACCGCACATACAGCCAGCCCGTCTCCCAGTCGCCCCGCTCCCGCGGCGTCACCCGATACCGCACCTTCGCCGTCACCCGCGGAAACGCCGTCACCCGCTGCTTTACCGGCTCCGCCGACAGCCCCGCCGGCAGATCGTCCAGCAGGCGGCACTCCACGATGACCCGCCCGTGGTTCAAAATCGCCAGCTCGATCTCCGCCTCCGAATCCAGCGCCGGCGCGTTGGTCCAGCTGCGCTCCGCCGTCAGCAGGGAAGCCCGCGGCAGCCGCATTCCATCCAGCCACGCCGCCAGCAGCACCAGGCCATCCCACACCAGCATGGCGTAGGCCAGACGGGCCACGTAGAACCCCGGAACCAGCAGCAGAAATCCCACGATCAGCAGGCCGATTGCCCTCGGCGTCAGCCCGAACGCCAGCTTCCGCCGCCGCTCACAAGCAGCCTTCACCGGCTCGGGATGCAAGGATGGCGTGATCACTGACGCGGCACCGGCACCGCCGCCACCACGTCCGCCAGCACCCGGTCCGCGTCGAATCCCTCCAGCTCCGCCTCGGGCTTCAGCATCACGCGGTGCCGCAGCACCGGCTGCACCGACCGCTTCACGTCGTCGGGAACCAGGTAGTCGCGACCGTCAAACGCCGCCGCCGCCTGCGCCACCAGCATCAGGCTCAGCGCAGCCCGCGGGCTCGCCCCCAGCAGCAGCGTAGGCCACTCCCGCGTGCGCCGCGCCAGCGCCAGAATGTACCGATACAGCTCCGGCTCGATCCGGATCGCCCGCACCTCCGCCCGCGCCGCCGCCAGTAACGCCTCGGGAATAGGCACAATCTGCGCATCCTCCAGCAGCCCGGCGCCCGATCCCGCGTGGTGCCGCTCCAGAATCTGCAGCTCCTCCGCCTCCGCCGGGTATCCCACCCGAATCTTCAGCAGAAAGCGGTCCAGTTGCGCCTCCGGGAGCGGATACGTGCCTTCAAAATCCACCGGGTTCTGCGTGGCAAACACCGTGAACCACCCCGGCAGCGCATGCCGCACCCCGTCCGCCGTCACCTGCCGCTCCTCCATGCACTCCAGCAACGCCGCCTGGGTCCGCGGAGGCATGCGGTTGATCTCGTCCACCAGCAGCAGATCGGTGAACACCGGGCCCGAATGAAACGTGAACACATCCGTCCCCGGCTTCAAGATCGTGGTGCCCAGGATGTCCGCCGGCATCAGGTCCGGCGTGGCCTGCACCCTCTGAAAGCCCAGCCCCAGCAGCTTTCCCAGCGACTTCACCAGCAGCGTCTTGGCGATTCCCGGCACGCCTTCCAGCAGCGCATGCCCCTGGCACAGCAGCGCCATCATCGCCTCCTCCATCACCGCTGTCTGCCCGGCAATCACGCGACCCAGTTCCTTCCGCGCATGCCCGATCAGCACCCGTGTAGCCGCCAGCGACCGCGCCCCCTGCTCCGCCTCACCCACCTGCATCTCCGTCGAATCCCCACTCATCCAAGAACCCCTTCCTGTAGCAGTTCTAATCCCTAACACCTAATCCCTGATGCCTAACTTCGCCGCCGCATCCAGCTTCTCCGCATGTCCCGCCAACAACTGCACCAACCGCAACGCCTCCCGCGGCTTTAGCCCTTCCTCTCCCGCTGCCGCTTCACACGCCGCTACATCTTCTTCCAGCGCCTCGTCCGCCCCCGGAAACCGTCTCCGCACCACCGCTGCCACTTCCATTGCATCCATTCGCTGCATGCGCATCCCGCACAGCCGCAGCGCGTGGCGCCGGAACCGCTCCCAGGCCACCGCTACCGCCGTGGAAGCCGCACCGGCATTGCGGTAGAGCGACCCCAGCGCGTCGAGAAACTCCACCGGCGTGGTCCGCACCGGCTCCGCCAACTCCCGCACCGGCCCGCTCCTGCGGCTGAAGCTGAACAGCACCAGCACTCCCAGTCCCAGCAACCCGATCTGCAACATGCGCAGCGCCGGCCCCTCCGCGTAGGTCCAATCCGAACGCATCTCCCCGTGCAGCGACTCGTCCCAGTAGAACTGCTTTCCCTCCCTCGGACCCAGCGAGTTCAAAAACAGATCCAAATCCTGCGCCCGCGTCAGCGACCCGTTCTCCAGCGGCGTGGCGCTGGCCCACCACACCACGTGCCCCTTGCCCCAGTCGTACTCCACCACCGCCGGCTGGCCACCGCACGTGTACTCGACCCGCGCCGCCGGATTTCCAAGCTGCCAGGTCGCCTGCGGCACCATCCACACTTCGCCCGATCCCGCCAGCGCATCCAGCCCCTCCGGCTCCAACTGGCATGCCGCAAAGCTGAACTCCCTGGGCGGAGCCGCATTCTGTCCCGGCAGCAGAAATCCGCCCCAGAATCCCGTCGAAAGCACCCGCCCGCCTTTCTCCAGGATCTGCCGCACCGCCTTCATATCCCCCGGTTCGCGCGTAAACGGCTCGGCAAAGATCACCACCGTCTCTGGCCCAGCGTCGGCGGCCAACTCCCCCAGGGGCCGCTCCCAGCGCTCCACCGGATAGCCCGACCGCTCCAGCGTCTCGTAGGCAGCCAGCGCGCCATGCTTCCCCGCCAGGTACGTCGAAGGCAGCCGGTTATCATTGTCGTCCCCGTTGGGCAGCAGCATTCCCGTCACCACCGCCAGCACCACCGCCGCGCTCACGCTCCACAGCAGCAGCTTGCGATCTTTGGCATCCAGCGACGACAGGAACCACGAGGGCGCCCTCATTGAGCCTTCCCTTTCAACGTACGACGGATCCCCATCCACAAAACAAGCTCTGCCAGCGCCAATGCCAACGTGGATATGCCCCCAGTCGTTTCAATACTTCGGGGTAGAAGCCGAGAGTCAAAAAGAGCGCGCGCGGTGAAGATCGTAAACATGGTCAGGACGAGCAAGGCGTTCAACGAGGTGAGCACTCGCATGAGAATCGAGTCCCACTTCGTGATCAGAATCATCCGTTCGTCACTCATCGCCTCTGTCCTCCCGCATGCGTCCCGCCGCTCTCAAACAATCCTGTTGCCAACTCCTCCGCGCGCCGGTACTCCCTCTCGCCTGCGTACCGCCCGCCGTACCATGTCACTTCAAATTCACCCGTCAGCGCCCCCAGCCCCGGCTTCCGCGGATCGTCCCCCGCCACCAGCGCCAAGTACTCGCGCGGCGTCCGCGCCCGGTCCGCCGGCCACACCCGCTTCGACTCCAGCCGCGAAATCGCCGCCCAATACATGAAATGAATCGCATCCCGCCACTCGCCCGCCGCCGCCGCCCGCCGCGCATCCGCGAGCCAAAGCTGCCAGTCCCGCGCCGACGCCGCGCCCGGAGCCGGCCCCTCGCTCTCCGGAACCAGCCGCACCCGCCACCGCCGCTCCATCTGCAGCAGCAACCACATCACCCCCACCGCCACCGCCAGCAGAAATCCCCAGATCAGCGCCCGGCCCACCCACGCCGACTGCGACTGCAGCTTGCCCAGTCCTTCAAACAGCTTGTTCAGCCAATTGCCCAACTTCTCCAGAGCGCTGTCCCGCGCATCCGGCTGCTTCAGGTTGCGGAACTCCCTCCCAGCCAGCACCTGCTGCAGCACCGCGCGCTCGCTGCCGTGCGCCGCCTCGCTGCCCGCAGCCGCATCCGACTGCGCCACATCTGCCGCCAGCCGCTTCTGCGCATCCTCGAGCAGTTGCGAGGTTGTCCGCACATCCGCCTTGACGGCCGCCTCCTTCGCCGCGCCGCCCTTGGACTTTATCGCCTCGTCCGGATCCTCCGCCCGCGAAAACAGCACCCGCAGCCATCCGTACCGTACCAGACGCCGTTCTGCGTGCGCTCCCTGCCCCCACGGAACCCGGTCGTCCGGCCCCACCAGCAGCGGATCGCAGGTCTTCAGATCCCGCCCCCTGGCGCAAGCCGCCGTAGCCGTCTCCAACTCCAGCAGATGGTTGCGATAATCGTCGATCGAAACGTCCCGCCACTTGCCCGCCGCCGCAGCCTGCGTGTCCGGCTTTACCACCTGTGCCCGCGCCAACCCGCCACCCAGCGCCAGCAGCATCGCCGCCACACTCAACGCGCACGCGGCACTCAATGCGCACGCGGCACGCAACGTGTAAAGGCACGACTTCCCGCGCGGGCTAAAGCCCAGCTCACTTTTATGGGGCTTTTGCGGCACGACTAAAGTCATGCCCTGATACCAAGCGGGGCGTTGCCGGGGTTCTTCCGCAGCCTGTTTAGCCCCTGCACTCCTTGTAGATAACCGAATCAAGCGCCCAACTCCCCTGCCGGAACCGCCGCAACACTCTCCACCAACCCCGCCGACTTCATCATCCACTCGATATCGAATCCCTCTTTCCGTATCCGCTGATCATAGTAGAAAATGGTCACGGCAATCGGATACAGCGGTCCTAACACAACCGAAAGGACCGTCTGAATCGCATAGGTGCTTGGAACGTAAACCCAATACCAAAAATGAAAAATGCGGGGCAACGTCTGGTAGCTCAGAACTACCGCCTGGCGAAACAGCATCTGCACTCCAGCCAAAACTGCCCACGACAGCAGAAACACCAGCAGCCAGGTCACCGCCACGCGCCATCGCGCGTCTCGGCTGAGTGTCCAGCTTCTGCGCAGCGCCTTGAAGCTCCGCGCGTCCTCACATGCGCACGCGGGTACAAGAAACGCGCAGCAACCCGTCATCCATAAATAAAGCGTAACTCCGGTTGTCAGCGGGAGTAGCAGCAACAGCATGAATGCCGCCGTCGCGCCGTCGTGCAGAAGGCCCATCGCATCCATGGCTGTTCCCATGCCGAACAGCAATCCGCCCGCAACCACCTCAGGGCCAATCAACACCACGCCCAGAAACAGTACGCCGATCCACAGAAACCTGCGCCAGCGCCTCAATGCGTAGCGCAGCGAGTTCCCCATCGGTCGTGCTTCGCCAAAAATCATCTCCGAACTCTGCTGCACGATTGCAGGCGTAAACACCGAGTGCACAAGAATGGCCACGTGATAGTAGGCGAGCGACACCAACGCGCCCCAAAGAAAAATGCCGGGCTGTTTGAACGGCTTTATCTGCGTCCCCAAGTGCCACCAGTATGAGTCCGCAAGGTGAAGCGCCATCATCATCAGCACGGGAACGGCTCCGATTCCCGCAAATACCCAAAACCGTCCCCGGTAAATCGCAAACATCCGATCCAGAATCTCCCCCAGCCCCATCGGCCTCAGCTCTGCGATCATGCCGGCTCACCGTCCGCAGGAACACTCAACTCAGCGGGGACGCCCAGTCCCGCGTGCTCCATCAGGTGCACAATATCCAGCCCTTCCTTGCGCACGCACAGGTCATAGTAAGTCAGCGTCAGCGCAATCGAGCCCAGCGGCCCGCACACCAGATTGATCGCAAACGTCCCCAGCATGCCTATCGCAGACCAGAAGAACCTCGCCTGCGCGCTCACCGGGGTCCAGAGCACGTGCCAGCTCTGCAGCAGAGAGATCAGTGCTCCACTGCCTCCTGCCACGATTATCCCGATTCCAACCGGAAGCGCGAATGCCCAGAACACCTTCCAGCGGAACCCGCGGCCCAGCTCCACGCTGCGGCGCAAGGACGCGTTTGCATCCAAATCGAGCACCGCCGTCGCCGGAAACGCCAGCAGGTATCGCGCATACAGCGGCGCGCACGCCAGCAGCAGTAACAGCACCATTCCGACGAACATCACGCCACCGGACGATTGCCCCATCAAGGGCTTCATCAACTCCAATCCAATCCCCAACACGATACTCGCCGGAATCATGGGCCAGAACGACAGGATCCCCTGCAGCAATCCGAGCCCTACCAGCCGCCCTTTGCGCTTCTTGAACGCACCGTACGCCGAGCGCACCGTGGCCGGCCGCCCCAGCAGCAGTTGCGATGCCGCCCAGCACTTCGCAGCGGCTGCCATAGCGATAAGCACCATGTATGCCACCCAGAGCACGATAATCGGCAAGAGTGCCACACCCTTCCCGCTGAAGCTGCCGGCGCCTCGTTGCTCATACTGCAGCGCCAGCGAATACCCCAGGTTTGCCAAGTCCGGCAATACCGCGATTCCCACAAACAGCCCCAGGTTCGCCTTCATCATCTGGATCGCACGATCCAGAATCTCCCCCACGCTCATGGGCCGCAGTTCATTCATCCCCGCTCCCCGCCCGCAATCAACGCCTGCGCTCCGCCATCGATCCGCACCACCTGGTCCTCATAGAGCACCGAGAAGACGATGCCATAGATCGCCGACATCATGGCCATGAAAACCAGGAAGGCCGGAACCGCGAGGATTCCCAGCCCGACGAATCCAACAAGTGCGTTCCAATGCAAGCTCGATCCGATCAATGCCACGATGGCGAAACCGGCCATCCCCAACATTTCGATCACCAACATCACGGCGTAGCTGATGGCATACACCACCAGCAGCACCAGGAACATCCGTCCCTTCGCCCTGTGCGTCAATCGCGCGCTGCGCGCCACCGCCTGCGCCGCCGTCAGATCCTCGGCCACCGCCGCGGGAAACGCCAGCCCCACACGAAGAGTCATCCAGATCCCGTAGACCATCCCTCCCAGGTACAGCAGCAGCAGAATCGGGAGGATCACAAGAAATGCTGCGGGGTTCGCCGCGCCTCCAGCATGGAACATCGAAAGCGCCGCCATCCCGCCCACCAGAGCGAAAGCCAACATCAGCGGAGCGGAGACGATCAACCAGCACAGCACGACCAGCCAAATGTATCGGCCGGTCTTATTCCATGCCGCGCTGTAGGCGCTGCGCCACGTCACTTCCGCTCCGCGGCTCACCGCGATCGATGCATGGCACACCGCCGCGTGAAACACCGCATACACCAGCATCATTGGCGCCATGGCGAGCAATATGGCCGTGAAGAACTTCCATACGAATTGTGGCGAAGCGGGCGCCTGCGGATGGGGCGGGAAAATCCCCATGGCGAAGAGAGCCCCGAAGATGGCTCCGATGAGGATCAGCGTCGCGACTCCCGGCACCGCTCCGATGGCCGTAAACAGCCACACGCGTCCCCGCAGAATCACCCAGATCCGGTCCAGGATTCGGCCCACCGTCATCGGCGCTGGCATCCCTCCCGGCGCTGTCGGTCCCATTGCCGTGCTCATGCCGCGCCCCCTGCCGTATTGTCCGAAATCGCCTCATTCGTCCCGCTCTGCGCCGCAGCGGCCACTTCCGCCGGAGGCTCGGCTCCCGGCGCCGGAACCACCGATGGCATCTGCATCCACGGGATCGTCGGCTGCGGCGCCGGCTCCTGCACCATTCCCGCCTGCCGCATCAGCAACTCAATGTCGAACCCCTCCTTGCGCACCCGCTGGTCGTAATAAAACAGCACCAGCGCAATTCCGTACACGGGCCTGGTCAGCGCCTGCACCGCGAACGAGGCGCCATAAAACCCGATCATCACCACCGTCCCCACCATCTCCGCGTGTTGGGGCGAATTCATCCCCGGCATCAGCGAAATCGCTATCGCCAGCGGAACGATCAGCAGCAGGGTCGCTACCCAACCGAGCGCCACGCCCAGCACAAACAGCACCAGCATCCGCCACCGCGTCCCAGCGCTCAGCGTCCAGGCCCGCTTCAGCGCCGACCCCACCGGCATCTGTTCCACCACCGCCGCCGGAAACGCCAGGCATACCTGCAGCAGCATCCACACCGCGTAGACCACCACTCCCAGGAACAGCAGCACCGAGGCCGAGCCGACCAGGACTTCCGACCCCGGTCCAGCTTTGCCGGCCACTGCGGCCACCCCTACCATTGCCAGCAGCACGCTCCACACCACCAGCGGAACCGCCGCGATGATCAGCCCTTCCAGCACGTACAGCCCGATGTAGCTCCATCCGCGCTTCCACACCGCCCTGTAAGCCGACGAGATGCTGATCGGCTCGCCCATCATCAGCGCGCTGGCCGCGTGGCACAGGGCAGCCGCGCTCAGGCCGCTCGCCGCCACCATGGCGGGAAACCCCACCAGCGCCAACAACGCCATGCCTATCACCAACGCGATGGCCGGCCCGCTTTGCGCTGTTCCCGACCAGGAGCCCAGCAGCACCAGCGCTCCGCCAACCCCCAGCAGCACCCCCGCCGGTACGCTCGCAATCCCAAAAAACACCAGGAACCGCGACCGGTACAGGTTGGTCGTGCGATCCAGAATCTCGCCCAGGGTCGACGGGTGCAGGCTCTCATTCATGCACAATTCCCCCGGCCTGGCCCTCCGCTACGGACTCCGCCACCGCGCCTTCCGCAACCTCCAGCGGCGCAGCCTGCACCGGCTCCGCAGGTTGAACCGGGCCTGTGGCCGGAACCAGGCCCGCGGCCTGCATCATCCACTCGATGTCGTACCCTTCCTTACGGACCCGCTGGTCATAGTAGAAGAGCGTCAGTCCTGTGGCGTACATTGGCCCTACGAATGTGTTGGTGAAAAACGCCGTAAGCTGCTGCAGCACGCGCATGCCCGCGCTCAGCTGTCCGTGGTGCTTGAAGATCTCGATCATGAAGAAGCCCTGCGCCAGCATCACCAGTCCGAAGGCGATGATGAAGACCAGCAGTCCCAGCAGGAAGATCCGCCCCCGCGCGCCCTTGCTCAGTTCCACGCTGCGCCGGATCGCCTTCCGCGCCTTCAGGTCCTCGACCACGCATGCCGGTACCGCCAGCGAATAGCGCAGCCCCATCACCACCGCGTACGCAAGCCCCGCCAGCGCCAGCGCGCCAAAGACCAGCATCAATATTCCGAGCATCAGCACCAACTGCGGATTGGCGGCCGGCGCCGCGCCAGCTGCAGCCCCGGCGGCTGCGCCCTTCGACAGCGGCAGCAGCCACGCCACCAGAGCCGCCACAAATCCCCCGTAGATCAGCAGCAACGGCCATCCCACCAGGAACCCAATGATGACCATCAGCCAAACATAGCGGCCGGTCTTGGGCAGCACACTGGCGTAGGCGCCGCGCACGGTGGCTGGGTGCCCCAGGTGCACCCACGCAACGGCGCGATTGTTTGCCGCCACCGCAATGCCGCTTAGCACCAGGATGACCAGCATCTGCAGCAGTACGACCAACCCGTTGGCCCAGAGCAGCTGCTTCTCCAGGTGAGCGGCCTTCATCCATTCCTGCAGCCCGATCTGGCCCAGTGCCAGGACCAGTACCGCCCCGGCATACACCGAGGAAATCCCCGCGAACAATAGAAAATTGGTGCGGTATAGCTGCGCCGTGCGGTCCAGTATCTCCCCCAGCGTAAGGGGGCGAAGATTCGGCTCCATGCCAGTCACTCTCCTCCGGTGCGTGTTGCCGGGATACTAGCACAGCCTCGCCCGGCTGCGCCCCCCGAATCCCACTTCCGCGGCTCCTGCGCGTCCCTCCGGGCGCGGGCGCCCCAATGCTTGAAACCGCGTAAACCACTGACCACTGATCACTGACCCCTTACCACTGACCACTGACCACTGGCGAACTATGAACTGTTTCCCCAATCCGGGTACTTTTTACCCGCCCCTCCCGACTCCTCACCTCGCAATTGCATCATTCCATTTCACTTGTCTTTGGCCCGTCGCATGCCTTCCTGAAGTCAGAGCGAGAGAGCGGTTCGGAGAAGACGGAGGCCCCAGGCGGCACCGCACTCCGGACCGCGAGCCCTCGGGAGGTTCTTTCCCTCATGAAGTCGGTCATAAGGCGCTGTCTTTTTGTGGGGATCTCGTTGACCCTGGCCGCGTTAACTATACTTAGATTCAAGCAGGAACAAGAGATCCAAGGCAGCCTGGAAAACCCAGGCCCCGATCCCGACGCCGCAAATAAACCTGGCGGCAAAAGCCCGGCAAACGGCAAGCAAAGCCTCGGCTCTCCCCATGACGGCGAAGACAGGACAAACTCCGCCACCACCGTAATCTTCAGCGGAACCGTGGTTCGCAACGGCCGCAGGTTCGCCTTGCGCGAAACCGCGGGTGTCCTCTATCCGCTTGATTCCGCCGGACGTGCCTGGCCCTTCGAGGGAGAAGATGTGCGGGTTACCGGCAAGCTCGATCTGTCCACCCTTATGCTCCACGTGGACGCCATCGAGTCCGCCGTCCTGTGAGCCACGGATGCCCGGCAAGCTCTACTGCAGCTTCCGGACCTTGGTGTCTTCGGGCATCTTGAACTGGAAATCACCGCTGGGCAGCGGCGTATTCTCTGACACTTTGTCGACCGTCAGCACAATCTGGAAATCTTCCACCGGCCGTTTGATGGTAATGGTCGACGGGTACTTGTTGGCCCCGAAATCCGCATATCTCCCATAAAAAACCTGGGTCCGCAGATTGCCCTGGTCATCGTATAAATCTTGTTGATAGGGCAGCAGATCGTCGCGGTGGAAGTGAATAACGCGCACCGGCGCCAACTCGTGGCTTCCCGGTTTGCGATGCACCACGCTCAGCACGTACTCCGGCTCCAGGAATAGATGCTTTTTGGCCGCATCTTCGACGGTGTCGGTGTCCGCCGTAACAGAGAAGTCATCGTCCGGCTGTAGCCCCCTCACCACCACGGAGTCGAAAAAGAACCCGGGCCGCAGGTTTTCCAGCTGGTTGGCCGATTTTTCCTGCGATTCCGTTGCCGGGCCTTCGATGGCCTCGCTCTTGGAAGGAATCCACAACGTGAACGTCTTCCCATCCGACGTCATGTCCAGCAGCCGCGTCCCCACCACCGGAACCCGCCCGTACACGCGCAGCATTTCCGGTTTGCGCAGCAGGATGATGCCTCGAATACTCGGATAGTCGCTGGCCACGCCCTGTTGGGACTTGGTGACTGTGGCTCGCATATCCACGGTGGCATTCAGGGTACTGAGCGCCTCCCAGCGCTTGTTCAGCTGCTCTACCAACTGCTCCGGCGCCACCGTCTGCACAATCGCGGGAGCCTTGGGAACCGGTAGCTTCCGGCGGGTCACCAGGCATCCCGACAGCAGGGTCGGGAGCAGGAGCGCAGCCGTCGCAAAACGCCGCAGCGCCCTCACCGATCCCCCGCCTTCTTGATTGCCTGTCGATAGCCTTCAACGTTCTTGTTGTGCTCCTCCAACGTCGCGGCAAACAGCGATTTGCCCTGCGGATTCTGACTGGCAGCCACAAAATAGAGGTAGTTGGTCTGCGCGGGCTCCAGGGCCGCTTTCAGGGCCTTCGCACCGGGATTCGCAATCGGACCCGGTGGCAACCCCTGGTGCACATAGGTGTTGTACGGCGTATCGCGCTGCAGGTCGCTGGCATAGATGGCGCCGCGCCATGCATTCTGCAACTGCAGGCCATAAATCACCGAAGGGTCTGTCATCAGCGGCATCTGCTTCTCCAGCCGGTTTTGAAACACGCTGGCCACCAGCGGCCGCTCCCCATCCACCGCGGTCTCCCGCTCCACCAGCGAAGCCAGCGTCACCACGGTGTGAAAGTCGTGCGTCAGTCCGATCTGCGCCGCCGTCTGCCGAAATCGCTTCACCATCATCGCGGCAATCTGCGGCATCGCCTCTTTGGGCCCAATGCGATAGGTATCGGGAAACAGGTAGCCCTCCAGCGTTTTTGCCTGGGGATCCAGGTCGGCCACCATCCCCGCCTCCTGCCGCGCCACGTTCACAAAAGCCCCCGCCGGCCCAAAGCCCGCCTGTTCCAGCCGCGCCGCAATGTCGAACATGCTGGCCCCTTCCGGTACGGTCACGGCGATGGTGTAGGTGTCGCCGCGCCGGATGCGGTCGTAGACCTCGCTCACCGGCGCGGGGTGATCAAATCGGTAGTCGCCGGCCTTCAGGGTGCCATGCTGCACCCAGCGCATGGAGTCGAATGCATATTGGCTGCGGATCACTCCCGCTTCCTGCAACTGGCGGCCGATCCGCACCGTTGAGGAGCCGGGAAGAATCTCCACAAACATTTCTTTCGTGGGTCCGAATGGGAAGAAAATCACAAACGCCGCCACCCCCGCGGCGGCTAAGATCGCCAGCACCAGGAGAGCCAGCAAAGCTCTGCCCCAGCTCGAGCCGCGCTTCTTCGCCGTCGTCCGTCTGCGGCTCACCATCCTGTTGCTGTCTTCCTCCGTGCCTTTGTTAGAGACGTGGAAATCCCCTCGGGGGATTCCTATCCTTTGAAGATTGTAGTGGGATTGGATCGTTGGGGCGGCGCCGGCCTCCCCAGTGCAGCATTATGCTGGATGGCAGGGGATTGGAACGTGGACACCCAGGCGGTGCAACGATACCTCGGCATCGACTTCGGCGCCAGGCGCATCGGCATCGCCGTCTCCGACGAGCTGGGCCTGACCGCGCAGCCGGTAATGACCCTGGAGACGCGGCGCAACCCGCGCGACGACCTTCGTTCCATTGCCCGCCTCGCGCGCCGTTACACGGTAGCCGCCATCGTGGTCGGCAATCCGCTCCACCTCTCCGGCGAGACCAGCCCCCGCGCCATCCGGACCCAGGTATTTGCCGCGGCATTGGGATCGCTGACCGGCCTGCCCATCCACTTGTGGGACGAGCGCCTCACCACCCATGAAGCGCACCAGATCCTTTATGAGGCCGGCCATGCCCGCCAGCAGCATAAGCAGGTCGTGGACCAGTTGGCCGCCACGCTGATCCTGCAGTCCTTCCTCGATGAAAAGCGGCAATCCGACACCACCGGCGAGTAATCCCGGCCTCGCGATCCTGCCCGAGCGGAACTCACCGCATGCTCCCTTGTGACTGGCAACACAGAGCGTTCCGCTGCAAATGTGACAGCGTCTGGATGGCCGGCCTTCTTCAGCGCCGGCCGAGGCATACGCATGTCCACAGCCATTGCAGAACAAACCGCCCTCACGACCTTCGCCGATCTGCGCGCTCGCGCTCGCTCTCGCGGCCCCAAACGTGTCGGTGTCGTCCTCGCCGACGATGACGCGGCCCTCACCTGTGCCTCCGACGCGCTGATCCAGGGCCTTGCCTGCCCGGTGCTCATCGGCGACCCCGACCGCATCCGCCGGCATGCGGAAATGCTCGGCCTGTTCGAGTTGGCCGAGCGCGCGGATTTCGTTGCGTCCGAACACCAGCCGCAGCAGGCTGGTGCCGTCGGCGTCGGCCTCGCCCGCGAGCACTCGGTCGACCTGTTGATGAAAGGCCATCTGCGCACCGACGAGTTCATGCATCCGGTGCTCGACAAACAGAACGGATTGCGCACCGGCCAATTGGTCTGCGATATCGCCATCAGCGAATACCCCTCGCCCGACGGCCCCCGCCTGGTGGGACTGAGCGACGCCGGTATCAACCCGGCGCCGACCTTCGAGCAGAAGAAGCAGATCGTCCGCAGCGCCATTGAAGTGCTGCACTGCCTCGGGATTGCGCGCCCGAAGATCTGCCTTCTGAGCGCGCTCGAGGTGGTGAATCCAGCCATACCTTCCACTGGAGAAGCCCGCGACCTCGCCGAGTTCGCGGCTGCGGGTGCGTTCGGCGCGGCCGACGTGTACGGCCCGCTGGCTCTCGACGGCGCGCTGCTGGAGTGGGCTGCCCGCGCCAAGGGGGTTATACACCCAGTGGCCGGTCATGCGGACTTCGTCGTGGTTCCCAATATCGAGGCTGGCAACATCCTCGCCAAGTCGATCATTTTCCTCGCGCACTGGCAGTTCGCTCATGTGGCATTGGGCGCCGCCGTTCCCCTTCTCGTCACTTCCCGCGTCGAAAGCGCGCAGGACAAGGTGAACTCCATCGCCCTCGGGGTGCTCTATGCCTCCCGGTGAATTCCGGATTTTGGCCATCAACCCGGGTTCAACTTCGACCAAGTTCGCCGTCTATCGCAACCAGCACATGGAACTGGTGCGCAACCTCTGTCACACCGATGCGGAGATGGAGCCGTTCCGAGGGAAGCCCATCCTCGCCCAGATTCCATTTCGCCAGGCCGCCCTGGAGCGTGAACTGCACGGCGCCGGATACGCGCTGGACACCTTTCATGCCGTTGCCGGCCGCGGAGGATTGCTGCGCCCGGTGCCCAGCGGGACCTATCGCGTGAACGACGAGATGCTCAAAGATCTGCGTCTAGCGCCCTATGGGGAGCATGCCTCCAACATGGGCGCCTTCCTCGCCCTGGCGATTGCCGGGCGAGGTGCGGCCGAGGCGTTCGTGGTCGATCCGGTCAGCGTGGACGAGCTTTGCGATAAAGCGCGAATCTCCGGCTCCGCGCTGGTGGAGCGCCGCAGCCTGTCGCATGCGCTGAACACCAAGGCGGTAGCCAGGCGCTACGCGCGCGAGCAACGCAAAGCCTATGCGGATCTGCGCCTGATCGTCGCGCACCTGGGCAGCGGCATCTCCGTTTCGGCGCACCAGGGCGGTCGCATGATCGACGTGAATCTCGCCGGGCAGGAAGGCCCTTTCTCCACCGAGCGCTGCGGCGGCTTGCAACTGCTTGGCGTGGTGCAACTCTGCTTCAGCGGCCAATTCACCGAGCCGCAGCTTTGGAATACCTTCATCCGCGAAGGCGGCATGTACTCTTACCTCGGAACCAAGGACCTGCGCGAAGTGGAGCGGAGGATTGCCGCGGGAGACAGCCGCGCGGAGCTGATCTTCGACGCCATGGCCTACCAGGTCGCCAGGGAGATCGGCGCCATGGCAACCGTGCTCGAGGGACGCGTGGATGCGTTGTTGCTCACCGGCGGCATGGCGCGTTCCCATCGCCTGATCGCGCGCCTGCGCCCGGCCGTGGAATGGATCGCCCCGATGGTCGTGTATCCGGGCGAGGACGAACTGCAGGCTTTGGCCGAGGGCGCCCTGCGCGTGTTGCGCGGGGAGGAGCAGGCCCGCGCGCTGTAAAGCGAAACCGGCTGGGCAGGGTACACTTTGCGCATGTTCAGGATGCGCTTGGGTTTCCTCTTTGCATGGATGA
This sequence comes from Occallatibacter sp., assembly GCA_035552555.1. Taxonomy (GTDB): domain Bacteria; phylum Acidobacteriota; class Terriglobia; order Terriglobales; family Acidobacteriaceae; genus Telmatobacter. The sequence continues at coordinate 49,564 of DASZLF010000050.1, forward strand.
CAACTGCCGCGATGGCGATGGCGCAGAGCGCGGCAACGCCGGCGGTGCGCGCGCGCGACCTGGGCGTGCCGTTCGATGGCACGCCGGGGCATCTCAACGCCATTACCGATGTGCCCGGAGTGGAAGTGGGCGCTACCACGCTGATCCGCGGCGAGGGTCCGCTGAAGGTGGGCGAGGGGCCGGTGCGCACCGGGGTCACGGAGATTCTGCCGCGCGGCGCGAAAGACACGCACCCGGTGTATGCGGGGTGGTTCAGCCTCAACGGCAATGGCGAGATGACCGGCACCACCTGGGTTGAAGAGTCGGGGCTGCTGGAAGGGCCGATCGGCATTACCAACACGCACAGCGTGGGGGTGGTGCGCGACTCGACCATTAAGTGGGAGTTGCAGCACGATATGATGCGCCAGCCGTGGGCGCTGCCGGTGGTGGCGGAGACGTGGGATGGCTGGCTCAACGACCTGAACGGATTTCACGTGAAGCCGGAGGACGTGTTTGCGGCGCTGGACTTGGCCAAAGGCGGGCCCGTGGCGGAGGGCAACACGGGCGGCGGCACGGGCATGATCTGCTACGGGTTCAAGGGCGGCACGGGCACTGCGTCGCGGGTGCTGGCGCAAGCCGATAGCGGCTACACGGTGGGGGTTCTGGTGCAGTGCAATTGCGGACGCCGGCCGCAGTTGACGATTGCCGGAGTGCCGGTCGGCAAGGAGATTTCCGAGGGAGTTCCATATACCGACGCATCGCCGGGTCCAGCCTTACCGGGCAGCGAATCCCAAGGCGACGTGGGCTCGATCATCATCGTGGTGGCGACCAATGCGCCGCTGCTGCCGCACCAGTTGAAGCGCATTGCGCGGCGGGCGGCGCTGGGGCTGGCGCGCACCGGATCCATCTCGGGCAACGGATCGGGCGACATTTTTGTGGCCTTCTCCACGGCCAATCCACAGGCCGACGACACGCCGGGGCCGAACCGCGTGGAGACGGTTTCAAACGACCACATCAGCCCGTTGTTCGAGGCCACGGTGGAGGCCACGGAAGAGGCGATTGTGAATGCGATGGTGGGTGCCAGGACCATGACCGGCATCGACGGGCACACAGTTCCGGCGCTGCCGCATGAGGAGTTGCAGCGGGTGTTGAAGAAGTACAACCGGTGATGTGGGCGCGCGCGGGCTGAACAGGCTGCGGAAAAGTGCGGGTGGGGACACCCGCACGACAGTCATCTGAGTTGTTCCAGTCAAGTGGGAAGACGAATTGTTTTGCGAAAATGCATCGGGTCTCCCGATTATGGCAGTGCTGGTTTGGCGAGGAGGGCTATCAGCGGTGAGCCGCGCCGGCGGAGGCTGTCCAA
>DASZLF010000051.1:0-2697 GCA_035552555.1 Occallatibacter sp.
ATACTGGGGGCCCGAAGTCGTCGCCGTTGCCGGCAATCGCATTCCCGGCAAAACCGCCTTCCGCCTGCTCTCGAACACCATTGCGCATCAATGGTGGGGCAGCGAGATCAGTCCGGCCACCCAGGACGATGCCTGGATCACGAACGGCATGTCGCGCTATGGCGAGCTGATGTATCTGCAGGACTCAGCCGGGCGGGGAGCGATGGACGCCGCGCTGCTCGATGTCTCCGCCGGAGCGCTCGCCTATGACACGATTCCGCTTACGAGCGCCGGGCGGCTCAATGTGTTTTCGCCGGAATTCCAGTCGATGACCCTGGAAAAGGGAGCGATGGTCTTCCACATGCTTCGCTGGGAGGTCGGGCAGGACAGCTTTATCAATATTCTTCGTGCGGCTCTTTCGCAGTACACCGACAAGCCGATAACCACCGGCGACTTCGAGAAAATTGCCGAAGCACAATCCCAGCAGCAGCTCACGCCCTTCTTTTCCCAATGGCTCAACGGCACGGGCGCACCCGATTTCACTGACAAGTATGCCGTCTACCGGTTGGGCAACAACAAGGGATTTCGGACCATTGGTGAGATCCAGCAGGATTTAGATCTGTTCAACATGCCGGTGGAACTGCGGATTGAGACCGACGGCAAGACTGAGAACAAGCGCATTTCCGTAGTGGGCACCGATTCGCAATATGTGGTGGATACATTCGGCCGCCCGCGCCATGTGCTGATCGATCCCGACGACTGGGTCCTGAAGACCACGCCCGATATGGTCGTGCGCGTGGACATCCTCAAAGGCCAGCAACTGGTCGCGCAGGGAGACCTGACCGGGGCGCTGGGCGAATACCGCAAAGCGCTTGAGGCCAATTCCCAGAGCTCGCTTGCGAGCTACCGGATCGGAGAAATCTTCTTCACGCAATGCAATATGCAGGCTGCCGTCAACGCCTATCGCGACGCGCTGAACGGGGACGACGATCCGAAATGGAGCGAGGTCTGGAGCCACATCCAGATTGGAAAGATCTTCGACCTGACCGGCCAGCGCGACCGCGCGATTGAGGAGTACCGCAAAGCCGTTCAGACCAACGACAACACGTCAGGGGCGTTGAATGAGGCGCGGCATTATTTGCAGGTACCCTATAAGGCGCCCTGCGGGCAGTAGGCGCCCTCTAAATCGCAGCCTTCTTCGCGGTTTGCGTGAGCAGGTTTTTAATCGTATCCGCGCCGAAACCAAGCGCCAGCACCGCGACTATGGCGGGAAGGAAATCCAGCCTTTCCACTTGCTGCAACGCGCCGGAGAATAGAGCCGCCAGCGCAACGCCGAACGTAATCAGGAAGCGCACGCCCTCGGCGAAGGCGCGCGAATACGATGAGCCTGCGCTGCGCTCAATTTCCACTCTGGTCGACAGAACGCTCCTTAGCGGCGCGGGAGACGCTTTATCCTCAGCGGCGACAGCGCGCGCGATGGGCCGCCGGGCCTCGACCCGGACGGAGACGGCCACGCCATTGTCGCCGTCATCGTCGTCTCCGCGGGTTCGCTCACTGCCCTGAAAAAAATGGCATGCCTTCCATTCCTGCTCCTGCAGATGATTTGGGAATTCCCACCGGCAGACCAATCGCTGGATCGCGGCCGCGTGATTAAAGCGGGCGTCCTTGAATCGGATGGAGAAAACCATCGGCTCATAGGGCCGCGCCACTTGCGGCTCCAGCACAATCTCGGCCTTGCCGCGCGCGGCGATCTCTTCCAGCACATCGCGCTCATAGATGTTTTCCCGCATCTCCTGAACAAGAATGCGCAGATCGCGCAACACTCCGCGCGATAACGTCCCGAGCAGCGTAACAAATTCTTCGTGATGGGCCTGCAGGCGCTCTCTGGCGCTCTGGCCCGGGCTGGAACCGTTCTCAATTGCCGGAGCCCCGGCCCTGATCCCCGAATAATCGAAAGCCAGATGAAGCGCGGCAACGCCGAAATCGATCGCAAACATCATCGACGGAGTAATGTTCGCCGGATCGTCGAACGGCTGATTCAAAACCTCGAACATTCCCGGCAGCTCGGCCTGAAGGTCGGAGTAATAAGAGGCCGGGAACAGCCTTTGGCGGACCTTCAATTCCTGGAACCTGGCGGCAATCTGCACCGCAAGCACTCCCGTATTGCCCAGCGATTCCAGTGCCGCGTTGGCGGCCTCCATGTATCCGTTGGCCGCTACTACGTTCTCCGGCGTCAGCACAAAATACTGGAGCAGCGCCGCGGCAGCCTGCAATTTATCTTCTATTCCGTCGGTGATGGAGGGGGGAGCGGTCGTGAGGCCGTCTTCCAGTCTTCGGCGCAGGTCCTCCAGCCGGTGGGCGAGCTTCATGCGCTTTACGAGCTGCTCAATCGCCGCCGCAATTTCATCCAGCCCTTCAGTTGAGGCTAGAGAAAAGACCCAGGTGTGTTTCAGCAGCAGGTCGATCCTTCTCTGCTCCATTGCGATCAAAGTACGCAGAGCCGAGTTTACGCGCGTGCTCATGCTGGCCGCGTTCCCGCTCAGCCCATCCAGTTGGCGACGCAGGCTGATTTTTCGGAGGATGTTCGGCAGAACCGTACTCGCAATCACAGACAGGAGTCCGCCGATGAGCAGAACCAGGCCTATGAACAAATGCCAAAGCAAACTCGTGCGGCCGGCGCTGAGCTTCCTCATCTGGGCGTTTACTCGCAACGTGCGC
>DASZLF010000052.1:0-29773 GCA_035552555.1 Occallatibacter sp.
ATCGAATCCGACGGCAATCAGGTAACGTCCGGTGGCATTGCCGAGCGTAAAGGCACCAAACATGCAGCCGTAGATCTCTGCCATGGATCGCATGCCAAAGTAGCGGCTGACGAGGTAGGGCATCAGGTCGCCCTCGGCACCGGCCGCAAGACCGAGCAGTAGCGCGGCAGGCGCGGCCAGGTGAACTCCGAGACCACTCCACAGGATGGCGACCGCGATGGCTGCTCCGGCGAATACGGCGGCCATCACGTAGGGGCCGAAGAAGCGATCGACGAGGTAGCCATTGGCGATCCGCCCGACGACAATCGCGACTCCGAACAGCGAAGCAACAAATGCAGCCGAGGATCCGGATACACCGGAGTCCGTGAGCAGGGGCGCGATATGGGAGCTCGTTCCCGTGACACATGCGGCCACAACGAAGAAGATACCCGCGAGCAGCCAAAAGTTTCGTGTACGGAGAGCCTGCCAGACGGCGATGCCGGTTGCTTCCTCAGCGATAGCCGCGCGCGCAGCGCTCGGGGCAATGTCATCGGCCGCGAGCCCCATCTCCCTTGGATTCGCTCGAAGGAACAGCCAAACCGCTGGGACTGCAACAACGAGGCAGAATCCCGCAATGCCCAGGTATGCCACTCGCCAACCAGAACGCTCGATCAGCGTTTGCGCAATGGGCATGGCGACGAAGGTCCCGAGACCCACACCGGCAGTGGCGAAACCGAGTGCTGTGCCGCGACGCCTATCGTACCAATTAGCGACCACGCGGGAATAGGTGACCGGAGTCGTGGCAACTCCAAGCAAACCGATCAGGGCGAACAGGACATAGAAATGCCAGAGTGGCGGCGGCAGGAAGTAGATCGCCACCAGGCAGCCGATCACCGCAAGATGCGATCCGACGATGACGGTTCGCGCACCATGGCGGTCAACCAGACGGCCGGCTAACGGGGCGGAGATCAGCACCATCAGATCGATCAGCGATATTGCAAGGGCGATAGAGCCACGGCTGGCGTGGAGTTCGGTTGCGAGAGGTTTGACAAAAATGCCGAATGTATAGACGACAACCGGGCCGATTCCGCAAGCACTGCCCAGGGCGGAAACCAGTACGACCCAGTAGCCGTAAAAGACCCGGGGTCGGGCGTGATGTGGCGGTGCGGAGCTCATGCCAGAGCCGAGTTGGGTGCCTGAGGAAAGAGGCATGGAATTGGTCTGGCAAGACTATCTGATTCGGGCCATGATTGAAATGGGTATGAACTACACAGAAGCGATACACGTTTATTGATGCAGGTTGCCCTCTGGCCGGCAGCTACATCGCCAAAGGTCTCTATGATGCTTGACGTAAGTACGAGAAGGAGCAGTCATGGCGCAAAAGGTACTCATCACGGCTGCGGCGTCAGGGATCGGGCTTGAGATCGCTCGCGCATTCGCGGAAGCTGGGTCCACTGTGTTCATCACGGATATCCATCGACAGACGATCGATGCCGCGACGATAGAGGTCCCAGGCCTGTTAGCGACCTTGTGCAACAACGGGAAGCGCTCTGATATTGAGCGGATGGTTCCGGAAATTCGGAAACGGAAATTGAGGGACCGGAAATCGGAAATTCGGAAATTGAGGGACATGATTGGACATGATGGACATGATACCTATTCACAGCAATTCTAGCTGCTCAGCGACGGGAACTGCGGCCATGAGTTTGCGACCAGGGGCGCGGCGAGCGATCTTGGGTAATAGGGGTAATAGGGGGACTCCCCGCGCGACAGCCGGTGCGGGAGGCCTGCGATACGCAATGCCGCGCTGGGGATTGCTCGTGTCGGCTCTCGCTAGCTGGCCATGACCTCGCTGAAGGCTCTGCGGAAGGCTGTCATCTCTTCCGGGAGGCCTACGGTGATGCGGGCCTGGGTGGGGCAGGAGGGCCAGGGGCGGCCGATATAAACGTCTTTGGCGGCCATTGCGGCGATGACGTCTTTGACGGGACGGCGCGTGTCGACCATGAAGCAGTTGCTTTCTGACGGCGTCGAGGCGTAGCCCTGCTGCTTGAGCCAGGAGATGGTATCCATGCGCGTGGAGGCGATGAGGGCTTTGCGGGTGGGGACGAGGCTCGCGTCATTGAGGCTGGCGCGGGTGGCGAACATGGCCGAGGCCGGCAGCATGTTGCGGCCGAAGTAATCGAGCTTCTTCAAGAGATCCGGACGGCCGATGGCGAAGCCCATTCTGAGGCCGGCCATTCCGTAAATTTTGGAGAAGGTGCGCAGGACGATGACGTTGCGGCCCTGCTTGACGTAGTCGAGAGAGCGGGGCTGGTCGCAGAAGTGGATGTAGGCCTCGTCGATGAGGATCACGGTGTTTTTGGGCGCGTGATCGATGGCGTATGCGATGTCAGCGCGCGGGGTGCAGGTGCCGGTGGGGTTGTTGGGATTGCAGATGTAGATGACGCCGGTGGAGGGGGATGCGGCGATCATGGCGCGGATGTCGTGAGGGGCGGCGCCGGCGGGATCGGCGAGGCGGATTTTGACGACGGGCGCACCGGCGTTGGCGGCGGACCACTCGGCAGCTTCATAGCCGGGATCGGCGGTGACGAGCGGGCTGGTGGGCGACGTGAAGGCGAGGACGGTGTAGGCGAGGGGCTCGCTGGAGCCGGCATAGAGGCGCACGTATTTGGGATCGAGACCTTCCTGCTGCGCGAAGAGATTGACGACCTCCTCTTCCATGTTGAAGAAGTAGCGGCCGCCTTTGGGAATGAGGTCGGCGATGACCTGGCGCGCGGCGTCGCAGGGGCCCATTGGGTTCTCATTGGAATCGATGTGGATGCCCTTGTTGGGGTCGCCGGAGCGGTGCGCGCGCTGGGCGTAGGCCAGATGGGCTTCAGAAACGATTGGAAAAGCGGCGAGGGCGGAGGCTCCGGCGGCGAAGCGGAAGAAGGAGCGGCGGGAAAGGACGGGATCTTGGGCGAGCATTGGGACCTCCGGAAGACAGTTGTTAGTGGTCAGTGGTCAGTGGTCAGTACGCCCCCTTGCCGTTCATTGGCCGAGGGTGGGGAACGGGTCGGGCCTGTGAACACGTTAGCTCCCGGGGATGGGGATGGACAAGATGGAAATGCATAAAGAAATGAGCGGAGGGCGGCAATTGGCGTAATGCGGGGTAAGAAAAAGGGCGATTGGCGCGGCTGGGCGGGGGCAATATACACTTCCGCGGTAACCGTTTTCATGCGGGTCAGGCGCTCTTCCGGAACCAGCAGCGCCAGGGAATGAGCGGCGCGCCCCGGCGCCTGAGTTTTGCCGCTTGACAAACCAGGCAGTAAAACCATTTACTTGGGGCGAACGCTCAAGTGCAATTGGCGTCGAAGCCCCTGTTCGGGTGACTCATGTTTGGATTGGCACCACTGTCTATTTCCCCACCGGGCCTGGCATCCATGCCAGCCATGCTGGCAACCAACGTGCCGCTGGCTCACCTGCGCCCGCTGGATATCGCGGTCATTGCCATTTACTTCGGCATGGTGATCTGGATCGGCTTCTACCTGAAGGGCCAGTCGAACACCAGCGAAGAGTTTTTCATGGCCGGGCGGGAGATGACGGCGTGGATCGCCGGGCTGAGTTTTGTTTCCGCAAACCTGGGCTCGCTGGAACTGATGGGCTGGGCGGGATCGGCGTATCAATACGGCATCCTGGCAACCAACTGGTACTGGATCGGCGCCATACCGGCCATGGTGTTTCTTGGCCTGGTGATGATGCCGTTCTACTACGTCTCAAAGACGCACTCCGTGCCGGGGTACCTGGACCTGCGCTATGGCGGCGAAGCGCGCACCGTGTCGGCGTTTGCGTTTGCTCTGGAAATGATCCTGATGAGCGGCGTGAACATGTTCGCCATGGCGGTAGTCATGAAGGTGGTGCTGGGTTGGGACATCAACTTCAGCATTATTGTGAGCTCGGTTGCCGTGGCGCTGTACGTGGGGCTGGGCGGGCTGCGGTCGGCCATCTTCAATGAAGTGCTGCAATTCGTGCTGATCTGGGGCGGGGCGCTGCTGGTGCCGATCCTGGGCTTGTACCAGGCGGGCGGATGGACAGGGCTGCAGACCAAGATCATCGCCAATCTGCACTCGGACAGCTACTTCCACCTGTGGCGCGATACGGGAAGTTTTGCCGCGAACCCGATGGGAGTGCACTGGACCGGGATCGTGTTCGGGCTGGGGTTCGTGATCAGCTTCGGGTACTGGACCACGGACTTCCTGGTGGTGCAGCGGGTTCTGGCGGCACACAACCTGCGGGCGGCGCGCATGGCGCCGCTGATCGGTTCGTTCTTCAAGATGGCTGTGCCGTTCATCGTGATTCTGCCGGGCCTGCTGGGGCTGGTGCTCCTGCAGAATCCTGACGGAAGCCGGCGCGTGCTGGTGGGCGAAGATGTGACGGCGGCGTGCACCATGAACGGCGCGGAGCAGGTGGTGGATCAGGGCGCTTGTTCCGCCGCGATGGCGAGGACGAATCTTTCTCCGGCGGAGCAGCAGAAGGTGCTGGGCGGCGGCCCGAATGCCGAGCTGCACACCTACAACCAGGCGCTGCCGCTGATGATGGTGCGGTACCTGGGGCCAGGGCTGCTGGGCCTGGGCATCACGGCGCTGATTGCCGGTTTCATGAGCGGCATGGCGGGGAACGTGAGCGCCTTCTCCACGGTGTGGGCCTACGACATTTACAAGCCGCTGATCTACAAAAATGGCACCGACAGCCACTATGTAATGGTGGGGCGAATCTCTATTGTTGCCGGAGTGATTGTCTCCATCGGGGCAGCATACCTGGTGCAGCAGTTCCACGGCATCATGGACTATGTGCAGGCGCTGTTCAGCATCTTTGTAGCGCCGCTGCTGGCCGCGATCCTGTTCGGCATGTTCTGGAAGCGCGCGACACGCTGGGCGGGATTCCTGGGACTGTTGCTGGGCATTCTCTTTTCGGCGGGGCTGTTTGTGTGGGTCAAGATCACTCCGGCCAAGCTGGCGGTGGTAGCGCTTTCCGCCGATGCCAAGCCGATGGCCGAGAATGTGTTCCGGGCGCTGTGGGCATTCTGCTTTGCGGCGATCGTGATTGTGCTGGTGAGCCTGTTCACCAAGCCGAAACCGGTGGCCGAGCTCGACGGCCTGGTATACGGCGCCACGGTGCTGCCCAAGGAAGAATGGGTGCCGCTGTACAAACGCGAGTGGTTCTGGGCAGCGCTGGTGGGTGTGATTTTCGTGGCTCTCAATATTCTGGTCTGGTAACGGAGAAACGCTATGCATGGTGCGCGCATCACCATCTGGTTCTTCATTGGACTGCAGCTGACGGCTTATGGAGCAATGATTTTCGGCTACGGGTGCTATGAAGCAGCGACCGGCAACTATGCAACGGGAGTGCAACTGACGAGCCTGCACACGCCCGTCTGGTGGGGAGCCGTACTGTTGTTGCTGGGGCTGGTGTACGTGATCAAGTTCCGTCCGGGGAAGGCGAAGTAGCCGGAAAGTTTATTTGCGCGGCACGCTGAGCGCCGCATCAACGCAATCATCCACAAGGGATAACAGCCGCGAGGCGGCGAGTTTTTTGAAGGAGTGATACGAACATGGCAGCGCAACGAACAATGACCTTCGGGATCGTGGTGGGCAACCGCGGATTCTTTCCTGACCATCTGGCCAAAACGGGCCGTGAAGAGATTCTCGCCGCACTGAATGAGGTGGGGGCGAAGGCAATTGTGCTGACGCCGGAAGAGTCAAAATATGGCGCGGTGGAAACCTATGAGGAAGCGCAACGGTGCGCCGAACTTTTCAAGAAGCACGCCGAGGAAATTGACGGCATCATCCTGACGCTGCCGAACTTCGGCGAGGAACGCGGGATCGTGGATGCGATCCGGCTTTCCGGGCTGAAGGTGCCGGTGCTGGTGCAGGCCACGCCCGACCGCAGCGACAACATGACGATTGCAGTGCGGCGCGACAGCTTCTGCGGCAAGATGAGCGCGTGCAACAACATGATGCAGTATGGGATCAAGTACTCGCTGACCACGCTGCATACGGAAGCGGTAAACTCGCCGGAGTTCAAGGCGGACCTGGAGTGGTTCTCCGCGGTATGCCGGATCGTCAAGGGGCTGAAGAATCTGCGCATCGGCGCCATTGGCGCGCGGCCTACGGCGTTCAACACGGTGCGCTACTCCGAGCGGATTCTCGAGACCAACGGAATCACCGTGGAAACGCTGGATCTTTCCGAGATCTTCGGGCGCATCAACCGCTTGAAGGACACCGACGATGTGGTGCAGGAGAAGCTCAAGAAAATCAAGAACTACGTCTCCACGGCAGGCATCTCGGAAGAAGGCCTGATCAAGCAGTCCAAGCTGGCGGCCGTGGTGGAAGCCTGGATGACGCAGGCGCACATCAACATTACCGCGCTGCAGTGCTGGACCTCGATGGAAGAGTTTTTCGGGGTGGTGCCGTGCACGGTGATGAGCATGATGTCGAATGAGCTGATGCCGTCGGCATGCGAAGTGGATGTGCCGGGCGTGCTGAGCATGTACATGCTGGCGCTGGCCAGCGGGACGCCCTCTGCGCTGCTGGACTGGAACAATAACTACGGCACCGATCCCAACAAGTGCGTCTGCTTCCACTGCTCCAACCTGCCCAAGCACTTCTTCAAGGATGTGCGCATGGATTACCAGGAAATCATCGCGGGCACGGTGGGCAAGCTGAACACGTTCGGCACCTGCGTGGGCCGGGTGAAGGCGGGCGGCATGACGTACGCGCGCTTCTCCACCGACGACCGGCGCGGCGTCATCCGCGGCTACACGGGACCGGGACAGTTCACCGACGATCCGCTGGTCACGTTCGGCGGCGCCGGCGTTGCAGAGATTCCGCAGTTGCAGAAGCTGCTGAAGTACATCTGCCGCGAAGCGTTCGAGCATCACGTTGCGGCCAACTTCAGCGACGTGTCGAAGGCGATCCACGAAGCGGCGACCAATTACCTGGGATGGGAGAGCTATTACCATCCGCAGCTCGAGGACTGATTCGGGCACACCAGAATGTGACAGGCGACAGGAATCAGGTTTCATGGATTGGTGAGGTCTGAAACCTGTCACCTGACACCTGTGAAGGGATATTGCAATTATGAGTAAGAGAATTGGGAAAGACCTGGCGGTAAACGGGACCACGATTGTTGCGCAGGCGGCGTGGAACGACGAGCTGGAGCGCAAGCATCAGCAGGTTGTGGAGTGGCTGCGCGCAAACCATCATGCCGGGGTGCTGATCCGGCGCAATGAAAATGTGGCATGGCTGACGGGCGGCGCGGCGGAGTTGCGCGTGCTGACACCGTGCGAGACGGGCGTGGCCGCGCTGCTGGTGACGGCCGAGGGCAAGCGGTACTACTTCACCACGGAAAACGAGGCGCCGCGGCTGCACGACGAGGAATTCGGTGCGTTGGACTTCGAGCCGGTGACCTTTCCGTGGTTTGCGGATGAAACAGCAGAGGCAGCGGCAAAGCTTGCGGGAGGGCCGCTGGCCTCGGATACGGGCGCGGCGGCGGCGAACCTGTTTCCGCTGCGCGCATCGCTGAGCGAAACGGAGATTGCGCGCTACAAATGGCTGGGCGCGCAGACCACGGCGGCAACGGTGGAATCGCTCGAGGCCGTGAAGCCGGGCATGAGCGAATACGATCTGGAAGCGATGACGGCGGCGAACCTGCTCAGGCGCGGCATTCTGCCCAGCGTCTATCTCTATGCCGCCGACGAGCGCATTTTGAAGTACAAGCACGCGGTGGCGCGCGGCAAGCACGTGGAGAAGTACGCCATGCTGAACCTGTGCGCGCGCAAGTGGGGGCTGGCGATTTCAATCACGCGGTTTGTGCATTTCGGGCCGCTACCGGATGAGCTTGGCGCACGGTTCCGGTCGTCGGCGCAGGTGAATGCGGCGCTGCTGCACGCGTCGCGCGTCGGGGCCACTTCGGCGGAGCTGTTCAAAGTGGCACAGGATGCTTACGCGGCGGAGGGCTATCCGGGCGAGGAGCGCTTCCATCACCAGGGCGGACCCACGGGATACTGGGAACGCGAGTGGGTGGCCACGCCAAAGGGCACGGAAGCGGTGGTGAACAACCAGGCGTTTGCGTGGAATCCGAGCATTCGCGGAGGGAAAGCGGAAGACACCGCGATCCTGCGCGATGGAAAGATCGAGTGGCTGACGGCGACGCCGGAGCTGCCGGTCATTCACGCGACTGCGGGCGGAGCGGAGTATCCGGCCGCGGGAGTGCTAGTGAAGTAGGGAACGAGAGAAACGGGGAACAAGAAAGCGGGCGCGGTTCACGATGCGAACTGCGCCCTCGCTTTCCAGGCCCTATTCCCTACTCCCCGCCCAACGGCTCCAGCGCGACTCGCGCGGTGAGCACAACCAGCGCGGACCAGAGAAGATCGGCGCCAAGCAGGTGTGCGATCTGCAGCCACACCGGCGCCAGCAGCACCACATCGAGGACACCAAGCAGGTACTGTGCGGCGAGCAGGAGCAGCACCAGCGCCGACAACCCGCGATTGTCCCAGTGCGCCGAGCGGTGTGAGGCGCGAACCAGGAGCCATATGAGGAAGATGCTGGCGAAGAAGGCGAAGGCGGGATGAGTCCAGCGCCAGCGCACCAGCCATCCGCTGGTGGCGGCAAAGTCCTGGGTGAGCGCGGCGCCCAGTGAAGTGGCGGGAAAGAGCGTGTCGCCGAGGGCGGCCAGCGAGCCGGTGACGCCCACCATCAGTACCACCAGGACGCAGGCGATGGCGCCGATGGGCGCAACCATGCGGATGGTGTCTTTGGAGTAGCCATAGCGGCGGCTGAGCAAATGCGCGGTGAGCGTGAGCGCGGCTAGCAGCAGAAGCGTGTTGGTAAGGTGCAGCGCCAGGTATGGCGCGCGCAGCGGGGACTGGCTCTGCGCTGTGAGTCCCAGTTTCACCAGCAGCGCGCCGAGAATGGCTTCAACAAGGGTAAAGAGAACGGTGGCAACCGAAGCCGCTCGGGCCAGGTGCCCGCGTGCGGTGCCGACAAACGTCCAGATAAGAAGACCCACGGCGGAGAAGAACGAGATGCCGCTGGTGACGCGATGAGTGAACTCGATGATGGTGTCAACGTGGGGCGAGTGCTGCATGACGGTGCCGTTGCATAACGGCCAATGGTTGCCGCAGCCCGCGCCCGAGCCGGTGGCGCGCACCAGGCCGCCCCAGAGGATGACGGCGATGAAGTAAACCAGCACGGCCCAGGCAAAGCGGCGCAGCGCTGGAGATGGACGACGGTCCACGCCGACGAATACAGCGGAAGAGGACATCAAAAGGGCTCCGAGCGTACTTCTCATTTTAGAACAGGCGCGGGCATGGCGCGGTGTCGGCGTGGCCTCGGCACAGACCGTGAGCGCGGTATCGCATTGTGAAGGATCGGTATCGATGGGGCCGGTCATGGCCAGGCGATTCCGTTTGTATAGGACTGTATACTTCGCATGAAGACCTGTACGACGGCGCCTGCCGGCAGTTAATACCCCCATGACCCTTGAGCGTTCCCGGATTACGGTAATTGATTCGCACACGGCAGGCGAGCCAACGCGTTGCGTGATGGCAGGCGGGCCCGGACTGGGAGAAGGCTCGCTGATGGAACGGCTTGAGGCGCTCCGCGGCCGCTACGATCATTTGCGCCGCGCCATTCTTTGCGAGCCGCGCGGCTCCGACGTTGTGGTGGGCGCGTGGATTCTGCCGGCAGACGATCCCGCGTGCGCTGCCGCCGTGATCTATTTCAACAACGCAGGTTACCTCGGCATGTGCGGGCACGGGTCTATTGGCGCGGCGGTAACGCTGGCGCACCTTGGCCAGATCGCGCCGGGGCGACACCGGCTGCAAACACCGGTGGGAACGGTAACGGTGGATCTGGAGTCGGCGCATACGGCCACCGTTGAGAACGTGCCTGCGTATCGTCATGCCGCCGATGTGCGCGTACACGTGCCGGGGCACGGCGAACTAAGCGGCGACGTGGCCTGGGGCGGAAACTGGTTTTTCCTGATGAAGGATCATCCGTTCGATCTGCGGCTGGAGCAGGTGGATCGGCTCACGGACTTCACCTGGGCTGTACGCCAGGCTCTGCAGGCGGGTGGCGTCACCGGCGCGGACACCGCGGAGATCGACCACATCGAGTTGTTCAGCCCGCCGCGCGATCCCGCCAATCACAGCCGCAACTTTGTGCTGTGCCCGGGCAAGGCGTATGACCGATCGCCCTGCGGCACGGGAACCAGCGCGAAGATGGCGTGCCTGGTGGCCGATGGCAAGTTGGCGCCGGGCGAAGTGTGGCGGCAGGAAGGCATCCTGGGGACGGTCTTTGAAGGCCGCGTGCGCATGGAGAACGGCGCCGTGATTCCCAGCATCACGGGATCCGCATACGTGACCGCCGAATCGACACTTCTCTTCGATCCCGCCGATCCGTTTCGCGACGGGATTGGCGGATAGCGGCGCCCCAACGCTGGGGCGCCTGCGTGTTCCACTCGGAACGACTCAGAACGGAATATCGTCGTCGGAGATTTCCGCCGATTGGGCGAAGTCGTCCTGGCCCGCCGGCGGCCGCTGGTCAACGTTGCTTGAAGAGCCGGGCTGCCGGGAATAGCCGCCCGCGCCACCGCCGCCATCCTCGCGCGCGGAGAGCAGCGAAAGATCGTTCGCGATCACCTCGGTGCGGTAGTGCTTGATGCCGGCGTGTTCCTTGTCATCCCAGTTGCGCGTGGTCAGGCGGCCTTCAATGAAAAGTTTGTTGCCCTTCTTGACGTAATTCTGGACAATATCCGCCAGCTTGTCATAGGCAACGATATAGTGCCACTCGGTGCGGTCCTGCCAGTTGCCCTGCGCATCCTTCTGCCTGGTGCTGGTAGCCAGGCTGAAGTTGGCCACCTTGATCCCGCCACCGGTCGAACGGATTTCCGGATCCTTGCCCACATTGCCCAGCAGAAATACCTTATTGACGCTCTTCGCCATGCTCGTGCTCCCCTTCCAGTCAGAACTCTAAACCAGCGCGCATCTGCGCCGCTGCAACTTCGATCCCCTGAGAGGCCATCTGCGGCGGGGCAAACACGTCCGGCCGCAGCAATAGCCTGCCCGCGAGCGATCACAAGCTTTCCAGAGAATTTTACGCTGTCAGGCGTTCCAGTTGATCCGGCTTGGTGATGGTCAGGCTGGCGCCCTTGATCTGGATCCACTGGTCGCGCCGGAACTGGTTCAGCAGCCGTGTCACCGTCTCGCGCGAGGTACCCGCCATATTGGCGATCTCCTCGTGGGTCAGCGCCATGGTGAAGCGGATCTCGGGCTTGCCATTGGAAGCCGAACGGCCCCAGTCGAGCAGCAGGCGCGCCAGGCGGCCCGCGGCCGAGCCTGAAAGTGCCAGGCGCTTGGCGTCGTGAAACACCGTCAGGTATTCACCGCTCAGCGATTGGGCTGCGTGCATGCTGGCGATCCCGTGCCGTCCCAGGAAATCGACGAACTCCTGCTTGCGGATCGTCTTCACCTGGCATGGCTCGATAGCCTCCGCGGTAACCTCGTGCGGCACGTTCGCCAGCACCGCGCTTAGTCCCATCACGTCGCCCGGCCCCGCGATCTTCAGGATCATGGTCTTGCCATCGCGCGATGTGGAGGATATCTTGACCTGCCCAAAGCAGATCACGAACACGTTGCGCGCCACATCGCCTTCGTTGAACAGTTTTGCGCCGCGCGCATGGCTCATCATGATCCCGCTCGCATCGAAATCTCGCAATGCTTCGGGCGTGAGATTACAGAACATCCGCAGATGGCGATGCTCGCAATTCAAACAATCTTCCGGCGGGTGATGGGAATGAAACGAGGCCATGGCTTTTCTGCTGGTCTACCTGTGAGTATAGCGCAATTGGCAGATGCAGTGACGCCGCGATGGTCATTTCAGGCGCAGGACGCAACACGAGTGAGTTGCGTCACTCAAGGATGCCTATCTCATTCAGAAATCGGGCCCTTTACGCTTCTGAAGTACGTGCGGCGGCGCGGCGCGAGCTCCCCGGCCACGTCTGGCTGCAAAGATTGTATCCACGCGAAACCTCGCGGGCCAGCTCTTCCAGCAGCCGCATGCGCAGCGGCGGGTACTCCTCAAACGCCTGGTGCAGCGCGTCAATCGGAAGCTCGAGGAGCAAGCCCGGACTCTGCGCAACCAGCGAATAAGTATGGTGCCGATCGCCAAGCGCCGCGGCCAGCTCCACCAGGTCGCCGGGCCGGGCCAGGCCCAGTGAGATGCGCGTCTCCATGCGGTCGGTGCGGCGCAGCAGTTGCCCCTGCACCACCAGGAACAAACCCTGGCACTGGCTTCCCTGGCGAAAGACGATTTGCCCGGAATCGAAGGCGGTGGTCCGGGCGGAGGCGGTCAATACCGTCCCCGTTGCGGAAGGACACGACAGCAACTCAGAGAGCGGACGCGCTGCCGCCGGGTCCGCCCGTCTGGACTTACCTTCCATTACCATCGATCCGTCTCCCTTGTCCTGCGCCGCTTTCAGCGTGAGCTGGTGCGCCCATGCTGCATTCCAGCGGCCTTCCCCTTCGCCGCTTGCCGTATCCGGAGTTCTTCTGGAGCTCGCTTTCATGGCGATGCCACCTTGTAGGCGCCACAACCCAGCCGGCGCCCCGGCTCGCGTACAGGCCCCAACTACCGCGGCTATCCAATCTCCACCGCGACATCCGCTTCCGCCGCGACATGCTCGGCTATGGCTTCAGCGGGAACGCACAACACCGGCACGCGCGAGCCTGCCAGCAGGGAAAATACCGTCCCGTGCCGGCCAGGCGTATCACTATGCCGCTTCACGCCCAACACCAACATGCTGGGGCTGAATTGCGCAATCGCGCGCGGAATCGCGTCGGCCGGTTGACCGTCCTTGACCACGCAGCGCACCGCAAGAGCGCCGGAGTCGCGAATCCCCAACTCCTCCAGCGTGGTTGCACACGGATTCAGGAAGGCTGACGCTTCGGCGGCAGTGCGGGCATGCACCACGATCAGGGTCCGCTGGAACTTCTCCGCCAGGGAGATGGCCGTCTCCACCGCGGCCCGCATCGAGTCGTTCCGTTCCATTGCCAGCAGCACCGGGCCGCCCGGAACCGGCCGGTACGCTCCGGCATTCCAGTCCGCGGCTACAGCCAGAACCGGACAAGGCGCTCGCCGCACCAACGCCTCGGCGATGGCGCCAACGGCCACCGGCCCCGCGCCCCCGCCTCCTCGCGTGCCCACCACCACCAGCCCCGCCTCATATTGCCGGATCACGTCCAGCAGCATGTCCACAACCGCGCCCTGCCTTACCTCCGAATGGCTGTGGATGCCTTCGCGCACCAGGTCCGCCGCCATCTCGTCCAGCACCGCTCGCGCCGTCTCCGGCATGCGCCGCAGGATCTTGCCGGGGACCGCCTCGACCGCGGCGTAGTCCATCGGGTCTAACCCATGCGCCAGCACAATGCGCGCGCCGTAGGCCGCGGCCAGTTTCCGCGCATACTCGAGCGCCGCCTCCGATCGCCCTTCGAGATCGGTTGCCACCACGATGGTCTTCATGTTCACGCTAAAGCTCATGGACTCCTCCGATCCCTGCCTTCCAACCGTCGGCCTCGCAACTTTTTTGTATCGATTGGTTTTCTGAGTTTGCGCTATTGAAAGGGCAGGGGCAGTGATACCATTCACCCCGCGATGTGACACAAATCACGAAGAACGAACAGCTCGCCCGCCCCTCAGCCGTCAGCGTTCAGCTTCTAGCTGCCAGCTACCAGCTTCCCGTGTATAACATATTTATTATCAATAATATACTATGCGCTCTGATTTGGGAAGAGGTGTCGTGTGAGCGGGGCGGATGGCGGTTCGGGCGACGGCGGATTTGGGGAGGCCGGGCGGAATCGCTCACGATTTTGGGGGCGAAAGGGCGCTAGGCGGCCTGTTGGGACTGCTGGAGCGGGCCCGGATCGGGTGCTGGACCGGCTTGCGGGGCGGAACCGTCGTCCGGTGGCGGCAGCTTGTCTTGATGGCTCACGGCTAGATCGCAGAAGTAGAGGGCTACGAGAGGGTTGTTGCGCAGGTCGATCTCACTGGGGACGGGGATGCCGCGCTGCCTAAGTGATTTGTATAGTTCCATTTGAGTCTTGCGGTCGGGGAGCGCTTCGGCGGCGCGGCGGGCTTCTTCCCCGGGGAGGTGGTTACCTTTGGGGGGGAGGGGGGGTGGGGTCGTTTTCCTGCCTTTGGGCGGCTTCTTGCTTCTTCTGGGCTGCCTCTTCTTTCTTTTGGGCGGCTGGGACTATGAGGTTGGCTAGCTTCCAGGCGGACATGGCGGTCTGGGCCAGGTGACAGAGGCGGCCGCAGTCGGCCCCGTCGATGGCACCGATGCCTACGCCCTGAGCGATGCAGGCGATGTAGAGCTGGAAGGATGGGAGGTCATAGAGGATGGGGAGCTGGCCGAGGAAGGCCAGGCCGGCTTTGTACTGGTTCTCCTGATTGGCGTGGTAGGAGGCGTTGCCGGGCAGCTCGGCGCGGACCTGATGGTAGGCGGCGGCGCAGTGCTGGATGGCTTGCATGAAGTCGGCGCGGGCGAGGGTGGTGGTTTCGGGTTGCGACATGATGTTGCTCCTGAAATGAAAAGGCCAGCCTGGAGGCTGGCGGATAGAGGGCTTTAAACACGAAGGCCGGACCTTGTTGGGGTCCGGCCGCAGGTTTTACTGATGGAACTATTATAGCATATCGGGAAAGGCGAAACTCGTGGTTTGTTCGTTGTTTGTTCGCTTTTGTGGACTCTTATGTTATTGATTCTGAGGGGGTTGAAAAATAGTTGTTTTTTGGGGTATTGACACGAAGATAGAGGGATGAAAACCGGCGTGGGCGGGAGGACCAGGTAGAATTCCCGGAAGTAAATGGATTTAGTTTGGAGTGCATGCGGGCCGTGCCTGCGCCGTCCCTACTGGACTCCGGGCTCGGTTGGGGTGCGCGTACCCCACGCTGAAGCGCGGGGCTAACGAACGGTGCGCCTACGGCGCGGGTGCGGCGAGTGGTCGGGCCCTGGTTGGATCCCAGGTCCCCAAAAGCGAGGGACCTGGGGCACCCGGCTTTCGCGAGCGGCGTTGGTTCGTGGTCTCCCCGGTCCCAAAAACGGGGACCTGGGGCACCCAAATTCCCTGGTTTAATTTGAATCCCGAGAACTGGGTCACCCGGCGCCCAAATTCCCTGGTTTAATTTGAATCCCGAGAACTGGGCCACCCGCCTTCGAAGTCTCTTTCTCCCGGGAGGAAAATACTTCCTCTTCAATCTTCCGTATTGCGGCAATTTCAATGGTCAGGTGCTGATCGATACTGAGACTGGTCGATACATGCGCCTGCCCGCGGACACGCGAGTTTACCTGACGCTCAACACGGAGACATGGGCGCACTACCGCGTCACCTCGAGCGAGATCATGTTTCATTAGTCTTTGGCGCTGCGCGGTTGCAATTATGAGGCCAGTCCGATATGATCTTTGAATGTGTCCGGGTGTGTCTCTGGACAGTCAATAGCACCACGGCATTTGGGCCTGATTCCAATGGCTGGCTTGGGTTGAGCGGCTGAAAACGCTGTTTTCCCTTCCGGCGGCAGGCTTCCGCACACGGCGGACTGGCAGATGCGGTGGGAGACGAGGGATGAATGAGGAAACTCAGCAAGAATATTGCGAAGGCGCGCGCTGCTGTGACGCAGCCCGCTTATCCATTGCCGGATGCGGTGACGCTGCTGCAGAAGGTAAAGTACGCCAAGTTCGATGAGACTGTGGACCTGACCATGCGCCTGGGGGTTGACACCCGCCATGCGGACCAGATGGTGCGCGGGACGGTGGTGCTGCCGCACGGGCTGGGCAAGTCGAAGACCGTGGCGGTGATTGCCAGCGGCGACCGGCAGCGGGAAGCGCAGGAAGCGGGCGCGGACTTTGTGGGCGGCGAGGAGATGGTGGAGAAGATCCAGAAGGAGCAGTGGACCGCCTTCGACGCGCTGATTGCGACGCCGGACATGATGAAGGTTGTGGGCCGGCTGGGCAAGGTTCTGGGCCCCAAGGGGCTGATGCCGAACCCGAAGACGGGTACGGTGACGATGGACGTAGCCTCGGCCGTGAAGGAGATCAAGGCCGGCAAGGTGGAGTTCCGCGCCGATAAGACCAGCCTGGTGCACGTGCCGGTGGGCAAGCTGAGCTTTCCGCCCGAGAAACTGGTGGACAACGCGACCACGGTAATCACGTCGATTGTGCGGGCGAAGCCTTCGGCGGCGAAGGGGAAGTACATCAAGAGCATCACGCTGAGCTCGACGATGGGCCCTGGAGTGCCGCTGGATCAGGCTGTGGCGGACGCGGCGGGCAAGCACTAAAAGCAGTGATCAGTGATCAGTGGTCAGTGATCAGTGATCAGTTGCGAGAAGATTGGGTTGGACGCCCAAATTTGGGCAAGAGAAGCGATCGGGGTCTCGGATACGAACAGTGGTTCAGGGAAGAAACTGACCACTGACCACTGACCACTGATCACTGTGCGGAGCACACAATGGCAATTTCGAAGGCGAAGAAGCAGGAGAAGGTCCGGTTGCTGGCAAAGGAACTGGAGACCTCGACGACGGCGATTATCGGTACGTTCAGCAAGCTGACCGTGGCCAAGGACTATGAGCTGCGCAAGGTGATCCGCGAGGCGGGCGGCAAGTATCGCGTGGTGAAGAACAAGCTGGCCGCGGTTTCGAGCAAGGACAGCAGGGTGGGTCCGGCGCTGAAGGGTCTGAAGGGCGTGAACTCGGTGGCGTTTACTTCGGGCGACCCGGTGGCGCTGGCCAAGGTGTTTGCCAAGTGGGCGGGGGAGAACGCGCAGTTCCAGTTCAAGCTGGGGATTGTGGACGGCAAGCTGCTGAACGTGCAGGAAGTGAAGTCTCTGGCCACGATGCCGGGCAAGGAAGAGCTTTTCTCGAAGCTGCTGTTCCTGATGAACGCGCCGGCGCAGAGGCTGGCGACGGTGATCAATGCCACGGGCCGGGATCTGGCGGTGGTGATTGGGCAGGGCGTGGAGAAGGAAAAGTTTGCGGCGGCGTAGCTGCCGCGGTTGTCAGGTGTCAGTTTTCAGTTGTCAGCAGGGTGTATGGAGCCGGCGAACTGAAAACTGTGAACTGGCAACTGACAACTGGGTTTAGGGCAGTGAAGCGGGGCGAAAGGGCGCATGTCTGGCGCATCGGAACCTTTCGGCGTGGCGGATCGGCCGGGGCAATAACGAATTCAAAGTTCTGAATGGAGAGAAACATGGCGGATATCGCGCAGTTGGAAGAGCAGATTGTGAGCCTGAGCCTGCTGGAAGCGGCGGCACTGGTAAAGAAGCTGGAAGAGCGTCTTGGCGTGTCGGCGGCGGCAGCGGCCCCTGTGATGGTGGCTGGCGGCGGCGCGGCGGCGGGCGCGGCTCCGGAGCCTGAGCAGACGGAGTTTCAGGTGATCCTGAAGGATGCCGGCGCCAACAAGATCAACACCATCAAGGCTGTGCGGGAAATCACCTCGCTGGGCCTGAAGGAAGCCAAGGACCTGGTCGATGGGGCTCCCAAGCCGTTGAAGGAGAACGCGACCAAGGACGAGGCTGAGGCGATCAAGAAGAAGTTCGAAGGCGTGGCGACGATCGAAGTCAAGTAAGTACGGGCCGGACGGCAATGGTGGGTCTGTTTTGGGCGAAGGCATCCCTCGGGGGCTAAAGCCCGGATCAATTTGGGCTGATTTTGGCACGGCTAAAGCCGTGCCCCTTCAAAGCAGCTTCAAGCTCGATCTTGTCAACGGAACTCGATCTGCCAGCGCAAAACGGCAACGTACTTGCAAGTCCTGAAGGAACGCGTTACGATGAACGTTGCGCGTTCTTTCGTCCCGTTTTGGGTTGGTGGCTGGCGGGATGAATCGGGAAGGCGCATTTCGACATCAACGAAGCAGCAACAATGCGGTCCGTGTGCGGGAGAGGGAGCCAAGCGCTCCTGCAGCGGGCTTCGCGTGGTTGAAATAAGCACCTAAGAGTCAACGGGTTAGGCGGCATCCTGGCGACGAGCGGCGTACATCTGGCGGTCGGACAGCGACGGCGAGCATTGGGATCGGCGAGAGCAGGGATTTGAGAATTCGGACGGGAGCACAGGCAACGGGCCGGGCTCGCGAGGCGTCGCGTCCTCGCGGGCTATTCGTGTCTCTCGCATCGATGGGTGGACTCCACCCTCGACGTACGGAAGAAGCAGCAGTGCTTTCCGGACGCGTTTTTCTCACCGATTGTGCGCAGTCTAGCGCAAGTCCATTCCAACCGGCAACGTCTCCGAGGTGAATTCGACAGCGCGGTAATCAGCAGCATGCTTGGCATGAACGCGCCGGTGCGCGAGGCAAGAGGGGCACCGGGGCGGGACGGGCTCAGGAAGAATGGGCCGGCCGGGATACAACGAGGACCACAGCGGAACTTTGCGGAGCGCCCACGAGGCTCAGGCGCCTGCCCGGACGGAATCAGTCCGGCAAATTGAGAGTCTCAGGAGTGAAGCATGCCCAACGAGAAGCGCGCGATTCGCAGCAGGCTCGATTTTTCAAAGATTCCTACAGCAACGCAAATCCCTAACCTGATCGAAGTGCAGCGGCGCTCGTACGAGCGATTTCTGCAGATGGACAAGCTGCCCAACGAGCGGGATGACTCGGGGCTGCAGTCGGTGTTCGTGTCGGTATTTCCGATTACGGATTTCCGCGGCATCTCGCAGCTTGATTTCGTGGACTACGCGATCGGCAACTGGGAGTGCAAGTGCGGCCACCTGAAGGGTCTGCACCACTTGCGTACGGCCTGCACCAATTGCGGATCGATGGTGATTACGGATCCGTTCCTTCCGGGCGATGTGCTCTGCCCCAAGTGCGGGCATTACAACAAGAACACGCCGGATTTTTGCAACAAGTGCGGCGACCCGGTGAGCCTGCAGCTGAAGTACGACCAGCAGGAGTGCGAAGAGCGCGGCATGACGTTCAGTGCGCCGTTGAAGGTGACGGTGCGCCTGACGATTTACGACAAGGATCCGGAGACGGGCAACAAGACCATCCGCGACATCAAGGAGCAGGAAGTCTTTTTCGGCGACATTCCGCTGATGACGGCGAACGGCACGTTCATTGTGAACGGGACCGAGCGCGTGATCGTGTCGCAGCTGCACCGATCGCCTGGAGTGTTTTTCGAGACGGCGAACAACCGCACCTATTTCCTGGGCAAGATTATTCCGTACCGCGGCTCGTGGGTGGAGTTTGAATTCGACCAGAAGAACACGCTGTATGTGCGCATCGACCGCAAGCGCAAGTTCCTGGGCACGATTTTTTTGCGTGCGCTGGGGCTGCGTTCCGACGAAGAGATTCTAAAGACGTTCTATACGGTGGACCGGTTCCAGATTGCCGAGGGCAAGCTGTTCTGGACGGTGCCCGCGGACACCAAATTGGGGACGCACCTGGTGGGCGCCAAGCCGGCGCACGCCATCCTGCACAAGGGCGAGGAGATCGCGCACTCCGGCCGTAAGATTACGCCGCACACGCTGAAGGCGCTGCGTGCGGCGAACATCGAGAAGGTGGAAGTGGAGCAGGCCGAGCTCGACGGTGCGATGACGGCAGCCGATATCGTGGACAAAACCACGGGCGAAGTGATTGTGGAAGCGAACCTGGAGCTGACGGCGGACCGTCTGCACAAGGTACTGTCGTCGGGCGCTACGAGCTTCGAAGTGTTTTTCTCCGAGCGCGACGATGTGGGCAACATCATCACCAACACGCTGAAGCGCGATTCAATCCGCAAGCCGGAAGAGGCGCTGATCGAGATCTACCGCAAGCTGCGGCCGGGCGATCCGCCGACGCTGGATACGGCGACGGCACTGTTCGAAGGAATGTTCTTCGATCCGCGCAAGTACGATTTCTCGCGCGTGGGGAGGCTGAAGTTCAACATCAAGCTGTATGAGAACCAGGAAGCGACGTCGCTGGATCATCGCACGCTGACGGCAGACGACTTCTATGCGACCATCCGATACCTGCTGAAGCTGCGCAAGAACATCGGCATGGTGGACGACATCGATCACCTGGGCAACCGCCGCGTGCGCGCGGTGGGCGAGCTGATGGAGAACCAGTTCCGCATCGGCCTGGTGAGGATGGAGCGCGCCATCAAGGAAAAGATGAGCGTGTACCAGGAGCTGTCGACGGCGATGCCGCACGACCTGATCAACGCGAAGCCTGTGATGGCGGCCATCCGCGAGTTCTTTGGTTCGTCGCAGTTATCGCAGTTCATGGACCAGACCAACCCGCTGAGCGAGATCACGCACAAGCGGCGTTTGTCGGCGCTTGGACCAGGCGGTCTGAGCCGCGAGCGCGCGGGATTTGAAGTGCGCGACGTGCACCCGACGCACTACGGGCGCATCTGCCCCATCGAGACGCCGGAAGGCCCGAACATCGGGCTGATCAGCTCGCTGAGCTGCTTTGCGCGCATCAACGAATACGGCTTCATCGAGTCGCCGTACCGCAAGGTGAAGGACGCGAAGATTCTCGATTTTGTGGAGATTGCCAACGCGGGCGAGAGCGGCTTGCGCGTGGGCGACCACATCGAGAAGGACGAGATGTTCAAGCTGAATGCGCAGCTGAAGAAGGCTGGCAAGCGCGGCATCGACTCCATTCCGTACAGCTTCTACCTGAGCGCGTGGGAAGAGGATAAGCACACGATTGCGCAGGCCAACATCGAGTTCAACGATCAGGGGCACATCACCGAAGACCTGGTGAACGCGCGCCGGCAGGGGAACTTTGTGCTGGTGAACCGGACTGACGTGGATTATATCGACGTGTCGCCGAAGCAGCTGGTTTCAGTGGCCGCATCGCTGGTGCCATTCCTGGAGCACGACGACGCCAACCGCGCGCTGATGGGCGCGAACATGCAGAGGCAGTCGGTTCCGCTGCTGGTGGCGGAAGCGCCGCTGGTGGGAACGGGCATGGAAGGCGTGACCGCGCGGGATTCCGGCGCGGTGGTGCTGGCCAAGCGCAACGGCATTGTGGATTCGGTGGACTCCGAGCGCATCATCGTGCGCGTGGAGGGCGAGCACCATCCCACGCAGTTGTCGCGCGAGGTGGGTTCCGATATTTACACGCTGATCAAGTTCAAGCGCTCGAACCAGAACACGTGCATCAACCAGAAGCCGGTGGTGCGCGAGGGCGAGCGGGTTCTGAAGGGCCAGGTAATCGCCGATGGACCGTGCACGGAACAGGGCGAGCTGGCGCTGGGCCGCAACGTGCTGGTGGCCTTCATGCCGTGGCGCGGGTACAACTTTGAGGACGCGATCCTGATCAGCGAGAAGCTGGTGAAGGAGGACTACTACACCTCGGTGCACATCGAGGAGTTCGAGATTGAAGCGCGCGACACCAAGCTGGGCCCGGAAGAGATCACGCGCGACATTCCGAACGTGAGCGAGCATGCGCTGCGCGACCTGGACGAGAGCGGCATTATCCGCATCGGCGCCCAGATCAAGCATGGCGACATCCTGGTGGGCAAGGTCACTCCCAAGGGCGAGACGCAGCTGACTCCGGAAGAGAAGCTGCTGCGCGCGATCTTCGGCGAAAAGGCCGGCGACGTGCGCGACGCCTCGCTGACGTGCCCTCCGGGCATCGAAGGTACGGTAGTCGACGTCAGGATCTTCAGCCGCAAGGGGCAGGAGAAGGACGAGCGCGCCAAGCTGATTGAAGCGGAGTACGTGGCCAAGCTGGAAAAGAACCTGGGCGACGAAATCCGCATTTTGACGGACGAGCGACTGAAGCGCCTGGAGGGGATCCTGGGCGACAAGGAAGTGCTCTCCGATCTGCACGACGAGCGCACCAACAAGCGCCTGCTGGTGAAGGGCGCGCTGCTCGATCGCGAGACCATCGAGCGCATCTCCACCAAGAACCTGAAGCGCATCCGCTATGCCGACAAGGATCCGCGCGTCAACGAGCAGATCGACGAGATCGAGGAGATGACGTCGCGGCAGATTGAAGTGCTGCGCAAGATCACCAATGAGAAGATCGCCAAGCTGGCCAAGGGCGACGAGCTTCCTCCGGGCGTGATCAAGCTGGTGAAGGTGTACGTGGCGATGAAGCGCAAGCTGAGCGTCGGCGACAAGATGGCCGGACGTCACGGCAACAAGGGCGTGATCGCGCGCATTCTTCCCGAGGAAGACATGCCGTATCTGCCCGATGGGACGCCGGTGGAGATTGTGCTGAACCCGCTGGGCGTGCCTTCCCGTATGAACGTGGGGCAGATCCTGGAGACGCATCTTGGATGGGCGGCGCACGGGCTGGGGAAGCGGATCGGGGCGATGGTTCGCGCGAACAGCGATGTGGAGGCTACGCGCCAACTGATGCGCAAGGAATTTGCCGGAACGGCAACTCTGCGGCAACTGGAAGAACTGAGCGACGACATGCTGTTGCGGGTGGCCGCGGGCATGGAGCGGGGCATCTGGTTCGGGACGGCGGTATTCGACGGCGCGCAGGAGAGCGAGATCAAAGCTCTGCTGGCGGCGGCGGGGCTGCCCAGCTCGGGCAAGACGCCGTTGTTTGACGGCATGACGGGCGAGCAGTTCGAGCAGCCGGTGACGGTGGGCTACATTTACATGCTCAAGCTGTCGCACCTGGTAGACGACAAGATTCACGCGCGGTCAATCGGGCCGTACTCGCTGATTACGCAGCAGCCGCTGGGCGGCAAGGCGCAGTTCGGCGGGCAGCGCTTCGGCGAAATGGAAGTGTGGGCTCTGGAAGCATACGGCGCCGCATACATCCTGCAGGAACTGCTTACCGCCAAGTCTGACGACGTGTATGGCCGGACAAAAATCTATGAAGCAATCGTCAAGGGTGAAGCGGCGATCGAGCCGGGCGTTCCGGAGTCGTTCAACGTGCTGATCCGCGAACTACAGTCGTTGTGCCTGGACGTGGAGCTGATCAAGCGCGCGGACCTGATTAAGAAAGTTCCGGCGCCGGAGCCGTTGGCGGCGGTGGCGGACGACTAAAGTTTTCAGTCGTCAGTTGTCAGTTTTCAGTTTTGACCAGCAGCGTTTCGTCGTCGAACTGACAACTGATAACTGAGAACTGACCACTGTTCTAAGGGTCCTTCTTGAAAGCGATAACCATCGCTACCCGGGAAGGAAGGATCCTTAAGCAATCCCGGGAAAAGCCGCGGCAGCGCGTATAGCGCCTGCCAAGGAGGGTCGCCTTGTTCCGTTCGAACCCGTTTGAGCTTACCAGCCCGATTACCGATTTCGACGCTATCCGCATCATGCTTGCATCGCCCGAAAAGATCCGGAGCTGGTCGCATGGCGAAGTGACGAAGCCGGAAACCATCAACTACCGCACGTTCAAGCCGGAACGCGACGGCCTGTTCTGCGCGCGCATCTTTGGACCCGTGACCGACTGGGAGTGCCTGTGCGGCAAGTACAAGCGCATGAAGCACCGCGGAGTGATCTGCGACAAGTGCGGCGTGGAAGTGACGGTGAGCAAGGTGCGGCGCGAGCGGATGGGCCACATCGAGCTGGCGTCGCCGTGCTCGCATGTGTGGTTCTTCAAGGGCTTGCCCTCGAGGATCGGCCACCTGCTGGACATCTCGCTGCGCGACCTGGAATCGATCCTGTACTTCGAGTCGTACGTGGTGGTCGATCCGGGCGATGCGCCGGTGCGCGATCGCGAAATCATCAAGGACGAGAATCACTTCCGCGAGCTCGACCAGCAGTTCCGGCCATCGGGCTTCAAAGCCATGATGGGCGCCGAGGCGATCAAGGAATTGCTGAAGCGCGTCAACGTGGACGAGCTGGGAGTTGAGCTGCGCGAGCGCATGAAGACGGAGACGTCGGCGCAGAAGAAGATCAAGTACGCCAAGCGGCTGAAGGTCGTGGAAGCGTTCCGCAAGTCGAGCAACAAACCGCAGTGGATGATTCTGGACGTGCTGCCGGTGATTCCTCCGGAGCTGCGTCCGCTGGTGCCGCTGGACGGCGGCCGCTTTGCGACCTCCGATCTCAACGATCTCTATCGCCGCGTGATCAACCGCAACAACCGGTTGAAGAAGCTGATGGACCTGCACGCGCCGGAAGTGATTGTGCGCAACGAGAAGCGCATGCTGCAGGAGGCCGTCGACGCGCTATTCGACAACGGCCGCCGCGGCCGCGTACTGAGGGGCGCCAACAATCGCCCGCTCAAGTCGCTTTCGGATACGCTCAAGGGCAAGCAGGGCCGCTTCCGCCAGAACCTTCTGGGCAAGCGCGTGGACTACTCGGGCCGTTCGGTGATTGTGGTCGGTCCTGAACTGAAATTGCACCAGTGCGGCCTTCCCAAGAAGATGGCGCTGGAGCTGTTCAAGCCGTTCATCTACCACCGCCTGGAACAAACCGGGCACTGCACCACCATCAAGCAGGCCAAGGAAATGGTGGAGATGCAGGAGCCGGTGGTGTGGGACATCCTTGAAGAAGTGATCAAGGACCATCCCGTGCTGCTGAACCGCGCCCCCACGCTGCACCGCCTGGGCATCCAGGCTTTTGAGCCGGTGCTGGTGGAAGGCAAGGCGATCAAGATTCACCCGCTGGTGTGCACCGCGTTCAACGCGGACTTCGATGGCGACCAGATGGCAGTGCACATTCCGCTGTCGCCTGAGGCGCAGATTGAAGCCAGCGTGCTGATGCTCGCCTCGCACAACATTCTTTCGCCGGCGTCGGGCCAGCCCATCACGGTGCCTACCCAGGACATGGTGCTGGGACTTTATTACCTGACCAAGGCCAAGAAGGGCGGCATTGGCGAAGGCCGCACGTTTGCCAACACCGAGGAAGTGCTGATGGCGCTGGAAGCGAAGGAGCTGGAGACGCTGTCGCCGATCCGCCTGCGCTACACCGGCAAGGTGCTGGACATGACCACGGCATACGATGACCAGGATCTGACCCACACCGAGCCGGCGGACTTCGACGGCGACTTCATCAGCACTACGGTGGGCCGCGTGATCCTGAACGATGCGCTGCCGGAGGGCATGCCGTACATCAACGGGCTGCTCAAGAAGAAGGGCATCGGCCAGCTCGTGAACTATTGCAACCAGAACCTCGGGCTCGAGGTAACGGTGCGGATGCTCGATCGGATCAAGTCGCTCGGCTTCCATTACGCCACGCTCTCGGGTCTCTCCGTGGGCCTGGACGACATGGTGATCCCGGCCAGCAAGTACACCGTGGTGGAAGAAGCCGACAAGAAGGTGATTGAAGTCCAGAAGCAGTACATGGACGGCGCCATCACCAACGGCGAGCGATCGAACAAGGTGATCCAGATGTGGTCGTCGGTGACCGACAAGGTTGCGGATGAGATGTTCGGGAACATGAAGCGGGCCGATGAGGAAGGCGCGATGAACCCGATCTACATCATGGCGGACTCCGGCGCGCGCGGATCGAAGCAGCAGATCCGCCAGCTTTCCGGCATGCGCGGACTGATGGCCAAGCCTTCGGGCGAAGTCATTGAGACGCCGATCACGGCGAACTTCCGTGAGGGGCTGACAGTGCTGGAGTACTTCATCTCGACGCACGGCGCGCGCAAGGGCCTGGCCGATACGGCGCTGAAGACGGCCGACTCGGGCTACCTGACGCGGCGTCTTGTGGACGTGGCGCAGGACGTGATCGTGACCGAGTACGACTGCGGCACGAGCGAGGGCATCGATGTGGTGGCCATCGTGGAGTCGGGCGAGATCATCGAGCCGCTGCGCGACCGCATCATCGGCAGGGTGTCTCTGGAAAAGATCAAGGACTACGACAACAACGTGGTGGTCGAGATCAACCAGCCCATCGACGAGGACATTGCCTCGGCGATCCAGGGCGCGGGCGTGGAGAAGGTGAAGATCCGCTCCGTGCTCACGTGCGAATCGCGGCGCGGCGTATGCGCGCTGTGCTACGGGCGCAACCTGGGCTCCGGCCGCATGGTCGAGCTTGGCGAAACCTGCGGCGTGATTGCGGCGCAGTCCATCGGCGAGCCGGGCACGCAGCTTACCATGCGTACGTTCCACGTGGGCGGAACGGCAAGCCGCGTGGCCGACCAGTCGCGACTGGACGCGAAGAACAACGGCGCGGTGCGCTTCTTCAACCTGAGCACCGTGGAGAGCAAGGACGGCGCGCTGGTGGCCATGAACCGCTCCGGATCGATTGCGGTGGTGGATGAGCGCGGGCGTGAAAAGGAGCGCTACCAGGTGGTGTATGGCGCGCGTCTCCGCGTCAAGCCCAACGAGAAGGTAACGC
Source organism: Occallatibacter sp. (assembly GCA_035552555.1). GTDB lineage: Bacteria > Acidobacteriota > Terriglobia > Terriglobales > Acidobacteriaceae > Telmatobacter. The sequence goes on from DASZLF010000052.1 coordinate 26,232, forward strand.
TGGGCCAGTTGCTGGCCGAGTGGGATCCGTACACGTACTCGATCCTGACCGAAATCGGCGGCACCGTGCAATTCAAGGATCTGCAGGAAGGCATCACGCTGAACGAGGAAGTGGACGAAGTCACCGGCCTGTCGCGCTGGGTGGTTGCGGACGCTCCCGATGAAAAGCGCCAGCCGACCTTTGTGGTGAAGGGCTCCAAGGGCAGCAAGCGTTACCTGCTGCCGCGCGGCTCTCACCTGATGGTGCAGGATGGCGACGAGGTAGGTCCCGGCGATGTGCTGGCGAAGATTCCCAAGGAGTCGACGCGCACCAAGGACATCACCGGCGGTCTGCCGCGCGTGGTGGAACTGTTTGAAGCGCGCAAGCCGCGTGAGACTGCGATCATCAGCGAGATCGATGGCCTGGTCCGCTTCGGCGAAGTGGTGAAGGGCCAGCGCAAGATCTACGTGACGGCCGACAACGGCGAGGAGAAGGAATACTCCGTGCCGCGCGGCATTCACGTGAACGTGCAGGAAGGCGAGCGTTTGCGCGCCGGAGATCCGCTGATGGACGGCCCCTTGAACCCGCACGACATTCTCGACGTGCTGGGCGAGAAGGAACTGCAGAAGTACCTGGTGAACGAAATCCAGGAAGTCTATCGTCTGCAGGGCGTGGCCATCAGCGACAAGCACATCGAGGTTATCGTGCGGCAGATGCTGCGCTGGGTACGCGTGGACGAAGTGGGCGACAGCATTTTCCTGCTCGAGCAGCAGGTGGATCGCTTCCGCTTCAACGAGGAGAAGGATCGCGTGGAGAAGGCCGGCGGCCGTCCGCCGCAGGGCCGTCCACTGCTGCTGGGCATCACCAAGGCGTCGCTGTCGACCGACAGCTTCATCTCGGCTGCCTCGTTCCAGGAGACGACGCGCGTGCTGACGGAAGCCTCGATCAACGGGGCTATCGACAACCTGCGCGGGCTCAAGGAGAACGTGATCGTTGGACGTTTGATTCCGGCGGGCACGGGCCTGGAGTACTACCGCAACGTTCAGCTCTCGCCGGAGCTCGAAGAAGCGGCGGCGCGCGTGCAGCAGGAAGTGTCGGCGGAGATCGAAGCGGCCGAGCGCGAGCTGGAGCTGATGCGGCAGGAAGGCGAAGCCGAGGAGATGGCGGCGGAGTAAGAGCAGTGATCAGTTGTCAGTGATCAGTGATCAGCAAAGGCCCGGCGCGAGCCGGGCCTTTCGCCTGTTGAGTGTCTGAAGTTGTCTTACAAATTCCTATATTGTAAGATAGTCGTATGCCGACTTCTTCCCCAACTCGCCGCACCTTCACCATCAGCTTCCCGCCCGAGCTCGCCGAGCAGGTCGAAGAAATGGCGCGGCGCGAATCACGCACCACCAGCGAATTATTCCGCGAGGCATTTCGCGCCTATCGTGCTGAGCAGTTTCGCAAGATGATCGCCGAAATGAACGAGATGGGCCGGCAAAACAACCACAACGGGTACACGGCTGACGATGTTGAACGTTTGATCCACGAGGATCGCGCGGAAAGAGGGCGGCGCGGAGAGCACCCTCGTAAGTGATCATCGTGATCGACTCCAGCATCTGGATTTCCGCCATCGAATTTGGCGGAACTCCTGCTGCTGCGTTGGACCGCGCCTTGCAAGTTGAACACCTCGCAACCTGTGCGGATATCGATGACGAAGTCATCAGGATATTGTCCCGCAAGTTCAGTCGAGACCCTGAGGCCGCGCGGCACCGCCTACAAACGAGCCTCGGCGACGCGTTGCGAATTGAAATCACCGGCGAAGTTGCCGGGGTTTGCCGTGACCCTAACGATGACTGCATCCTCGAATGTGCGCTAAAGGCTGGCGCGCAATTCATCGTTACTGGCGACAACGACCTTCTCGTTCTGAGCGAGTTTCAAAGCATACGCATCATTACTGCGAGACAATACCTGGAAATCTCCGCATCCGCTTGATTTCCCGTGCCGATCATGCGGCCTGCCAGGTGCCCGCGCGCCTCGTTTGCTACCATAGTCCAGTTCGCCTAATCTGAACCAAACAGAATGCCCAAGAAATCCGCCGCCGTTCCCCAAGTTCCCCGCCGTCCCGAGCCCGCCCGACCTCCCGTCCTGATGGAGCGCACACAGCAGGTGATCGAGCGCCTTTCCGCCGCGCTCGGCGAGCCCGTTTTTACCTACTGGAACTCCACCAAGGGAGCCATCTGCCAGAACGACGTGGCCGGCCTGTACGCGCTGGTGCGTTCGAGGGGCACGGTCGATCGCCTGTCGCTGTTCATCAAGTCCGACGGCGGATCCGGCCAGGCCGCGCTACGCATGGTCAACCTTCTGCGCCGCTACGTGAAGCACCTTACCGTGCTCGCGCCGCTCGAGTGCCAGTCCGCCGCCACCATGCTCGCGCTCGGCGCCGACCGCATCCTGATGGGTCCGCTGGCGCATCTCTCCGCGGTGGATACTTCGCTCACCCACGACCTCTCGCCCATCGACCGCGACAACGACCGCGTCTCGGTCTCGAACGACGAACTGCTGCGCGTGATCCGCCTGTGGACGGAGCAGGCCAAGGACTCCACGCAGAATCCCTACCAGGCGCTGTTCCCTTACGTGCATCCGCTGGTGATCGGCGCCGTCGACCGCTCCAGCGCGCTCTCCACGCGCATCTGCGAGGAGATCCTCTCCTACCACATGGAAGACACCGACCGCGCGCGGGAAATTTCCAACATCCTCAACTCGGGCTACCCCTCGCACAACTATCCCATTACGCTTCGCGAGGCCAAGCGCATCGGCCTCAACGTGGAGCCCATGGAGGATGCGGTCAACGGCCTGCTCTTCGAGCTCAACGAGATCTACTCCGAGATGGGGCAGAGCGCCACCACCGACTACGACGAGCGCAACTCGCACGACAACTCGATCCTCAATGTGCTGGAATCGAGCGGCCTCCTCATTTACTTCCAGCTCGACAAGGACTGGCACTATCGCAACGAAGAACGCCGCTGGGTGGCGTTGAACGACAAGAGTAGTTGGCGCAAGGCGGAGACGGTAAAGGGCAAGGTGGTCATCTCGCAGTTGCACGTGCGCTGACCGGAGCTTCTCGCGCGTCCGCTGCCTGGGTTTAGGTCGCGGAACGCAACTCTTCCTGCATCCGCTGCTGTTTTCGTTTGGCCTCGTACATGGTGGCATCGGCTGCGCCCAGCAGCGCATCTCCGGTGGCGCCGTCTTCAGGAAATACCGCGATGCCCACGCTCCCCGATCCGCGGAGCGGGTAGCCGTCGAGCGAGAACGGCTCGTCAAAGCACCGCTCCAGGCGGCCGGCAATTTCTTCCACATCCGCACGGCTGCGCACCTGCGGCACCAGGGCGGCAAACTCATCTCCGCCCAGGCGCGCCAAAATATCTCCCGGCCGCAGTTGTCGCTTCATCCGCTCCGCAATTTCCTGCAGATACAGGTCGCCGATGCGGTGCCCGTAGCGGTCGTTCACCTGCTTGAATTCGTCCAGGTCGATATAGATCAGCCCGAAGCTGCGGCGATGCGCATGCCCATCCACCACCATC
>DASZLF010000053.1:0-90249 GCA_035552555.1 Occallatibacter sp.
CAAAGCTGCGAAGCGCTCCACCGGCACCCTCTGGGAAGCGATCGCAGGTCTGCTCGAGTCCGTCTCCTCCCAGGAATGCTCGAACTATTTTACCGCCTGCGGGTATGTAAACACTTAAATCAGAAATGCTCTAAAGCCCGACCGCATCTTTGGGCCATTTGCGGCACCCTTCGACTACGCTCAGGGCAGGCTAGAAGTCGTGCCCTTTCAAAGCCGGTTCAGACTGACCCACTACGCGCCGCCGTCGCATGCAACGCCAACTGCTATCCTGTTTTCGCCCCGTCAATTGAGGTCACATATGCTTTTCGGCACTTGGTTCGCAATGCCTCGCCGCGCGCTGTTTCTCGCGCTTTGCTTCGCAACCGCACTGCTGTCGGCGCAAACCGCGCCTCCGCCGCACGCCTTTTTTCGCGTGGAAGCCTCGCCTTCTCTCACCGCGCCCCTCAGCGGACGCCTGCTCATCTTCCTCAAGCAGGGCTCCGGCGACAAGGAAGTGGCGACCAGCGAATTCCACCCCGAGCAGACTTGGGTGGCCGCGCAGGAGATTCACGATCTCGCTCCCGGCACTGCGGTGGAGATCGATGCCGACCAGGTCGCCTTCCCCAAGCCGTTTTCCCAACTCGGCGCCGGCCTCTATGAAGCGCAGGCCGTTCTCGATATCGATCACAATTTCAACTACAAGGGACGCGTCCCCCAGGACTGGATCAGCTCCGTGGTGATGCTGGCCGGCTGGCACGGGGGCGGCGCTTCGGAGCCGGAACTGATTCTCGACCACCACCCGGAAGAGAACCCGCAGCGCAAAGCCGCCTTCGATAAGGCCAAAGCGTCGGCCACTTCGGATGTCGCGCAATTGCAGGAGTTCGAAAGCCCGTTGCTCACCCGTTTCTGGGGAAGCCCCACCAGCATTCGCGCCTGGGTCATTCTGCCGCCCGGCTACGCCCAGCGCCACACCGGCACTTACCCCACGGTCTACTGGACTCACGGTTTCGGCGGCGACCTCGATGGCGCGCTCATGTTCGGGCTGCGCATTTCCGAGCGCATGAAACAAGGCAAGATGCCGCCCATGATCTGGGTGATGCTCGACGAGTCCTGCCCACAGGGCACCCACGAATTCGCCGACAGCGTGAACGATGGCCCCTGGGGCGCGGCGCTCACCACCGAGTTCATCCCGTTTCTGGAGTCGAAATACCGAATGGACGCGCGCCGCGACGGGCGCTTTGTCCAGGGCCACTCCAGCGGCGGGTGGGCCTCGCTGCAACTCGAAGTGAACTATCCCAAAGTCTTCGGCGGCACCTGGTCCACATCGCCCGATCCCAGCGACTTCCACGACTTTACCGGAATCGACCTCTACGCCCCCCACGCCAATGTGTACCACCGCCCCGACGGCACGCCCTATCCGCTGGTGCGCGACAAGGGAAAGGTGATTACCACCTTCGAACAATTCGCGGGCCTCGAACATGTGCTTGGTCCCTACAGCGGCCAGATCGCCTCCTTCGACTTTGTCTTTTCGCCGCGCGATCCCGGCGGCAACCCGCAGCCGATGTTCGATCCTGTCACGGGCGACGTCTACCCCGGCGTGGTGGCCTACTGGCGCGATCATTACGACCTGGCGCACATCGTGCAGACGCATTGGGCGGAGCGCGGTTCCGACCTCAAAGGCCGCATCCATGTCTACGTCGGCACTGCCGATACGTTCTACCTCGATGGCGCTGCGCACAAACTGGATGCCGTGCTTCAGGCCCTCGGCGCCGATGCACACTTCACCTTCATCCCCGACCGCACTCACATGGACCTTTACGTGGTGGGGAAAGATCGCATGGGCCTGTTCGACGAGATCGGCGAGCAGATATGGCAGGCAGCGCGTCCCGGTCAAAGCTGGAAGTAGTACTGGGAGCCGGCAGTCGGGGGCAGCAGCGAGAGTGGTGTCTCACAATTTTGTTGCATCCTTCAGCGGCCCAAATGCAGGTCCTTCGACTCCGTTTGGCGCAAAAAACGCACCAAACTCCGCTCAGGATGACAGCGTTTTTTGTTGGATGACCGCATTTCACGCCGGTCGCCGGCCCTTGTTCCCTGTTCCAGCATTATTCTCTTCTCTTCTTTCCACCGTTGCCCATAGAATGGGGCCATTCATCCCCCCGCTTCATCTCAAATGAGGTATGAGCCATGCGTGTCGCACCGGTTGCGAAGGATCCTGCCGTGCATTCGTTTCTCACGCTCCGCAGCGCGGTGGGGTGGGTCGCCTTGTGCCTCCCGTTTCTGCTGGTGATTCCATGGTGGGCCATCAGTAACCACCTTCTGCCCTCCTCGATGAGCAGCTATTACTACACCGGCATGCGCAACGTCTTCGTCGGCAGCCTCTGCGCCATCGGCATCATCAACATGTGCTGCCGCGGATACGACCGCCGCGACACCATCGCCGGCATCCTCTCCGGCCTCTTTGCCCTCGGAGTGGGCTTCTTCCCCACCACACCAGACTCAGGCGCCACTCCCTTCCAGGAGATCGTCGGCAACATTCACCTCACCTGTGCCGCCCTCCTCTTCCTTACCCTTGCCTACTTCTGCCTGTTTCTGTTCACCATGAGCGCCAGCGATCGCGCCGTCACCCGCCGAAAGCGCCACCGCAATCGCGTCTACCGGATCTGCGGCTGGGTCATCATCGCCTCAGTGGTGCTCATCGCCATCTTCCGCACCTTGCACCGGCCCTATCTCATCGGCCCCCTTGGCTCCATGTTCTGTTTCGAAACCACCGCATTGCTGGCCTTTGGCACTGCCTGGCTGGCCAAGGGTGGAACGATCCTCAAGGACGAGATGCAGCAAGAGCGGGCGGAATTGGAGCAGGAGCGCCGCAGACAGCAACGCCAAATGGCCGGCGCCTGAGCCCCCCGGTTTACGCCCCGGATGCCCCGGATCGCAATGGGGTACGGCAATAACCGGGATTCCGGTATTCTGGAAGCAAGAGGCCTGTTGGTTTGGCCTCACAGCACATTCGGAAAAGGTGGTTTCGAAGCTACCAGGCTAGAGCGGTTACTCATCCGACGCGACTGCAAGCGAACGGCGGCCTGGGCTCCCGGTAGCGGTATTTCCGAGTCTGCTGAAACCCCTGGAGGACTGGAATGGCTGAAATTGCCAAGAAGACGAAGACCACGGCGGCCAAGCCGCGCAAAGCTGCCGCCAAGAAGAGCGCCGGCGGCGTAACCGCAAACCCGGCGAACGGCAACGTCATCTCCATGACCAAGGAGAAATCGGTGCCCCAGGATGAAGTTGCGCGCCTGGCGCATCGCTTCTGGCAGGAGCGCGGCCACAAGGACGGCCATCACATCGAGGACTGGTTCCGCGCCGAACAGGAGTTGCGCGGCATAGCCTCGTAGATCCGTTTCCTTTCAAGGCATGTGACGGAACGTAACGTGCCGCACCAACTCCGGTTCCCAGGCTGCGGGTTGAGCCGGGGTCGCCCACCGCTGCGACATAGATAGCAGCAGGGACGGCCCGCTCATCGCGATAAGGCCGCGATGAACGGGGCACAGCATCTGAAACCCGCACGGGTGTCCTTTGAAAGTCGATGAGTGGGGCCACCTGGCGGCCAGGATTCCCTTCCCGACCGCCAAAAGCACCCTGTTCCCTGCTCTTCTAATCCCTACTCCCTAATCCCTAATCCCTGTCTCTAAAACACTCCGAGATCGCCCTCCACGGGCACGAACTTCAGCAGCCCCATCTCTCCGGCCAGGCGTTCGAGCCTGGCGCGCGTGGCCGCGGTTGGCGGCACCAGCGGGAGGCGCACCGTGTCGCCGCATTTGCCCATGAAGCTGAGAACTGTCTTCACCGGGGCCGGGTTCGATTCCCAGAAATTGGCCTCGAACAGCCTTCCCAGCCGCCGCTCGATCTCCCGCGCCTGCGTCCAGTCATTCATCAGGGCGGCCCGGATCATGCGGCCCACTTCAGCCGGCGCCTCGTTCGAGGCCACGCTGATCAGACCATGCGCGCCGATCCCGATGGCCGCCAGCGCCATGTTGTCGTCGCCGGAAAACACCTTGAATGCGCGGCTGACGCCATGAACGATCTGCGCGATCTGGGGCAGTTTCCCGCTTGCTTCCTTGACCGCCTGAATGTTGGACGCCGCCTCGGCCAGGCGAATCACCGTCTCCGGTTCGAGGTTGGCAGCGGTCCTTCCCGGCACGTTGTAGAGGCAAACCGGCAGCGGAGCCACCGCCTGCGCCAGCGCCAGAAAATGCTGAAACTGCCCTTCCTGCGTGGGCTTGTTGTAGTAGGGATTGGCCGAAAGCACGGCGCTGACGCCCTTCACCTGGCGCAGCAGGCCGGCCAGCCGCAGCAGCGTGCGCGTGGAATTGTGAGTACACCCAGCCCATACCGGCACTCGCCCCGCCGCCGCATCCACCACTATGCGAACAGTATCGAGCCACTCGTTTTCTTCCAGCGTGGCGGCCTCGCCCGTGGACCCGCAGGCCACCAGGAAATCGATGCCCGATTCAATCTGCCAATCCACCAGGTTCCACAGCGCACGTTCGTCAATTGACCCGTCCGCGCGAAAAGGCGTGACGATTGCGGTTCCACATCCAGTTGTGTCCATGACAGGCTAGTGTATACCGAACCGAGGCACAGAATCGGCGCGGCCGGTCACTGCCTCACTGCGCCCGGTGCAAAGCCACGGCGGCAGGGGACTCGCCAGGCAGCAGTGCCCTGAGCTCAGCCTCCATCTCGCGGCATCGTCGGATGGCGTTACGCGTCAGCGTTGCGGCTTCGGACATCCTGCCGCATTGCTTCATGTCCACCGCCTGTTGCGCGGCGGCGTGGGACTTGTGGTGCAGCATTTCCATGCGGCTCAGCGCCGGCAAAGCAGCCCGGGGACCCAGCTTCTCCCCGCTCAGCCACGCGCCGAATCGGCAGCGCCGGTCATCCAATTCCGGCGCGTTAGGCTGAATGCCACTCATGAACTGTTCCAGCGATCGGCTCCACGCCCCCAGCTCTATCTCGGCCACCAGAATCGGCCAATCCTGCGCGGTCACCGGCGGCACGCGCATCCAACTCGGATCGGGCCACCAGTTGCTATACCACGGAATCAGCTGTTCGGCGGGCATGGGTCGCGCGATTCCGTAGCCTTGCGCGAAGGTGCACCCCAGCCGCAGCAGCATGTGTCCCTGCTCCACCGTCTCCACGCCTTCCGCCACCGCCATCCTCCGGAACGCGTTCGACAACCCCAGGATTCCCTGCAGAATGGCCATGTCGTCGGGATCCTCGAGCATGTCGCGCACAAAGCTCTGATCGATCTTGAGCACCGTGGCCGGCAGTCGCTTCAGGTAGCTCAGTGACGAGTACCCGGTCCCGAAATCGTCAATTGCAACCGAGATTCCCATCCCCATGCAGGCACCGATGATCCGCGAAACGTGCTCCAGGTCGTGAACCGTGCTGGTTTCAAGAATCTCCAGTTCCAGGCACGTGCGATCGACCGCGGGGTGGGCATTGAGCAGCGCGCACAGCCGATCCACGAAATCCGCCTGCTGCAGATGGCTGGCGCTCACGTTCACGCTTACCGGAATGCGGCGCCCTTCCTGAGCCCAGGCATCGATCTGGCGCAACGCGGTTTCAATCACCCATTCCCCCACCTCGACCGCCAGCTCGCGATCGATGGGCAGGTCGCGATCTTCAATCACCGGCAGAAACAGGCCGGGAAGCAACAGGCCGCGCTGCGGATGCTGCCAGCGAATCAGCGCTTCCGCGCCCACCAGCGTTCCGTTCGCCATGTTGACCTTGGGCTGGTAATGGAGCACGAACTCATTGGCTTTCAGGGCCTGGCGAATCCGCCCGGCCTCCTCGTGGCGTCCGCGCAGATTGTAGTCGCGCGCCGGATCGAAAATGAGATAGCGATCCTTGCCCGCCAGCTTGGCTTCATACATGGCCTGAACCGCCTGCCGGATCAACTGATCCGCATCCACCTCTTCGGCCTGGGGGTAGAACGCCGCCCCCGCCGTGGCCGAGAGTTGCACCAGCGCACTGCCCAGCGGGCTTGGATCGTGGATGGCGCGCAGCAGCCGCTCCACCACATGCGACGCCGCCTCCTGTCCTGCCAGGTTGGGCAACACCACCAGGAACTCATCGCCGCCGATGCGGCCCAGTGTATCTCCTTCGCGCAGCACCTGCTTCATGCGCGCGGCAACCGCGACCAGCAGTCCGTCCGCCGCCTCGCGTCCATGAACCTCGTTGGCAAACTTGAAATCATCCAAATCGAAAAAGATGACTCCCACCATCTGCTTCGATTGCGGCACCGCCGCAATGGCGTTGCGCAGCCGTTCCGTCACCTGCGCGCGATTGGGCAGACCGGTCAGCTCGTCGAAGCGGATCACCTGCTCCAGCTTGCGCTCCTGCTCCCGCATCGGCGAGATGTCAAAGAACATGGCGACATAATGCGCCGGTTTTCCCAGGCTGTCGAATACCGTGGTGATGGTCGAGCCAACCTCAAACGCAGTTCCATCCTTGCGCCGGAACCACTGCTCTCCCCGCCAACGCCCTGTCTGCAGTACGCTGCGCTCCATCTCGCCATAAAATCCCGCGTCATGATGCTCCGACTTCAGAATGTGCGACGTTTGGCCCAGCACCTCCTCGCGTCCATAGCCGGTAACCCGGGTGAAGGCATCATTTACCTCGACGATGTTTCCCTTCAGGTCGCTGACAAAGATGGCCTCGCTGGCGTTGGCAAACATGCTGGCCGCCAGCTTGAGGCGTTGCTCCGCCCGCTTGGACTGGGTGATGTCTTCGGCGAACAGAACAATCCCGCCCACCGAGCCGTCCGCCTGGTGCCAGGGACGTATTTCCCACCGAATCCAGAGAACCGAGCCGTCCGCCCGGTCGAAGCGATCTTCCTCGCAAACCAGGGATTCGCCGGCCAATCCGCGGGCATGCGCCACTTTCCAGCGCTCCGGCAAGTCCGGCACCACATCGTAGTGGCAGCGGCCCAGCAGATCCAGCGGGGAAACTCCGTAGGTCTCCTCCCACCTGCGGCTGACCGCCAGGTAACGCATCTCGCGGTCAAACATGGCCAGCGCGGCGGGCGCATGCTCAATGAAAATCTGCAGCCGCTCCGATGTTTCCCGCAGCGCTGCCTCCATGCGCTTGCGCTCAGTGATATCCTGCACCGTTCCCCGCACCAGCAGCGGCCTGCCCTGAGCGTCGCGCTCTACACGCCCGATGCCCTGGGCCCAGCGGATCTCGCCGTCCAGCGGACGAAGGATGCGGTACTCGCGGTTGAAAATCCGGCCCGGCGTCGCGATTACGCTCTCCATGTAGGCAAGCATCCCGCCACGATCGTCGGGATAAATCAGTCTTTCCCAACCCTGAAGATCGTGGGGATAACTGCTGTCCACTCCCAGAATCGAATCCAGCGCCGCCGAAGTGGCGAAGGCGCCCCGGCGCACGTCCAGCAGATAGGAGCCGATGTTCGCCGGGCTTTGCGATTTCCCCGCGCCTGGTTCCTCGACGTCCTCTTCCGCATGGATGCGCACGGTCAGATTGCGTACCGTCGCGAACAGGCCCACCACCTCTCCGGTGTCCGACTTCACCGGATGCTCCAGGGCCTCGATCCAGCGAACCAGATGGTCCCGCTCAACGGCGTGAATCTCGTGTACTGGAGCCGCCTCGCAGATCGCCTGCTTCTCCGTCCGGTAAAAACTGTCCGCCTCGTGCTCGGGCAGGAAATCGTAGTCGGTGAGACCGATCAGATCGCGTCCGCCAAGATAGTCCTCTACCGCGGCCCTGAACCGGGCGCTCGCCGCAACATATACATGGCACCGGTTTTTGAAATGGATCTCGTCTTCGGTGTTCTCGATGAGGGTGCGCAGATTGGCTGACGGATCGGGCCGTCCGGAACGCCGCCACATCTCGCCGGCTTCTCCCAGGCGCAGCCTCAGCCGGGAAGCGCCGTCGTCGATCCGCTTGGTAAACTCGACCTTCAGGCAGCGGATTCGCCCATCGGCATGCCGCACCCGCAGGCACACCGTTCCAGCAGGCTCGCCGGCAGCCGAAAACAGGGCGCTTGCGATGTCCTCATCGTCCGGATGAATTTGTTCGCGGAAGGAGATTCGGGAGGAAAGAAGGTCATCTCGCAGGAAGCCAAGGACCTGTTCGAGTTTCCCTTCAACCGAGTGCAAAGACGGGGGATCGGAGAGTGCATACTCCAGCGCAACATCGAGTTGGGAACCCGGCGTCATCTTAAAATCCAGAATCTACCCGCATACTAGGCTTGAAAACCCGGCATCGGCAAGGGTCAGAGACTGCCCCGAAAGTTGCATGGAACTCGGATAGTAAAGCCTTTCACTTCATTTTTCCGCTCGATTGGCCGCCGGCCAAAGCCTTGCTGCATTTACCGCACCAGCCCGCATGGTCTACGATTCCCCACGAAACCGCTTCTTCTCTCTCGCGCCCCCAAAAGGCGCACCGGTAGTCCGCAACTGCGACCGGAAATGGTCACCTCACTCCGCCGGCGGACTGCGTACGGCCCACCAGGAGCTATCAATGCGAATGTCCCGAATCCGCTTGCTTTTCTCCGTTCTGCTGTTGCCGGGCGTCCTCTGCCTCTGGTCCGCGGGACAGGCGCAGACCGCTCCGCCCGTACCCGCCGACGCGCCCTACAAGAATTCGGCCCTCCCAGTGGAGCAGCGGGTTTCCGATCTGCTCAGCCGCATGACTCTGCAGGAAAAGGTGTCGATGCTCGCCGGCTCGGGCTGGATGGAATCCACGCCCATCGAGCGGCTGGGCATACCCGCCATCAAAATGGCCGATGGACCCATGGGCGTGCGCTCCTGGCTGGGCAGCTCCGCAATCACGTCGGCAGCCAACGCTCCCATGAAGATCGAAACCACTACGTTCCCTTCCGGCGTATGCATGGCCTCCACCTGGGACACCGCACTGGTGCAGAAAGAGGGTCAGGCCATTGCGCAGGAGGTGAAGGCGCTGGGCCGCGACATGATCCTGGGGCCTACCGTGAACATCAACCGCCAGCCGCTGTGGGGCCGCAACTTTGAGGGCTACGGCGAAGATCCGTTTCTCACCGGACGATTGGGCGTGGCCTACGTGCGCGGCGTGCAGGGCGAGGGCGTCATTCCCAGCGTCAAGCACTTCGTCGCCAATAACGAGGAGTTTGAGCGGCACCGCGTCAACGCGACCATCAGCGAGCGGGCCCTGCACGAGATCTATCTGCCGGCCTTTAAGGCCGCAGTGCAGGAGGGCGGCGCGTGGAGCGTGATGTCCGCCTATAACCTGGTTAACGGCGTGCACATGGCCGAAAACATGCCGCTGCTGCACGACGCTCTGGAAAAGGGATTCGACTTCGGCTTTCAGGGCTTCGTCATCTCTGACTGGGGCTCGACCTATTCGACTGCGCCCACAGTGAACGCCGGCATGGACCTCGAAATGCCAGGCGGCCCGCCGATGCAGAAGTGGATGGCGCTGCCGCAGACGGCGCAGTCCGGCAACGGTGACGGGTGGCTCGTGCCTGACAAGGTGCTGGCGGAGATCAAGGCCGGCCACATCACCGAGGCGCAGATCGATGACAACGTGGGCCGGATTCTGCGCGTGATCGTCGGCAGCGGACTGTTCGACCATCCGCACCCCGGCGGCGGAGAGGTGGACACGCCGGCACAGCGCGCCATTGCCCTTGAGGGCGCCACCGAGGGCATCGTGCTGCTGAAGAACGAGGGCAACCTGCTGCCTCTGGATTCGACCAGGATTCATTCCATCGCGGTGATCGGGCCGAATGCGGCGGTGGCGCGCACCGGCGGCGGAGGCAGTTCGCTGGTACGGCCGAAGTATGCGGTGGCGCCGCTCGATGGCATCAAGGAAAAGGCGGGCGGCAGCATCGCGGTGACCTATGCGCTGGGCGCCGGCATGGAAGGCGAAAATCCCGCGCAGGATACGCCCGAGGCGCGCGCTAACGATCTGCAACTGGCGGTGGAGGCCGCGCGGCACGCCGACGTGGCGGTGTTGGTGGTCGGCCGTTACAACAAGATCGAATCCGAAGGCTTCGACGTGAAGGCGATGGATTTGCCGGCTGGCCAGGACGAGCTGATCGAAGCCGTGGAGAAGGCCAATCCGCACACCGTGGTGGTGCTCAACACCGGCGACCCCGTGACCATGACGCGTTGGCTCGACAAGACACCCGCGCTGCTCGACATGTGGTACGGCGGGCAGGAAGGCGGACACGCGTTGGCCGCGATCCTCTTCGGCGACGCCAACCCCTCGGGCAAGCTGGCGGTTACGCTGCCCCGGCGCTACGAGGACAATCCCGCATACGGTCACTACCCGGGCGAGAGTCTGCAGGTGAACTATGCGGAAGGTATTTACGTGGGCTATCGCTACTACGACACGAAAAAAATCGAGCCCGCGTTTCCCTTTGGTTTCGGACTCAGCTACACCACGTTCCAATATGACAACATGGGTGCGACCCCGCACCTTACCCATAACGACAAAACGCCCAACGTCGAGGTGGTTGTGGATGTGAGCGTGCAGAACACAGGCACGCGCGCGGGCGCAGAAGTGGTGGAGCTGTATGTGCACGAATACAAGCCGCGGATCGACCGGCCTGTGCATGAGTTGAAGGGGTTCCAGCGTGTGGAGCTGCGGCCCGGCGAGACAAAGTGGGTGCACTTCCGGCTTGATCGCTCGGCGTTTTCGTACTGGGATCCGCTGACGCGCGCGTGGACCACCGATCCGGGCGAATACGAGATCGAGGCCGGCTCATCGTCGCGCGATATCCGGCAGAAGAGGGTCATCAACATTCCGGCGTCGTTTTTGCGGCAGTAAAAACTATGCGTTGCCAAAACGCCAGTTCAGAGAAATAATCTTCGTATATCCGCTACGCTCGTAGGCGAGCAGTATACAGCCCCCTCACGGGGGCTTTACTTCTCGGGCCGGATTCGATCACCACGCGGCTTCCGCGTGCCTCAACCATTACTTTAGAACGCCATGGCTGAGGGCAGCGGCAGCCTACACCGGATGCTCGTACACGTCGTCTTCATTCGCGCCGGCCTGTGCGGCGAGCCACGCAATGTAGAGGCCCGCGACGATGATGAGAACGCCGCCGAGCTCCATCCAGAAAGTGGGAAGCTCGCGCCAGACCAGATAGGAGATCAACGCGCCGCTGAGCAGTTGCGTGTAGTGATACTGCGACACGTTGGACGCCGAGGTGTGCTTTACCGCGGTGTAGAAGCACAGGGTTCCCGCGGCGCAAAACACGCCCATGGCGATCAGTTCGCCAAGCAGACGGCCGCCGATCGGCTCGGCATGAATCACCATGGCAACGCCGCCGGCCAGCGTCATGATGAGTCCGGAGAAGAAGGCGAGGCTCTCGGGCGTCTCAGTCTGCGTGAGCACGCGCGACCACACCATGTTGACGCTGAAGCAGGCCACGCAAATCATGCAGGCGAGATAACCGATCCGGTCGCCGGGGGTGGTGCCGCCCCACGGGTCGAGCGCCACCACCACTGCCGCAAAGCCGGCCACGATGGCGATGGCCTTGCGCATCTCCAGGCGCTCTTTGAGGAAGATGGCCGCCAGGATCGTAATCACCATCGGCGAAGTGAAAACCAGGATGTAAAACAGCGTGAGCGGCATATGGCGCAGCGCGATGACCACGCAAACGTTGTTGGTCAGATCGAGACAGGAGCGCACGATCTGGCGCTTGGGCTGAACCGGCCGCAGGGCGCGGCCCTCGCCGCGCGCGAATGTCCAGGCGGCCAGCGCCGCGCAGACCACCAGACCCATAAACGCGAGGATCTCCAGCGGCGAAAGGCGCGAGCGGCCGATCACCTTCAGGGTGCTGTCGGTAAGCACCCAGAACGTGAAGCCCGCGATGGCGAGGCCGATGGCCTGGATGTGAGACGCGCGCGGTCTCATTCGGCTGCCGGCTTGTTGAATAAGAGGAACGCGCGCGGCGGCCCGAATCGGCGTGAGGATCGCATGCCCTAGCGTAACAACAGCAGTACGCCCGTTCCTGAGCATTCCGCGATACCATGGACGGAAATTGATTCCCGGGGGGCTTCCACATGCAGTTCCGCCGTGCCGCTCTTCTCCTCGCTATTGTGACGTTCGCATTTTCGATGGTTGGATTCTCACAAGGCCCAGGTTCTTTGCCTCAGGACCCGACGGCGCTGATGACGATTGCGCACGAGAAGAACGGCCTTACCGGCATGGACATAAAGCCGTGGCACATGCGCGGAACGTATCGCGTTTATGACAAGAAGGGGAAACCTGAATATGAAGGCACCTACGAGGAGTGGTGGGTCAGCCCCGCCAAATACAAGCTGAGCTTCACCAATCCGAAATCGATGCAAACCGATTACGCCACGGGCACTGCCCTCTTTCGGGACGGCTCACAAGAATGGTTGACTGGTCCCGAATTCCTGCTACGGGCAAGCCTGGTCGAGCCGCTACCCGATCCAGCGCAGTTGAAGGGGTTTACGCTGCAGCGCCGCACCCAGTCCTTCGGTCGCGCCAAAATGGAGTGCGTCTGGTTGACCTACCCGGTAGGTCCAAAGGTCACCACCTCCGGTGAATTCTTTCCATGCGCCTGCTTCGAACCCAGTCTCCCCATCCTCCGCGTTTATTCGATAGGCAGCTCATCCCGCGTCATCTACGATCACCTGGTCACCTTTCAGGGCCACTATCTCGCCCGGCAGGTCCAGATCTTTTTCTCCGGCAAGCTAGCGGCCGAAATGAATCTGGACATCGTCGAGGGCCTGAAGGAGCCGCCCGATAGCATCATCGCGCCTCCCTCCGGTGCGCTCCAAATAGACCTCTCAAAGATCACGTTTAAGGAGGCGAGTAGAGGCCGCTGGCCCGAGCTTCTAAGAAAGGCATTACCGGTATACCCGGAGGAGGCAAAGTCCACGCGTACCCAGGGCACAGTCAAGATCAAAGCGATCATCGGACCCGACGGGCATGTCGGAAACCTTCAGGCCATCGATGGTCCTGGCGTCCTGCGGGAGCCTGCTCTCGATGCTGTGCGTCAGTGGATCTACAGGCCCTTCGATGTCATGGGCCAGCCGAGAGCGGTGGAGATCGAGATTCGCGTGATTTTCTCTATGGGGTGAGCTCTCCGCAGATTTGAACTCCGCACGCATCGAGTTCTGGAACACTTCGCGGGCGCTTCAACCGCATATCTTCTCGGCAGTCGGTGGAATCCGCGGGAGCCGGATGCGCATCTCATGTTGCGTTAAGGAGAACTCGCATGCAGACCAGAAGACTAGGCCAGAACGGCCCCGAAGTTCCCGCAATCTGCCTGGGCGGCAACGTCTACGGCTGGACAGTTTCAGAATCCGACAGCTTTCACCAGTTCGACCGCGCCGTCTCCTCCGGCCTCCATTTCATCGACACCGCGGATGTTTATTCGCGCTGGGCGCCGGGGCACCATGGCGGTGAATCCGAGACGATTATCGGCAAGTGGTTCGCGAAATCCGGCCGCCGCAAAGACGTCATCCTCGCCACCAAGGTGGGCATGGAGATGGGCGAAAGCAAGAAGGGCCTGAGCGCGCACTACATCGCCCGGGCCGTGGACGACTCGCTGCGCCGCCTGCAGACCGACTACATCGACCTCTATCAGGCGCACACGGATGATGCTTCCACTCCGCTGGAAGAGACGCTGGGCGCGTTCGATAAGCTGGTTAAGGCTGGGAAGGTGCGGTACATCGGCGCGTCGAATTACACCGGCGCGCGCCTTGCCGAAGCCATCGAGACCAGCCGCAAGAGCGCCCTCGCCGAGTACGTCTCGCTGCAGCCCCACTACAACCTGGTGGAACGCCACAACTTCGAGACAGACCTGCTGCCGGTGGTCGAGAAGTACAAGCTGGGCGTGATTCCGTACTTCTCACTGGCCGCCGGATTCCTGACCGGCAAGTATCGCCGCGGCGGCGACCTTGCGCAGTCCGCACGCGCCGGAATGGTGAAGAAGTACTTTAACGATCATGGGTTCGCAGTGGTCGATGCGCTGGTGGAGATCGCCAATGCGCACAAATCCACCCCGGCGCGCGTGGCTCTGGCATGGCTGCTGGCGCAGCCCGGAGTGACCGCGCCCATCGCCAGCGCCACCAGCGACAAACAACTCGAAGACCTGATCGCCGCCACCACGCTCAAGCTGGATGCGGCCAGCGTCGATCGGCTTAACGAGGTGAGCGCGGAGAGGCAGGGAGTAGGGAGCAGGCAGTAGGGAATAGGGACTAGGGATTCGAAAGCAAAGGGCGCAATCCACGACTGCGAATTGCGCCCACGCCAGCTAATCGGCTACTGCCTACTAATCCCTAATCCCTACTCCGTGCTTCGCTTATCTCGGCGGTTCATAGGGCTCGACCCGGAGCATGTCGCTCAGGATGCCGCGCTCCTGGGGCGTGAACTGTCCCTGGTAGCGCGCCGAGTTGAGCACAATGGCGCGCTGGTCCGGCGGCACCGAGCGCAGATCGCGAAATGCATTCTTCATGATGGCCTGGCGTTCCGGCGGCAGCTCCCGCCAATTCTGCATCGACCGGTTCACCTGCATCCGGTCCTGCGGCGACAGATGCTCCAGGTTCTCCGCCCGCGCCAACCGCCATTCCCGTTGCTGCTCCGGCATCTGGTTCACCCGGCTCAACTGCCGCACCAGCCGCTGCTGCTCGCTGGGAGGAAGCCGCCGGAAACTGGGATCGCTGCGCAGCAACTGTTCCTGGTTCGATACCGGAACATTGCGGTGCTCATTGAGCCAGGACTGCAAATGCCCCGGCGGAGCATATCCGGGTCCGCGGTAGCCCGGATAAGTGGGCCGCTGCGTACCGGGTCCCGGATAAGGCGAAACGGGATACGCCGGCCGCACCGGGGCGCGCCCATTGCCGTATGGCACATTTCCATAAGACGCATTGCCGAAGGTACGGCCATTTGCATTGGGATTTGCGGGGCGCGCCGGCATCTGCCCGCGCGGAGCCACATTGGGCCGTGCCTGGGGCCGCTGGGCGGGCGGCCTCGGGGCGGGTGGCCGCTGGGCGGGAGCTGACCGCTGCGGAGGCGGAGAGTTCGGATGCTGCCCACGACCCCAGACCATGGGAACGCACAGAACCGCCACCGCCGCAGTCAACGCTGCGCGTCGCAGTACTGTCGTTTTTGCCCCGCCATTCATCGTCCCATCACTTCCCGATCTCTCATCCCCCGGCCGCTATTCATTGGCCGAGTTCTCGTCTCCAGAAATCGATTCCAGCTGGTCCAGCAGTTGCGCATTATTATCCAGCGTCTGCAGATCGTGCACCACCGCGGTCTGCGGCGGCACCGCCGGAGGCGCCTGCCAGTAGAAATCCAGATACGTGCCGCCGCCCAGCAACAGCAATACCGTCAACGCCATGGCCGCCAGCGGGCGCGTGTGCATCTGCGGCGCCATCATGATCCGTGCCCGAATCCGTTCCAGCCAACTCGCCGGCTTCGCCTGCTTTTCCTCCCGCAGGCGCGCCTGAAACCGCGTCACGAAATAGGGGTTCGGCTCCGGCGCCTTCCACGCGTCCATCATCGCCATGGTGGCGCGCAACTCCTCCAGCTCGCGGCGGCATCCGTCACACTCGGCAACGTGTGTCTTCACTGTCGCAGGCACAGTCTCCGGATCGAGCAGCATGTCTGCCAGCTTCGTCTCCATCCCCGCGCACATTTTGATGTTCGTTTCCATCTCAACCACCCCCACTCAAGTCTTGCTTCAGTTCCTTGTCTCTTTTCCCTGCTCCCTACCGCCTACTGCCTACTCCCTAATCCCTAATCCCTAATCCCTGTTCTTAGACGAAATCCTTCAATTTCTCGCGTAGAGTCTGGTAAGCGCGAAACAGCAGCGACTTGGTCGCCGACTCGCTCAGCTTCAGCACCTCGCCGATCTGCCGGTAATCCAGCCCCTGGTACTTGTGCATCAGCACCGCCGTCCTCTGCCGCTCCGGCAACGCCACGACGTGTTTGCGGATGGCCGCCATCCGCTCATCCTTGAGCAGCGTTTGCTCCACCGTCGGCCTGTCGTCGGCCACTTCCGGCGTGGTGCCTGTCTCCTCGTCCGGCATATCGAGATAGACATTCTGCGCCGCCCGTTCGTGCCTGGTATCCCGCGCGTGATTCACCGCCAGGTTGGTGGCGATGCGATAGAGCCAGGTGGTAAATTTGGCTTCGGCCCGATAGCTTTCCCGGCTGCGATAGACGCGCAGGAAAACCTCCTGCGCCAGTTCTTCGGCAACTGCCTGGTTATGCACCATCCGGTAAAGAAAGTTGTTCATCGACCGATGGTATTTCTGCACCAGGTAATTGAACCCAGCCTCGTCGCCCGCGGCCACGCGGAGCATGATGGCGGCATCGCTGTTCGGGTCCTCCGCCGCTGAACCTGCGGCATGGGTTCCCGGGAACGCTTGCGCGATCGCCCCGGACATTCCCGGGACTGCTCCCAGTGCCGGATTGTCCAGGACCAGGGTTGCCATATCCTCTTCAACCCCGCCGGACTCCGATTGTTGCGGTTCCTCAACAATTTCCGGGCCGGATTCCATGTCGGGTTCAAGGTCGAATCCCGGGTCCGAATCCGGCGATCCGGACCGTCCTCCGGCGCCCTTCGCAGAGGTGCGTCCCGGGGTTCCGGCCTGGTTTCCTTCGGTCCCTCGCTCACCCTCGCGCCCAGGGCCCGACATGGCATTCCCGGGTACTGCGGAGAGGCTCCCGCCCGATCCGCCTGTCCTGCCCAACGAACGCAGTCCCGCCTCCCCCTCCGGCAGGGGGTCTGTCGCTGCCCGCAATCGTCTGAATCCAAAAAACAT
Source organism: Occallatibacter sp. (assembly GCA_035552555.1). Lineage (GTDB taxonomy): Bacteria > Acidobacteriota > Terriglobia > Terriglobales > Acidobacteriaceae > Telmatobacter. The sequence goes on from DASZLF010000053.1 coordinate 16,791, forward strand.
ACGCACCGGAGAAAAACCTGGGCTGCCTCCCGCGTTGGCCTGCCCGCTGAACACTGTTCACTGACCACTGACCACTGTCCACTGATTTGGCCCTAAAGCCTCGCAAGTGTTACTCTAACCCACGGGAACCCCTCCGGCGCAGGGCATGCCGGCACCCCATCCCCGGGGCGCTTAACTCAGCGGTAGAGTGCCACCTTCACACGGTGGAAGTCGCAGGTTCGAATCCTGCAGCGCCCACCATCAAATCAACAATTTAGCGGCATTGGCGGAAGAGGTTTGATGCCATTTGATGCCAAATTAAATCGGCTGGCATCCACTGCGCCGGCTATACCGGCTCAAACCTACGCCCGTTGCTGCTGCGCTGCTGTGTGCTGCTCTCAGGAATCTAGTCGAGTTTATGTCTCAAATGCCGGTGTCATCCGATCTTGCTCTGCTTTGGGAATGTGTAATAGGTCAGCTTCGTGGCGCCAGCCGCGGACTGCCGTTTGCACCTGACCCAAAACTTCGTCAGCTTGTTGATCCGTCAAACCGTATTCCTTACGGGCATCCATCGCAATCGAGACGTCGCAAGCGGTTTCAACCTCATTGATCGCCAAGGTTAATTCTGTGCGGCCGATCGACGGGTTCACGTCATAGGCCGGAGAAAGCCGTACTCCTTGCTCGGTGAGGAAGAAACCATGATTGCGAAGATGATCGTCGGTGTTGTGAATCAGAATGTTGAAGAGAACGCGACGAAATAGCTGCGCACAGTCGGCTGAAGTATTAGCACCTCTCCATTGCAGAAGATCCACAAGTTCAAGGTAGCTGGCACCAGGCTCTCCGTCTTTATGCTGTGTAAGCGTCATGGCAGAGACGAAGGCAAGCCGCCCTCCATGCTCTGTACGATCGAATCTCTTCACAAGAAAGGTCGTGTGCGGGCTTTCCTGGAGCCGGAGCGGACGCGCTTCCGGAACTACGATGCCGGCCTTTGCGGCAAGTCGGTGCGCCACCAGTTCCCACCCTCCCATGTCGCGTGTGTCCTGCCGGCTTGGAAACTTAGCGATGTAGAGTGTCCCCTGCTCATCCCGCACGGAGGCTTTAGGCCTCGCGCCACCGAGGGAAGTTCCCGGGGCGAAAAGCTGCGTGAGCCATTTTTCATACTCGGGGTGTTCTTCTTCATTCACGTGCTGTTCGAATTGGAGACTCGCGGCTTGTAGTTCACGGAGCGAGGCAATCGGAGGAGCTGCAAGGCGTGCATCGCTGTCAATAAAGGGGCCGTCGGGCGGTACACGGAAACGTAACGCTCCGAGACGGGTCTCATCGTGCACGCCCAACAGAAAATCCCACTCAGTTAGGGTTCGGGCCCTTCGCCCTTCCTTCCGGGCATTTGAGTTCTCACGCCGCTGCATCAACACGCGGCCCCAGCGGTCTGGTGCTGAATCCAGGAAAATCCCGAAGTTAGCACGATCGGACGCAGGATATTGATGGCCCGCTACAAGAGAGAGATCGGGATCGAACGCAAAGGCCTCGGCACGAGTCAGCCATGTCTCGTCATAGAGGAAGGAGAAGATTTCGCCTGATCGACTTTGTTGACAGTGCAACTCCCCCATCAGGGCCGGTTGCGCAAAACGTTCGAGATCGGCATAGACGTGAACGGTATCGAAGCGACTCATGCATCCCTCGGTTCGTTCCTGTCAGGATCTGCGTCGACAGCCGGCGTGGACCCCTTCTTGGGGGCGCGGCGCTTGGGAGCGATCCCCGCGTCCTGCAGCTTGCGTCCGAGAACATCGTCGAGAGCCAGATGAGATAGATCGTCTTCCAGTCGCAAAGCCTGCATCACCCGGGCGTAGACGCCCAGCGCGACTCCTGGATCGCCCTGCTCGACCTTGGAGAGCGTCCGCCTCGTGATTCCGGCGCGCTGCGCGACGGAATCAGCTGAGTATTTTCTCCGAAGCCGGGCAAGCTTCAGGTTCTCGCCAAAGCCGTCAAGCAGGCGCGCGACTCTGGGAAGCAAGGTTGGAATCGTCTTTCCCATAACGAGAATTATTATACGCAATATAGCGCATTTGTGAGCATTTTTATTCCCGTTACAGACGAGTGACATTGCTTCAGATGAGCCGCTTCAGTTCCCTCTCCACCACCCGCAGCATCTCCGTCTCCGGCGCCGTTTTCCCCGTCCAGATCTCGAACTGCCGGGCCCCCTGCTGCACGAACATCTCCAGCCCGCCGATGGTCGCAATTCCCCGAGATTTTGCCAGCTTCAGCAGCGGCGTCTCCAGCGGGTTGTACACCATGTCGAACACCAATCCCGCGTTGAGCTCGTCCTCCGCCAGCGGCAGCGGTTGCTTCGATCCGGCCATCCCGCACGGCGTCGAATTGATCATCACGTCGAACTCCTGCTTTCGCAATTGCTCCTGCTTCAGCGCCTTTGCCTTCGCCGCCCGCGCCAGCGCCAACGCTTTCTCATGCGTGCGATTGACGACGAATACCTCCGCGCCCGCTTCCACCAGCCCGAACACCGCCGCCCGCGCCGCCCCGCCCGCTCCCAGCACCGCCACCCGCGCGCCCTTCAGCCGCATCCGCTTCCGCAGCGGACGCACCACGCCCTCCACATCGGTGTTATATCCATGAAGCTTCAAATCGCCGCTCACCCGCAGCGTATTGCACGCGCCGATGCGCTCCACAAGCGGATCCATCTGCGCCAGGTACTTGATCACCTCCTGCTTCAGCGGCATGGTCACTGCCGCGCCGCTCAGCGGCAACTCCAGCAGCAGCGAGAGCAGGTCGCCCACCGCCCTCACCTTAAGCGGCAGCAGCACCGCGTTCATCCCCTCGCGCTGGAAAGCCGTGTTGTGCAGCAGCGGCGAAAGCGAATGCGCAATCGGATTTCCCGCCACGCCAAAAATCCGCGTCTCCTGGTTCAGCTTGTCCGCGCGATACAGCCTGCGCAACGTCAGCGCGCTCACCTGTCCGGGGGCGGTTTCCGTCCCATCCTCAAGCGATGCGAACGTGAACGCAGCCCCCTGGCGCGGCCCCAGCACCCGGCTCACCAGGCCCTCCTCGCCCATGGCAATACCCACCACTCGCGTCGCCGCCGACCGGCCCTCGATCAGCCGCAGCACCGCCAGATTATCCGCCAGCGTCTGCGCCGTCGAAACCACCTTCACAAAGTCCGGTTCGAACGCGGCGATACGGTCCGCCGCCTGTTCCAGCCCGCGGGTGCGCGAAAAATCGTGAAAGCTCACCAGCAGCGCCGCCCCCGCCGATCGCAGCGCCCCCCGGAATTTTTCCAGCCGCGCCGGCGAAGCCTCCTCCGCTGACTCCACTTCCAGGTCGACCATGCGGCACCCCGCCCGCGCCGCCTTCAGCAGAATCCCCAGCTCGTCCTCCAGCGACCCGCCAAACCCGCCCGTATTTGCCTTGCGCCGGCACGTCGCAATCGCGGTCACGCCCGCATGCCGGGCCAGAAAGCTTTTGACCCGCGCCAGCGCCGACGCCGGTTCCGCCAGCGAATCCAGCCGAAACTCCAGCAACTTCGCCTGCTTCAGCGCCGTCTCCGCGCGCGCCATCATCTCCGCGGGCGTCGCCGCCTGGATGGCCACGCAGATTTTCCCCAATCGCAGGCGTGCCCGCGATCCTGCGGAAACCTGCGCCAACTGAGCACTCGTTTTCATAGGGTCAACTGCGCATCTTAGAAGCCTTTCCCGCGCGATGCAACTTTCGTGGTTGAAACCGAGACCTGAGGAGCCCTTCTGATTGATGCTAAGCTTTGACAATCTATGTCATACAGGCCCAAGATGAGGCAGGAGATTGTCCCCATGAATGTATCGCTAACACCCGAACTGGAGAAATTTGTTTCCGGCAAAGTGGCCTCAGGTCTGTACAACTCGGCCAGCGAGGTGGTGCGGGAGGCCTTACGACTTCTGGAGGAGCATGACCGCGCGCGAAGTGTCCAAATTGCCGCCTTTAACCATGAATTGGGCGCGAGGCTTGCGTCGCTCGACCGCGGAGAACGCGTCGATCCGGATACGGTGCGCAATGGCCTTAAGCAGAGATCGCAGGAGCGGAGAAGGCGCAGCGCATGAGCGAGTACGTTCTCAGCGCGGGCGCGGAATCGGACTTATACTCCATCTGGGAATTCATCGCACAAGACAACATCGATGCAGCCGACCGATGGGTGACGAAGCTCTTTGAGGGCTTCGAAGTTCTAACCCGGAATCCCGCCATTGGCCATCGCCGCGACGACCTCACATCTTTTCCTGTTTTGTTCTGGCCGATCGGTGCATACCTCGTGATCTACCGTATTCAGGATGGCCATATCGAAATCGTTTCCGTCACGCAAGGCGCCCGCGATATTCCTTCTTTCCTACGCACGCGAGTGCAATAGCAACCGCTCTACTCCTCGCGCAACGTCTTTGCCGGGTTAATCCGCGCAATGCGCAGCGCCGGCGTTACCGTCGCCATCAGCGTGATCACGGCCATGGTCAGCGCCACCGCGGCAATGGTCTTCCCGTCATACACGCCCACACCGTAGAGCACGCTGCGCATCACGCGCAGGGCGCCGGCGCAGAGCAGCAGGCCAATCCCCAGGCCCGCCACCGAAGCGCGCACGCCTGGTCCTCCCACGTGCGCCATGGCGCGGCGGATACTCGAGCCCAGCGCGATGCGGATGCCGATTTCCCTCGTGCGCTGCGCCACCATGTTGGCCACCAGCGCAAAGATGCCCACGGCGCTGAGCAGCAGCGCCAGGCCCGCCATCGCGCCCAGCAGCGACACTTCGATGCGCTGCGTAAACAGCGTCCGCGCCATCAAGTCGCTCATGCTGTAGAAGCCGGAGAAGGGCAGGCTGGGATCGGTATTGGCCAGCGCGCGCTGCATCTGCGCGGTCAACCCCTCCACCGGCCTCGCGGTGCGCACAATCCAACTGGGCTGGATCCAGATATGAACCAGGGCCAGCAGTTTGGGATCGAGCTGCGCCGCCGGAACGTACATGGTTTCTTCCGTCATCAGCGGCGCCGTCGGGTTGAGGCCGGAGGAAAGCTGCACATCCGCCACCACGCCGACAATGACTACGCCCTTGTCAAGCGTGTGGCCTATGGGACTCTCGCCGGGGTAGAACTTGCGTGCGAAGCTCCGGTTGACGATGGCCACGCGCTGCGCCGCCGCGTTGTCCTGAGAGGTGAACATGCGGCCCGAGAGCAGTGGAATCTGCAAGGTATCGAAGTAGCCCGGCGTAACGTAGATAAAGTCCGTTTGCACCTCTCGGCCGGCCTGTTTGCCATCGCTCAGCTTGACGCCGGAATTGACGGCACGCTCAAAGGGCAGCGTCATGCCCACGGCGGCTCCCTGGACCGCGGGAATCTGCTCCATCGCCGCGGTGCTCCGCTCCAGCAGCCGCGCAAAAGCCGCCGGATCGCGATAGCGCGCATCGTCAAGAGAAGCTTTGGCGGTTGTGATTCCCGCCGGATTGAACCCCGCGGGCAGCGTCTCCAGGTGCACCAGCGTGCGGATCAGCAGTCCGGCAGCGGCCAGCAGCACCACGGTCAGCGCCACTTCGCCGGCAATCAGAGTCTGCCGTAAACGCAGGCGGCCGGCCGTCGCGGTGCGCGCGGCCATCGCCGTGCGAATATCCAGCCTGCGCAGGGAGAGCGCCGGCGCCATGCCGAACAGAACCGTGCTCGCCAGCGATACCGCGGTGGTGAACAGGAACACGCGCGCATCCAGTGGCACGCTGGCCACCGGCAGATAGCCTTCCGGCAGCATCGCCAGCAGACCGCGCAACGCCGCGAATCCCACTCCCGCGCCCGCCACGCCGCCCGCCAGCGCCAGCAACAGGTTCTCCACCCAAAGCTGTTTCTGAATCTGCCAGCGCGAAGCGCCCAGCGCCAGCCGCGTGGCCATCTCCGGGCTGCGCCGCATCATGCGCACCAGCGTCAAACCCGCCAGGTTGGCGCACGCAATCAGCAGAATGAATCCCGCTGCCAGCATCAGCGCCAGCGCCTTGGGCCGCAATTCCGCCGATTGCCCGGTCTGCAGCGGAACAGAATACCAGGACAAGCGGCCGCCCGACGGATTCTCCTTGGCGGCCTCCGCGATGCGGAAGGCCCAGGCGCGATTGATCTCCGCGTCGGCTTGTTGCCACGTGGCGCCATCGCGCAGGCGCGTGATGACGTCGAAGTTCGACCCGCTGCCCGCGCCTTCGCGGCTAGGCTGGAGCGGGGAAAACAGGTCGGCATTTCCAGGGGTGGTGGCGCCCCGCGGCAGCACGCCCACCACCGTGAACGGCTCGCCTTTCAGGTGGATGGTTTGCCCGACGAGCGAGCGGTCGGCGTTAAAAGTCGTGCGCCACAAGCCATAACTCAGGATCGCGGCGTTGGGCCCGTGCGGACGATCTTCGTCTTCAGTGAAACTGCGTCCCAGAGCCGGATGGATTCCCAGAACATCGAAGTAGTGCGCGGAGATGCTGCCACTGTGAACGTACTGGACATGCTGGCCGGCCTGTAGATTTACGCCCGCAGTGCCGCCGCTGACAGCTGCAATCAGCGAGGGCACATTGTCGCGCAGCGTTTCCCACAAGTGCCCGTCGATGTCGTGCGGACCGTTGAAGCCATCGGCTCCCTGTACGCGGAAGAAGATGGTTCCCAGCCGCTCCGGATGCGGGTAGGGGAGGCTCTTGAGCATCAGCGCATTCACCAGCGAAAAAATCGCCGTGTTCGCACCAATCGAGAGCGCCAGCGTCACCATCACGGCCAGCGTGAAACCGGGGTTGCGCGCCAGTTGCCGCAGGGCAAATTTGAAATTCCGGCCAAAGGTGTCCATTCCGATCCTCCGAGCAGAGATCGCCTTGATGAGACACTACGAGTTTGCGGCAGAAGTGGTTCCGCGCCCGCAGCGGGAAATGCGGTCTGGCGGGCGCAAGCTGTGCCCGATGTGGCAACCTAGATGTTTGGAGGATTTCATTCATGCCCGTCGATCCCATGGCCGTCGTTCACGTGTGCGGAGATCTGCATGCCTGGGAAGCAGGCGGCGCCAAGTCTCCCGAGGCGCTGTCCGCCTGGGTCACCGCGCGGATCCATACGCACCAGGCGGCACTGGATGCCCTGCTCGCCGTCGATCATCCCCGCACTCCGGAAAATACGCTTCGCCTCTACGACGCGGCCATCGAACAGCTCTCGCTCGCCGGCGCCCAGGCCGGAATCCTCAACTCCGTCGCCGCCGATAAAGCCGTGCGCGATGCCGCGCAGGACGCCGCCCAGCGCGTGGCCCAGGCCGGCAGCGCCCTCAGCCTCAACCGCGCCGTCTACGACGCTCTCGCCGCCATGCGCATCGACCACTGCGGACCCGCCACCACCCACTACGTCGAGCGCACCCTGCTCCTCTATCGCCTCGCCGGCGTCGACAAGGACGAGCCCACGCGCGCCCGCATTCAGGCCCTCCACGAACAGGCCACCCGCCTCTCGCTGGAATTCAGCCGCAACATCCAGGAAGGCGCCAAGACCATTTCCGCCTCGCCTGAGGAACTCGCCGGCCTTCCGCCCGACTACCTCCAGCGGCATCTCCCCAACGCCGAGGGAAGGGTCACTCTGACCACCGATCAGCCCGACATGCAGCCCGTGATGACCTTTGCCGAAAGCCCCGCGCTGCGCGAACGCATGTTCCTCGCCTATCACTCCCGGGCCTATCCCGCGAACAAGGATATTCTTCAGCAACTCCTCGCCACCCGCCAGGAAATCGCCACTGTCCTCGGCTTCCACAGTTGGGCCGACCTGGCCACCGCGGACCAGATGATGCGTTCGGCCGCCAACGTGCGCGCGTTTCTGGGCAAGCTCGACCATGCCAGCCTCGACGGCGCCCGCCGCGAACACCAGATGATTCTCGACTTCGCCCGCCACCAGCAGACCGGCTTGCATGAAATCGACATCACCAGCCGCGGCTACTGGTACGAGCAGTATCGCCGCTCCGCTTTCGACTTCGATTCGCAGTCCGTCCGCCCTTACTTCCCTTACGCCAAGGTCGAGGCCGGCATCCTCGATACCGCCGCGCGCCTCTTCCACGTGCAGTACCGCCGCTCCGATGTGCCGGGATGGGATCCCGCCGTTTCCGTCTTCGATGTCTTCGAAGGGGAGAAGCGCGTTGGCCGCTTCTATCTCGACATGCACCCCCGCGAAGGCAAGGACAAGTGGTTCTCCGCCTCGCCCGTGGTCACCGGGGTCCGCGGCCGCTACCTGCCCGAGGCCGCGCTCATCTGCAACTTTCCCGGCGGCACTCCCGACGACCCCGGCCTTATGCAATACAACGACGTGGTCACCTTCTTCCACGAGTTCGGCCATCTCATGCACGCCATCCTCGGCGGACACACCGAGTGGGCCGGCCTCTCCGGCTTCGCCACCGAGGGCGATTTCATCGAAGTCCCCTCGCAGATGCTGGAGGAATTTTTCCGCGACGAAAAACTGCTGCAGTCCTTCGCGCGCCACTACCAGACCGGCGAAATCCTTCCCTCCGCAATCATCCGCAGAATGAAGGGCGCCAGCGCCTTCGGCCGCGCCGACGGCATGCGCCAGCAGCTTTACTACACCACCCTCTCTCTCGATCTCCACCACCAGGATCCAGCCGGCATCGATCTCGACGCCATCACCCACGACCTCTACACCCGCCTGCTCCCCTGGACCTGGATCGAAGGCAACCGCATGTACGCCAGCTTCGGCCACCTCACCGGCTACTCGTCCAACTACTACACCTACGCCTACGACAAGGTCATCGCGCTCGATTTCTTTGCCCAGTTCGATCCCGACAACCTTCTCGAAGGCGAAACTGGAACGCGCTACCGCAAAGCCGTCCTCGAGCAGGGCGGCTCCAAGCCCGGCCGCGACATGGTCCGCGATTTCCTGGGCCGCGACGAAGAATTCGCCGCCATTACCAGGTGGCTCAACGAAGAATTCGAAGAACAGCCGGTAGCCAGTAGCCGGTAGCGTGCATAAACGAGCTGTCATCCTGAACGGAGTTTGGCCGTTTTTTGGCCAAACGGAGTCGAAGGATCTGCGGTTGCTCTTCGCTCGCACCACCACCAAAGCACCGTGCCCCATCCAAGCGACGTCTTTGTTCTTGTCGCTTGGGTGGGATAGCGAGCATTCGCCCCCCCGGCTCACTGCCTCCCATCAGCCGCTGGCTAATCGGAAAATTCACAGCACCCTCACGGCGCTCCACGAATCTCTTCCCAGGAGGAGACCGCAATGAAAGTAGGCGTACTCGGTTCAGGCAACGTGGCCAAAGTCCTCGCCGCCGGCTTCATCCAGCACCATCACGACGTCATGATCGGTTCGCGCAACCCCGACAAACTTGCCGGCTGGAATGCGCAAAACCCCAAAGCCGCCCGCTGCGCGTTCGCCGAAACCGCCGCATTCGGCGAACTCCTCGTCCTGGCGGTCAAGGGCACCGCCGCCTCGGAAGCCCTCGCCCTCGCCGGCTCGCAGAACCTCGCAGGCAAGCCGGTCATCGACGCCTGCAATCCCATCGCCGACGCGCCGCCTAGTAACGGCGTCCTGCAGTTCTTCACCGGCCCCAACCAGTCGCTCATGGAGCAGTTGCAGAGCGATTTTCCGTCGGCGCACTTCGTCAAGGCATTCAATTCCGTCGGCAGTCCGCGCATGGTCAACCCAGTATTCGCCGAAGGCAAGCCCACCATGTTCCTCTGCGGCAACGACGGCGGCGCAAAGAAGACCGTGACTTCCATCCTCGATCAATTCGGTTGGGAAACTGCCGACATGGGCGGCGCCGAAGCGGCCCGCGCCATCGAACACCTCTGCATGCTATGGTGCATCCCCGGCTTTCTGCATAACCAGTGGACCCACGCCTTCAAACTGCTCACGAAGTAGCTGACAGTTAAACCCCGACCCTGAACCCTGAACCCTGACCCGCTATCCTGAACCAGTCATGCCAAACCCAAGCATCTTCCGCGCGAAATGGGCCCTGGTCACCGGCGCCAGCGCCGGCATCGGCGTTGCCCTGGCGCGCGAACTCGCCTCCCACGGCGCCAACCTCATCCTCACCGCCCGCCGTCAGGATCGCCTCGAATCCCTCGCCGCCGAACTTCGCGCCCGCGGCGTTCAGGTCCGCACCGTCGTCGCCGACCTCAACGATCCCGCCGCCGCGCAGCAGATTTACGACGCCACCGAAGCCGCCGGCCTGCCCGTCGACATCCTCGTCAACAACGCCGGCCTCGGCCTTTTCGGCGCTTTCCACACCAACCCCATTGACCAGGAGCTCGGACAGGTGCGCGTCAACTGCGAAGCCATGGTCCGCATCGCCCGCCTCTTCGTACCCCGCATGGTCCAGCGCCGTCGCGGCTGGGTGCTCGTCACCGCATCCACCGCCAGTTTCCAGCCGGTGCCGTATATTTCCACCTACGCCGCCACCAAGGCATTTGACCGATTCTTCGCCCTTGGCCTCGCCGAAGAAGTCGCGCGCTTCGGCGTCCGCGTCACCGCGCTCTGTCCCGGCCCCACGGAAAGTGAATTTTTCGATGTTGCCCGGGCGCAGATGTTCCGCAGGCGCGGAGTGCAATCGGCCGAAGAAGTTGCCCGGCTCGGCATTGCCGCGCTCGCTCGCGGCCGGCGCACCATCGTTCCACCCCTCAGCGGGCGCTTCACGTCCCTGCTGGTGCGCTTCCTGCCCGTCGGCCTCATCACCCATTTTATTGAGAGAGCAGCCCGGCCCTCGCTGCCCCCGGCTTGATAGGCCCCGCCGGCCCTTACCTGCACAGCCTGCGACTCAGGCGTTTCCCTTCGCCGGACCCGCCGGGATCGCCGTCCCCACGCGCAACGGGGTAAACGAGTTGTAGAACCGCGTCACGTCCTGTTCCCGCCGCGCGCCCATCGAAGGAAACAACGCCATCAGCGTATACAGCCGGTCGTTCATGAAGATCAGCCGGGCATCCAGGACGCCGCCCTCGCTGTTCTTGGCCGTGATATCCCGCGCCGGATAGCCCAGCGCCGACACCCGGCTCTCCCCCACCAGCGTGGTCTGCGTTCGCGCCAGCATCCCGTCCCGCGCCTGGTCCAGGGTTCGCTCCGGCACCCGGTCATTCACCCGCGCCACCGGCGGATTGTCCTCCCACGAAATCGCAAAGGTGGTGTCCCCGTCCGGAATCGAGAACAGCATCTTCACCGGCTCCGATCCACCCGTCTCGTTATACGCAGGAACCTGCAGGTCCCTGGGGTCCGCGGGCATTTCCAGCCGGAACCCGTCGTCGGAACGGCTCACCGTCTGCCAGTTCATGGTCGCCGGCCGGCCGTAGTCCGCCGCGTCGGCGCTCCCACCGGCGGCGCTCGGGTGCGCATTCCCGCCTGGCCGAACGCCGCGATAGAAGTAAAAATAGGCGCCCAACGCCACCAGCGCAAACAGCAGGGCAAACCATTGCCAGCGTTTCATGCCTAGAAGTGTGCCAAGCCCGTTGCGCTTCTGCAACTTAATTCCTTAATCACCTGATTCCTCATCGGTTTCCCCCCACCCCAAATTCCCAAGAAGATATTAAGCAACCAATTGCGACGAGGTGGCGTCAAATCAGGTAACAAGCAGAGGCTTCCCCGATTTATGGCCCTTCCAAGGTAGGTGTTCCATCCTTTTTGAAGGTCTCAGCAATGGGACCCCTTCTCCAATCCCCCTCCAGGATCCCCTCCAATTGACGGCCTCTCAAGCGGGCCTGCCGGAAGGCAGGCCCAATTCTCTTCCCGGTCCATCCCCCCTTCATCCCCCAACCGCCGCTAGAATTAAGAGGATGCCGCCTCCCTCCCCGCCGCCTCCGCGTTCCCGCCGTAAGCCGCAGCCCACCGCCGATCCCCAGCAGGTCTCCTCCAACCTCGATCAGGTCGACTCCCTTTTCCGCCGGGCCGGACTGCAGCGCAGCCGCCGCGAAAAACCCGCCGGGGTTGCCCGTCGCGCGCGCTTTCAGGACAAAATGCCCGAAGAGCTTCGTCCCGCCCCGCCTCGCACCGTCGTCGCACCGAACGGAGTGGAGTGGATCCCCGTGCCCGCCTGGCAATCCCTCCCCTGGCTCTGGCACGGATTCGCCACTCGCCGCGGCGGCCTCACCACGTGTTACGCCCGGGAAGGCTCCGCCGGCGAACTCGGCGAACTCAACTTGGGCTTCACCCCCGACGACGATCGCGCAAACGTGCTCCAAAACCGCCGCCTTCTCGCCGAAGCCATCACCGGCAACCCCGACACCCCTCTAGCCACTCTCCGCCAGATCCATTCCAGCGTCCTGGTCATAGAAAGCACCGCCCACGAACGTACCGCCGGTCTCCAGACCGGCTGTAGTGGGGATCTCCAGATCCCCACATCGCAACCCGCATCCAGCCCCGTTTGCAAAGGCGACGGCATCCTGACCGGCCGCCCCGGCATCCTCCTCGGCATCCAGACCGCCGACTGCACGCCTGTCCTCGTAGCCGATCGCCGCCGCAAAGTGGTCGCCGCATTCCACGCCGGCTGGCGCGGCACCGTCCGCCGCATTGTCCAGAACGGCATCGGCCGCATGCGCCTTGAATTTGGCTGCCGCCCTGAAGACCTCATCGCCGCCATCGGCCCCGGCATTGGCCCCTGCTGCTACGCCGTCGGCGAAGAAGTCCTCTCCGAATTTGAATCGCAATTCGCCTACGCCCGCGAGCTCTTCCACGAGGTCTACGACACCGATCCGGTGCGCACCAAATATCCCATGCTCTTTCTAACCCAGCGCGCGCCCGGCCATTCGCCCATCGGCCCGGCCCTCCACCTCGACGTGGCCGAGGCCAATCGCCGCCAGCTCCTCGACGCCGGCCTCCGCCCCGCCGCCATTCAGATGACCGGCGGCTGCACCAACTGCCATCGCGATCTCTTCTTCTCCCACCGCGGCTCTCAGGGCCGCGCCGGCCGCATGCTCAACGTCGTCGGCATCGCGCCCTGACCCGAGTACAACAACCCCAACTCCATCACGTACAATTTTCACCGATGGGCAAACACTCTCGCAGGGACTTCCTCCGCTCCACCGGCGCCGCTCTCACCACCCTCTCCACTCTTCCCCATCTGCTGTCGGAGTCCGGCCCAGCTCAACCCGCTCACACACCCATCCGCGGCCTCATGGTCGATGCCGCCCGCCTCCCCGAGCCTCTCGACTACTACCGCCGCGTGCTTCGCTTCTGTTCCGACTGGGAGCTGAACACCCTGCACTTCCGCCTCACCGACGACCAGGGCACCGCGCTGCGCTTTTCCTCCGTTCCCGATCTCGTCACCCACGCCAACGCGTTCACTCCCGGCCAGCTCCACGAACTGGTCGAGTACGGTCGCAGCCTCGGCGTGGGCATCATTCCTGAAGTCGAAGCCTTCGGCCATACTGGCTACATCACCCGCTCGCCCGCCTACGCCCATCTGCTCGACCGCGGCGACCATGGCGAATTCACCGGCATCATCCCCGTTCAACCTCAGACCACCGAGATGATGCAGAAGCTCTTCCGCGAAGTGGCTTCCATCTTTCCATCGAAGTATCTGCACGGCGGCTGCGACGAAGTGAACTGGGGCGGCTCCGCACTCTCGCGCAAAGCCCTCCAGACCCGCTCCCGCGCGCATATCTGGGGCGACTACCTCAACTCCCTCAATCAGATCGTCCAATCCATGGGCAAACAGTTCATCGTCTGGGGCGACTTCGTCCTCCACAAAGAGCCGGAGATTCTCTCCCGCCTCGACAAGAACATCGTCATCATGGATTGGAATTACTGGGACACCGGCGCCATCGAGTTTCGCCATGCTGTTGATCGCGTTCAGGCCAACGGTTCGCAGGCCATCGGCGCTCCCGGGCTCATCAGCTATCGCTGGGGCGCTCGTCCCGGCACCCAGCAGTTACGCAACATCGACGCCTTCGCCGAGGCCTACGCCCACCAGCCCGCCTCGCTCGGCGTCATCCTCGCCAACTGGGTTCCCACGCGCTATCTGCAGAATTCGCTCTGGGACGGATTCGTCTATGCCGCGGTGGCATTCAAAGATGGATCCGCGGCGGCACAGGTCTCAGGCCTTCGCCGCTTCGTCGAGCGCCACTACGGCGCCACCTGGAATGAGCAATGGAGCGAGGCCCTCGACTTGCTCTACGATGCCGCGCCCGAGCACGGAGACCGCAACTCTGCGTCGCCACTTGGCCTCTCGCTCCCCGTTCCCTTCAGCGACGAAGAGTATCTTGCGGGCCTGCTCAGGAAACGCAACCCCCAGCCCAATCCGTTTCCGCGACTGCGCAGCTTGCTCGACGAGTTGCAGCCCACGGTCAAAAACAATCTCGCCGATTTTCAGTCTCTTGCCCTCAGCGTCGACTACCTTGACACCATCTTCTGGCGCGACGCCGTCATTCTGCACCATGCCGCGGACAAACCGTTGAGCCTGGAGGCCGCGCAGCAACTCATCGAGCAAATCGCCGAGCGCGATCGCAATCTTGCCGTCGCGTTGAACAAGGATTGGGACGGCAGCCGTTTTACCGATTCCCCCGCCAAGCGCGAATCCGTCTTCGACCTCCATCCCAAAGATCAAATGCTGTTGCAATGGCAGCGCGCTGCGGCGTTTTCCGCCGGCCTGGCCGCGCATCCCGATCGCTTTTATCAACTGCTGCAGGCCACCGGCCTTGCCTGAATCGCACGAATGCGAGCCTCACCATGAATCGATCGTCTGAATCCCTCGCCGTTCATGTTGCGCCGTCGCGTGCGGCCATGGGCCAACGCGCCGCCGCGGACATCGCCCGGGAAATTGGCACCCGTCTCGCCGCACAGCCCGGCGTGCGCATGATCTTCGCCGCCGCTCCCAGCCAGAGCGAAATGCTCGATGCGCTCTGCCTTGAGCCCGGCATCGACTGGAGCCGCGTCACGGCCTTCCACATGGATGAATATCTTGGTTTATCCGCCGACGCTCCGCAGCGCTTCGGCCGGTGGCTGCGCCGCGTCCTATTTGACCGGCTTCCCTTCGCCGCCGTCAACCTGCTCGACCCCGGCATGGATCCAGCGCAGGCCGCGCACGACTACGCCGAAAAACTCAACGCGGCGCCTATCGACATCGTCTGCTGCGGCATCGGAGCCAATGGCCACCTGGCATTCAACGACCCGCCTGCGGACTTCAACGATTCGCTCACCGTCAAAATTGTCGACTTGGATCGGCGCTGTCGCCTGCAGCAGGTCGAAGACGGCTGCTTCGCCTCGCTCGACCAGGTGCCCACCCGCGCTCTTACGCTCACGGTCCCGGCGTTGCTCGCCGCGCGGGCTATTTTCTGCACCGTTCCCGGCGCTATGAAAAATGATGCGGTCCGCCGCACCCTCACCGGTCCCATCGGCCCCGAGTGCCCGGCCACCGCCCTCCGCCGTCACCCCGCGTGCACACTTTACCTTGACCCCGGCTCCTCCGCCGGCGTCCCCCTCGACGACTACCGCCTTGTGTAAACGTGTGGGACTCTTCTGAAGATGGGGAAACCTGTGACCAAAGAGCTCACCTGAGAACTGAGCCCCCTGTGAACTGCAAACTGGTCACTGATCACCAGGAACTGTGAACCGTGAACTGCGAAGGAACGCTGACCACTGACCACTGACCACTGACCACTGATCACTGCTTCATCCCTTCGCCTGCGCGGCTTCTTCCGGATTCACCAGGTCGCGCAATTCCTTCGAGGGCTTGAAGTAAGGCACGCGCTTGGCGGGAACTTCCACGCGCTCGCCGGTCTTCGGATTGCGCCCGATCCGCGGATTCCGCTGCCGGATCCGGAAAGAGCCAAACCCCCGAATCTCAATCTTGTCTCCGCTCTGCAGCGCCCCAATCACGGATTCAAAGATGGTTTCCACGATGACCTCGCCGTCGCGGCGAGTCAGGTCGCCCAGGCGGGTCACTTTTTCCACCAGGTCTGCCTTCGTCATGTCGCTCTCGACCTCCGCTTTCAGCATACCCAAATTCCGCCCGCTTGGGACGAAAAAGAATGCCGATATGTGGATTTTCCCGTTCTACATCAGTAAGTTGCCCGATACCCCTCAGGCAACCTTCCTCTCCCGGCGGCATCCCGCCCCGGCCCATTTATCCTATGCAGAGTCCCGCGCATCGTGTAGGTAATCCAAATTTACGGCGGCCCTGAAAGGCGGAAGTGACCCAATATCCCCGGTACAGCATCGTGATTCCCGCATACAACGAGCGGGCGCGCATCCTCGCCACCCTCGAGTCCGTGGTGGAATGTGTGCGCGACAAAGCATGGGATGCCGAAGTCATCGTGGTCAACGATGGCTCCAGCGATGAGACCGCCCGCCTGGTGAGCGATTTCGCGGCGTCCTCGCCGGAGGTCCGCTTGATGCAGAATCCCAGCAATCGCGGTAAAGGCTACAGCGTGAAAGCCGGCCTGCTCCACGCGCACGGCGAAATCGTGATGTTTACCGACGCCGATCTCTCCGCCCCCATCGAAGAGGCGGAGCGCCTGTTCGCGGCCATTGCGGAGGGCGCCGATATCGCCATCGGCTCCCGCTGGCTGGCCACCAGCCGCCAGACCCATCGCCAGCCGCTTTACCGGCAAATCTTCGGGCGCTGCTTCAACGCCCTCACCCGCGCCGTCATGCGCCTGCCCTATGCCGATACGCAGTGCGGATTCAAAGCGTTTACCCGCGAAGCCGCGCAGACCGTCTTCCAACTCCAGACCATCGAGCGCTGGGGCTTCGATCCGGAGATTCTCTTCATCGCCCGCAAGCGCCACTATCGCGTAAAGGAAGTGCCGGTCAGTTGGGCCCACGATGCCCGCTCGCGCATCAGCTATCTCCGCGACGGCCTGCAGATGCTGAAAGAGTTGGCCATCGTCCGCTGGAACGCGCTCACCGGCCGCTACGGCAAGGAGATCACCGAAGTCGAGCGCCCCCATTTGAAAAAATAGCTCCAACAGCCCGTGGTGGAAGTCTGGTTTTGAAAGGGCACGACTTTAGTCGTGCCGTAAGTGCCGCAGAATCATTCGGGCTTTAGCCCCTGAGGGATGGGTTTCTCGATATCTCGACTTTTGCCACGGGCTGCTAACGAGACTTAAATGCTCCTGGCCTCGTCCTCTCCTCAGCGATGATTCTGTTGAACGCCGCTGAATCGCCCCATGGAGGATCCCGAAATGCTGAGAAAACTGGCACTGGCTCTTGTGTTCGTTACCTTCGGCGCCATGACCGCGCTGGCCGCCGACGTGAGCGGCAAGTGGACCGCCCAGGTGGAAACCCCGCGCGGCACCATGAACTACACCTTCGACTTCCACGTGGACGGCGCCAAGCTCACCGGCAAAGTGACCACGCAGCGCGGCGAGTCCGACATCACCGACGGCAAAATCGATGGCGACAACATCTCTTTCACCCAGACGGTGAACTTCAACGGCAACGAGACGAAAATCAACTACACCGGCAAGGTGGACGGCGACAGCATCAAGTTCACTCGCACCATCGGCGACCGTCCCCCGCTGGAGTTCACCGCCACTCGCGCCAAAGCCGAATAAACGTTCGCTCGAACTTCCACCCATCTCCGCGTGTGCCCCATCCAATGCACAGTCTCATCGTGCGTTGGGTGGGACCCACAGCCATTCTGCGGGTGCCCCATCCAACGCACAGTCTCATCGTGAGTTGGGTGGGACTCACTACCGCCCAACCTCCACCCACCCGCCCGTTTCCGCCGACCGGAACACCGCCTCAATCACCGCCATGTTCGCGATCCCATCCTCCAGCGGCACCGGCACCTCCGTGCCCTCCAGAATCGCCATGGAGAACGCATCCCCCTGCATGGTGTATTGATCCGCGGTGGGAAATTCTTCCGTCACAATTCCCTCGCCGAAGATGTCGCCGCTTCCGTCGATCAACAGCCGGGTCGGCCGATCCTTGGGCGCGTTGAAAGGAATCTCCATCTCGATGCGACCCATGGTGCCCACAAAATGCACTCTCTGGTAAGGCACAGTCTGCATGCTGCACGTGAAGATCGCCTGCCCTTTTTCAAAGTCGAGCATCGCCGAAGTCAGCCGGTCCGTGTGCAGCGTGGGGTCGCGCTCGATCAGCGCCACCGCCCGCCTGGGCTCGGCGCCAAACCCGTACCGCGCCGCCTGAATGCAGTAGCAGCCGATGTCGTAGAGCGCGCCGCCGCCCGACTCCACCTGGTTGCGAATGTTGGTCGGGTCCACGTTGTAATAGCTGAAAAAAGCCATCACCGAGCGCAGTCTGCCGATGCGCCCCGCGTCCAGCAACTCGCGCACCCGCAGCCACTGGGTGAAGCTGCGGATCATGAACGCCTCGCCAATCCTGACGCCGGCGCGGTCGCGCACTTCCAGCAGGCTTCGCGCCTCCGCCACCGTCAGGCTCAGCGGCTTCTCGCAGAGCACGTGCTTGCCGGCCTCGGCTGCCCTGGCGGTCCAGGGCACGTGCATCTGGTTGGGCAGAGGATTGTAGATCGCATCGATTTCCGGATCGGCCAGCAGCTCCTCATACGAGCCGTAAGCCTTCTCGATCCCCAGCACTTCGGCAGCCGCCCGGGCCTTCGACCCATCCCGCGAAGCAATCGCGGTCACGGTCGAATACTGTCCCTGCTGCATCCCCGGAATCACCTTCTTCATCCCAATTGCCGCGGTGCTCAAAACACCCCAGCGAATCTTCTTAGCCATGCCGTCCATGATAGCCGGACATTCGCCGACGGTCTCTTGTTCCCTCGGTCCCTGCCTCTCTACCACTTTCGTGTCAGCGGCCACGCATAAAATCGGCTTTTTCGTTATCATGGATGCAAGCCCGAATTTTTGCCCCTCCCCGCAAGCATGGGTTCACCTGCATATCTGCAAGGTCAGGTTCATGGGGCGTCATACATTAGGAGTCGCATGCCCGTTTTGACCCTGGAAGAAACCTCTGCCATCCATCCCGCTGTCCGTTTCGCCGCCACGCTGCGCCTGGTTCGCCAGTCCTTCCGGATTCCCGGCTGGGCGATAGTGGGCGTCCTCCTGCTCGTCGGCCTTTCCGGCTTCCTGGCTGGACGCCACAAGCCGGCGCACCACTACGTGGCCTACTTCGGCTACCCCATGGTGCTTGACACCACCACCGGCAAGGCCTGTTACGCGGCCGCCCCCGAAGCCTCCGACGCCACCATGCAGGACGCCGCCTTCGCTACCGACGGCACCTCCAATTCCGTCGATGCCCAATCCCCCAGTGGTCCCGCCATCCCCATGTGCGGAAACGAATAAAACAGGGAACCAGGGAACAGGGAACAAGGACTGACGGACCAGGGCCAGAGCGGCCCTCCCGCATCGAAGTAAGCTGCTCGCGAATCCAGCTCATTTTGTACCGTCGTGCAGGATAGCGCCGGCGTCGGTCAACCCGGCTTTTTCGAATTGGGCGCAAAGAACCCTTTGGTGGCGGACCGGGGTCAAGAGCGCCTTCTCTGGCGTTCATCTCGACCCAAAGCCCATACCCGCATCTGCGCTGAAACGCCGATGGACCCCCGCCGCCACCGCCATCCATCCACGCTCAATCGCATTCATCCAATAGCCTTACAGCCGCAACGGCAACCCGTTTGTGCCTCGCCCGCAGCGTATACTGGACCCATGTCGATCGTCCGCAATATCGCCGGCATCGCCAAGGGCATGAGCATCACGCTGGGGGAGATGCTGCAGCCCACCCAGGTGGAAAACTACCCCGACGGGGACGGCCCGCTGCGCGGCGCCAAGTTCGAGCAGCGCTACCGTGGCGCCCATGTGCTGCAGCGCGACGAGAACGGCCTGGAAAAATGCGTGGCATGTTTTCTCTGCGCCGCCGCATGCCCCGCCAATTGCATCTACATTGAAGCCGCGGACAACACCGAGGAGCACCGCATCTCGTCCTCCGAGCGCTACGCCAAGGTCTACAACATCGACTACAACCGCTGCATCTTCTGCGGCTACTGTGTCGAGGCCTGCCCCACCGACGCCATCACCCACGGCCACGGGTTCGAGCTGGCCGGATTGAACGCCACCAACCTGGTCATGCGCAAGGAAGACATGCTGGTGCCGCACCAGGGGCTGGTGGAGACGAAGTAGTCGAATCCTCAAGCTTCGGATTTGCCTATGGCTTTCTTTGAATGCGGTTTTGCAGGCGCAAACAAGATGTAATCCGCATGCATGAGTGGGGCGACGGATTTGCTTGGATCGGAGGCCGTCCTGAATCCAAACGCCGCAAGTTCTGAGTAATCTTTCTCAGGCTGCCTCAACCGTCTTTGCGCCGGGCACAACCTTCAACCGGGCGCTCATCCCCAGCCGATCCGAATAACGAAGCAGCTTCTCAATACTTACTTGCGTGATTCTTCCCCGCATCAAATTGCTGACCGCCGGTTGGTGTTCGTCAAGGATGTCGACTAACTGGCGCTGGGTATAGTTCCTTTTTTCAATCTCGCCGCGAATGGCATCGAGCAGGTCGGCCTTGATCTTCAAAGCAGTGGCCTCGGATCGCGAAAAGCCGAGGTCATCCAATACGTCTCCCTTGGTTACGTGCGTCACAGGTCCATTCTTCTTTGCCATCGGTTCTCTCCCTCTACCGCAGCAGAGCTGCGACTGACGCTAAACGAGCTTTCGCAACCGCAAGGTCGCGGCGGTCCGTCTTTCGGCTGCTCTTCTCGAATGCGTGGAGGATGTACACCGCATTTCCGACTTTTGCCAGATAAATAACGCGATACCATGTGCGTTCGTCGGCAGCCTTCAGTTCCCAAACCCCTTTACCGATCGACTCCATGCGACGCGCATCGCAGTCCGGAAGCAATCCTTTCTGCACTCTTCGCAGTGAGTATCCGAGCAAGCTCTTGACCTCCTGGGGAAAGGCACTCAGGCCTTCCTTAGAATCGCCCACCCAGTGAATCTGCGTGTATTCTTCCACTGGCCAACTATAGCATATTTCATATGAGACCCGATTGGCGCATATCGCCAGCGCACGGGCCGTCTTTGCAGCCCCGGCACACATTCCCTCTCGAACTCCGTCTACACTCCATATCAGCGCATGAAGCGGCACTTCCAATCCGTCGCGGTCCTGGTTGCCGGCATCGTCGCCGAAGAGCAAAGACCGAGGGCCGGATCCATTCGCGATCCGGCCCTCCTGTGCAGCGGGTTGAGATGCTCGCGCCATTCGCCGCGAGCGAAATCCATCAGTCCTATTTCTGTTCCGCCGGATCGTAATTGAGGTTCTGTCCCAGCCAGCGCTCCACTTCTTCGAGCCTCATACCCTTGCGCTGGTGGTAGTCGATCACCTGGTCGCGGCCGATTTTGCCCACGGTGAAGTAGCGCGACTGCGGATGGGCAAAGTAAAGCCCGCTCACGCTGGAACCGGGCCACATGGCGAAGGACTCGGTGAGCTCGATTCCGGTCTTCGCGGCCACATCGAGCAGCCGCCACAGCGTGCCTTTCTCGGTGTGATCGGGGCAGGCGGGGTAGCCCGGCGCGGGGCGGATGCCGCGATACTTCTCGTGAATCATCTCTTCGTTGGTGAGATTTTCCTCGCGCCCGTAGCCCCAGTCGTCGCGCACGCGCTTGTGCAGGCATTCGGCGAATGCTTCAGCGAGGCGGTCCGCGAGCGCCTCGGCCATGATGGCGTTGTAATCGTCGTGCTGCGCGCGGAAGCGATCGCAGAGTTCCCGCAGGCCGATGCCGCTGGTGACGGCGAACGCGCCGATGTGATCGGCAAGCCCGGTTTCCTTCGGTGCAACGAAGTCGACCAGCGACCGGCACGGCTCGCTGCCCTCGCGATTGGCCTGCTGGCGCAGGAAGTGGAGGCGCTCGAGCACCGTGCCGCGTTCGCTATCCGCATACAACTCCACGTCCTCGCCGACGGCGTTGGCCGGGAACAATCCGTACACGGCGCGCGCGGTGAGCAGCTTCTCGGCGACGATGCGATCAAGCAGCACATTTGCTTCGGCGAAGATCTGGCGCGCTTGCTCGCCTTGTCTCTGGTCGTCGAAGATGCGCGGGTAAACGCCCTTCAATTCCCAGGTGTGGAAGAACGGCGTCCAATCGATAAACTCGCGCAGCGTGGCCAGCGGGAATTTGTCGAGCACCCGCACGCCGGTGAACGAGGGCTGCGGCACATCCTTGGCGCGCCACTCGATGGGCGTGCCCCGCGTGCGCGCCACGTCAAACGAAACCAGGTTCAGACGCGGAGCCGCATGTGCCTTGCGCAGCGCCTCGTATTCCGCGCGATGCTGCGCAACGAATCCCGCCTTGCCGTCGTCGCTCAGCAGGTTGGTGGTGACGGGCACCGCGCGGCTGGCGTCGATGACGTGGACCACCGGCTCGCTGTAATGCGGCGCAATCTTGATGGCGGTGTGCGCGCGGCTGGTGGTGGCGCCGCCGATCAGCAGCGGTAGCTTGAATCCCTGGCGCTCCATCTCACGCGCCACGTGCACCATCTCGTCGAGCGAAGGCGTAATGAGCCCGCTCAATCCAATGATGTCGGCCTTCTCTTCGCGGGCGCGGGCGAGAATCTTCTCGCTGGGAACCATGACGCCCATGTCGATGACCTCGTAGTTGTTGCACGCCAGCACCACGCCCACAATGTTCTTGCCGATGTCGTGTACGTCGCCTTTCACCGTGGCCAGCACAATCTTTCCCTGGGTGCGGACTTCATGGCCTGCCGCGGCCATCGCGGCCTTTTCTACTTCCATGAACGGCGTCAGGTAGGCCACGGCCTTCTTCATCACGCGCGCCGATTTCACCACCTGCGGCAGAAACATCTTGCCCGCGCCGAAGAGATCGCCGACCACGCCCATGCCATCCATCAGTGGGCCTTCAATCACCAGCAGCGGGCGGCCCAGCTTTACTCGCGCTTCTTCGGCGTCGCCCTCGATGTACTCGTCAATGCCCTTGACCAGCGCGTGCGCGAGGCGCTCTTCGACGGTGCCGGCGCGCCACTCCTCGGCTTTCTTTTCACTGGCGATCTGGCCGGATTGCCCAGCTTTGAGCGTTTCGCCGAACTGCACCAGCCGCTCCGTTGCATCCGGCCGCCGATTGAGCAGCACGTCTTCGACGAGTTCCTTCAGCTCCGGATCAATCTCCTCGTAGACCTCCAGCATGCCGGCGTTCACAATGCCCAGGTCCATGCCCGCCGTGATGGCGTGATAGAGGAAAGCGGAGTGCATCGCCTCGCGCACCTTGTTGTTGCCGCGGAAGCTGAACGAAATGTTGGAGACTCCGCCGCTGACCTTGGCATGGGGCAGGTTCTGCTTGATCCAGCGCGTGGCGTTGATGTAATCGACCGCGTAATTGTTGTGCTCCTCCATGCCCGTGGCCACGGTGAGAATGTTGGGATCGAAGATGATGTCCTCGGGTGGGAAGCCCACTTCATCGACCAGAATGCGATACGCGCGCTCGCAGATGCGGATCTTGTCCTCGTAGGTCGCCGCCTGGCCCTGCTCGTCAAAGGCCATCACCACCGCCGCCGCTCCGTATTTGCGCACGGTGGCCGCGTGCTCCCGGAACTTGTCTTCGCCTTCCTTCATGGAGATGGAGTTGACGATGCCTTTGCCCTGGATGCATTTGAGGCCGGCTTCGATCACTTCCCATTTCGAAGAGTCCACCATGAACGGAACCTTGGCCACCTCGGGCTCGCTGGCCAGCAAGTCGAGAAAGCGCGTCATTGCGGGCACGCCGTCGATCATGCCCTCGTCCATGCAGATGTCGATGACGTTGGCGCCGTTCTCCACCTGCTGCCGCGCCACGCTTACCGCTTCTTCGTACTTGCCGTTCTTGATCAGCTTGGCGAACTTCGGCGAGCCGGCCACATTGGTGCGCTCGCCGATCATGATGAACACGCCTTCCTGTTGCGTGAAGGGCTGCGATCCCGAAAGACGAAGCGGATGAAATTCCTTTGCCGGCGCAGTGGAGATGCTGACGCTTTCAATTCGATCGGAGTCCGCCACCGGAGGCCGCCGCAACTCGCGCGGACGCACGCCTTCGAGCGCCTTGGAAATGGCGGCGATGTGTTCCGGGGTATTGCCGCAGCAGCCGCCGGCGATGTTGATCAGCCCGTCGCGCGCGAAGTTGCCCAGCCTCAGGCCCATATCGTCCGGCCCCAGATCGAAGCCGGTCGGCGACAGCGGATTGGGCAGCCCCGCATTGGGATAGCAGGAGATGGCCGCGCTAGCCTTCTCTGAAAGCTCTTCGAGAAACGGATACATCAAGTCAGGTCCGAGCGAGCAATTCAATCCCACGGACAACGGCTTCACGTGCTCCACCGCGTTCCAGAACGCACCCACGGTCTGCGCGGAGATCATGGTTTCGCCGCCGCGGCCGACCGCCGCCGAAATCATCACCGGCAACTCCTTGCCGTCGCGCTCAAACACCTCGCGGATGGCCACCAGCGCGGCTTTCGCGTTGAGCGAGTCGAAGATGGTCTCGACCAGCAGCAGGTCAACGCCGCCGGCAATCAGCGCACGTACCTCGTGCGCGTAGGCGGATTTCACCTGATCGAAGGTAACCATGCGGAAGCCGGGATCGTCGGCGTCGGGCGAATTGGAAAGCGATACCGTGAGCGGCCCGATAGCGCCGGCCACAAATCGCTGGCGCCCGGTTGCCGCTGCCACGCGGTCGGCCCACTCCCGGCATTGCCGCGCCGACTGCTCGTTGATGTCCCACGCCAGCCGATTGAGAAACTCGTCGTCCACGATCTTCTGATAAAAATCGGGATCCTTGCGCCCGCCGTGCTCGCGCGGATCGTCAACGAAGAACTCGCTTTGCGCAATGCTGGTGGCGCTGAAGGTGTTGGTCTCGAGAATGTCGGCGCCGGCCTCAAGAAAGCGGCGATGAATGTCGCCGATCATCTTCGGCTGGGTGAGCGTGAAGAGGTCGCCGTTGTTCAGCAGGTCCTTCTTTGCGTCCTTGAAGCGCTCGCCGCGAATATCCGCTTCCGTCATGCCGTAGGTGCGGATGGTGGTGCCCATCGCACCATCGATGATGGCGATACGGCTTTCGAGAACCTTCTGAAGCGGGTGCACTGGCGATTTCATGGATTCCTGTTGGGGCGAGGTATCACTCTTTATCATAGCGAACGGTTAGCGAACCGGCCTGAATCCGCGATTTGAGAGGCCGGCAGGCGACCGCGTTTCCTCGACGAGATTGCAGCGAAAGAGCCTTCGCCCGACGCCGCAATCGGCCCGCCGTGAGCAGCCCTCAAGAATATTTCTGCGATTCCGCGAAACTTTCGCGTCCCCCGGGTGTTCGCCGTTGTATTCGCGCATTTTGCGTCGCTCGTCTCTTGGGGTTCTTTCGATAAATCACAATTTGGATTGGCTCCCCTCGGAGCCGTGCATCTGGAGGCAGGTTATGAAACGCACCTCGCTCGTGCTCCTCTCCGTCCTGCTTGCGCCGCCGCTCTTTGCGGACGCGGGTGAACACCTCATCCCGGCCGGCTCGCTGATCTCCTGCACCACTGCGGAGCCAAGGCTCTCTTCAAAGACCACCGCCATTGGCGATCCCGTGCTCTGCCAGGTGGGCCACTCCGAACGTTACGGGCGCTCCGTCCTGCCTTACAACAGCTATCTGGTGGGCCGATTCGAAGACTACCGCGATCCCGGCCATTTCGTGGGCAAAGGCTGGATGGAATTGAAGTTCGATCGCATGGTGATCGAGCCCGACACCATCATTCCCATCGACGCGCGCGTGGTCGACGCGCCCGGTTACAAGGTCGACAGCGTCGGCCGCATCCTGGGCAAAGGCCACGCGGTGCGCGATGCCGTGCTGTGGTCGCTGCCTGTGCTCTGGCCCCTTGACCTGCTGATGCTGCCCATGCGAGGCCCGCGTCCCACTCTCAAGGAAGAAACGCGGCTGACGCTGAAAATCATGGACGATCTGCCGGTGCCCAACTCCACGCAGCCCTACACCACCGATCCTTACGGGTTGCGCCATCGCTCGCCGGACGCCTACGATGCGCCTCCGCCGGCGCCCGCGCAGGATCCGCAACCGCAGCCGGAGATGGCCTATGCTCCGCAGGATCAACCATCCCCACAGCCCGAAGCCTATGACTATGCGCCGCCTGCGCCGGCGCCCGTTGCCTACGCGTACGCGGCTCCCGTCTACATCATGCCCCCGCCGATGATTGCGTATGGGACCGTCCTGATTGCGCCGCCCCCGGTTTACGCCTACGGTACGGCTTACGCCTACGCGCCCGGTTACGTCTATGGGCCCCGCGTGGTTGCTCGCCCTTATGGTTATCGGTACGGCTACGGCGCCGGGCCGCGATCGGGCATGCCGGGCGGGGGAGCGCGCGGCTATGCCAGCTCGGCACGCTCGGGGATGGAGTATCGGGGAACCTATCGCGGCCGGTAAGCACGCCGGAGGACGCGGCGGCGGTGCGGGAATGGCCGGATTTGCCGGATTGGCCCATTCCCGCGCTTCACGCCCATCCGGAAGAAAGCCGGAAACGCCGGGATTTGAGCCAATTCCGTATGACGCATGTATTTCGATCGGTTACGAAAGATTGAGAGTGCGATTTTTCCTTGAACATCTCCGGCTTGCCGGGGTATAAAGATTCAGGACCGTAGACCCTTAACCCGCTCCATAATCCCCCTACAACGCTGTCTCTTTTCGGAGGTTACGATGTTCTCGAAGACGTATCTGGCCGCTGGATTCTTTCTCGCAGCATCCTCACTCGCAGTCGCGTCCACGGCAATTGGGACCGCAAGCACGCGCGGGGACATTCGCGTGGATGGGTATGCGGTGAGCGGCAATGCCACCCTGTTCGACGGCACTGCGGTGGAAACTTCGCAGGCCACGGCAACCCTGCGGCTTGACAAGGGCACCCAGATCAAGCTGGGGACCGGAACGCTGGGCACCCTTTACCGCGATCACATGATTCTGCAGCACGGCAAGAGCGAGTTGGCCTCGTCGAATTCCTACCAGCTGCAGGCCAGCGGATTCCACGTGACCGCGAGCGAGCCGAACTCCCGCGGAGTGGTCACGGTGAACGAACTCGGCGCCATCCAGGTGGCAGCGATCTCCGGATCGTTCCAGGTGACGAACGGCAATGGCCTGGTGTTGGCCAAGGTTGTCCCCGGCACCGCGCAGTCGTTTTCGTCGGGCGCGGCAGGCGGAGGCGACCAGGGTGGTAACATCGGCAGCGACGCGGGACTCAAGGGAGCCACGATCGTGGTGCTCGGCGGAGTGGCCGGGATCTTCTTGATTGAAGAAGGCATCTACCACGCCAACAAGTCTCCGGCGAGCCGGTAATTCTGTTGGCGGGTTTTCCGCGTGAAGCAGAGGCACAATAAAGGCGGCGACCTTAGGTCGCCGCTTTTATTTATGGCCCCCCGGGACCGCCGGCCTCCAGACCGGCGTGCGGGCGTCCACGCCCGCGCCCGGCGGCGACCGCCTTGTTTCGCAAGACGCTTACATCGGCAGGTCGGGCGGCATCATGAACTGATGGCGAAAGACCAGGCGGATGTGCTGGGCGCGTTTTTCGCAGGCATCAGCTTCGTCGTCGAGGCCGGCTTCGCGGGCCGCGCGCGCCGCGTCCCGCAGGGAGTCATAGGCGGTCTCGTACTCCCACTTGATGGCGCGCTCGTCGTGCAGGTCGTACATCTTGTCATAGGCGGCTTCGGCGCGGGCTTTCAGCCGCTCCACTTGCTGTAACGGGTTTTCGGGTGCGGTGTCCACGGGCGACCCCTCGGACAGGTTGGTGGCGCAATGCATGCAGAGCAGCATGTAAGTCTCTCCGGAGGCGAGCATCTGCTGCGAGGAGCGCGCCACCCAGAGGGCCGCTCCGCATCCCTCGCACATCAACTGCACCGATCCCTCGGCGGGATTCCCCACCATCTCGGCCACCGGAACACAAATCAGCCACGCAGGTTCGTTCACGCCGCTCTCCTTGACCGCAGACCTGTGGGAACGCAGGTGTGCGCTGCCCACTGTATCCCGATTGCGCGCGCATTGCAAAGGGGGAACTGCGCGGCGAGTTGGGCGAGACGGCGATTCGGGGCGGGGCGAGCCCATCTTGATGGGATGAGGGTCGAACGCTCGCCATCCCACCCAAGCGACAAAAACAAAGACGTCGCGTGGATGGGGTACCCGTGGAGGGAGGCGAGACGGCGCATCGCATCCGGGCAGTGGGAGTTATTTGCGGCGCTTCTTCTCCGGCTTGCGCGCTTCCTTCTTTTCTTCCGCGGAATGCATGGCGGGAATGGGCGCAAGGTCGGGGCCGATGCGTTTGACCACGGTATCGATCATCTCGTAGTTGATGGTGCGTGGAGCGACGGGCCGGGTGATGCCGGTCTGGGGATCGACGCTGATGTCCCCGCCATTGCCGAGGGAGAAGCTGAAGGCGGGCGCGCTGCCGCCGGGGACCGGAGTCCGCGAGACCCTGACCGGCAGAAAACCCTCGATGGGGTGGAGGCGGAAGGCGGTTTCGTAGCGATGATGATTGCGGCTCCAGGTGAAGACGCGTACCTGGTCGAAGTCGTAGGGGAGGCCGTTTTTGGGCGGCTCGAGCACCATTACATATTCGGGGGCGTCGTGGTTGGGGGTGTTGGCCTGGTCGTCGTGCACGGTGGCGAGCACGTAAGCGCCGACGATGCGCTGGCCCTCGGCGTACTGGGCCACGGAGTCGGGCACATCCACATCCATGCGGTTGGCGAGCAGCCAGCCCGCGCGGCCCTGCACATCGCGCACCAGCCACCAGTCCTCCAGAATGGGCCGGGGCTCGGGCGGGGCGGGCGCGGCTTCGGGCTTGCGGGCAGCGGCAGCGGATTTGGACGCGGAAATGTTTTCGGGATGAGACGAATGGACGGTGAACGGTCGCTGGATGGCGGCAGATTTTCGCGGCGCGGCGCCGGGCGCTACCTTGGCCACTGACGCGCGCACCAGCAACTGCACCTTGGCATTGGCCCCGAGCAGGAAGAA
The DNA here is from genome assembly GCA_035552555.1 of Occallatibacter sp. Lineage (GTDB taxonomy): Bacteria > Acidobacteriota > Terriglobia > Terriglobales > Acidobacteriaceae > Telmatobacter. The sequence goes on from DASZLF010000053.1 coordinate 45,640, forward strand.
TCTCTGCGTCTCGCGGCCGGGGCTCAGGTGAAGGTAGATGTCGTCGCGAACCACGCCGGTGGCGACTACGGGATCGTCCTTGTACTGCTGAGCAAGGTGGGCGAACTCGTCGTAGGTTTTGCCGTCGATGACCGCGTGCTCTTCAATCCAGCCGACCTCGTTCTTCTGCGTCTTGACCTTGAGGAAACGGCGGCCGTGCTCGACCACTTCGAGCTGCTGGCCGTTGGTGACCTCGCCCACGCGATTAAAGACAGCGGCTACGCGATCGCGCAGGTACATCTGCCGGGCGGAGACGTAAACCATCTCATGATGCTGGGGGTGAAGACGACTGCAGCCGGTCAACAAGATGGGTGCAGCGAGCGGGCATGCCAAGGCGGCCAACAGGACCCGAGTGCGAAGCGACGCGAAGGAATGGATGAATGATTTGGGCACAGCAGTAACGATAGTTTGAGGATAACAGGGTTCAGGAAGCCAGGGATTAGGGATTAGGGAGTAGGGATTAGGGAGTAGGGGTTGGGGATTTTGGAGGAGGAGCGGCGGCGGAGGCGATGGCGCAGATGGCCAGGATTGCGCCGATGATGGCGAGGGAGATGGTGATGGGCACCTCGACCCAGGGGGCGGCGAGCATTTTGAGGGCGACAAAGGCGAGCAGCGCGCCGAGGCCGTAGTGGAGGTAGCGCAGGCGGTCAAGGAGCGCGGCGAGGGCGAAGTAGAGGGAGCGCAAGCCGAGGACGGCAGCGATGTTCGAGGTGTAGACCACGAAGGGGTCGTGGGAGACGGCGAGCACGGCGGGGATGGAGTCGAAGGCAAAGAGAAGGTCGGTGACTTCGACGGCCAGGATGACGGGGAGCAGGGAGCCTTTGGCGGGCTGCATGCGGCGGATCCAGTCGGGGATGACGGCGCGGGCTGAGCCGCCGCGCAGCAGCCGCCAGGCGGCATAAAGCAGGAAGATGCCGAAGAGATAAGTCACCCAGGCGAAGTGATTGATCAGGGTGATTCCGGCGGCGATGAAGAGGGCGCGCAGCACGATGGCGCCGGCCACTCCCCATAGCAGGACTCGGTGCTGGCGATGCGCGCTGATGCGGAATCCCTGGAAGAGGACGAGAAAGACGAAGAGATTGTCGACGCTGAGCGAGGTCTCAATTATATAGCCGGTGACGAACTGCAGAGCGGGCAGGTGGCCCTGGCGCATGGCGATCCAGCCGGCGAAGAGGGCGGCGGCGACGGCCAGAAATACGGTCCAGAGCCAGGCGACGGTCTGGGTGCGTTGCGAATCGGGGCGGCGGCCAGGGAGGAGCGAATCGGCGATGAGCAGCGCCGCCACCACCGTATGAAAACCGATCCACCATGTCCAGGAGGCGCCGCCGATCATCTCTAGATGCTACAGGCTGATAGCTGCTGGCCTCTAGCTCTCAGCTCTCAGCTCTCAGCCTTCAGCGTTCAGCCCAGCTTCGTTGCCTCTGTGCAGGCTCTCGAATTTCCCTTGGTCCCTCGTTCCCTTGGTCCCTCGTTCCCTATCGCTGATCGATGAGCTTGATGGTTTCCAGAAACACGTCGCCGTCGATGGTGAGGCTGTGCGCGCTGATCTTGTCCAGCGTGTCCTTCGCGGTGTGGTGATAGCTGTTGTTGGGGCCGTAGTCGAGATCGATGACATCGATGGACGGCACCTCGCGATGTACGAAGGGGAGATGATCGTCCTCGACGGGCTCCTCGGTCTGGAAGAAGTAGCGGTCGTAGCCGAACTTGTGTGCGGACTGGCGGACGAGATCGACCAGCCACGGCGTGGAGTTGGTCTCGTGCTGGATGTCGAGGTCCTTGTCGCCGATCATGTCAGCAAGCAGGAAGGCCTTGATGCGCTTCAAGGTTCCGTCGCGGTCCCACTTGGCGGCGAGGTGGCGGCTGCCGTAGGTGGAGTCGGATTGCGACCAGGTTTGGAAGGCCTCTTCGCCGTCGAAGAAGACCAGCCAGACGGAGTAGCCGTCGAGTTGCTTGCCGCCGGCGACCTGGGGGCGAAGCTGGTCGGCAATGGCCATGAGCAGGCCGGTGGTGGATGCGCCGTCGTTGGCGCCGACGAAGTTGATGTTGCGCAGCGGGTAGTTGGTTTCGTAATGGGTGCCGAGGACGATGACCCCGTTCTTTTTGCCGGGAAAGCGCACGATGAAATTGCGCAGGCTGACGGGGCCGATAGGCGTGTCGGCGGTGAAGGTGTCCTCTTCCAACTGGTCGTGCCGGAAGTGTTCGCGGAGGAAGGCTTCGGCCTTGGCGTGTCCCTGGCTGGTGGGCCAGCGGGGGCCGATGGCGACAAACTCGCGGGCGTACTCGTAGGCTTTGGCGCCGTTGAAGTGCTGGGCGCGGGCCGCGAGCGGAGTGACCAGAAGCAAAGCGGCGACAATCGTTTGAGTGATGGATCGCATAAAATTCTCGCTCGTGAACCGGGCCGGCTGCATCAGTCCGCCTGAGCGGCTTGTTCTTTTTTCCTGCGGCGCGAAGGATGGACCCACCACGCGACGCCGATGCCGATCAAATAGAGCGCCAGCATGGGAATGGCATAGATGCACATCGTCCAGGGATCGGGGCTGGGGCAGATGAAAGCGGCAATCAAGAAGACCGCGAGCACAGCATAGCGGACGTTCTTCCACAGGAATTTCGGGCTGACGATGCCGAACATGGCCAGGAAGAAGATGAGGATGGGCATCTCAAAGCTGATGCCCAGGCCGAGAATCACGGATAGAAAGAAGCCGGTGTACTCCTCGATGGTGACGATGGGGTTGAACTTGCTGCCGAACCCTAGGATGAGGATCTTGAGGGCTCCGGGGAACACGAAAAAGTAGCCGAACGACGCGCCGCCGAGGAAAAGCGCAATGGTGGCCGCCATGAAGGGAAAGACGAAGCGCTTCTCCTTCTGATAGAGACCGGGCGCAATGAACAACCAGACCTGGTAGAGGATGAAGGGCGAGGCGAGAATCGCTCCCCCGATCAGCGCCACCTGGAGGTAAAGATTCAGCGGATCCATGGGATGCGTGAAGTTGAGCTTGATGCCAAGGTGATCGAGCGGAGCCTGCACAAGGCCGTAGAGGCGCTCATGGAAGATGTAGGCCACGATAAAGCCGGCGGCGAGGTAGATGGCGGAGTGGACGATTCGCTTGCGCAGTTCCTCAAGGTGCTCCATCAGGCTCATGCCCGGGAGTTCGGCGCGCTCGCTGACCGCGGCTCGCGCCTTGCCGATTGCGTCCGCGGCGTCAACCATGATGGGTTACCGGCTCCGTTGGCGACGGTTCTGAGGCGGGTTGAGGATATGCGCCGGGCGCGGCGGCAGCGGCCGGATCGACAGCGGCAGGTTCGGTGGGAGCTGGTTCGTTGGAGGCTGGTTCGTCGTCGACGCTGGCCTCGGCGGCGACACTCGGTTCGGCTGCCTCTTCGGCGGGGGTCGCGGCGTTGGGCCGAGCTGCCGGAACCTGCTCGCCGATCGAAGGCGGCTGGATGCGCGGATACGGAATCTGCGGCTCCGCTTCGAGCTGCGGCTCCGCTGGAAGCTGCGGCTCCACTGCCATTTCCGGCGGATTCTCTGCCGGGGTAGCAGGCTGCCCGGGATAGAGCGATGGCGAGGCGGAAACGGAAGCCTGCTCAGTGGCGCCGATTGCGGCCTGCGCCTCAATCGTCTGCGTCGGAGCGCCCAGGGTGAGCTGCCGCTGGGCCTCTTCCTTCTTACGGCGGTCGGCGTCCTCGGCCAGGCGCAACTCCTCTTCCATCTGGAATTTGAAGTCGTTGGAGGCTTTGCGGAACTCGTACATGAGCTTGCCGATCTGGCGGCCGATCTGGGGCAGCCGCCGCGGCCCGAAGACCACCAGCGCCAGAACCATCAGGATCAGCGAGTCGGCCATTCCCAGGTTGCCGAGTTCAATTTGTGGAGGTGCAACCATGAAGCACCATGATACCTGTCCGCAAGCAGCGCTCACAAACCCACAGCGCGTCACGAGTGCCGCGCGTCACCAGGTGAATCCGCCGGACGCCGGCGGCCACTCGCCCAGCAGTTGGCGCAGCAGCACGATGCGGCCCAGGTGATACGCATTGTGCGCGCCTAGGCTTTCGAGTTGGTCGCGCACCGACAGGATGCGCACGGGCTGGCCGGGACGCGACGGACAGCGCACGGACTGGTTGAGGCGGGCTTCGTCGCGCGCGGCAACTGCGGCTTGATCCGCGCCGCGGAAGAACCGTTCGCAGAGCTGCGGCCAGGCTTCGCGCTCCATATCCAGAACGGTGGGAAAGCCGTCGGCGGGGCTGGCAGGATAGGGCGTTTCGATGCCACAGATCCAGTCCAGCGTGATTTGCTGCCAGAAGCAGGCGTGCCAGAGCTCCTCGTAGATGGAGTGGGGGGCGGCGGCGGGTTTGCGATGCGCGAGATCGCTGGTTAACCCTTCCAGAATGTGCGAGGGCGGGGCGGCGTAGCTCTCGCCGACGAGGATCTGTTCGAGTTCGTTCATCGTGACCTCCGCGTATGCGGGACCGCAGTCCGGGTTGTGATCCGCGTTCCAGCCGAATTACAATGATGACAAATAGCCGCGATTCCAGCACGCGACGTTTCGTGAATCCGAGTTGTTGGGACCCGCGTCAACTATTTGAGTGCTGCAACAACCCCGTGGAGGGGACCTGAAGGGTACGTGCCTCCACTGCAGCCGGTTAGCTTTCAACAACCCCGTCCGGACCGGCGCAAGCCCTAACGGACTGAAGGCGGAACATTTTGACTCTCGTACTCGACGAAACTCTGGCGGCGGAGTCCGCCACGCCGGGCAGCGCATGCAGCCTGGAAAACTACCTCGCCCTCCCCGACCACTCGATGGATGAGCGCATTGCCGCAGCGCGTAAGAAGCTGGGCCGCTCCACGATTCTGCTGGGGCACCATTACCAGCGCGACGAAGTGGTGCGCTTTGCGGATTTTACCGGTGACAGTTACAAGCTGTCGAAGATCGCGGCGGAGACTGACGCAAGGTACATCGTGTTCTGCGGCGTGCATTTCATGGCGGAGAGCGCGGACGTGCTGGGACGACCCGAAGGCCCAGGTCAACCGGGTCAGCAGGTAATTTTGCCTGACCTGAACGCCGGCTGCTCGATGGCGGATATGGCCGAAATCTCGCAGGTGGAAGCCTGCTGGGAAGGGCTGGAGCGGCTGGGCCTGACGGCCGGCATGATCCCGCTGACTTATATGAATTCGACGGCGGCCATCAAGGCGTTCTGCGGCGAACGCGGCGGCCTGGTGTGCACTTCATCAAACGCGGGGGCAGCGTTTGAGTGGGCGTTCGCGCGAGGCAAGCGGATTCTGTTCTTGCCGGATCAGCACCTGGGACGGAACACCGGTCACGCCATGGGGATTCCGCTGGACGAGATGGTGGTGTGGGATCCCTGGGCGGTTCAGATTGGCCCGCTGCAGGGCGGGCAGACGAAGGCCGCGCTCGATGCCAGCCGGATCGTGCTCTGGAAGGGGCATTGCAGCGTGCATCAGCGCTTCCTGCCCAGCCACGTGGATGTTGTGCGGGCGAAGTATCCCGGCATCCAGGTGATTGTGCATCCGGAGTGCCGCTGGGAGGTTTGCCAGAAGGCCGACGCGCTGGGCTCGACGGAGCGGCTAATTGCGCTGGTGGAGCAGGCGCCGGCGGGGACCATGTTCGCGGTGGGCACGGAGATTCACCTGGTGAACCGGTTGGCCCAGCAGTTTGCCGATGAGGGCAAGCGCGTGATCACGCTCGACGACACGGGCTGCCTGTGCACCACGATGTTTCGCATTACGCCGCAGCACCTGGCGTGGGCGCTGGAAAACCTGGTGGAGGGACGCGTGGTGAATCGCATCCAGGTGAAGAAAAACGTGAAGCAATGGGCGCGGGTGGCGCTGGATCGAATGCTCGAAGTGCAGGGACCGAGGGAACAAGGGACCGAGGGACCGGACTCGCGAGGAGACCGCTAAAGGGCGGAATGAGCTTTCTGGTCGCGCAATTTGGCCATGATTGCGATCAGCATTCTACTGACATCTGCGGAAAGGGTTTCCGCTGAGCGGCGCATTTCCTCCATGCCCATTTGCAGCGCACCACTGATGATCAATTGCGTCTGCAGTTCGCAGAGAGATCCGCGGGCGTGGCCCAGAAATAGGATGTATTCGCCTTTGGTGGACCTGCCATATCCTTCCGCAATGTTGCTGGCGATTGACACCGCAGCTCGTCGCAATTGATTTGTGAGGCCGAATCGTTCAGAGTCCGGGAACTTCGACGTCATCTTATAGACCGCAAGGCACAACTCGACTGCTCGTTGCCAAACCACGAGATCTTTAAAGGATGCGCCCATTTTTCTCCTCCGGCATTCCTGAATTGAAAAGCCACTGATGGATACGGGCTGAGCGCGCGCAGTCATTGTGAGCCAAGGCACACGACGTGAGGAAGGGGCCAAGGCACCAAGGGGCCGAGGGATCGAGAATAGAGAAATCTCAATTGCCGCCGCTTCTCGGCATTCCCTAGTTCCCTAGTTCCCTTGTTCCCTCGTTCCCTTGGTCCCTCGTCAATCCTCTTCGCCCACCGGCTCGGTGAACTTCAATTCGTTGCCGAAGTCGTCCTTGATGCGGAAGTCGCGGGTGCCCCAGGGCTTTCGTTCGATCTTCTGGGCGAAGCGGACGCCGCGATCCTCGAACTCCTCATGCAACGCGGCGAGATCGTGGGTGAAGATGTGGATGCCCACGGCGCTGGCGCGATGCGCCTTATCCTCGAACAGGTGAAGGGCGATGCCATCGCGTTCGACGATGGCGTAATCGTGCTGCGGGGCGTCGCTGGCCAGAGCGAAGCCGAGCCGCTCGTAAAAGCCGATAGCCGCGGGCAGGTTGGCGCATGGCAACTCCGGTGCAACGCGCGCAAGTCTAGCCATGATGCCTCCTCATCTGCACAGAAGGATAGCGGACCGAGGGTAACATGAGGGGCGGCGGTTGGGGATGAATTCCGAATGGCGGCCGGTAGCTGGTAGCCAGTAGCTGGTAGCCAGTAGCTTGTAGGCTCATAGCTGCTAGCTCCTGGCTTCTCGCCGCCGGGTCCTTGGTCTCTCGGTCCCTTGTTCCCTCGGCCCCTGTCTTTCTAATCCCTAATCCCTAATCCCTATTCCCTTGTCCTGCTTCTTTCCCCGCTCACCGGCTCCGTCGTATCCTAGAAACAGCAATGGCCGTGAAAACCTTCACTCTCGACGAAGCTCAATCGCTGCTGCCGGTTCTGGAAGCGCTGCTGAAGCGCGCCATTGCGGGCAAAGAGGCGGCGGAAGAGGTGGAGACGAAACTGGCTGAGCTGAGCCGGCGAATTTTTCTCTCCGGCGGCATGAAGGTGGACATCGCCGGAGTGGCGCGGCAGCGGGCGGAGATGGAGAGTCACCTGGAACGGGTGCGCGAGAGCATCGCGGAAATCGATTCCATCGGCGTGCAGGTGAAGGATCTGGATGCGGGCCTGCTCGACTTTCCGTTCAAGCTGGACGACGAGGTGGTTCTGCTGTGCTGGCGGATGGGCGAGCCGGCCATCGAACACTGGCATACCGTGGAATCGGGGTTCCAGGGAAGGCAACCGGTGGATGAGCGGTTCCGGCGGCGGTCGGGATCGAACGGGCGGCCGAATTGAAAAAGCAGGGGACCAAGGGAATAGGGACCAAGGGACCGAGGGAATAGCGGGAACGCTATTTCTTCGCTGGTTTGCGCGCCGGTGTTTTTCCGTTTTGCGGTCGATTCTCTACCGGATGAATGGCGGAAAAGGGCAGATGCTCCAGCAAGTCTCCCACACGAGCCGAGCTGACCACGTCCACCATCTTGCGGACCCTATCGACATATATGACAAAGAAGACGCCGTCGTGCCCATCCACATGCACGCGGTCACGAACTCTTGGAACTCTCAAGATGCACTGATCCGTTTCAGTAAATGAAAGATAATGATGATCAACGAGCGCGAGCACCCCGCCGGCTCCGCAGGCGTTTTCCATTCGTCGCGCACCATCGGCGCCGGGGCGTGCGTTGTGCGCGGCGCGAACCGCAGCCTTCTCCTGGGGAGTGACTTTCAGAACGTTAAGGATCGAGGTCTCGTTGGCAAGGAGCGAGGTCATCTTTTATACACGGTCCGAGGGCGTGTTCGCGAAGACAGGTCGAAAGGCCGGCTTACACGCTGGGTTAACTAGTTGGATGCGTCCGCTGAGCGGCAGAGTTGGCCGTGCTTTTCCACATTTTCTCCCCTGGCCGGGAATTCGCCTTGCTTTCCGGCCGGTTGTCCGCACCTGCGTGCAAGCTCGCGGCGGATGCGCGGTATACCCTGATGCTGTCCATGTATATCGCTGAAGAAGAAGTGCGATCGCTTCTCACCTACGAAGCGCTGATTCCCGCAATGCGGGAGGCGCTGATCGACTATTCGGCGGGGCGGGTGGAGCAGCCGCCGCGGATGGTTCTGCGCGTGAATCCCCAGCCCGGTGATCGAGACATGGGTGCCTCCGCCGAAGCGGCCGGGAACGGGTGGTTTGCGGTGATGCCGGTGATTTACAGGGACGTGATGGGCGTGAAGACGGTCACGTTTTTTCCGGGAAACGCCGATCTGGATCCAAATTTGGGGCTGCATACGCACCTGGCGGTGATCGAGTTGCTGAGCCGGGAGACCGGCGAGCCGCTGGCGCTGATGGACGGGCGCCTTATCACCGAGATGCGAACTGCAGCGGTGTCGGCGGTGTCGCTGGATGCGCTGGCGGCGCCGGATGTGACCAGCCTGGGGATTCTGGGCGCGGGTGTGCAGGCGCGGTCGCATCTGGAGGCGCTGCGGAGAGTGCGGCCGGGGCTGAGAGATGTGCGGATCTGGAGCCGGAACCCCGCCAACGCCGAGCGGCTTGCCGCGGAGGCGAAGGGTCCGGGGTTCCCGGTTTCCCACCCTCTTCGCAAAGAACGCGAAGAAGGTGGGGCACGGGGCGACATTCGGGCTACGAGCATTGAGGAAGCAGCGGCGGCGGACGTGGTGCTGACAGTGACGGCTTCTCCTACTCCGGTGCTGCAAGGGCGATGGCTCCAGCCGGATGCTCTGGTGCTGGCAGTTGGGGCCGTGGGCGCGCAGCTTCGCGAATTGGACGATGAGGCGGTGCAGACCAGTTGGGTAGTTGCGGAGTCGCGCCAGGGCGTGGAGCGCGAGGCCGGCGACGTGGTGCTCTCGGGAGCGCGTGTCGAGGCCGAGATCGGCGAAATCCTGGCCGCTGCGGCATTCCCCGTTCCGCGCGGGCGGCGCATCCTCTTCAAATCCGTAGGAATGGCGATCGAGGACCTGGTGGCGGCACGGCAAGTGTGGAAAAGCAGGGTGTAGGGAGTAGGAGAAAGCCATCACGCGCCGGGGAGAGCCATCCGGGCTGCCGGCGCCGGAGCATGGGATTCCGAGCAGAATTTTGCTTCACTGCGTCTAATTGCCTGAAGCCGAATGGGCTTGTTGTGCCGCGCGAAACAGGACCCCAGCCGCGGCATTTAGGCTGAAGACGGGTTCTCGCGGACGCTGCAGACCCGGCAGCAGCATCTGTGTGGGTACGGGTTCGTGGTCTCCTACCCTCTTCGCAAAAATTGCGAAGAAGATGGGCCAAGGAGCCAGGGAAGTGGCTGGTTCCGCCAGTCGCGATCCCGTAGGTGGCAAAGGAGCGGCAATGAAGAGCTTGAGGTGGGCACCGGCGGTCCTGGCGCTAACGGCAATCACGGCGGCAGCGGCGTTGCTGGCCGGCTGCAAAGGCTTTTGGGACCCGCTTCCTTCCAGTGGAGGCGGAACGGCCAGCGGCGTGTTCTACGTGCTCAACTTTGGCAAGGGCCAGGTGGCGGGCTTTGCCTTCGCCTCGGGATCGACATCGCCCGCTGCAGTGACGGGCAGTCCGGTGACACCGCAGGCCGCGCCCCTGGCCATGGCCATCTCACCCAACGGCAATTTTCTTTACGTGAGCACAAGCGGAGGCATCTTTGCCTACAGCATTGCTTCCACCGGCGCGCTGACTCTGCTGAACAACACCCAGGCCATCGACGCGGACCTTCTCACCACCATGGCGGTGGACTCGAGCGGCACGTGGCTGGTGGGGGCCATCAGCGGGGGGAGCCTGGCCTACGCGATTCCCATCTCGTCGTCGACGGGCCTGGTGGATTCCACACGAACGGAGCAGACCGCCAACCTGCCCGCCACCACCGTGCAGCAGGTCGCCATGTCGCCCTCGGGCGCAACCAACTCGTATGTCTTTTTTGCCATGGGCACCGCGGGGACGACCGTGATTCCGTTTACGTCGGGCAATGCCGCCCCGATTGGCGGAACGTCGACCTCGTACAAAGTCAAGAATGCTTCCGGATCCGATGCCACGCTGGCCGTCGACCCCACCAACCCGCTGCTTTACGTGGGCGAGACGGTGGCGTTGACCGGGACGCAGACGGGCGGCCTGCGCGTGTACAACATCGGCGCCAACTCCTCGCTGACCGAGGTGAGCGGCTCGCCGTATGCGACGGGTGGCACGGGCCCCTCTGCCATCCTGGCCAACGGCAAGTTCGTCTACGTGGCCAATCGCGCGGTGAAAAACAGCTCCAACGGAATCGGAAACATCACGGGTTATCCCGTGGTCAGTTCCGGCGGAACCTACTCCCTGGGCACGCTGGTCAACACAATTGCCGCCGGAATCACCACCGCGGGCCTTGCGGAAGACAACACCTCCACTTACATTTTGGCGGTGAATTCGGGCGGGAGCCCCGACCTGAGCACGTACACGTTCGATACCACAGGCAAGTTGACCGCCGGAGCGACGGCAGCCACGGGATCGGATCCGGTGCAGGCGACTGCGGTCGCGGCGGTGCCGTAAGAACAGTTCGCAGTTCATAGTTCGCAGTTCGCAGTTCTCAGTTCAGCAGGGTCGCCCCGATAGGGAATTCTGTTCCCTGCACTTCCCGTCCCTGCTCCTACCAGTTTTCGAAGAGAACGTTCTCGCCGCGCCCGAAGATGGAGTGCTTCTGGAACTCAGCATCGTTGCGCTGCGGGAAGTCGGTGCGGAAGTGGGCGCCGCGGCTCTCTTCGCGGGCCAGCGCGCTGTGCAGAATGGCCAGCGCCACGCGGGTGAGCGCGCCCGCCTCGAAGAGTCTGCGGCTCTGCTTGCCCTGGCGCTGGAAACGCTCAACGCCTGAAGCGCACTCCTCCTGCTCCGCGAGCCCCTCGCGCAACGTGGGCTCCTGTCGCAGCAGCCCGGCATAGCTCCACATGGTTCGCTGCAGGCTAGTGACGACGCTTTCGACGAGCATCTCTTCTTCCTGCGACATGGCTGCGCCGCTGGGCGCTGCGGCCTCCGCGGGATCGAAGCCCAGGCCGTCGGAGAGCATGGCCGCGCCAGCGCGTGCGCCGAATACCAACCCTTCGAGCAGCGAGTTCGACGCTAATCGATTGGCGCCGTGTACACCGGTGCACGCGGCTTCGCCGGCGGCGTAGAGACCGCGCAGCGACGTGCGCCCATCCAGATCGGTGCGGATGCCGCCCATAAGGTAATGCGCGGCCGGCCGCACCGGAATCAGGTCTCGGTGAAGATCGAGCCCGTGTGCCGCAAGAAACGCGCTGATGCCGGGAAATCGCTGGTGCAGGTCTATGCCCCGCACGTGGCGCATGTCGAGGTACACTGGCCGCGACTCGAGGGGATCCGCGCCCATGCCTTCGCGCGCCACGGCACGGGCCACCACATCGCGCGGAGCCAGCTCCAGGCTGGGATGATAGCGCTCCATGAATCGCTCGCCGCGGTCATTCCGCAGATAGGCGCCCTCTCCGCGCAGCGCCTCAGAGAGCAGAAAGCGCGGCACGCCGGGCAGCGAAAGCGCGGTGGGATGGAACTGATAAAACTCCATGTCGGCCAGTTCGGCGCCCGCTTCAGCAGCAAGAGCGATGCCGTCGCCCGTGGCCACTGCGGGATTCGTAGTGTCAGAGTAAACCTGGCCCGCGCCGCCGGCTGCGATGAGCACCGAGCGCGCGCTCACTCTGTTGGCGCTGCTGTCGCGATCGAGCAGATCGGCGGCTACCACGCGGCCGTTGGCGACCACAAGGCCCGTAACCGAAGTCCACTCCGCGAAGCGAACATTTTCATGCGCGCGCGCCATCTCCGCCAGCGAGCGGCTGATCTCCGCGCCGGTGGCATCGCCGTTAGCGTGCAGAATGCGCGGCAGCGAGTGCGCGGCTTCGCGGGTGCGCAACAGGCGGCCGTTCTGGCGATCGAAGCGCGCGCCCCACTCGATCAACTCCGCCACGCGCTGCGGGCCCTCGCCCACCAGCGCTTCGGCAGCGGCCCGATGCACCAGCCCGTCACCCGCGCGGACGGTATCGTCCAGATGAAGAGATATCTGGTCTCGCTCCGGCTCGGCCACCGCAATGCCGCCCTGCGCGTAATGCGTGTTTGACTCGCGCACCGATTCCTTGGTGACCACGAGGACTTCGCCATGCCCAGCCAGCTCGAGCGCGGCGCGAAGTCCCGCCACGCCCGCGCCCATCACCAGAAAATCACACTGCTCATGCTGGCCCATGAGTTCGAGGCTATCAAATCAGGGGTCAGGGGTCAGGGGTCAGTGGTCAGGGGTCAGGGGTCAGTGGTCAGTGGTCAGTGGTCAGCGGTCAGTGGTCAGTGGTCAGCGGTAAGCGGTCAGCGAACGGATTGAGGCATCGCGACCAACAGCGGCATCGAAGTTGCTTACAGGATTCCACGCGGGCTGTCAAACCAAGTCTCGGTTTTTCACGTCAAACAATATGTGGCCGATAGCCACCAGTTGAAACTGGCGAATCGGCCATCGCTTCTTCGCCTGGTCAGTGCAGGTTGCGTGAGTCGCACGCATTGCAAGCGAAGAGCAGTTCCAGATTCGTGCGCGCGCCTCGAGCCGCACGCAAATGACGCTGAGCACCCATTCATTTGCAATGCTGTCGCGGTTCGATCGGCATCTGGAATTCGCCGCCAACTTTGCGCCTCAAATGCTCAGCATTGTTGGCCGGCTGGGGCTCATTCGTTCGCTGGCTTACATACCCCGGCCAATCCCCGGAAATCCGATGTGCAAAACGTTTGGCTATGTCTCCTAAAGGACATTAATTCTTTGATTCTGAATGAAATAATCGCGTTTCAAAATCTCGAATGATTTCCTTTGCGGCAAAGAGCGCATCGAAGAATTAGTAGCTTCGGGGCCTACTTTGCACATGGTGAACTGGAAGAATTTTTCAATGATATCTCAGCCTTCGAATTTGCTGCTTACAGCACTCCCAGCGAATTATCGCGCCTCCCTTTTGGCGCGAATGCGAACCGTGACATTGGGTCCGCGGGAAATTTTGTACGAGCCGGACGAAACCCCCAAATACGCGCACTTCCTTACTTCCGGAGTGGCGTCGATTGTTGTTTCCATGGCCAACGGCGCCAGCACCGAAGTGGGATTGTGGGGGCGCGAGGGCCTGGTGGAGAGCTTTCATTTGCTCGGCGATGCCAAGATTCCCAATCGCTGCATTGTGCAGATGGAAAGCACCGCGCTGCGCATTCCGTTCAACGAATTGCAAAAGGAATTCAGGGAATCGGAGGAACTGCGCTCGTGCGTGCTGCAGGGCGTGCAGAGCCAGGGCGCGATACTGGGCCAGCTTGCGGGATGCAATCGTTTGCACGAAGCCGAACCGCGGCTGGCGCGCTGGCTGCTGATGGTGCGCGACCGGACCGAGAGCGACACGTTCCTGATCACGCAGGAATTTCTCGCGGTAATGCTGGGAGCGCGGCGCACCACCGTGACCGCGGCCGCCGGAGCGCTGCAGCGCAAAGGGCTGATCCACTACAGCCGAGGCCGTATCCACCTCTCCGACCCGGCGCGCCTGGAGAATGTGGCCTGCGAATGCTATCCCACGGTGCGCGATCTCTATGCCAGCTTTTATTGCGGCGCGCCGGAGTTGGATGCGAAGACGCGGCCGAACTTCGCATAGCGAGGATTCCGGCGCCGCGATGACTCGGCATCTACGCAACGGCTGCGCGTGCTTTACGATAAAAGCAGCGTGCAAAGCATACGAGTAGAGACACCCTCAGCCCGATACGATGTTGTGGTGGGCAGCGGACTTCTGAGTTCGCTGGCCCCGCGCGTGGAGCGCGTGGCAGGCCGCCTGCCGCGGCGCATCTTTGTGGTCACCTCGCCGGAGATCTGGGCGCTGTGGGGCGAAACTCTGGCCGGCTCCTTCGCCGAGCCGCCCATCGTGCTGTTTCTTCCTCCCGGCGAGAAGCACAAGACCATGGCGAACGTGGAAAAGCTGGCGAGGCAGATGGTGGCCGCGGGCGGCGATCGCGGATCGCTGCTGATTGCACTGGGCGGCGGCATCGTGGGCGACGTGGGCGGATTTCTGGCCGCCATCTTCATGCGCGGCATCCCCTGCATTCAGGCGCCCACTACGTTTCTGGCGCAGGTTGATTCGTCGATTGGCGGAAAGACCGGCGTGAATCTTCCCGAAGGCAAAAATCTCATCGGCAGCTTTCATCATCCGCTGGCGGTGTTTGCGGATATTGGCGTGCTGGGCACGTTGCCTGATCGCGAACTGCGCGCGGGGCTGATGGAGAGCGTGAAAGCGGGCATCATTCGCGATCGCACCCTGGTGCGCTTCATGGAAGAGCATGTGGACGCGGTGCTGGGCCGCGACGCAAGGGCGCTGGAGAAAGTGATTGCGGCGTCGGTACGCATGAAAGCCGACGTGGTGAATCGCGATGAGCGTGAGAGCGGGCTGCGCATGATTCTCAATTTCGGCCACACGCTGGGACACGCCATCGAGCAGGTAACGCGATACAAAGCGCTGCTGCACGGCGAGGCGGTGGGATGGGGCATGGTGGCGGCGCTGCAACTCGCCAGGCGGCGCGGCACTATGACGAGTCGACAGGCCGAGCGGATGGAGAGCCTGATTCATCTGTATGGTCCGCTGCCGGCGCTGAAGCTGCGCGCGCGCAAGCTGGTGGCCGCCACCGGCGCGGACAAGAAAAACGTGGGCGGCGTGCGGCGCTTTGTGCTGCCGGTAGGGATTGGCGATGCGGGCGTGGTGGAAGACGTGACGGCGGCGGAGTTGGAATCCGCGGCCGATTACATGCTGGCGCGTGCGGCGGAGAGGCACGGAAGAAGCAGGGACCAAGGGACCAAGGGACCAGGGATTAGGGATTAGATGGCGAATAGCGGCGCGAAACCAGCGGGGGCGGAGGACGAAGGCAGCGCTGCGCAGGCGGTGCGGCAGATGTTTAATTCCATTGCGCCGCGTTACGACCTGCTCAATCACGTGCTCTCAGCCAACATCGACCGCCTGTGGTGGCGGCGCACGGCGCGTCGTTTTCGCGATGTGCTGGCGCGGCCCGATGCGGCCATTCTCGACATCTGCTGCGGAACCGGCGATATGACCATGGCGCTTCTGAAGCATCGTCCGGCGGGCGCGCGGCCCATCGTAGCTGCGGATTTTGCGCGCGCGATGCTGGAGCGCGGGGCGCGCAAATTCAGCGGGCGCGGCGCCGTGGCCGTGGAAGCCGATGCGCTCCATCTGCCCTTGCGCCCCGCGTCGATGGACCTGATCGTCACTGCCTTTGGCTTTCGCAATCTTGCCAACTACGAGGCGGGACTGCACGAGTTTCATCGCGTGCTCAAGCCCGGCGGCCAACTCGGGATTCTCGATTTCAGCGAGCCGGGCGGGGGGATCGGCAAGGCCTACGCGATCTATTTTCGCCGCGTGCTGCCGGCCATCGGGCGCGTGATCTGCGGCAAGAACGGCCCGTACAACTATCTGCCCGCCTCCGTCGGCAACTTTCCCGCGCCTGCGGAGATGCTGGCGCTGATGCGCGCCGCAGGCTATGGCGACTGCTCGTGGAAGCCGTACACCTTCGGCATCGCCGGCTTGTATACCGGCCGCAGAGCCGAGTAGTAGTCTGAATCCGCATGACTTTTGCCGCGCGCAATGTCGGGGAAATTTCCGCTGAAAAGCGGCGCGTGTCCCTGCATTCCATGCTGGCCGCGGCGGCCATGACCGTGCTCAAAGTGGCTGCGGGCGTGCTGTCCGGGTCGCTGGGCGTGCTGTCGGACGCGGCGCATTCGGGACTGGACCTGGCCGGCTCTGCGCTTACGTTCTTTTCCGTGCGCGTTTCAGACAAGCCCGCGGACGAAGACCACACCTACGGCCACGGCAAAGTGGAGAACATCTCCGCATTCGTTGAAGCGGGCCTGATGGCCATCTCCTGCGCGTGGATTATCTTCGAGGCGCTGCAGCGCATCTTTCGCCACCCGGTGGAACTGCGCCATTCCATCTGGCCGGTGCTGGTTCTGCTCACTTCCATCGCGGTGGACTTCTGGCGGTCGCGGCAATTGCGCAGTGTGGCGCGCCGCACCGGATCGCCGGCGCTGGCCACCGATGCATTCCACTTCGCGTCGGATATCTGGTCGAGCGTGGCAGTGCTGGCGGGCCTGGGCGCAACCTGGATGGGCGCGCGCCTCGGCATCGCCTGGCTGCGCTATGCCGATCCGTTCGCGGCGCTGGTGGTCTCGCTGATGATACTGCGCATGACGTGGAGGCTGACCAGGGAAGCCGTGGGCGCGCTCACCGACCAGATTCCCGCGGAGATGCGCCAGCACATCGTGCACGAAGTGGAGCGGGTGCCGGGCGTGCTCGCCGTGGAACAGGCGCGGGTGCGGCGTTCGGGTGCGGCTTACTTTGCCGACATCACCCTTGCACTGCCGCGGAAATATACCTTCGAGCACACCGGCGAGCTGGTGCGCGCGGCCACTGACGCGGTGCATCGCGCGCTGCCCGATGCCGACGTAGTCATACATCCGGTGCCGCGCCAGGCGCGCGCGGAAAGCATTTTCGACCGGGTGCGCGCGGTGGCCGCGCGCAACAATATTTCGGTGCACGAACTCAGCGTGCAATCGCATCACGGGCGTCTGCGCGTGGAGCAGCATGTGGAGCTGGATGAAAACATGCCGCTGCTGGAAGCGCATACTTTTGTCAGCGCGATGGAAGCGGAGATTTTGCGCGAGGCGCCGGAAATCGATGCCGTGCTCACGCACATCGAGAGCGAGCCGGCCACAATCGAACAGCCCGAGGAAGTACTAATAGACGATCGCCGCATTGAGCAGGCGTTGCGCTC
The DNA here is from genome assembly GCA_035552555.1 of Occallatibacter sp. GTDB lineage: Bacteria > Acidobacteriota > Terriglobia > Terriglobales > Acidobacteriaceae > Telmatobacter. The sequence continues at coordinate 62,773 of DASZLF010000053.1, forward strand.
CGCGGCTGCGCAATTTAGTGAGATCGTGGACGTGCACGAGCTGACCGTCCGCCGCGCCGGCGACCATATCGATGTCTCCTGCCACTGCACCTTGCCCGACAACCTGAGCATGCTGCGCGTGCACGAAGTGATTACCGCGCTCGAAGACCGGTTTAAGCTGGAATGCCCTGAAGTGTACCGCGTCACAATCCATCCCGAGCCGGTGACGGATAATACGCGATAGAGGGATGCACGATGATCGCCCACAGCGAATGGAAGCATGACAAGGTTTTTCAAGGCGTGGCGGAAAACGGAAACACGATCCTGTTCGATGGCGGCCCCGCTCACAAGCATGGCCCAAGCCCCATGGAAGCAGTGCTGATGGCGCTTTGCGGCTGCACTTCGGTGGACGTGGTTTCAATTCTCGAGAAGAAGCAGCAGCAGCTCACCGGGCTGCGCGTTTCCGCGGTGGCGGAACAAGCAACCGAGGCCCCGCGCGTCTTTACAAGGATCAAGCTCACCTACGCGGTGCGCGGCAAGCTGAGCCGCAAGGCCGTGGAAGACGCGGTGTCGCTGTCGAAAAACAAATACTGCTCTGTTTCAAAGATGCTCGAGAAAGCCGCGACGGTGGAGTATGAAATCGTCTATCCCGATGGAGAGCCGGAGCCATGAGCGCGTATGCCAGGCGGCGCGGCGCCCATCCCATGGTGCGATTTTTTCGAGCGGCTTCGCTGGTCGCCGGCCTGGTGGCGATTGCGCTTCTGGCGGCCATCACTACCTTGCATTTCGCCATTCACGGAGCCGAAGTGCAGGTTCCCGCACTCAAGGGCATGACGGTGGCCGACGCGCGCAGCCAGACTTCGGGACTGGGCCTGAACCTGGAAGTGGACAATCGCTATTATTCGTCTGACGTCGCAGCGGGGCATATCCTGACGCAATCGCCGGAGCCGGGAACAGTGGTGCGGCGCGAGTGGCGCGTGCGCGTTTCGGAGAGCCTGGGGCCGCAGAAAGTGGAAGTGCCGAACACGGTGGGCGCGGATGAGCGCGTGGCCGCGCTGAACCTGCGGCGAGTGGGACTGGCAGTGGGCGCGACGGCGCATCTGCCGTATTCCGGCGCGATCGAAGGAGTGGTGCTTGCGCAGGATCCGCCGGCGCGCGCCCAGGGCATCGAAGGGCCAAGTGTAAACCTGCTGGTGGCCCTGCCGCCTGAAGAGACGCCCGACGGATTTGTAATGCCCGACGTGGCCGGGATGCCCGTGGTCAGCGCGCAGACGGCATTAACGCGCGTGGGATTGAAGTTTGCGCCGCCGTCGTTTGTCGACGTGCACGTGCCGCCGGTGGGCGAGGGTAGCGCGCCGCTCAAGCCTCCAGTTCTGCCCGGTTCCGTGATCGCGCAACAGCCACCTGCAGGTTCGCGCGTGGACCAGAGCATGCAGGTTCGCCTGACCGTAGCAAAGTGAACCGGTCCGTCGCGCAGGCCGCCGCATCTAAAAGCCAGGAATGACGCCCGACTCGCAACCGCCAAAATCCGCGCCACCCGCCGCTCCCGGACTGTCGCATGCGTGGCGAGCGTTGCGCCATCGCAACTTCCGCCTCTAATTCGGCGGGCAGAGCATCTCCCTCATCGGTACGTGGATGACGCGGATAGCCACCTCGTGGCTGGTTTATCGGCTCACCAAGTCGGCGGTGCTGCTGGGCACCGTGGGCTTTGCCGGACAGATTCCCACGTTCCTGCTGGCGCCCATCGCCGGCGTCATCGTCGATCGCATCGATCGCCGCCAGGTCCTCGTCTGGACGCAGACGCTGGCCATGGTGCAGTCTCTGCTGCTGGCGTGGCTCACGCTCAGCAATCGCATCAACATCACGGAAATCCTGATCCTCAGCGCGTTTCAGGGCGTCATCAACGCGTTCGACATGCCAGGCCGCCAATCGTTCATGATCCGCATGGTGGAGCATCGCGCGGATCTCTCCAACGCCATCGCCATCAACTCGTCGATGGTGAATGTGGCGCGGCTCATCGGACCGTCGCTCGCCGGGCTGGTCATTGCCGCAAGCAACGAGGGCTGGTGCTTTTTCATTGACGGCATCAGCTACATCGCGGTGATCGCATCGCTGCTGATGATGCGCATTAAGCCTGAAGAGCTGCATCGTCACGGCGCCACCATGCTGGAACAGATGCGCCAGGGCTGGGTGTATGTTTCCGCCTCGGTGCCCATTCGCAGCATCCTGATGCTGTTCGCGTTGTTGAGCCTGATGGGCTGGCCGTTCATGGTGCTGATGCCCATCTTCGCCGCGCAGGTGCTGCACGGAGGCCCGCACACGCTGGGCTTCCTCATGGGCGCGGTCGGCGTGGGATCGCTCATCTCCGCGCTGTCGCTGGTGCTGCGGCGCTCGGTGCGCGGACTCACCAAGATGATTCCCATTGCCGCCGGCATCTTCGGCATTGGCCTGGTCGCGTTCGGCCTGTCAAACAATCTATGGCTTTCGCTGCCCATGATGCTGGTGACCGGCTTCGGCATGATGCAGGGCCTCACTTCAAGCAACACCATTCTACAGACGCTGGTGGATGAAAAGCTGCGCGGCCGCGTGATGAGCTATTACACTATGGCGTTTGTGGGCATGGCGCCGTTCGGCAGCCTGCTCGCAGGGGCGCTGGCACACGCGATCGGCGCGCCGCATACCGTGATTGTCAGCGGGGTTGCGTGCATGATCGGCTCGCTGTGGTTCTGGACGCGGCTCGGCGCCATCCGCCGCGACATGCGGCCCATTTACGAGCGGCTGGGCATTGTGCCGGTGCGGGAAAGTGCATTGCCGGAGAACCTGCTGGAAGAGTCCGCGGAGAATTAGCGCGGTTTGGCTAAACGCAAGCATGAGCGATCACCTGCGCCGGTTTACGATGAATCATCCGTTGTAGGTTGGTTTCCGCTAGAAGCTGGCAGCGAGAATCCAGGAGCTAATACTCATGGGATGGAACGAAGATCTGGAACGTATTGCGCTGCAGGAGCGCGAACTGGTGCTGCCGCGGCTGAACGCGCAGATCGCTTGGGAACTCGGCGCGCGCTTGCGCGACCTGGCGCAGCAGCGTGAATTGCCGGTAGTGATCGATGTGCGGCGTTTCGGGCAGCCGCTCTTCTATGCCGCGATGGATGGGACGACGCCCGATCATGTGGAATGGGTGCGCCGAAAGAGCAACGTGGTCGCGCGGTTTCACCGCAGTTCCTACGCCGTGGGGCTCAAGGAAAAGATCAAAGGCGAGACGATTTGCGAGACGCAGGGCCTGTCGCTCAGCGATTACGCGACACACGGCGGTTCGTTGCCGCTGACGGTGACGGGTGCGGGCGTGGTGGGCAGCGTCACTGTTTCCGGCTTGCCCATGCGTGCCGATCACGAACTCGCGATCGAAGCGCTCTGCGCAATTCTCGGCCGTGATTATGCAGAATTGAGATTGCCCCCGGAGTGATTCTTCAGGCTATCGCGGCCTCAACCTTCTCCATCAGCGCAACGAAAAAGCCATCCGTACCGAATGCGCCGGGGAACAGCCGCAGATAGCCTCCCGGCGTGATGCACTGCTGAAGCTTTTTTGCAGCGCCTGGGGCGAGAATGCCCTCCTCATGCATCTGTTGAATACGCGCATGCAGCGGAATCGCGCGCGCGTCGGCTCTGTCGTCCAGCACGTCCGCGACCACCTGCTCATCTTCTTCGGGCTCCAGCGAACAGGTCGAATAGACGATGCGTCCGCCTGGTCTTGCCGCGCGCAATGCAGAAGTGAGAATCATCCGCTGCCGTTCCGCCTGTCGCGCGAGATCCTCCGCGCGAAGCCGATGCCGAATCTCCGGATTGCGCCCCAGCGTACCGGTTCCGCTGCAGGGTACGTCGGCGAGCACCAGATCGAACTCGTCCTGGTACGCCAGATTTGTGGCGTCGGCGAGGCGGCACTCCACGCGATCGCCCAGCGGCGCCAGCCGCTTGTGCAGCGCTTCAAGCCGAGGCGCGCTCACTTCACACGCCACGATGCGCGCCTGCGGATTGCGCTCGGCGAAAATCAGCGCTTTGCCTCCCGGCGCGGCGCAGCAATCGAGAATTGCACTTCCCTGCCCTGCAATCTCAGCCACTAACTGCGAGCCTTCGTCCTGCACGCGCACGCGGCCCTCGCGAAACGCCGCCGTCGCGGTGATTTCTCCGGAGGCCACGATCCGCGCGGCGCTCAGAAGCTTGCCGGGAGCGAGCACAATGCAGCTCTGCACGAGTTCTGCTTCGGCTTGCGGATCTTCGATGCGGAGAGCGAGCGCTGGCTGCGACTGGCCGTAGAGGCAGAGCTCGCAGGTTGTGTCTTCGCCGAAAAGGCGCGTCCAGCGGTCGACCATCCATGAAGGATAGGCGGCGATTTCAGGAATCGGCGCTTCTGCGGCAAGCTTGCGCAGCACCGCATTCACCATGCCGGAAGCGAATCGATGGCCGGCCTGTTTCGCCAGCTCCACGCTCTCGTCAATCGCCGCGCGCGCGGGAATGCGATCCATGTGCAGCAACTGAAAAGCGCCCAGCCGCAACGCGATCAGCACCTCTGCATCAAGTTTCGCATTGGGCCTCTTCAGCAGCGGCCGTAGCGCGTGATCGAGCGCGATTTGCCAGCGAAGCACGCCCAGTACCAGCGCGGTGGTCAGATTGCGATCGGCAGCGGAAAGCCGCGAGACCTTTTCCTCCCGCAGCAGATCGTCGGAGTGCGCTTCGCCGCGCTCGACTGCGCGCAGAATTGCAAAAGCCGCCTTGCGCGCCGCGGATATCTGCGCCATCGCTCAACCCAACCGCATGCCCGTGGCGAGTTGATGCCCGCGCAGGAACTCGCCCGCCATCATGCGTCTCTTGCCCTCGAGCTGCACTTCCTCCAGCGTGAGCCAGGTGTCGCCGGCACATGCGACAAGCAGAGCTTCATTGTGATCGATCAGAATGCGGCCTGGCTTGGGAATCCCAGATGCGCCGATGTCAACGCCGAGGGCGATATCCATGCGTTGCACAATCAGCTTCTTGCCCTCCAGCATGGTGAACGCGCCCGGCCACGGCTGAAAACCGCGCCAGCGATTCTTCAGCTCGATGGCAGTATGCGCCGCAAAATCCATGCGCCCGTCTTCCCGCTTCAGCAGCGGCGCCAGCGTGGCCCGTGCGTGATCCTGCGGGCGCGGCGTAATGCTGCCTGCATCGAGACCCGCTAGCGTCTTTACCACCAGCGGCGCGCCGCCTATCGCCAACTCTTCGAATAACTCCACAGCCGTCTGCTCCGGCCCAATGGCCAGCGCCTGCTGCATCAGGATAGGGCCGGTGTCGAGGCCTTCCTCGAGCAGCATGGTGGTGTTGCCGGTGACGTTCTCGCCCATTGCGATAGCCCATTGGATGGGCGCGGCGCCGCGATATTTCGGCAGCAGCGAAGCATGCAGATTGATGCAGCCGAGATGCGGGAGCTTGAGCATCCACGGCGGCAGGATGCGCCCATACGCGACCACGACAATCGCGTCCGGCTGGATGGATTCAAGCTGCATGCGAAACTCTTCGTTGTTGCGAATCTTTTCGGGCTGCGTAACGGGGATGCCCGCGGCCAGCGCGGTCTGCTTTACCGGCGGCGGGATCAGTTCCTGCTTGCGGCCTATGGGGCGATCGGGTTGCGTGGCCACCAGCGAAATCTCGTGCCCCGCCGCGATCAGCGCATCGAGCGTCGGCACGGCGAAACGCGGCGTTCCGCAGAAGACAATTTTCACCGGTCTACCACGTGCCTTCGCGCTGCATTTTGCGAATTTTGCGCAACGCCAGATCGCGCTTGAGCGCGCTCATGCGAAAGATGAATAGCATACCGTCGAGGTGATCGATCTCGTGTTGGAAGGCGCGAGAGAGAAGCTCCTCGCCATCCATCTCAAACCACTTGCCATGCTCGTTCTGGGCGCGAATTCTCACTCGGAAAGCGCGCTGCACCTTCTCGCGAATGTCGGGAAAGCTGAGGCAGCCTTCCTCCTCGTACTGCTTTCCTTCGCGGAAAATGACCTCCGGATTAATGAGCGCCAGCTTCTGCTTCGCATCCTTGCCCATGCTCAGGTCAACCACGGTGACGCGTTTCGGCACGGCGACCTGCGGCGCGGCCAGTCCGATGCCCTGGGCCGAATACATGGTCTCGAACAGGTCGGCCACGAACTTACGCAGCTCGTCGTTGAATTCGGTGACCGGTTCGCCTGGCTGCGACAGCACCAGCTCGGGATATTTCACGATTTTCAGAATCATCGCTTGCGACTAATAGCTCCTGATCTGTTCGATGTAACCGGCGAAATTACGTTTCATTTCCAGTGCCGAATCGCCGCCGAATTTCCTTTGCACCACGTCCGCAATGGTCAGCGCCACCATGGCTTCCGCAGCCACCCCCGCGGCCGGCACCACGCAGATGTCGCTGCGCTCATAGCTGGCGCTGGTGGCCTCGCGGGTGTCGAACCGTACCGATTCCAACGGCCGCCGCAGCGTCGAAATAGGCTTCAGATAACCGCGCACAATGATGTCCTCGCCATTGGAAACGCCGCCCTCGAGACCGCCGGCATTGTTCTGCTCGCGAAGGAAACGCGTGGGCCGGCCGTTATCTTCTTTCGCGTAATGAATGGCGTCGTGCACCTGCGATCCGAACGACTCGGCAGCCGTAACCCCGCGGCCGATCTCCACTGCCTTCACCGCCTGCAGGCTCATCACGCTCCACGCCAGCAGCCCATCGAGCCGCTCGTCCCACTGCGCATACGTGCCCAGGCCGGCGGGCGCGCCGTGCACCACCACTTCGAATACGCCGCCCACCGTGTCGCCAGTGCGCGACACCTGTTCCACTTCTTCTTTCATGCGCGCTTCCGCGTCGGGATCTGCGCAGCTCAGCATTACGTCGTCCTTCGCGCAGACGGCGACTATTTCATCCCACGATGCGGTGCGCTGCAGCTCCGCGTGTCCTACGCGAATGACGTGGCTCAGAATCTCAATGCCCAGTTCGCGCAGCATCAGCTTGGCAAACGCGCCGGCCGCCACGCGTGACGTCGACTCACGCGCCGAAGCCCGCTCCAGCACGTAACGCGCATCGGGAAAGTTGTACTTGAGCGCTCCCGCCAGGTCCGCATGCCCCGGCCGAGGCGACGCCACAGCCTGGTGCTTCGCAGGATCGCCCGCGTCCACCGGCAGCTTTTCTTCCCAGTTCTTCCAGTCGCGATTGACGATCTCGATGGCCACCGGCGAGCCAATGGTCTTGCCGTGGCGCACGCCGGAAAGCACGTGGGCCTTGTCGGTTTCGATCTTCATGCGGCCGCCGCGGCCGTAGCCCTGCTGGCGCCGCCACAGCTCGCGGTTCACAAATTCGAGATCGACCGGCACGCCCGCGGGGAGGCCGCTGATCATCGCAATCAAGGCCTCACCGTGGGACTCCCCGGCACTGGAAAATCGGACCATGGCTGCTTTCGATTGTAAAGGAACGGTGAACAGTGGTCAGCGGTCAGCGCTCAGTTCCCCAGCCGCTCGGGAGCCGAACGACTGTTCACTGATCACTGACCACTGTTCACTGAACAATGAATATCAGCGCCCCATCGCCGTCTCAATCAACAGCCATGCATTCAACGCGGCAATCACGGCGGCGGTCGTCCACGCCAGACCCTTCAGCCAGGGCGCATTCACAAACTCGCCCATGCGCTTGCGGCTGCCGGTGAAGATCACCAGCGGCACCACGGCAAAGCTCAACTGCAGCGAGAGGATCACCTGGCTCAGGATCAGCAGCTTTTCCGTGCCCCGTTCACCGGTTATTGCAACCACAATAATGGTGGGAATGATGGCCAGGGTGCGCGTGATCAGCCGCCGCAGCCACGGAGAAACCCGGATGTGGATGAAGCCCTCCATCACTACCTGCCCGGCGAGCGTGCCGGTGATGGAGGAGTTCTGGCCGGACGCCAGCAGAGCCACCGCAAACAGTGTGCTGGCGCCGGCCGCGCCCAGCAACGGGCTCAGCATCTTGTAGGCGTCCTGAATGGCCGCAACATCATAGTGTCCGGTGCGATTGAAAACCGCCGCCGCAACAATGAGAATGGCCGCGTTCACAAACAGGGCCAGAGTGAGCGCCAGCGCGGAGTCCATATTGGCCATGTGGATGGCCTCGCGCTTGCCCTTCGGCGTGCGCTTGTAACGGCGGCTCTGCACAATCGACGAGTGCAGGTAAAGGTTGTGCGGCATCACCGTCGCGCCCAGCATCCCGATGGCAATGTAGAGCATGGCCGGGTTGGAAACGATCGAGGTCGAAGGGACCACGAGATTGCGCAAAACCGGCCAGTACTCCGGCCTGGAGAGAAACATCTGCACGCCGAACATCCCGATAATGGTGGCGATGAGCGTGATCACCAGCGCCTCAACGTAGCGGAAGCCCCAGCGCTGCAGCAGCAGGATTAGGAGTACATCGAGGCCGGTGATCAGGACGCCATAAAACAGCGGGATATGGAAAAGAAGTTCCAGGGCAATGGCCGATCCGATCACTTCCGCCAGGTCGCAGGCGGCGATGGCGATCTCGGCGCCGACCCAGAGCACAAAACTCACTTTGGGACCGTAGCTCTCATGGCACAACTGCGCCAGGTCGCGCTCCGTGGCCACGCCAAGCTTGAGGCTGAGGCTTTGCAGCAGAATCGCCATTAGATTCGAGGCCATGATGACGAACAGCAGCGTGTAGCCGAACCGCGAGCCGCCGGCGATGTCGGTGGCCCAGTTGCCGGGGTCCATGTATCCCACGGAGATGAGGAAACCCGGCCCCAGAAAGCCCACCAGGCGGCGCCAGTAGAGCGGCGAGCGCGAGATGCTCACCGTCGAGTACACCTCGGGCAACGAGGGCTCTTGGATTTCGAGTTCAGGAGTGAATTCAGTGGCCATCGGCAAGGGTGCAAGGCCGGTTAAGCCTTTGTAAGCAGTATGCCACAGGCTACTTAATCATAGTTAACACAATTGTAATTATTTCAGTTCACCCAGCTTATCCGGCCGCAACCACACTGCCTCCGCCGCCGGCCTGCCGAGAATTGCGCTCCCTGTATCCATCTGAATGGAAACCGTTTGATCGTAATTCTGGCTGAGGATGTCCAGGTTCTTCCCGGGCCCAATTCCATTTCGGTGCAAGAACAGCAGCAGCAGCGGATCGCGTTCCTGCAGGCTGGCGACCACATACCGCGGCCCCGCGGGCGCCTCCGACAGCGGCACCTCGCCGCGGCGTTTTCGCTCCGTCGGATTCTCGGGAAGCACCGCGTTTCCGTGGGGGCAGGCGCCGCCCTCGCCCAGCCGCTCCTTGAGTTTGGCTTCAAAGGCCGGCGAGACGGCATGCTCCAGCCGCTCCGCCTCCTCGTGAATCTCGTACCACTCCATGCCGAAGATTTCGCTCAACATGCGCTCCACCAGGTGATGGCGCAACGCGGTGTGATAGGCGGTTTCGCGCCCGGCGCCGGTGAGCCGTACGATGCCGTCCTCGCCCACGTTCACGTAACCGTCGCGTTTCAGCCGCTTCAGGGCCATGGTGACGGCGGGGGCCGACACCTCCAGCCAGTGCGCCAGCATGGCCGGAATCACCTGGCGGCCCTCGGCCTCCGCCTCCAGAATGGCCTTGAGATAGTTCTCCTTCGAAACGTGGATGGAATCTTTCATGCGTGTGCAAACAGTCTACTGCGGGCGGATGCCGGTTCCGCAGATCCGGTATTGGCAAACGCAATCACCGTCGCAGAGGGCAATTAGAGTACAATTCGGCCAACTCGCTGGAGAATGTAACGCTCACGGGCTGCCGGTGCAGCGCAGTGCCGTGGGCTCTGAAGGGGAGTGTGGGTGCCGACAATGAACCTCATCGGCGGCTGGTTGGGTATGCTGGCCGGGGTTTTGTCCGGGGGAATCATCGGACTGTTCTTCTATCGGGACGACTGGATGGGAGGCTACAACTCCTTCCGCCGGCGCCTCACCCGGCTCGGCCATATCTCCTTCTTCGGGCTGGGGTTCGTGAACCTCATATTTGCTGCCACCGCTGGCCAGTTGCTGCTGCGCGGCGGTTATCTTCGCGTTGCCTCTGAAGCCCTGATCGTCGGCGCCATCACCATGCCCATCTGCTGTTTTCTCACCGCTTGGCGCAAGCCGATGCGCCATCTCTTCCCCATTCCGGTAGCGGCTGAAACCATCGGGATTCTGGCGATTCTTGCTGGCTGGTGGAATCGATGAAACTGGGACTGATTGCCATGAGCGGCGTCCGGGCCCATAACCCGGAGCTCACCGCCCTCGGCCTCACGCTGCCCGGCTTTGTGGAGCGCAGCCGGGTGATCGCTTCCCTGCCCAGCCTGGGCCTGCTGACGCTGGCTGGCCTGACGCCTTCCGACATCGACCTGCGCTATATCGAAGTTGCCGACATCAAGGACGTCGATGGCGTTCCCGAGGAATTCGATGCCGTCGCCATCTCCACTTTTTCCGCGCAGATCTTCGAGGCATACGAACTCGCCGATCGCTATCGCGCCCTCGGAACCAAGGTGATTCTCGGCGGGCTCCACGTCAGCGCCGTGCCCCAGGAAGCCCGCGCTCACGCCGATGCCATCCTCATCGGGGAAGGCGAGCCTCTGTGGCCCGCGCTGGTCGCAGACCTGCGCGACGGCCGCCTGCAGCCTGTCTACGATGCGCGCAATCTCAGCTTCGACCTGGCCCACTCACCCATGCCGCGCTTCGACCTGCTCGACATCGAGCGCTACAACCGGCTCACGGTCCAAACCCAGCGCGGATGCCCGTTTCGCTGCGAATTTTGCGCCGCTTCCATACGCATCTCTCCCACCTACAAGACCAAGCCCGTCGAGCGCATCTTAGAAGAGATCCGAAGCATCCGGTCCCTCTGGAAGCGGCCGTTCATCGAGTTTGCCGACGACAACACTTTCGTCGACAAGAAGCACTCCAAGGCGCTGATGCGCGCGCTCGCCGATCAGGAGATGCGCTGGTTCACCGAGTCCGACCTCTCCGTCGCCGAAGATGACGAGCTGCTCAAGATGATGCGCGATGCCGGCTGCGCGGAAGTCCTCATCGGCTTCGAAAGCACCACCTTCTCCGCTCTCGACGGGCTGGAACAGCGCTCCAACTGGAAAGCGAAACGCGTCGACCGTTACCTCGATGCGATCCGCAAGGTCCAGGATCACGGCATTCGCGTCAACGCGTGCTTCATCCTCGGCCTGGACGGAAGTGGCGTCGAATCCTTTGACGAGATCTGGAAATTTGTTCAGGCAAGCGCGCCCTTCGATATCCAGATCACGGTGCAGACCGCGTTTCCCGGAACCCCGCTCTACGACCGGCTCAAACGCGAGGGCCGCATCCTGCGCGAAGAAGCGTGGGAGTTGTGCACCCTGTTCGATGTCAACTTTCAGCCTGCCCGCATGAGTGTCGCGGAACTCGAAGCCGGTTTGAGGAACCTCGGCAGCCAAATCTACTCCGAGGAATTCACCCGCGAGCGCCGCGCCGCCTTCCGTACCAATTACCGCACCACGCACCGTCGTCGCAACCTCACGGAGTATGCCTCATGACCTGGATCAAAGCTCTTCTCGCGATCTGTGGACTCTATGACACCGTCATCGCAGCCGGCTTCCTTTTCGCGCCCTCTGCGCTGTTCCGCATCGGCGGCGTCATTCCGCCCAACCACCTCGGCTATGTGCAGTTTCCTGCATTGCTGCTGATCATCTTCGCCATCATGTTCTTTCGCGCAGCCGCCAACCCCGTCGGCAGCCGCGAGATCATCGTCTATGGCATGGCCTTGAAGGTCTCGTACTTCGGACTGGTCTTTTGGTACATGTTGCACGGAGGCATCCCCGCGCTGTGGGTTCCATTCGCCTACGCAGATGTGATTTTCTTCCTGCTGCTCTATCTGGCCTGGAGATCCGTCGCCCAACGCGCCAAAGCCTGACTGCAACTCGTCAGTTCCGCCGAAGCTCCACTCTCAACGCAGCGTGTCCATCGGGCTCACCTTCGTGGCCTGCCGCGCCGGCAAGTAGCTTGCCAGCAGGGCGATGCCGAGGAACACCAGCGGCGCGGCCACGAATGTGAGCAGATCGTGGCCGCCGGTTTTGTACAGCATGCTGGCCAGCAGCCGCGTCAGCGCAAAGGCCGCAACCAGGCCCCCCGCAATGCCCACCAGCGCCAGCACCAATCCGTGCCGAAGCACAAGGCGCAGAATGTCCCCGCGCTCAGCCCCCATGGCCATGCGAATGCCGAACTCCTGCCGCCGCTGTGCCACCGAGTACGACAGCACGCCATAGATGCCCAGAATAGCCAGCACCAGCGCCGTCCCCGAGAATGCGCCCACCAGCAGCAGCAGAAAGCGCGGCTGTGTGCGTTCCGTGTTCATCAGCTCGTTCACCGTTCGCACATTGGTCATTGGCTGGTCCGCATCGATGGAGGCAATCTGCGCGCGAATCGCCGGGACCACGCTGTCAGCAGCCACGGCGGTACGCACCACCAGGTTCATCTCGCCCCACGGCAGTTGCGCGAAAGGCAGATAAAGTTGTGCTTGCGGATCCTGCTGCAAACCGCGATTCTTCACGTCGGCCGCCACCCCCACCACCAGCGCCGGGACGGGCCGCTTGCCGATCACCACATGCTGGCCGAGGGGATTGGTATTCGGCCAATACTGCCGCGCGAAGGTTTCATTCGCCACCACTACCGGCGGAGACTGCGGCAGATCGCTGCTGTTAAAGGCACGGCCGGCGCGCAGCGGCACGCGCAAGGTGTCGAACCACTGCGGGCTCACCGCCTCGATGTCCACAAAAGGCCGCTGCGCCAGCGGCACATCCGGCTGCCCCTGCGGCAGCACCGGCGTGATGCGCATGTAGCTCAGCGGCTGGGCCGCGGATACCGCCGCGCCGCGCACTCCCGGCAGCGACGAAACCCTCCGCAGCACTTCGTCGAAGAACGCCGTCTGCTGGTCCGGCCTGGCATACTTCTGCGTGGAGAGCGACAAATTCATGGTGAGAACGTTGCTGGCATCGAACCCCGGATCCACATTGAGCAGGCGCATAAAGCTGCGCACCAGCAGGCCCGCGCCGATCAGCAGCATCAGAGAAAGCGCTACTTGCCCCACTACGAGCGCGTCCTTCATGCGCGTGCGGGAGCGGCCGGAAGAAGCGCCGCGGCCTTCCTCGCGCAGCGCCGACTGGATGTCCACGCCGGCCAGTTGCAGCGCCGGCCCCACCCCGAACAGAATTCCGGAAAACAGCGAAATCACCAGCGTAAACAGGAGCACGCGGAAGTCGACGTTCGCGGTCATGCCGGGTGGAAGCTCCGACGCGCCCCACGCGGCCAGCGCGCGCGTAGCTGCCCATCCCAGCGTCGTGCCCAGCATGCCGGCAATGAGCGCCAGTACCAGGCTCTCCGTGAGTAGTTGCGCCACAATCGCGCCCCGGCTCGCCCCCAGCGCGGTTCTCACTGCCACTTCGCGTTTGCGCGCCAGCGCCCGCGAGAGCAGCAGGCTGGCGACATTGGCGCACGCAATCAGCAGCACCACGCCCACCGCCGCCATCAGCATCAGCACTTTCCCGCGCACATCGCCCACTACCAACTCGCGCAGCGGGGTCGCCATCAGGAAGATTCCGCTGCTTGCATCCGGCAGCGCGGGATTCTGCTCGCGATACTGCTGGTTCAGCACCGCCAACTCCGTGTTGGCCTGCTGCACTGTGACTCCCGGCCGCAGACGCGCCACGATGTTCAAATATCCCACTCCGAGCCGCAGCCGATCCGTGGGGACCAGCGAATATTCGAAGTAGCGCGGCGTCCATACGTCCGCCGGTCCCACAAACGGAAACTGAACATTGCCGGGAAGCACGCCAATTACCGTGTACGCGCTCGCATCGAGTTGGATCGGCTGTCCCAGGATGCCGCGGTCCCCGTGATATCGCGAGCGCCACAGCGCATCGCTCAGCATCACCACCGACTTGCCTTCCGGCCGGCCTTCTTCGTCTGTGAAGCTGCGACCCAGCTCCGGCTGCACGCCGAGCATGGAGAAAAAGTTGGGCGACACGCGCGCCACCGCCGCCTGCACCGGTTCGCCGCCGCCGGTCAGGTTCAGATTGTCGCTGGTCCAAACCGCCACTTGCTCAAACGAGCGGCTCCGGTCGCGCAATCCTTCGTAACGCATCAGGTTACTGGGCCGGTCCTTGGTTTGGTCGCGCGTCTGCACGCTTACCAGTTGCGCCGGATCGCGATAAGGAAATGGCCGCAGCAACAGCGCGTTTGCCACCGTGAAAATGGCCGAGTTGGCCCCGATGCCGAGGGCCAGCGTGAGCACCGTCGCCGCGGCAAATCCAGGGCTCTTGACCAGAGTGCGAAAGGCAAATCGCAGATTGCGAGGAAGGGCCTGCATGCTGCTGAGCATACCGTCTGCAGCGCGCATCGTGGAAGACATGTGTCACTTCGCGCCTCTGCAATCGTCTAAGCTGTCGTGGCCGGAACCAAACCGCCGGGAGTCCGTTGAAGCATCGCCTCCTCTTCTCTGCCGTTGCTGTCCTGGCCGTGGCGGCACAGGCCGCGGCTCCGCGGGCGCAGGCGCCGCCAGCGCAAGGATCCATCTTCACCTCCCAAACCACGGTGGTGCTGGTGCCCGCACTGGTGCGCACCAAATCCGGCGCCCTGGTCTATACCCTCGAGGCCGGCGATTTCCTGCTCACCGACGATGGGGTCCCGCAAAAGCTCACCCTTGAACGCGAAAGCGGCGGAGAGCCATTGGCCCTGGTGGTGGTAGTCGAGGTGGGCGGCGCCGGCGCGCGCCAGTTCCAGAATTACGATCGCATCGCGCCGCCGCTGGCGCCCATGCTCGCGTCGATTGTGGGCAACGTGCGGCCCCGCGTCGCCGTGGTCACGTTTGACAGCCAGCCCGATCTTCTGCAGCCCTTCACTTCCGACGTCGATGAAGCCGCGGCCGCGCTTCGCTCGCTTGCTCCCGGCTGCTCACGCCAGCATCACTTCAACAACTGCACCGGCCCGCATCCCATCCACGACAAGCCGCTGGGCGATAACGGTGCGGCCATCCTCGATTCGGTTGCGTTTGCGGTGAACCTGCTGCGCGCCGAGCCGCCCGGCTACCGCCGAGCCATTCTGCTGTTGAGCGAGACCGTCGATCGCGGCAGCCAGGCCACCGTGGAGCAAGCCGTGCGAGCGATCACCGATACCAACACCACGATTTACAGCATCGGCTATTCCACCGCGAAATCGGAGGCCTCGCACTACGCGCATCACCAGCTCCCGATGAGCGCTGGCGGATGGCAGTTGGGAGAGAATCCCCGTCCCAACCCACCCGGCGGCTGCATGGGCAAAGACCCCAATCCCGAACCGGATGACCCCACCAGCAGGTGGTCGCAGTTCTACGACTGCCTGGCCCAACTCGTCCCGCCCCTCACTTTCGCCAAGATGGCCGCCATTGCCACCGCTGACAGCCTGCAGCAGAACGTGCCCGCCACCGTCGCGCGCCTCACCGGCGGCGAGTATTTCAAGCTGGGCAAGGAGAAGAACCTTGAACGCGACCTGGCCGCCATCGGCAATCACATTCCCAATCGCTATATGCTCAGCTTCCATCCGCAGGCGCCACATCCCGGCCTGCACAACCTGCGTTTGAAGCTGCCCGATTACGAGGGCCTCGAAATCACCGCGCGAACCAGCTACTGGGCCGAACCACCCGCTCCCGCGCCGCCGAACCAGTAACCGCATTGGTTCCTAAAACGTTTCACTTGCGGCCCTCCTGATCTATTCTTACCGTGTTCGATCCCGTCCCCGAGATGGAGCACAAACACACGATGAATCACATTTTGCCGGTCACCGGGCGGTGCGCGCGGCCCTTTCTTCGCGCAGCTCGATCTCGATGCCTTGTCCTGTTTGCTGCCGCAACCCTGCTCACCTGGCCTCTGCGCGCACAGGACCCGGTGAAAGAATTTCCGCAGAATTACAAATTGATTCTGGAGAACGATCAGGTCACCGTGATCCGCGCGCACTACGGCCCGCACGAGCATGTGGCCGTCCACGAGCACTCCAGCTACCCAACCGTCTACGTCTACCTGAGCGACTCGGGGCCGGTGCGCTTCGACCAGTTGCAGGTGCCGGCCTTCAGCAATGTGCGGCCTCCCGTGCATGCTGGTGATTTTCAATTCGCGCCGGGAATCCTGGGCCGCCACACCGTGGACAATCTCGGCGATCAAAGCTCCGATTTTCTGCGCGTCGAGCTCAGGCAATTTCCCATGAAGACGGGCAGCCAGTTTCGCGGCAACGCCCCCGCCGCTCTCAGTCAGGACAGCGACGCTAAGCAGTACAGCGGACCCGCGGTAGATGTGGAGCGCGTGATCTGCTTGCCCGACAAGCTCTGCGCCCTGGCCGCCGGCCAGACCCCGTCTCTGCTGGTTGCATTCTCCGGCACGCGCGTGGTGGACAACGCGGACCCATCTCGCAACGTGGTGCTGGGACCCGGCGAGATGAAATGGCTGAGCACCCCCGACAGCCTCACCGTCTCCGCCGCAACCACCGCGCCGGCGCACCTGCTGCGCATCTGGATTAAGACTCCAGTGCAGCATCTTCCCGGCCTGTGAGCCGAACGCGCGAAGCGATCCCAGCTTTCTCCAAAAAAAACCAGGCCCAGCAATCGCCGGCCCCTCTGTGAACTGAAAACTGTGAACTGAAAACTGTGAACTGTGAACTGTCTTTACTGCTTCACCCTCACCTTAGGCTCCACGCTCAATCCCGGGCGCAACGCATGATTCGGATCCTCGTGCTGCAAATCCGTAAAGTCGATCCGCACCGGCACGCGCTGCACCACCTTGACGTAATTGCCGGTGGCGTTTTCCGGCGGAAACAAACTCAGCACCGAGCCCGTCGCGCCGCCAATCTGCGTCACCTTGGCGTGATAGGCTTTGCCCGTCGCATCCACATGCACATCGACCGCCTGGCCATTCCGCATGTGCTCCAGTTGCGTCTCCTTGAAGTTGGCGGTGACCCAGATGTTCTGCAGGCTCACCAGCGTCAGCAGGTTCTGCCCCACGCTCACGTTCTGGTCCACCTCCACGCTTTTTCGCGTGATAATGCCGTCCTCCGGCGCCACGATTTTTGTGTAGCTCAGGTTCAGCTCGGCCTGGTCGACCTGCGCCTGTGCCTGTTGCACCTGCGCTTCGGCCTGCCTGGCCTTGGCGTTCTGCGCCGCCACCTGCTGCGGACCGGTCTGCGCATACTTCAGCAGCGCCTGCGACTGCGCCTCGCGCTCCCGCGCCACCCGCACGCCTTCGGCAGCGGCCTGCTCGCTGGCCACTGCGTCCTGCACTGCGGCTGCCGCGGCAGCCGCCGCGGCAACCGCCGCGTCGAACTGCTGCTTGCTGATCACATCCTTTTCAACCAGCGGTTTATACCTCTCCAGGTCCGCCTGGGCCTTGGCGCTGTTGGCCTGCGCTTGCAGCACGCGCGCGTGGGCGGCCAGTTGCTGTTGCTGCGCCTGCAACACCTGGGCACGCGCGCCACTCACGTCGGATGCGGCCGAGGTCAAATTGCTGCCTGTGTTGATGGTGGTAAGGGGTACGTTCACGTTGGCCGCCGCGGCATTTGCCTGCGCGCTGGCCAGCGCCGCCTTCGCGTTCTCCACTGCAACCTGGAAGTCCCGCGGATCCAGCTCCGCGATTACGTCGCCCGCCTTCACCGTCTGGTTCTCGTCCACGTAAACCTTGCGCACCTGCCCCGCGATGCGCGCGCTCACCTGAATCAGGTGCCCACTCACCTGCGCGTCGTCCGTGTCCTCATAAAAAGTGGAATGCCACCAGAACGCCAGCGCCGCCACCGCGATCACCGCGATCACGATGACGATGATGCCCCTGCGGCGGGACCGCGGCTGCACCACCTCGGTATCCGGCTCTGTCGGAACGGGGGTTGTCGTTGTATCCGCCACGTTTACTTTCCTCCCAAATAGCTCTTGTAATTCTCCGCCGCGCCCAGCGCCCGCGCCAGGCTGAGCTTGGCAATGTTGTGCCGATAAAGACTGCTTACGTACTGGTCATTGGCCTGGGCCAGGCTCTGCTCCGCCTGGCTCACCGCCAGGTTGTCGCTCACCCCGGCCGCATACCGCTGTTGCGCCTCGCTCAATACTTCCTTCGCCAGGTCCACGCTGGAACGCGCCACTTCCACCTGCTGCTGCGCCGACTGGATGTCGAGCAGCGCATCGCGCACATCCGCATCCACCTGCGCATTCATGTCGCTCAACTCCGCGCGTTGAGTATCCAGTTGCGCCTGCGCCTGCTCGGCCTCGCCGCGCAAAGCATATTCCTTGAACACCGGAACGCTCACCGCTCCGGTCATATCCACGGTGCCATGCGAATGGCGCACGTTGACGCCGATGTCGCCGTAATCGATGTTGGCCTTGAACACCGGGTAGCGATCCGCCGTGGCCGCCTTGCGCAACTCCTCCGCGGCTCGGGTGTGCTCCACCATGGACTGCAGGTCCTTCCGATTCAGATGCGCCTGCCGCAGCGCCGCGTCCACGTCCACCTGGTCAAAGGCCGCATAGGGCGCCTTGTCCACGACGTCATAGTTTTGCGCCAGCGGCAGCCCGATGGTCCGCGCCAGCCCCAGCCGGTCCTTGTCCAGCGTATTCTGCGCCACAATCTGCTGTTGCTGCAGGCTTTGATAATCCACCCGCGCGCGCAACTCATCCAGCAGCGGAGCAGTGCCCGCCTGGTGGCTCTGCACCGCCTGGTCGAGCGAAACCTTGGCCGTCGCTACCTGCGCCTGCACGCTCTCGACGCGCGTCTCGTCGGCAACCACCAGCAGGTAGGCATTGCCCACCGTGAGAATCACAATCTGGCGCGCATCTTCCGCGGTCAGTTGCGCCGCGTTGAAGTTATGCCGCGCCGCCAGGTACTCGCGCAGCGATTTCACATTCACGAGCGACCAGGACAGGTAGGCGCGAAGATCGGTAAACCCGAACGGCCCCACGATGGTGGGAAATCCCGGAATCCGCAGACCCTCCGCAGCCAGGTCCACCTGCATCTCCGATTCTTTGATGGTGGCGTCCACGCTGGGCAAAAGGCTTTGCAACTGGCTCAGCCGCTGTGCCCGCTCCGCGGCCGTCTGCGTTCCGCTTAGAATGACGCCCAGGTTGTTGCGCAGCCCGCGCTGCATAGCGTCGTCGAGCGTCAGTTCCAGCGTCTGCTCCGTCGCCTGGCCCGCGGTCACGCTGCCCTGAAAACTGGAAGTATTGGCGGGAGCCGCTGTGGGCACCGAGGTCTGAATCGTTTGGGCGCTGGGCAACGCCGGCGCGGTCTGCGCCCCGCCCGCCTGGGCATGCGCCTGAGTTCCCGCAAATCCCGCCACCAACCCTATCGCTATAGCCGCCGCCCGCCGCCATACACCAAGCGCACTGCGACGGGTTGCAAACTTTCCAGAACAATTAGATGGCATCAATGGTTTTCGATCCGATACGACAAAGAAGAAGGCACTCGCCGAATGAAGTTCGCCCACAGAAATGGATGCAAACCACGGGCGCCGCGGTTCTTAATCTAGTGTATCGAACTGAAAACGCAGGAAGGCCGCGATCTTCGGGTGATGTCCTAATTTGAGCATTTAAGCCTCACGGTCCCAGTTGCGCTCCCCCACGATTAGCCAGCCCTTCCAGTGGTGGTTGGGGCACTCGGCGGTATTCTCCGGAGACGATCTCTATCCAATCTTGGACAGGGGGCCCTGGAGCAATCGGGATTCTTAAGGTTTGGGCTGAGCAAAATATGCGATTGTATCGTATATTTTGCATATGTGGATTTCACGCGATGTCGAGGCCCGCCTGAAACGCTCTGCGAAGACGAGGCCGGTGATCGTCCTGACCGGAGCCAGACAGACCGGCAAGACTTCCACCTTCCTGCACCTCTTTCCGGGTTACGGATTTGTGTCTCTCGATCTGCCCACGGAAGCCGAGCAAGCTGAAAAGGAGCCAGAGCGCTTCCTTTTGCGCCATCCGCCACCCGTGATCGTTGATGAAGTGCAATACGCCCCTGGCCTGTTTCGGCGCCTCAAGGTGGCCATCGATGCCCATCGGACGCGCAACGGGCAATTCCTGCTTACGGGGTCCCAGAAGTTCACCTTGATGAAGAATGTTTCCGAGTCGTTGGCGGGCAGGGCCGACATCGTGGAGCTGGAGACACTTTCTTTTGCAGAAATTCGCGAGGCGCTGCCTGAAACCGATCTCGAAACAGCCATCGTGCGCGGCGGATTTCCGGAGCTCTATGCAAACCCGGATGTTAACTCGGCGGCCTTCTACAACTCCTACCTTGCAACCTACCTTGAACGCGATGTGCGCGCGCTCGCCAATGTTGGCAGTCTTCGGGACTTTGAGAGATTCCTGCGCGCTTGTGCCCTCCGCTCGGCGAACCTCTTGAACAAGGCTGACCTGGCGCGGGATGTCGGTATCGCGCCCTCTACGGCAAATCAGTGGCTGTCCACGCTGGAAGCCTCCGGCCAGGTGGTGTTCCTTGAGCCCTGGTTCTCGAACCGAACCAAGTCCATCGTCAAGAGTCCAAAACTCTACATCGCGGACACTGGCCTCCTTTGCGCGCTGCTGAATATTCGATCCGCGGAAGCGCTCCTGCAATCGCCTTCGGCAGGCGCGGTATGGGAGACGTTTGTTTTCGCACAACTTCGCGCTCGCGAACGCCGCCAGGGGCGCTCGGGAAGTCTCTTCTTCTGGCGCGACCGGAGCCGCGAAGTGGATTTTTTGGCGGATGTCGCCGGACGCCTGGAACTCTTCGAGGCGAAATGGACGGAGATCCCAGACCTCGGCGATACCGTCAATCTCGAATATGTACGTAACCTGATCGGCAAATCACGGGTGACCGCCGGCGGAGTTGTCTCACGCACACCAAACAGCTTTCCATTCCCTAACGGCTTTCGAGCGCTGCCTGTGACCGAACTTTGATTGGTCAAACGATGTGGCCATTGGACGGCAGTGTGGCTGGTCCCTGATCCCTGTTCCCTGTCTTTCTACTCCCTACTCCCTGCCTTTATCATCTGCGACGCCAGCGAGCACAGCCCCTGCCGGTATAACTCCCGCACAGCCTCGGCGCTCCACCCTCGGTCCCTCGGTCCCTTGGTCCCTTGGTCCCTGTCCAACAGCTTCGCCGTCTCCGGCGTCGAATAGCCCGCTACCGCCCGCAGCACAAAAATGGTCCGCATCGCCGTGGGCAGGCTTTCCAGCCAGTTCCGCACCCGGTCGCGATCCGGTCCAGCCATCATCCGCTCCAGTTCCTCGCGCGACATTCCCGCCGCGTCCAGGTCGTCGTCTTCAATGCAGGTATCGGCGCGCTCCAGGCCCTCGGAAGCAGCCAGGCTCGCGGTGTCCCGGCGGGCAATCAGCTCCAGCGCCGCCGTAACCAGCGCCCGCCGGCTGCTGCGGCGCGCCTGCTCCGGCTCCGTGCACGCTGAAACTTCCGCGTTGGCCACCGCCGTCTCCACCAGCCGGATGGAGTCTTCGCCTTCGCCCACCAGCATCGACGCCAGGCTGTACAGCCCCGCCGCGATCAGGTCGAACATGTCCTCCATGCCGTCCAGTTGGCGTGCCACCGTGGCCTCATCCTTGGGCTGGCCATTCAGCATTTTGTTCACCTTGCGCGCAAACTCCTGCGCCTCCGGCGGCATGGGCTGGGTCGGATCCATTCTGGCTTTCGTATCGCGCGTCTCGTTCGGCATCGGAGCGCTCCTCTCTAGGGGGAATTCGGATGCAACGTGCCTTCTTCCATCCTCAACCCACCGGCCCCGCAGGTCAAATTCTCGAATTACGCGCAGACTGCTCGCCCAGTTCCCCGATCCCAGTTCCCCGGTCTCTGACCGCTGATCCCTGCTTTTGGCCCGGCAGGGGCCAAACGCTGTAGACTGACCAACACGGCGATGGACTAGACCAGATGGCGAAAGCCCCTAAAAGACCAAGGCTCTTTAACGGCCGCGATGCTTCGTGGATGCAGTTCAACCGCCGCGTCCTGGAGGAAGCCGAAGACCCCACCAATCCCCTGCTGGAGCGGGTCAAATTCCTCGCCATCACCGCGTCCAATCTCGACGAGTACGTGGAAATCCGCCAGGCCGGCCTCATGCAGCGCATCGAGGACGGCTATCGCGAGCCCGGCTACGACGGCCTGCTCCCCGAGGAATCCCTGGCCGACCTCACCACTGAAATTCACAACTTCGTCGATGCCCAGTACGCCTGCTGGAACCTGCGCCTGCTGCCCGAAATGCGCAACCAGGGCATCCGCCTGATGGAGTGGGACGAGCTCGACGAAGACGCCCGCGCCTTTGCCCAGGGCTATTACCAGCGCGAAGTCGATCCGCTGCTGACGCCCATCGCCATCGACCCGGCTCATCCTTTTCCCCGCGTGCTCAACAAAGCTCTCTGCCTGGCGCTGCTGCTGCGCCCCAAGCGCCGCCGTTCCAGCCCCATGGTGCTGGGCGTGGTGACCGTGCCCCGCGCGCTGCCCCGGTTCGTCCGCCTGCCCGCCTCCGACGGCAAATTCGATTACCTGCTGCTGCAGGAACTGATCGCCCATAATCTCACCGGCATGTATCGCGGCTACGAACTGCTGGCCTATACCGCCTTTCGGGTCACCCGCAATTCCAACCTCTACTTCGAGGAGGAAGAAGCGCGCTCGCTGCTGGAAACCATTCGCGTGGAGTTGCATAACCGGCGCAAGGGCGACGCCGTCCGCCTCGAGATCGAGACCGGCGCGCATGCCGAGATCGTCGAGCGCCTGCGCACCAACTTCGAGCTCGAAGAGGACCAGGTCTTCCGCGGCGAAGGGCCCGTAAACCTGTCGCGCATCCTGTTCCTCTATAGCGACATCGCGCGAGCCGATCTCAAATTTCCGCCATTCACGCCTCGCCCGCTCACGCTCAGCCGCAAGGCCAGCAACATCTTTGAAGACCTGCGCTCCCGCGACATCCTGCTCCATCACCCCTACGACGCCTACGATCCGGTGGTGAACTTTATCCAGCTCGGCGCCACCGATCCCGCGGTGGTCAGCGTGAAGCAGACCCTCTACCGCACCAGCCAGGACTCGCCCATGTTCCAGGCGCTCACCGAGGCCGCGGCCACCAAGGAAGCCACCCTGGTGGTGGAGTTGATGGCGCGCTTCGACGAGGCCTCCAACATCCGCTGGGCGCGCAACATGGAAGACGCCGGAGTGCAGGTCTTCCACGGCGTCGTCGGCCTCAAGACCCACTGCAAGCTGGCCCTGCTTGTTCGCCGCGACGAAGACGGCGTGACCCGCCGCTATTGCCATCTGGGCACCGGCAATTACAACCCCGTGACCGCGCGCTTCTACACCGACCTCAGCCTGCTCACCAGCGATCCCCAGATCACCGAGCGCGTGCACATGGTGTTCAACTACCTCACCGCGCACGCTGAAATCGCAGACTACAGCCCGCTCATGGTCGCCCCCCTCACCATGGCGGAAAGCTTTCTCGGCCTCATACGCCGCGAGCAGGAACACGCCCAGGCCGGCCGCCCCGCGCACATCATCGCCAAGATGAACGCGCTGCTCGAGCCCAGCGTGATTGACGCCCTCTACCAGGCCGCGCAGGCCGGCGTGGACATCGATCTCATCCTCCGCGGCATCTCCATCCTCCGCCCCGGGGTCAGGGGACTCTCCGAGCGCATCCGCGTCCGTTCCATCGTGGGCCGCTTCCTCGAACACTCGCGCATCTTCCACTTCGCCAATGGCGGCAACGACGAAATCTATCTCGGCTCCGCCGACTGGATGCCCCGCAACCTCTTCGAGCGCTGCGAAGTCGCCTTCCCCGTCCGCGACGCCGCCGCAATGGCCCGCATCCACGACGAAATCCTGCCCGCCTACCTGGCCGACACCACCAAGGCCCGCCTGCAGCAGCCCGACGGCACATACCTCCGCGCCATCAAGGCCACCAAAGACGCGCCGGCGTTCTCCGCGCAGGAGTTCCTCATGCAACTGGCCGAAGGCAAAACCGACATCGGCGCCATCCCCAAGCCGGCCCACAAGGCACATCGTCCCCGCGCCCGCGCCGCCAAAAAAGCCGTGGCCGCCGACTGACTCGGCTGGTCACCCGCTGTTGCCGGGGACCTGGGAGTCCTCAAAAGCCCGCACCACAAGCATTTCACGAAGCTGATTCGGCGCCCAACCCGGACAGCAAAACCGTCCCCGCAAACAGCATCGTGTCGAAAACGTAGTTGAGCCCTTCCACTGCGAGCGATGTGCGCAGCTCCATCGCGCAGATCGGGCCATAGAAGAACACCGTGAGCACCAGCAGCACCATTCCCGCACCGGCGGCCGAAATGAGACGGGTCCGGCGGAAAAACAACCCCACACCCGCAACCAGCAGCGTCATTCCGACCAGATACGCGATCGGCACCGGCGCCGGAACCCACGCCGGCGTCATCTTCTCCAGCGGCACGCCCGGCACATTCCGCGGATGGAAGAAGTGCTGGATCGCATAAAACACCATCACCGCCGCGACGATCCAGCGCCCGATCCGCATCAGCACCCCGCCTGCTTCCCTTCCCTTCGTCCACACGCTTCCGGCTAGCACCATCGCTCCGCCGGCAAATGCCGTCTCGCGCACGGTGAGTATCCAGAAAAACCGGTCATGCGCATCCTTCGGCAGGTTAGGCAGATCGATCGCGGCCACAACGATCAGAAAAAACAACGCCAGTAGCAACGCCGACCAGCGCACACAGCGCCACGCCACGAAGCTGATGGCCGCCGCCAGCAGTGCCACGCCAAAAAAGTAGACCCAGAACAGGTGCCACGGAAGCCAGTGCGGCACCATGGGCATAAGATCGCGCGCCGCAGTCAGGTGCCCCATGGCAAATACCGCGAGCGGCGCGGCCTCGAAGACCGGCGCGAGCGCGAGAAGCCGGCCGGCGCCCGTGGCTGCCTGAAACCGTCCCCTTGCAAGAACCAGCCCCGCAACCAGCGCGGCGATGCCCGCGCCCATCATTGCCCAAACTTCCAAGGACATGCCCGTCTCCTGTAATCGAGATTGGACCGGTGGCACTTCGGCGGTGCAACTCGATCACCATGCAATCTGCGCGCCGTTTCGGACGAGCGAAATGTTGCAGGACGGTACGAGGATACCGGGAGCCATCCTTTCCTCCCCCAGTCCCTTAGTAGCAGCCCGTGGTGGAAGTCTGGTTTTGAAAGGACACGACTTTTAGCCTGCCCTGAGCGTAGTCGAAGGGTGCCGTATGTGCCGCAGAATCATTCGGGCTTTACAGGCTGCGGAAAAACGCTTAACTGAGGCCAGACCGCGTAGGGGCGCGACTTTAGTCGCGCCGTATGTGGCCCAAAAAGAATCCGGGCTTTAGCCCCTGCGGGATTTGCGCCCGAGAATTGGCGCCAAAATCGACTTTTTCCGCAGCCTGTTTAGCCCCTGAGGGATGGGTTTCTCGATGTCTCGACTTTTGCCATGGGCTGTTAGTCCGCCGGCGGCACCTCGCATTCTGTTTCCCGCAGGAACGCCTTCGCCGTGTCCCACAACGCTTCCCGGCTTTCTCCTACAATAAGAACAGTGGCATGGATTCCCCTCAATCCGCCCGCACCAGACACGTTTGCCCGCCGCATCTCCTGGGAAGCTCCCACCGCGCTGCAATTCTGGCACCTGGCCAGCCTCGACGCCCCCACCGTGGCCGTCTCGTGGTCCTGCGGTTTCGCCTGGGTGGCGCATGTTCGCTTGCCGCTATGGGACATCGCTCTCCTCGCCATGCTGGTCTGGGTGATCTACGTGGCCGATCGCCTGCTCGATGCGCGGGCCGGGATGGACTGGCCGCCCAGCCATTCTCTGCAGCACCGCCATTCCTTTCACTGGCGTCATCGCAGGGTCCTGCTCGCGCTGGCCGGGCTGGCCACGCTGGCCGCCGCGTGGATCGTGCTCTCCCGCCTGCCCGCCGCCGCCCTGGGCCGCGACTCGATCGTAGGCGCCGCAACCCTGGCCTACTTCTCCGGGATTCACTCCCGCCGCCGCCCGGCCCACCAGCTCTTCCGCACGCTGGCCCGGCTGGTCTCGCGCGAGTTCCTGGTGGGAACCCTGTTCAGCGCCGGATGCCTGTTGCCGGTTCTGCCTCTGGCCGCGCCCTCTGAACCCGGCGCTGTTTACCGCCTGCTCGCCCTGCCCGCACTCCTGTTTGCCGCCCTGGCATGGCTCAATGTGCGCGCCATAGGCTGCTGGGAAGCGCCCCCGGCGAGCCTTCGCGGCTCCGCTGTCTGCCGGCTGGCGCTGATGTTGGCCGCCGCTTGCCTATTGAGCGCCATGCTGGTTGCCGGCGGCGAGCCTCGCTCCGCCGCGCTGCTGGTGGCCGCCGCTCTGAGCGCGTTACTGCTCGCCGTGCTCGATCTCCGTCGCCAGCGCATGCAGCCCATTACCCTGCGGGCCTCCGCGGACCTGGTCCTGCTCACGCCGCTGCTACTCCTCCCCATCGCGATGCTGGCCAAATGAATTTCCTGCCCAATTCGCAAGCCTCAGCCGGCGTGGTCGTGCCGCCAGCCGCACCTGCGGCCTCGCCCAACTTCGACCGCCTCGCCCCGCTCTATCGCTGGATGGAGTGGTTCAGCTTTGGCCCCTGTCTCGCTCGCTGCCGCAGCGCTTTTCTCGACCAGCTCGGCGATTGCCGGCGCGCCCTCGTCCTCGGCGATGGGGACGGCCGTTTCACCGCCGCCATGCTGCGCCGTCATGCGACGCTCGAGGCCGATGCCGTCGATATCAGCCCTGCCATGCTGCGCAGCCTGGAACGAAGCGCCGCGCCCCACGCCTCCCGCCTTCGCACCGAGATCTGCGACATCCGCCGCTGGACTCCCGCGCCGGACGCGCCCGCCTATGACCTGGTGGTGACGCACTTCTTTCTCGACTGCCTCACCACCGGCGAAATCCGCGCCCTGGCCGCCCGCCTCCGCCCCGCCCTCGCGCCCGGTTCCCGCTGGATCGTCTCCGAGTTTGCCGTGCCTCCGGGGCTCTTCGGCCGCTTCGTCGCCCGGCCTCTGATCGCGCTACTCTACCGCGCCTTCCATCTGCTCACCGGACTGGCGGTTCAGCGCCTGCCGGACTACCGCTCCGCCCTCGAAGGCGCCGGCTTCACGCTGCTGCGCGAACGCCGCCTGCTCCACGGCCTGCTGGTCGCCCAGATGTGGTCTGCCGTTTCACCGCCTTCCCGGAAGCCGGCCTAACAGCCTGTGGTGGAAGTCTCGTTTTGAAAGGGCACGACTTTAGTCGTGCCGCGAGCGCCGCAGAATCTTTCGGGCTTTACAGGCTGCGGAAAAACTCGAGTTGAAGCGGGCTTTGAAGGGG
Source organism: Occallatibacter sp. (assembly GCA_035552555.1). Classification (GTDB taxonomy): domain Bacteria; phylum Acidobacteriota; class Terriglobia; order Terriglobales; family Acidobacteriaceae; genus Telmatobacter. The sequence goes on from DASZLF010000053.1 coordinate 90,079, forward strand.
CACGAATTTATTCGTGCCGATAAATACCCCAAACTGGGTATCCATTTGACTCAGGTACCCCCAATACCTTGTGCTTTGGGCTATTTCTGTTTGATAGCCGAGTCCACGATCTGCCTGTAAGTTGTTGGTTCGATTACAACGGCCTGCTGTGCCAGGCGGTAGAAAAGTTTG
>DASZLF010000054.1:0-59984 GCA_035552555.1 Occallatibacter sp.
GGCCACGAGCTTGCCGCTCCAGACTGCGACGAGTCTCTTCCTTCAGAACTATCGGCTCTGCAACGCGCATATCGAGGCCCTCTCATCATAAGATGACTCTCGATGCATAAACGAATCTATTTATGACGGACTACACTAGAATCTCGTAATCTGAGATATCTCCTGTTGAGATCGGCGTATTTGGCCGCTAAGCAACGCTGGCGCTCCGCTGAGTTTCGCTCGAGGTTCGCCAATTTCCGCAAATGGTTAGCTACAATTCTCTGCGCACGCAGCGTAGCTGGATCGGAAGACGTTGAAACGATGACTTCTGCATTGCGCTCTAGTCGATTCGCCCGAGCATCGGCGCTCTTCGCGCTCTTGCGCAGATCCGACTGGCGTCGTTGCAGTTCCGAAGGGTTCACTCGAAGGTTAGCCATGTTCTTCAGAGATCTCCCTTACTGATTCGAGGGGGGCGGCGAACAATCTGGTGCGCCCGGAGAGATTCGAACTCCCGACCTAACGCTCCGGAGGCGTTCGCTCTATCCAGCTGAGCTACGGGCGCACAGTTACCAGCATACCGTATTCTCAGCCTTCAGGCCCGGAAACGGGCTGGTCCGCCGTGTCTCCTCCACTGGCGCGGCTGCGCACAAAAATCTCCACGAACTCGCGATACCGCGCCGCAATCTGCGCCACCGACTGTTCCCGCGATTGCTTTGCGCTGCGCCACGCCGTGAGCGGCTCCCAGAAATCGGTTCGTCCCACCGCAAATCCTATAAATCCCGGGACCGCCGCTGCGGTGGTGAGCCACTCGCGCACCTTCTGCTCGTTTTCGCCGCGGCCGAGCACAATGCAGCCGACTTTGTCGCGTCCGCTCCGGCGGGCTGCGGCGACGATCTGCTCGCAATCTTCGCGGCGGTCGAGGCCTTCGATCTTCCACACATCCGGCTCCACGCCTCCATCCTGCAGTTCGGTGATGGTTTGGAGCATGAGGCGCGGCCTTATTTGCAGATCGTATGCAGCCTTGTCGCCCTTTACGCTGTCGAGCTGCGCCTGCTCCGCCGGAACCAGCAGCTCAAACATGAACAGGCTTCGATGCTCGTTGCGCAGATAATCCGAAAGCCGCCGTAGCCGCACCGCCTGACGCCGGTTTAATGCCGCGTCGCCCTCCGGGTTGTAGCGCACCAGCACCTTCGAGAACGTGGGATGAAACGCCTCGATGTGCGCCGCGAAATCGTCGCCATACTCGAAATCGAACTCCTCCTGCCCGCTCTTCTCCGCCGGACAGGCAGTCAGGAATCCACGCTGCGCGGCATCGCGCAAAATGGCCGCGCCGAATTGCTCGTCCACCAGCAGTCCGGCATTTTCCGCGGGCACTCCGCCGGCAACTGCGGCTTGGAACCCGTCGTAGATCACCTGTTTCGCTTGTGCAATCTGCGCGGTCTGCTGCGCATCGAGCTCGCCGTGCCAGCCGAACATGCCGGTTTCAAACGAGCCGCGATGGTCGAACGGCAGGACGTAGAGTGAACGATCGAATCCGCGCGGGGCCATGGCTACTCCTTCGATGCGCGATAGCGGCGAATCAGGTTGTCGGTGGAGCTGTCGTGGTGCAGGGCCGGCTCGTCCTTGCTCTCCAGTTCCGGAATGATGCGCTGCGCCAGAGCCTTGCCCAGTTCCACTCCCCACTGGTCAAACGAGTTGATGTTCCAGATCGTTCCCTGAGTGAACACGCTGTGCTCGTAGAGCGCCACCAGCTTGCCCAGTATGCCGGGGGTGAGCCGCTCGGCCAGCAGCACGTTGGAGGGGCGATTGCCTTCGAAAACGCGATGCGGAACCAGCCAGTCGGCTGTGCCTTCGCTCTTCACCTGCTCGGCGGTCTTGCCGAACGCCAGCGCCTCAGCCTGCGCAAACACGTTGGCGATCAGCATGTCGTGATGCCGGCCCAGCGGGTTGAGCGGGTGGTAAAACGCAATAAAATCGCAGGGAATCAGGCGCGTTCCCTGGTGAATGAGCTGATAAAACGAGTGCTGCCCATTGGTGCCGGGCTCGCCCCAGTAGATGGGCCCGGTCGCGTAATCCACCCGCGCTCCATCCAGCGTGATGCATTTGCCGTTGCTCTCCATGGTGAGCTGCTGCAGGTACGCCGGAAAGCGCTTCAGGTACTGCTCGTAGGGCAGCACCGCCACCGTCTCGGCTGCGAAGAAATCGGTGTACCAGACGGTCAGCAGCGCCATCAGCACCGGCAGGTTTTGTACATAAGGAGTGGTCCGGAAGTGCTCGTCCATCTCGTGAAAGCCGTCGAGCATGGCGCGGAAGTGTTCCGGCCCGATGGCCAGCATGGTGGAGAGGCCGATGGCTGAATCCATGGAATAGCGCCCGCCGACCCAGTCCCAGAACCCGAACATGTTGGCGGTGTCGATGCCGAACTTCGATACGTCTTTTGCGTTGGTTGAAACGGCGACGAAATGTTTGGCAATCGCCGCCTCATCGTGCAGCCCCAGCAGCAGCCACTCCCGCGCGGTGTGCGCATTGGTCATGGTTTCCAGCGTCGTAAATGTCTTCGACGATACGATGAACAGGGTCTCCGCCGGCTCCAGGTCCTCGACCGCTTCGGCAAAATCGGTGCCGTCGACGTTGGACACAAAACGAAATGTCATGTCGCGATCGCTATAGTGCTTCAGCGCCTCATAGGCCATGACCGGTCCCAGGTCCGATCCCCCGATGCCGATATTGATCACGTTGCGAATGCGTTTCCCGGTGTGTCCCTTCCACGCGCCGCTGCGCACGCGCTCGCAGAACGCGCTCATCCGATCGAGAACCTCGTGCACTTTCGGCACCACGTTCTCGCCGTCCACCAGAATGGCAGCGCCCCGCGGAGCGCGCAGCGCCACGTGCAGCACCGCGCGATTCTCCGTCACGTTGATCTTCTCCCCGCGGAACATGGCCTCGGTCCGCTGCTTCAGGCCAGATTCCTCGGCAAGCTGCAACAGTAGCCGCAGGGTTTCGTCCGTGACGCGATTTTTTGAGTAGTCGAGAAACAGGCCGGCGGCCTCGGCCGTCATGCGCATGCCGCGTTGACCATCGTCCGCAAACAGTTGGCGAAGATGCACCTCGCGCATTGCCTTTGCATGCTCTTGAAGCGCCTTCCAGGCCCTCCGGCTGGTCAATGGCTGGATCCCTGCCGCTGCTGTTGCCATGCTTCTCTCCTCACAATTTCCGTTGCTTCTTCGCCTGCGAATCTGGAGCCGTGCAGAACATTCGATGCGCGTCTGAACCATGCCGCTGTGCGCATTCCGTTGACATTCCGCGGCGTTCATGGCCCGTCACGCCACCGTCGCTTCCTTGTCCACATTGTACTGAGCGGCAAGCTTCAGAAACTCCACCACCTGCGCATCCGCCCACGCCCGGTCGCGATCGAGTTCGCGGGCAAGCATCTGCGCAGCCGCCGGCGCCATGCGCATCGCGGCCCGCGCATTCAACAGCAGCGCCCGCGTGCGCCGGGCAAGCACATCGTCGAGCGTGCGCGCCATCTCGTTGCGCGCCGCCCACACCACCTGCGCGCCAATGTAGGGAAGCGCCGAATCCAGCGGCAGAGCTAACGCGGAGTCGCTCTCGGCCAGCTCCAGAACCAGCGAAGCATCGGAGCCATAAACCTGCAGCGGATCGGGATTGTCTGCCTCTCCGATCGCTGGCTGTCCGGGCGGCAGGTACCCATGGATGCGAACCGTGCGGGTGACGCAAGGCGCAGGCTCCAGCTCGCCCAGTGTGATTGCCTCGTTCACCGTGTCTTCCGCCATGTGCCGGTAGGTGGTCCACTTGCCGCCGACAATCGTCAGCATCCCGCTCGCATCGATGTGAATCACATGATCCCGCGCCAGCGCCGACGTCTTGCTTGCATCCGATCCCGCCGCCTTCACCAGCGGGCGAATGCCGGCAAACACGCTCAAAATATCTTCGCGTTGCGGCGGCCTGCTCAGATACTGCCGGGCATTGTCGAGCACAAATTGAATTTCTTCCTCGAGCGGAGCCGGCTCGTACGAAGGCCCATCGACCGGCGTGTCGGTGGTGCCCACCAGCGTGTGCCCATGCCACGGAATCGCAAACAGCACGCGCCCATCCGTGGTGTGCGGAACCATGATGGCGGTGTTGCCGCGCAGGAACGACCGATCGAAAACCAGGTGAATGCCCTGGCTTGGAGCCAACATGGCCGCGGCATCCGGATCGGCGAGCCGCCGCAGTTCATCCGCAAAAATCCCCGTGGCGTTGATCACAACCTTCGCATTTGCGGTGAATCGCTCGCCCGATTCCCGGTCCACGCCCTCCACGCCATTCACGAATCCATCCGCATCCCGCGTGAGTTCCACCACCGGCGCGTAATTCAGCAGCGTGGCGCCGCAATCCGCCGCGGTAAGCAGCAGATCGATCAGCAGCCGCGCGTCGTCGAACTGCCCGTCGTGATAAACGACGCCGCCGCGCAAACCATCCTGGCGAATCGTGGGCAGCCGTTCGAGCGTCTCTTCGACGCTGAGAATCCGCGAGCGGCCGAACCCGTATCGGCCTGCCAGCAAGTCGTAAATCTTCAGCCCGATGCCGTAAAACGGTGTCTCCCACCACGAGTAGTTGGGTACGATGAACGGAAGCTCGTGAACCAGGTGAGGAGCGTTCTCCAGCAGGATGCCCCGCTCTTTCAGCGCTTCCATCACCAGCGACACGTTGCCCTGTTCGAGATAGCGCACTCCGCCGTGCACCAGCTTGGTGCTGCGGCTCGAGGTGCCTTTGCCGAAGTCCTCGCGTTCCAGCAGCAACACCGAGTAGCCCCGGCTCGCCGCATCCACCGCTACTCCGGCCCCGGTGGCACCGCCGCCGATCACAACCATGTCCCATGGCCCGGTGTGCTCGTGGATGCGAGACAGCATGGATTCCCGGCGCATGTCGATTCCTCGCTCCCGCCGGAACCAAGGCGGCAGCCCTTTGCTATCGCATAGCATATCTCCCAGGGCAATCGCCGCGCGCCGCTCCGCCTTGGCCGGCGGCCGTGGCCTCACTCACCATTTAGACTGATGGTTGGCCCGCGTACATCTCCGTGGCGCGGTCCGGACAGGCCTGCATGCACTTTCATTTTCCTTTCACTGCGTTCGCCATCCTCTGGACCCTCACCTTCGCCGGCCATCTCGTGCTGCTGGTGGTTCTGCTGGGACGCGACCGCGCCGGGCGCTTCCCATTCTTCACCGCCAACATCGTTCTGGTGGCTTTTCGCCTGCTCACCAGCTGGATGTTAGTCAATAGCCTGCCGCAGATGGCCATGATGGAACTCGTGATCGTCACGGCTGACATCGCCGCGGTGCTGGGCTTGCTGGTGGTGCTGGAACTGGCGCGCCGCGCGTTCGGCGGAATCCGCCGCGGCGCCTGGATCGCCGGCACCCTGGCGGTCATGGCGATTGGCGCACTGGTGCTGAAGTTCTGGGGCTCCTGGCCGGCATGGAAAGCGATCACCTCCGGCTCGACCCTGCAATTAGCGCAATTGATAGCCCAGAAGGGCAGCCTTCTGGTGGATGTGGAGACCATCGTCGTCGGCCTGCTGATTGTGCTCTTCGGATATCGGCAACGCGGGGGATGGCGTACGCACACGCAGCGCATCGCCATCGGCCTTTCCACTGCGTCCATTGCGGAACTGGGGGTGCAGGCCATCTGGCAAGCGGTGGCCCGCAGTGCTGCGCCGCACTCCATGGCTGAGTACAACCAGGTCGTCCAATTTCACGAACGGCTGTTCAACGCCAACAGCGCGATCTACGTCCTGGTGCTGATCTGGTGGATCGTGTGCCTGTGGAAGGACGAGCCAGGCGCGCCGCGGGCGACGCCCGAAACTGCCTTGGCCGCGCCGGCCGAGGAACCGCCGCAGAGCGAAGCAGACGAATCGATCGCCAATCCGGAGTAATCGTCAGCGTCTCGACTGCGGCAGGAGTTCTGCTTCGCTATTTCTGCGCCGTCAGCAGCGGCGTGGGCTTGCTTGCCGGCGGCGGATTCACCTGCGCATTCAGATAGTTTGTGAGGTCGTCCACGTCCTGCGCGGTGCCGGTCATCGGCGGCATGAACCGGTGATAGGGCGAGTCCGGCTTGTACTCGTGCAGCATGGCGATAAAATTATGAATGCCGCCGGAATCGCGGCCATCCATCAGCGCGCGCATGGAGCGGTAGCCGTCCCTGGTGTGGCACGAGCCGCATTCGCCGCGAAAAATCGCCTCTCCGCGCGAGTAGCTGGAAGGCGGCGCGCTGCCATCGCCGTTCCAAGTCCACATCGAGTTGGCGAGATAGCCCTGCGCGTTGATCCGGCTGACATAAGGGACGCGCACGCCGTTCGAGTACATCCAGCGGCCGATGACGTAAGGCTTGCGCAGCATCTCGCGACCGTATTCGCCGGCCCCGGTGGCCATCAGCGCGAGCAGCAGCACGCTCAGCGCATGGGCAAGATTGAACTCCAGCGCGTTGCGATAAGCCAGGTAATACGCCACTCCCACAATGGTCGCCGACGTGATGATAATGATGAGGGCAATGCGCGTGACAGTGGAGAAGGTGCCGCCGGCGATGGTGTCGATGCCCAGCGTGAGCAGCGCCCGCTGCGACTGCGGCACCATGAACAAATACCATGCCAGCAGAAACGGCGTAGCCACAAACGACGGCACCAGCCACTTCACGCTCCACTTCACCATGCTGATCTTCAGCGCCGGTTGCCTTTCCGCATCGATGCGGCTCGACGTGATCAGTGCCCACACCCCCGCCAGCGACGTGCACACACCAGTGCGCAGCAACAAACTCGGCCAGTAGGTGGGATTGAAAAACGCGTTCCAGAATTTGCTCGCTTCGCGCCCGGTGCCGGCCACGAACATCCAGGTGTCGCCCGGCGTAAGCATGAAAGTGAGAATGCCGTTAATGATGATCAGCGTGGCCACCGACGCGATCGCGTACACCCATCCGACCTTGAGATGAAGCTTTGCATCCACGCGGTTCCACGTGTAGTAGTAGACCGCGATGGTGGTCAGCTCGACCATGAAGAACACCCACTCCATGGCCCAGCCGAAAACAAAGTTGTGAATCAGCGTGCTGGTGGCCTCGGGATGCGTCAGCCCGATGGCAAACCATATCCCCACGCCCGACACCGTCCCGAACACTCCCGTGAGTATCAGGAAAAATTTGGAATGGCTAACCAGCTGCTTCAGCCATGCCGCCGCCATTTCCTTGTCGGCCATGCGCATGGCCTTGCGCTCGGCCATGGGCAGGTAGAGGCCGCCGCCGACGGCAAACTGCGAAATCATGACGTGGTAGATGGCGATCATGCCGATCACCCAGCCCGACCCCACATGCGGAATGTCCCAGAACGGATAGTTCACTCGAAACTCCTAGCTGTCAGCCTTCAGCCGTCAGCCTTCAGTTCGCTCGCGCGAATTCATCGCTTGAATCACCGCGACAGAGCTGAAAACTGACGGTTGAAAGCTGCCTTACCGAATCGTCCAGTACCCAACGGCCGTAGTGGCCAGCAGAAGCACCACTGCGAGCAGCCCGAAATAATGCGCCGCGCGCGCGCGCCGGCTGGATTCGCGCCGCACATCGTAAAACGGAATGAAGATCCACAGCACGATTCCCAGCGTGAACAGCAGCAGTCCGGCAACTTCGCCGGCCTCGCCCGGAAGCCAGTTTCCGAGCACCTTCAGCATCTGGAAGGGGCTCATGAAATACCACTCGGGATGGATTCCCATCGGCGCCGGCGACAGCGCGTCATATTGCTTGCCCAGGGACCACGGAAACACCGATGCCAGCAGCGCCAGCACGTTCAACGAGATCAGCCACATTGCCAGGTCCTTGCGCAGGAATGCCGGGAGGAACGGAATGCTCCTGCGATCGCTGGGATGCTTTGCCTCTTCGCTGGGCGGAATGGCGTTGCCGTGGCGCTGCACCAGCCACAAGTGAAAACCGAGCAGGGGAAGAAATAGTGCCGGGAGCACCACCACATGCAGTGCGAAGAAGCGTTGCACAGTGAACTCACTCACCTCGGGGCCCCCGCGCAGCATGTTGCCGATGGCCGGCCCGATCCACGGCACCGCAGCGGGAATCTGCAGCCCCACCTTGGTGGCAAAGTAGCTTAGCTCATCCATCGGCAGCAGGTAGCCGGAGAAGCCGAATACCGCCGCCAGCCCCAGCAGGGCCATTCCGCTCAGCCAGCCGAACTCCCGCGGCTTGCGATAGGCTTTCATGAAAAACACTGAGAACATGTGCACCAGGATGGCAAAGATCATCAGGTTGGCCGACCACGAGTGCGCCGACCGGATCAGCCATCCGAAATGCATCACAAACGTGATCTGCCGAACCGACTCGTAGGCCTCCGCGCCCGGCCGGTAATACACCAGCAGAAGCACGCCGGTGAAGCATTGCACCAGAAAGAGGAAAAGCGAAATGCCTCCCCAGTAGTACCAGAACGACTGCGCATGCACGGGCACGGTCTTGTGGCGCGCGAACGCCGCCATCTCTGACAAGCCCAGGCGCTCATCTACCCAGCCGTAGAGCGAGTTGGTGAGGGATTTGGTAGTCATGCTTTCATCCTTCGAGAGTGAAGAAGAGAACCAGTGAGTAACCCGAGTGAAAAAGTGAAAAAGTGAAGAAGTGAAAAAGTGAAGGGGTGAACCTCGTCAGGAGCGCGAAACATCCACGCCCCCATCGGTTACCGCAACTTTGAACAGCTTCAGCGGCTTGGGCGGCGGCCCGCTCACGTTGGCGCCGGTGCGGGGATCGTAGACCCCGCCGTGGCACGCGCAATGGATGCGATTGGCCTGCGGCTCATATTGCACCGTGCAGCCCAGGTGCGTGCACACCGCGGTCAGCGCCACCCATGTGCCATCCAGGTGATGAATCAGCATCGCCGGAGATGGGCCGAATTTGAACATCAGGACGGAACCCGCGGCCAACTTCTGCGCGTCCTTCAGCGTCACCTCGGTGATCGCCGACGCGCTTGCCGCCATCTCCATCGGCGAAGCCAGGTAGCGATACACCGGGTATCCCAGCGCGGTGACGTAACACAGCCCCGCCGCTCCCGCCGCAATCAGAAATCCCCGGCGCGTGTTTGCTTCTCCGGTTCCCTCCGCGCTCGCCTTCACCTCTTCCAGCACCATGTGACTGCTCATTGTGCAACTCCTTCCATCGGTTTATGCGCGCGGGCAACCACCGAAATCAGCCATGCCACCACCGCCAGGCCGCCCACAAACAGCATTAGGAACAGCCCCACCACGCTCCAGTTGGTCACCACCGCGCGATCCCACACATCAAATCCCTTGCTCAGCAGCGTCAGATCGCGCACCCCGTCGCGATACACCGTGAACGCGATCTCCACCAGCAGCACGATCAGCGCGCCCGCCCAGCCAATCCATCCCGCCGCGAGTTTGCCGAATCCCGCCGCGCCGGCCACCATCACGGCAAGCACCACCAGGGCCAACCAGCCGTATCCCGCAAATCCCGCGAATCGATACAGCGCGTCCGCCGCCAGGCCCGCCTTCACCGCCGCGGGCTGCACGCTCGCAGCCCACAAACCCGCGGCCAGGTACGCCAGCCCGAATACCGCAGCCACTTTCCCGCCCACTCCGGCCAGCAGCCGTTTCTCTTCGGCGGAAAAAGTGCGCCGTCCGGCCAGGTAAACCATCCACAACCCACCCACGAAGAGCCCGCCGGCCATCATCAGCAGCCACCGCGGAGTCAGCGTCGGATCGCCTGTGGGCAGATAAACGCCCGCCGCCGACGCGGAGTACATCTTCCGCCAAACTTCAGGACGCAGCATCAGCGTCATGTTGGTGGAGAGCAGCCGCGCCACAAACCCCGCTATGACCCACGCGCCAAGACCCGCGGCCCAGGCGGACTGGCTCGCCTGAAGCCGCGCGGTGAACCGGTAGAGCAGCCAGTACGCCAGCGTTAGCAGCCCAATGATTGAAATCCAGTAGGCGCCCATCAGCACACTCGAGGTGTAGAGCGCCCGTCCGTACAGCACCTGCGCAAACAAGAGGGGCGGCACCCCCAGGTTGATCACGTACGTCATCACCACCGGCAGCCGCCGCGCCATGGCGCGCGCCGCCACCTGCGACACCGGCGAGCGGCGGAACATGCTCAGCGCCACCGCCAGCAGCAGCCCGCCAAGCAGCATCTCAACAGCGACGAAATGCAGTGACAGGGTGACAATGTGCAGCAGCTTGAACAGCCACACCGGCGCCGGCAAGGGAATGGGATCGACAGCGGGAAAGGACATCATCGCGTAGCAGCATTCCTTTCGCCCTGCAGCGGGCGGCCCCCGGTCCCGAATGAGAATTCGCCATCCGAGCGCGAGAGCATTGCAAGAGAATCAGGACGGTAAGCGAAACATTCTGGACTGTTTCGCTCCAAATAAGCTTCCGAATTACTGATATCGCCCGCCATAAGCCGCGGTCTGTGACGACGGGCACGTCCGAATGTGACGAATCGGCATACACTCTGTCTCTGGTTGCGCCTCTCCCGCCCCAAAGCCGGCGGCCGGCGTCAATCGCCTTACCGGCAAGGCGGACTTATGAAGAACTGCAATTCCTCCATGCAACTCACGCGCGCGGCCGATTACGCCGTTCGCGTGATGGTTCACCTGGTGGCCCAACCCTCCGGCAGGCGCCTGTCTCTGCCCTCCATCGCCGCCGCCACCGGCGCGCCCGAAAGCTTTCTCTCGAAAGTGCTGCAAACCCTCGCGCGCGCCCGCCTCATCCTGTCGCAACGCGGCCAGGCGGGCGGTTTCGAGATTGCTCCCCGCGGCCGCCAGGCCACCATGCTCGAGGTCATCGAGGCCGTCGACGGCCCCATTCGGCTAAATGTCTGCCTCACCTCCGGCAAATCGTGCGCGCGGAAATTATGGTGCCCGGCTCACCCTGTGTGGCTCCGTGCACAGCAGGCCATGCTTGAGGTTCTGGAAGAAGCGCGGGTCGTCGAGCTCGCGGAATTCGCGGCGATGTCCCATGCGCCACTCCCGCCCGCATTGTTCCCACTGAGCATCGACCCGTCGCCTGCCGCCGTCGAGCCGCCGCAAGCGAAAGTCTGTTAGTGCGGCCGCAATAGCCGCTCCGCAGCCGAATTCCTCCTGAAATCCCGCCCAAGCACGCCGTAATCGATTCCCCGGCGGCCTCCGCTTTTGCATCCAAACCAGCATTGGAGGGTGCCATGCGCATGCGCGTGCTTTTGGTGGTTGCTTTCGCCGGGCTGTTAGCCCTGGGCGAGGGCTGCAAAAAGAACACGCTGGACAAGGCTGCATTCAAATCGGCGCTGAACCATTACCTCAGCAGCCGCGCGCAATGCCTGTGGACCGCCCCCATCAAGTTTCCCGCCCAGGTGGACACATCCAATGACGAGCAGACCCGGGGCTTCGATGCCCTCACCGACGCAGGCCTGCTCACGCGCACGCCGGTGGAGAAAAAGCGATTCCTTATAGGGTCGAAGCAGGCCAACGATTACGACCTCTCCGCCAATGGCCGCACCGTCTGGACCGTCGATCCTTCCCAGCCGGGCTACGGAAACTTCTGCTACGGGCGCCTCGAGGTCACAGCGGTGGACGGCTACGTTCCGGCCGCCGATGACGCCACCCAGTATTCGGTGAATTACCACTACGGCCTCACCAGCCTGCCCTCATGGGCCAACTCCGCGGAGATGAAGACCGCCTTTCCCCAGCTCAATGCCGCCACGACTCCGCAAGCCGGCTCAGCCAACTTGATAAGAAGCAATGATGGATGGCTGGTGCAGAACGCGCAGCCCGTGCCACCGGCGGCAGTGCCCATGCCCTAAGCCGCCTGAATTCAAACCGCGTGGCATCCGTAGCGGCGCGCCGGACCTGCGCGATTCCTCCGCCTTTCGGTCGATACTGCGGTCCACCCGGCCCCGTATACTGGCCTCCATGTTCACGGCATCCCGCAACGCCACAGTATTTGCGCTCCTGGCCGCTTTTCCCGGATTGCTTGCGGCCCAGGCGCCCGGTCCCGGCACGCTTCCCCCGGAGCAACAGTCGATCAAGAACGCAGAGGGCGCGCAGCCGGCCGCGAAGAGCGGCCAGCAGACCGGCTCGCCTCATCCCGTGCAGCTCGACGCACAACACCGGCCCATCACCGCCGGCGGATTCGTCAAGACCGGCCCGGTTGTCTTTGAGGATGACTCAGAAAAGTCGGGCCTGACCAAGTGGACCCACAAGATGGGCACCCCGGCCAAGGACTACATCGTCGAGACCAAAGGCTCCGGCGTCGGCCTCATCGACTACGACAACGATGGCTGGATGGACATCTACATCGTGAACGGATCCACCTTCAACGCGCTCGACGGCAAGGAAACTCCGCCCCATGCCGCGCTGTTTCACAACAACCACGACGGAACGTTTACCGACGTAGCCGCAAAGGCCGGCGTCACCAACGACCGTTGGGGCTTCGGCGTGGCCATTGCCGACTACGACAACGACGGCTGGCCTGACATTTTCGTGTCCAACTGGGGCGGAAACCGGCTCTATCACAACAACCACAACGGAACCTTCACCGACGTCGCCGAGAAGGCAGGTGTCGCGCTCGCCGACCCTGACGCATGGCACACCGGCGCTACCTGGGGCGATTACGACGGCGACGGCCGCCTCGATCTCTTTGTCGCGGGCTACCTGCACTATGACCGCCACAACATGCCCACCGCCGGCGACGGCAGCGCGCCCAACGCCTTTTGCACCTTTCGCGGCGAGCAGGTAAGCTGCGGCCCGCGCGGGCTCAAAGGCGAGGGCGATCATCTCTTCCACAACAACGGCGATGGCACGTTCACGGATGTGAGCGAGAAGGCCGGCGTGGCCGACAAGCCGGGTTACTACGGCCTCGGCGCGGTGTTCGTGGACATCAACAATGACGGCAAGCCCGACCTGCTGGTGGGCAATGATTCCACTCCCAACTATCTCTATCTCAACAAAGGCAACGGCACGTTTGAAGACGTGAGCTACGCGTCGGGCTTTGCCCTGAACGAAGCCGGTCGCGAGACCGCGTCCATGGGCATCGCCGTCGGAGACTACGAAAACAACGGCATGCTCGACGTGTTCGACACCACGTTCTCCGACGATTACAAGCCGCTCTATCACAACGAAGGCGACGCCAACCTCACCGACATCAGTTATCACGTCGGGCTCGGCGAAATCACGGTTCCGTTCCTCAGTTGGGGCGACGCGTTCCTAGACTACGACAACGATGGATGGAAAGACCTGCTCATGTCCGACGGGCACGTCTATCCCCAGGCCGATAAATATGCATGGGGCACCACCTGGGCGCAGCGGCCCATGCTGTTCCACAACGTCGGCGGCAAAAAATTCGACTCGGTGCCCGCGGTCGAGGGCTCAGGCCTGGCGCTGGTGATTGCCGGCCGCGGCATGGCCGTCGGCGACCTGTTCAACAACGGCAAACTCGACGCGGTCATCAACGTGATCGACGGCCATCCGGTGCTGCTGCGCAACGTCAACCCCGACAACAATCACTGGGTCGAGCTCAAGCTGGTGGGCGGACCCAAGAGCCCGCGCGACGCGGTCGGCGCCACCATCTACCTCACCGCCAACGGCATGAAGCAGCGCCAGGACGTGATCAGCGGCGGGAGCTATCTCTCCAGCAACGATCCCCGCGCGCACTTCGGCCTCGGCCAGCAGGCCTCGGTGGACGCGATCGAGGTCCACTGGCCCAGCGGCAAAGTCGAGCACTTCACCGTGCCCGGCGTAGACCGCATCGTCACGCTGAGCGAAGGCTCCGGCAAATAGGTAATCGGAACTATGGGGTGCCCCCGGTCCCTCGTTCGCCGCGGCGGAGGGACCGGGGATCCTCGTACCCGCGTTTGCCATTTCCCCGCCACGGTGTTCCAATGATCCTGGTGATTGAAACAGGGGTGCTCCGATTCACGGGGCTGAGAAATACCCTCGAACCCGATCCGGATAATACCGGCGTGGGAAGTTTCCGAAGGTCTTCTTAAAGTTCTGCAGTGCGGGCGCTCTTGTTTTCCTTCCGATCAAGAGGACTCCATGCCCGCAGTTTCCGCGCCCTCCCACGTATCCGCATCGCAACCGCGCACTCTCATATCGCTATCGACACCGCCGCGAATTTCTGCACGCCGGCATACGCTGATTGCGTGGCTGGGATGCGTCGGCCTTTTCGTCCCATCCTTCCTCCTCGCGCAGAATCCCGCTGCCCCCGCGCCGCCGCAGCAGCCCACGAACCCGCCCGCGCAGTCCACTAATCCGCCGGCGCAGACCATCCCCCGCGTAACCACCACGGTGGTAGTTCACGGCGAAGCCAAGGACGACTACCGCCCCGACGTGATCACCGCGGGCACGCTCGATAGCGCGCCGCTCGCTGAAACGCCCGTCTCCGCCGCGGTCATCACGCGCGAGCTGCTCACCGATCAGGACGCGCGCACGCTCGCCGAAGTGGTGAAGAACGATGCCTCCGTGGGCGAGGATTACGCGCCCGTCGGCTACTATGGCGACTTTGAAATCCGCGGTTTTCCCATCGATCTCGCCACCGGCCTGCAGATCAACGGCCTCACCGTCGCCGGCGAACAGGACGTGCCGCTGGAAAATAAGGAGCGCGTGGAAATTGTGAACGGCCTCGCGGGCGTAGAGAGCGGGGTTGCCTCCTCGGGCGGGCTCATCGATTTCGTGACCAAACGGCCGGCCACAATCAAGGCTGTGGATGTGGCAACGGATCATCGCGGAAGCAGCTTTGGCGCGGTGGATCTTGGGCGGCTGTTCGGCAACGGCAAGCAGGTGGGCGCGCGCCTGAACCTGGCCGGCGAAAAGATTCAGAGCTATGTGAACGACGCGAACGGCTGGCGCGCAGTCGGAGCCGGCGCGGCCGATTGGAAGATCAACTCGAAGGCCACCTGGAAGAACGATTTCGAGTACCAGCACAAAGTGGAGCGCTCCGTGAGCGGGTATCAACTGCTGGGCGGAACAACGATTCCATCGCTTGACAAGGTGTTTCCATCGACGATGCTGGGCGAGCAGTCCTGGAGCAAGCCGAACACCTTCGATACGTTCAACACGGGCACGCGGCTGGATTACGATTTGCCGGGGACGTGGCACGCTTTTATCGCGGGCAGCTTCAGCCATTCGCTGATTGACGACAACGTGGTGTACGCCTACGGGTGCTATTACGAGGCTCAGTGCCAGGGCAATGGCGGCACTGCGCCCGATTATTTCTTCGCTCCTGACGGCGGTTATGACATCTACGATTACCGCAATCCGGGCGAGTTGAGGATCGACGCCCAAGGCGAAGCAATTGTGATCGGCCATATCAAAACCGGCGCAGTGACGCACGATGTGGCGGCTGGGGGCGAGCTGTTTCTACGCAGCGTGCAGATGCCTGGGTTCTATACCAAAGACAATCCCACGGCGCCGGACGGCACTGGAAGAGACGGCGCCGTCTATTACTTTGTAGGCTCCGAAAACATCTATCAGCCGGTTGCGCCGGTTGACCTGAATGCCGCGGAGAGCCCGATCCAATCCGCCGGCCCGCGCAGGCTGTGGGAAGACAATCATCAATCGGCCGCGGTGCTGCAGGATCGCATCCATCTGCCGGGGCGCATTGAATTGCTCGCGAGTGGCCGCTTCGATTCGCTGCGCGACCATAACTATTCGGCTTATGCTTCTTGTTTCG
Source organism: Occallatibacter sp. (assembly GCA_035552555.1). GTDB lineage: Bacteria > Acidobacteriota > Terriglobia > Terriglobales > Acidobacteriaceae > Telmatobacter. The sequence goes on from DASZLF010000054.1 coordinate 15,672, forward strand.
ATTTTTCCGTTCCCGGCGCCTGCCTGCCGATCTTGACCGACAAGCATGTTTGGCTGCCTGATTACGCGATTACGTTTCATCCTGTGAGCAAGCTGACGCTCTACGCAAATTATGGTGTGTTGCTTTCGCTCGGTCCGCAAGCGCCCTTCTGGACGGATAACGGGAGCGCTTTCCTGTCACCGTTCTTCACGCGCCAAGCGGAGATTGGCGCCAAGTACGAGCCCGGCCAGCGCATTTTGTTGACGACCGCGTTGTTCCGCATGCGTGCTCCATTCTTCTATCCGAAGGTGATTCAGAGCGACGACAGCTTTTGCAGCGGAGTCAATCCCGGCGATTTGTGCTTCGAATCGGACGGGCACGAGACGCATGACGGGATCGAAGTGAACGCGGAAGGCAAAGCCGCCAACTGGCTGCGCCTGAATGCTTCCATCGCGGCCATTCATGCCATTTCGCAAAACACCGGCACTCCCGCCTTCGACAACAAGCAGGTGATTAACGTGCCGCGCGTGCGCACCGCTCTCTTTGCCGACGTCGCGCTGCCCCACGCGCGCGGCCTCCACCTCATGCCCGGCTGGGGTTACAGCGCAAGCAAGGACGCCACCCGCGACGATGCCGTGAGCGTCCCCGGGTTCAACCTCTTCAACCTTGGCGCGCGCTACACCGTGGGCGGCGAACAGGGCCACACCACCCTGCGCGTCTATGCGGACAACATTACCGACAAGCGCTATTGGAAAGACACCGGCGCCAGTTACGGTGATACCTTCATCCATCTTGGCGCGCCCACCACGGTTCGGCTTTCCGCGCACTACACGTTTTGAATCGGAGCAGGAGAGTGGATACGGTGAACACGGCGGCGAAGGCACACGGTCTGGACGGCTCGCTGGTTGAGCCTGACTGGCCGCCGCTCACTCCGCCGGAAATTCGCGCGATCCTGCGCCAGTTCCCCGATCTGCAGCCTCCGTTCGAAATCCTCAGCTCCAGTCCGCGTCCGCTGTCCGCAGCCGGCGTGGTTTCCACCCGCAACCAGCGCGTCTTCGTCAAGCGCCACGCACGCCCCGTTCGCGATGCGGAGGGGTTGCGCGAAGAGCATCGCTTCCTGCAGCACCTTCACGCACAGGGTGCGCCGGTGCCGGATGTCCTCGCCAACCGCGACAGTGAAACCGCCATCGAATCCGGCCCATGGACCTACGAAGTGCACGCGATTCCCGGCGGTATCGATGCCTATGAAGACGCCATTTCCTGGACGCCGTTTCGCTCCGCCGCGCACGCGCGATCGGCCGGCGAAATGCTCGCGCGACTGCACCTCGCCGCGCAGAATTACGACGCTCCGGCTCGTCCGCCGCGACCGCTGGTAGCCGCCTTCACTATTTTTGCGTCCTACAATCCGCAAGCGAAACTCGACATTTACGTCGCGCACCGCCCAGCACTGCACAGCTATCTCGCGCAACGCACCTGCGCGGCGGAAGCCCTCGAACTGCTCGCTCCTTTTCACGCGGAGCTTCTGCCTCTTCTGCCGCATCTCCCTTCGCTTTGGACGCACAACGATCTTCACCCTTCGAATCTCTTCTGGACCGATGCCGGCCCGAACGCCCACGCCACCGCGGTCATCGACTTCGGTCTCTGCGATCGCACGAACGCCGTGCACGACCTGGCCCATGCCATCGAGCGCAGCATTGTGGAATGGCTCGTGCTTGTGAACGATCCGGCCCATCCTGATTCCGTGCCGGTCCACCTCGATCATCTGCGGGCGCTGCTTGGCGGCTATCAATCCGTGCGCCCGCTCTCGCGCCAGGAAGCCGCGGCGCTTGCTCCCATGCTCGCCCTATGCCACTTCGAGTTTGCACTCTCTGAATCCGATTACTTCCTCAGCGTGCTGCACTCCGACGAGAAGGCGTACATGGCCATCGAAGGTTATCTTCTGGCCCATGCGCAGTGGTGGCGGGGCGCGGGAGCACGCCTGCTGGAGCCCTTGCGCCAGTGTGCAGACGGCGCGGCGCGCGGAGCCATCGCACCGTGATGGCCATCCTCCATTACCTTCTCGCGAACTGGGTAGAGGTCGCGGGCTGGACCGCCACGCTGCTGGGCATCTGGCTCACCACTCGCCGAAGCCTGCTCTGCTGGCCAATTATTCTCGCCTCCGACGTGCTTTACCTGGTGGTCTTCTATCGCGCCCAGTTGCTCTCAGACGCGCTGCTCCAGGTCTTCTTCGTCGCCTTTACCCTCTATGGATGGTGGAACTGGTGGCGCGGCGTACAACAGGAGGGCGAAGTCCGCGTAGCGCCCCTCGCGATGTCCAGCGCTCTCATTGCCATCGCCGCTGGAATCGCGGGCAGCATCGTCCTCGGCGTCGTGGCAAAGCGCCTCCATGCTGCGCTGCCTTACCTCGATGCATCGCTCACCAGTTTCAGCCTGGTGGCAAGCTGGTGGCAGGCACGAAAGCACATTGCCAACTGGTGGCTCTGGATCGTGGTCGATCTACTGTATATACCCGAGTACATCTACAAGAATCTGTGGCCGACGGCGGTCCTCTATGCCGTGCTTGTTGTGTTAGCAATCCTGGGCCTGCGAGCGTGGCGCCGCGCACCACGCGAAGTAAGCGCGTAATTCCTGCACTCTGCAAGCCGTCTGCTATTAGCTATGCCGCGCCTGGTTCAACTCGCCAATTGCACCGCGTTGCGCAGCGGCTCACCGCTCAAATACCGCCGCAATTCATCCGCCGCCACCTCCAGCGCGCGCGCGGCAAATTGCGGGCTTGAAGCAGCCACGTGCGGCGTGATCAGCAGGTTTGGACATTGCCATAGCGGATGCCCGGCTGACAGCGGCTCGGGGTCGGTGACATCGAGCGCCGCGCGAATCTTGCCCGCCTGCAGCGCCTCCACCAGCGCATCCGTTTGCACCACCGGCCCGCGAGCCGCATTCACCAGCAGCGCTCCCTGCCGCATTCGTGCAAACTGGTCCGCGCCCATCAATCGCCTTGACGCTTCCGTCAGTGGCAGAATCAATATCACCACGTCGGCGCCAGGCAGCAGCGCATCCAGCTCACCGGCCACATGCACCAGCGGCTCAGCGCGCGCACTCCGCGCCACCCGCATCAGCTCCACGCGGAAGGGGAGCAACATGCGCTCGATCTCCTTGCCGATCGCGCCGTATCCCACCAGCAGCACATTCTTGCCGGTCAGCTCCTCCAGCATCACCGCGGGATGCAGCGGCCGCAGATCGCCGTGCATCCGCTCGTATGCCGCTGTGGCCTCGCGCCGCCGCCGCCAATCGCCGGAACGCTGTATGTCCAGAAACAGCGGAAACTGCTTCAACATCGCCAGAATCGCGGAGACGGTCCACTCCGCCGTGGAAACATTATGGGCGCCGTGCGCGTTGCAGATGGTTACATGCGGCCCTACCGTGCCGGGAATCCATTCCGTTCCCGCCATCATCGAGAGCACCAGGCGCACTCCCCGCAGATAGGGCCAGATGCGCAACGCCCGCGTGGTGTACGGATCGGGAATCCACACGTCGACTTCCAACGCGTGATCCAGCCCATCCGCCAGCGGAACCAACTCGACGCCGGACGGCAGCACGCGCAACAGCGCCCGATCCAATATTGCCGGATAACCCACGCGAATCATAATCGTGATCCTGCTCAGCCGAGAAAACTGCGCAGGGCTTCCACGCAGCTTTCTATGTCTTTTACCGGGATCGCATAGCCGAAACGCAAATGCCCTTCGCCCTGCGCGCCGAAAACAGATCCGGGAATGGTCGCGATATGCGCCTTTTCCAGGAGAATCTGCGCCGCTGTGCGGCTGTTCTTGTGGATCTTCTCCGTATTGGGAAATGCGTAAAACGCACCGGCCGGCGGATCGCAGTCCAGGCCCACGGCATTCAAACCGTCCACAAGCAGGTCGCGGCGTTGCCTGTTCTCCTCGCGACGCGCGGCGATCTCCGTCTCCGGCGTGCCCAGCGCGTGCAGCATGGCGTACTGAACCGGCGTCGCCACGCCGTTGGTGGAATACAACACGATTTTGCGCAGCGCGGTCATGAACGGCTCTTTGGCCACCGCATACCCGGCCCGCCATCCCGTCATGGCATAGGTCTTGGAAAACGTGTAGCAGGTGATGGTGCGCTCGGCCATTCCCGGCAGGGAAGCGATGGAGACATGCTCGCCCTCGTACACCAGATCCTCGTAGGCTTCATCGGCAATCACGATCAGATCGCGTTCGCATGCGAAGGAAGCCACCTCCTCGGCTTCAGCGCGGGTAAACACCAGTCCGCTCGGATTCTGCGGAGTGTTGTAATAAATGGCGCGCACTCGCGGCGTGGAGAATTGTTCCAGCGTCTTACGGACACCATTGCGCCGCGCACTCACGGTGGGAACCAGCAGCGGCCGAGCCTGTGTCCCGATCACCAGGTCTCCGATCGGCGTCCAGTAAGGAGAAAACACCAGCGCATCGTCTCCCGGATCGAGAACACTCTGAAACGCCGCATACAGTCCCTGCGACCCGCCCACCGTCGCAATCACCTCATCGGTGCTGACGTGAATGCCGTTTTTGGCAGCGACCTTGTGCACCAGCGCCTGGCGCAAGGCGGGAAGACCCGAAGACGGCGCGTAATGCGTATGGTTGTCCACCAGCGCGCGCACCGCAGCAAATTTGATGTCATCCGGCGTTTCGAAAAACGGCTCGCCACCGTGAAGCGAGTGCACCTTCAGGCCCTCAGCCCGCATGGCCATCACCTTGTTGCGGATCTGCACGATGTCGGAGAATCCCACTTCGTCCAGCCGCCGCGCCAAACGGATTCCGCTCTGCTTGATCGCCGCCATGCCGCTCCTTTTTCTCCAGGCCGCTTAACCCCTCAGCATAGCCGAAGCCGCATCCCAATGTCCCTCCGCAACCCGGGAATTGCGCAACCGCCGTGGTTCAAATCGCGAGCAGTTCGGTGTATACCGCCATTCCCACCACGGCGTCGGCGCCAATCGCATCCAACGCGTCCACCTCCTGCTGGCTGCGAATGCCGCCCGCAACAATGAGTTGGCGCCTTGTGAGTTTTCGCAGCCGGGTTGCGGTCTCCAGCGGAAACCCGCGCATCAGCCCTTCCCCATCCACGTGCGTGTAAAGAAACGCAGACGCATACGGCTCGAGTTGCGGGATAGCTTCATCGGGCGTCAGTTCCACCTGCTCTTTCCATCCCTTCACGGCGATGCGCCCATTCCTGGTGTCGATTCCCGCCACCACCCGGTCCACGCCAATCTCGGCGGACAAATCCACAGCGAAGCCGGCATTCACCGCGCCGCGCCCTTCCCTGCTGGAAAACAATGCTGATCCCACGATTACGCGTCGTGCTCCCGCATCCAGAACCTGCCGCGCGCGCTCGATGGAGTGAATCCCTCCGCCAGCCTGGCACGGCAGCCGCTTTGCAATCTGCGCCACCAGCGCGGAGTTGTCGCCGGTGCGCATCGCCGCGTCCAGGTCGATCAGTTGAACCAATGGAAAGCGCGCAAACTTCTCGATCCAGTATTCAAAATCGTCAAAGGCCAGGCGCAGTTTTTCGCCCTGCACGAGCTGAACAATGCGGCCCCCCAGCAGATCGATGGATGGAATCAGCATGGCAGCCTCACCGAAACTCCTGCTGCAGCCAGCTCTTCCTTGAGCGAGCGAGCGCTCTTTACGCCGAAGTGAAAAATGCTCGCCGCCAGCGCCGCATCGGCCTTGCCGCGCCCGAACACATCCGCAAAATGTGCCACGTTGCCCGCTCCACCCGACGCAATCACGGGAATCTTCACCGCGTCGCTCACCGCCGCGGTTAATTCGCAGTCAAAGCCCGCTCGCGTGCCATCGCAGTCCATCGAGGTCAGCAGAATCTCACCGGCCCCGCGTGCCTCGGCTTCGCGCGCCCACTCCACGACCCGGCGTCCAGATGGCTTGCGGCCGCCCTCGACGAAAACCTGCGCGTGGCGCACCGGATCGGCGGCGGCAGGATCACGACGCGCGTCAATGGCAACCACGACTGCCTGTGCTCCGAAGCTGTGCCCAATCGCTTCGATCAGAGCCGGATTGGCCAGTGCAGCGGAGTTTACGCTGATCTTGTCCGCGCCCGCTTCGAACACCTGCTCTGCATCCGCCGCGGTTCGAATGCCGCCACCGACAGTGAATGGGACAAACAGCTCGCGTGCCGTGCGACGGACGGTGTCGAGAAGAGTCTTCCGCCCCTCATGGGTAGCCGTGATATCGAGCAGGACGATTTCGTCGGCGCCTTCGCGCGCGTGGCGAGCCGCCTGCGTGGCTGGATCGCCGGCGTCGATGAGATCGACAAATTGCACTCCTTTGACGACCCGGCCGGCATGCACGTCCAGGCAGGCGATGATGCGCTTGGTCAGCATGTTTTCTCCCCCGATGTGCAGGCGAGAAAATTGCGCAATACTGCCAGCCCGGCGCTCCCCGATTTTTCCGGATGAAACTGCACGCCCATCACATTGCCGCGTTCTACCGCCGCTGCAAACGGTTCGATATACGAGGTCACCGCGGCGGTGTCGCGCGTAACCGGCGCTCTATAGGAATGCGTGAAGTAGACGTGCTCTCCCGGATCGATTCCAGCAAACAGGCGCGAGCCGGCAACAGGTTCAATGGAATTCCAACCCACGTGAGGCACCTTTTCGCCGCACTCGGAAAAGCGCGCGCACGATTCCGCGAAGTACCCTAATCCCGCATGCTGTGGCGCCTCGCTCGACCCTGCAAACAGCCACTGCATTCCCACGCAGATTCCCAGGAACGGCACGCCGCAGGCGATTGCAGCGCGAACAGCGGTCGTCATTCCGGTCTCATCGAGTCGCCGGGTTGCCGCGAAATGCCCCACACCCGGCAAGACAATTCGCTCGGCGCGGTCGATCAGAGATAGGTCGCTGTCCGTCATTTCCACCTCGGCGCCGAGATGCCGCAATGCTTTCTGCACCGACGTGAGATTTCCGGCCTTGTAATCGATGACGGTGACGCGCATCAGAGCAGGCCTTTCGTGGACGGCAGCATATCGCCGAGTTGCTTGTCCCTGCTGCACGCCACACGCAGCGCGCGTGCGAAGGCTTTGAATATAGCTTCCACCTTGTGATGATTGGAGCGCCCGTACATCGTCTTCACGTGCACGTTGGCGCGAGCTCCCCTCGCAAACCCCTCGAAGAAATCCGTCACCAGTTCCGATTGCAGGTCACCGACCAGGCGGGTGCGCACTTTTGCGTCCACCGCGAATGCGGCGCGCCCGCTCAAATCGACCGCGGCCACCGCCAGCGTTTCATCCATCGGCATGAGAAAATACCCGGCGCGCAAAATGCCGCGCTTGTCGCCCAGCGCGCGATCGACTGCCTCTCCCAGCGCGATGCCCACGTCTTCCACGGTGTGATGCTGATCCACATCCAGATCGCCCTGGCATTGCAGTTCAAGATCGAATGCGCCATGCCGCGTAAACAATTCCAGCATGTGATCGAAGAAGCGAATGCCGGTGCCAATCCGATATCGCCCGCTTCCTTCAATCGTCAGTTGGATTGAGATTCGCGTCTCCGTGGTATTGCGATCGAAATGCGCACTGCGCTTCTGCGCCCGCGCAACGGATCGACCCGCTTTTTCTTTTGCGCTCATTCGCGCTCTCCTGCTCGCGGCATTTCGTCCAGCACATCTTCGAGCACCGCCGCCGCTCTCGCCATTTGTTCGCGCGTCCCCACGGTGATGCGCACCCGTCCGTCGCACCCCGGATCGCTGCTTCGGTCGCGCACCAGTACGCCGGCCGCGTTCATCCGCCGCACAAATTCCGCGTGGTCCTTCCCAATCTCCACCAGCACAAAATTTGCGCGGCTCGGCCAGCGCCGCACTCCCGCGCGATCGAGAGCAGCTTCAAACGCCGCGCGCGCGGCGAGCACTTCGCCGGCATACCAATCGAGATAGCCTGCATCGCTCAGCGCCGCGGGCAGGCACGCCAGAGCCACCGAGTTGACGCTGTAAGGCGACAGCACGCGACGAACCCAGCGCATGTGTTCCGCATCTCCTGCCAGCACCCCGATCCGCAACCCCGCCAAACCGTACGCCTTTGAAAACGTGCGCGCCACCACCAGATTGGGGATCACGCCGACGAGGTCCATTACGGTTTCGCCATGGAAATGGAAATATGCTTCGTCCACCAGCACAATCGCTTGCGGTGCTCGCCGCGTCAGCTCCACAATCTGCTCGCGGCTGGCCACGCTGCCCGAGGGACTGTTGGGGTTGGCAATGGCAATCACCTTGGTCCGCGGTGTGATAGCCGCGGCCAGTCGATCGAAGGGAAACTGCAGATCGTCGCCCGCTTGAACGGCTACCACCTGAGCATCCGTGGCCGATGCGTAAACCTCATACATCGTGTACGTCGGAACCGGCAACAGCGCCTCATCTCCCGCATCGAGGAACGCCTGAAAGAGCACGTGAATGGCCTCGTCCACGCCATTGGTAAGCACAACCTGCTCCGGCACCGCACCCAGATGCCCTGCTACGAGCGCCTCCACCGGCTCGCGCTCGGGATACCGCGTGAGATCGCCCGCGGAGATGCGGCCCAGCACCTCGCGCACCGCCGGCGAGCAGGCAATCGTGTTTTCGTTGAAGTCCAGGCGCAAAGCGTCACGGCATCCGAGAGGCGGGTTATATTCCTTCATGGCTCGCACGCGGGCGCGCGGCTCCGGGCGGACAACCGTCTGCGGTTCAGGCATCGATCCTCCTTTTGCGCGAACCCTTGTTCAGCCGCACTTGAATGGCTTCGGCATGCCCGTGTAGGCCTTCGGCTTTGGCAAGCACCACCGCATCTGCTCCCATCGCGCGCATTCCCTCCTCCGTGTACTCCTGCACGGTAATGAGCTTCACGAAATCGTTCACGCTCAATCCGCCGCGCACCCGCGCCATGCCGCCGGTGGGCAATGTGTGATTGGGGCCGGAGATGTAGTCGCCCATGGGCTGCGCGGACCAGCGGCCCACGAATACCGAGCCGGCGTTCCGCACCCACTCCAGGTCGGCGGCTGAATCCACCGTGAGGTGTTCGGGCGCCAGGCGATTTGTCAACTCTCTTGCTTCTTGCAGAGTGGAAGCGAGAATCACCAGGCCGTTCCGCTGCAGAGATTGCCTTGCCACAGCGTTCTCGCGTGCAAGGAGCTTCGTTTCTGCAATGACTTTCGCGGCCAGCTCTCGATCGGTAGTAATAAAGAGGGCCAGAGCCTCGGGATCGTGCTCTGCTTGCGCCACCAGGTCGGAAGCGATCTCGGTGGCGTCTCCCATCTCGCTGGTCACGATGATTTCCGTCGGCCCGGCAAGCATGTCAATCGCGCAGTCGAACGCAACCAGCCGTTTGGCCGCGGTGACGTAGAGACTCCCGGGGCCAACGATCTTATCGACGCCCGTCAAGGTCTCTGTGCCGTAAGCCAACGCGGCAATCGCGTGTGCTCCCCCCACTCGATAGAACTCGTCCACTCGCAACAGATACGCCGCGGCCAGGGTCTCCGCCGCGGGACGAGGGGACGCCACCACGATGCGTTGCACGCCCGCAACCTGCGCGGGAATCACGGTCATCAGCAGCGTGGAAGGCAAAGGATGACGGCCGCTGGGCACATAACAACCAACCGAGCCAAGCGGGCATACCAACTGCCCGGTGGTCAATCCGTCGAGCCACGACTCGCTCCACGACTGCGGCATCTGCCGTTCGGCGAAATTGCGAATCTGATCCGCCGCAGTAGTCAATGCATGGCGCAGCGCGGGATCCGCAGCCCCCCACGCCTCCGCCATCGTTTCGCGATTCACGCGCAATGCATTGGCGCCCGGCAAGCCGTCGTATTGCGCGGCATAACGCAACAGCGCGGGATCTCCGTGCCGGCGAACGTTGGTCACAATGCGCCGCACATCGGGCAGCACGGAATCGAGCGCCGCGCCGCCGCGCCGCTCCAGTTGCGCAATCCGTTCGGCGGCGCGTTGTGCACCTCGCCCTTTGGTTTGAATCAGCTTCATGTTCTCCCCGCGGCTACAGCACAACTTTGTTCAGCGGATACTCCACAATGCCCGTCGCTCGCGCCGCTTTCAGCCGCGGAATCACCTCCCGCGCAGTGCGCTCGTCCAGAATCGTATTCACCGCAACCCATTGCGCATCGCTTAATTGTGAAATCGTCGGCGAGTTCAGCGCGGGAAGAACCGCAAGCACCGCATCCAGGTCGGCGCGCCTCACGTTGAGCATCAGCCCCACCTGCGACTGTGCATCAATGGCGCCGCGCAGCATCAACGCCAGCGATTCGATCTTGCTCCGCTTCCAATCGTCGGCCAGCGCCGTCCTGCTCGCAATCAGGTGAGTCTCGCTCTCCATCACGGTATCAATGATCTTGAGATGATTGGCCTTCAGCGAACTCCCTGTCTCGGTGACTTCGACAATCGCATCGGCGAGCATGGGCGGCTTCACCTCGGTCGCGCCCCAGCTGAACTCCACCTTCACGCTTACGCCTTTGGCCGCAAAATAGCGCTTGCTCACCTCAACCAATTCGGTGGCGATGATCTTGCCTTCGAGATCTTCAGCCTTCTCAAATCCGCTGTTCTCCGGCACTGCAAGCACCCAGCGCACCTTGCGGCGGCTCTGCTTCGCATAGGTGAGCGAAGTCACGCTGGTCACATTCAGCCCGCTCTCCACCACCCAGTCAATGCCCGTCAAGCCCGCATCGAGCACGCCATGATCGACATACCGCGCCATCTCCTGCGCGCGAATCAGCATGCATTCAATCTCGCTGTCGTCGATCGACGGAAAGTAGGAGCGCCCGTCGGCGTAGATGTTCCATCCGGCGCGTTTGAAAAGGGCAATGGTCGCGTCCTGCAGGCTGCCCTTGGGAATTCCCAGGCGAAGCTTAGCCATTGGCGGCCTCCTGGTTCTCAGCCCCGATCGCAATAGGACGCGTAAAGCAACTCACCGTTCCTTCGTGGCAAACAAGCCCGTCGCCCTCCACTTCAACTCGAAACAACAGCGTGTCGTTGTCGCAATCGGTACTCGCGGAAATCACGCGCAGTCGATTCCCGCTGGTCTCGCCCTTCATCCACAGCTTTTGCCGCGTGCGGCTCCAGAAGGTAACGAATCCGCTCTCCAGTGTCTTAGCGTAGCTTGCGGGATTCAAGAATCCCAGCATCAGCACCTCGCCTGTACGCGCGTCCTGCACAATCCCTGGCGCAAGGCCATCCATCTTGTCGAAATCGATCATGTTCCTCATCTCGCTTTGCATTTGAATTCCAAAAAACGAAAAGCCCGCTGGCGGTGGTCGCCGGCGGGCTTCGAATTGCTTTGATCTGTTGGGCCGTTTAGATCAGGCCATAGCAGTCCGCCGGCATGGAGTGTCCATGATGGTGGTGATGACCGTGATGGCGGCGGCTCTGCATCTGCTACTCACCCTAAGGGAAAACCTTCGCCATGTCAAATCCGGTTTGGTGAAAATCGCCGGCTGGTGTCTTGCTCAAACCGCGCTTTCGCTGCGGCTTCCACTTTGCACCTGGCCCTTCTTTCCCAGCAGCTCGATCACGCGGCCGTAAAGCCGATTGCGCATTTCAAATCGCTCCGAGGCGCGGGTCACGTAGCGAACTTCCACATCGAAGTCGCTTCCCGAAGGCCGCAGATCCACTAACGGGGCTGCGCTGACCCGGCTCAGCAGGTGCCCGCGAGCGCTGCGGCTCCACTCCTGCTCGGCCTGCCGCGCGTTTGCCGCCGTTTCTTCCTCCACCGCGTGCAGAATCTGCTCCACAATGGAGTGCGTGTCCTCAGAGGCGGGAACCGACACGTCGAACTTGTCCCACATCCACTGGCCCGCGGTAGAAAAGTTGAAGTACTTTCCTCGAATCGCGAATCCGTTCATCAGGGTGATGCGCCTGCCGGTGGGGCAGCCTCGGTCTGCAAGAGTTCCGGTCTCCAGCAGCGTGGTGGCCATCAGACCTATTTCCATCACCTCGCCGCCGATGCCGTCGATCTCCACCGTATCACCCACCCGGATACCTCGTTTCCCGATGAGAACGAACCAGCCCAGGAAAGCCAGGATGAAGTCCTGCAGCGCGATGGTGAGAGCCGCGGTGGCAAGCCCCAGCATGGTGGCGGTCTGGCGTGGCGCTCCAAAGATCACCAGCAGAATGCACACTGCTCCCGCGATCTCGATGCACAGCTCCAGAATGCTGCGCAGGGTGTGCCGCTGCCTCGCATCGATCACCGGGTATTCCATGAGCCGGCGCACCAGCGCCGCGCCCAGCACCATGCAGGCCAGGATTGCAAATACCCAGGCCAGCGAATTCAGAATCAAATGCACCAGCATTCGATGCTGCGCCTGCACCTGCGCCGACCACTTCCGATACACCCCCGCAAGCTGCTGCTCAGTCTGGATCCGATCGTCGTAGATGCTCAGCAACTGGCGCTCCGCACTGCGATCCTTAAGGCCGGCCAGACGCGCGGCCCGGTCCTGCACCGTGTCGCCGGAGCCCGCAGAGTTCGCGCTCGCTGAGAGCGCATCGTGCCTGGCGGTCAACGTGCGTACATCCGATTCGGCCTGCTGCGCGGCTCGCACAAGCATTTGCAATCGCGAGCGCTGCCGGCTCCATGCACCCAGTCGCCCCGCCAGCGTGCCGTAACGTCCCGCCGAAAGCACCGCGGACTGCACCGGCTCCTGAGACTCGCGGTCGTATTTCTTCATCGACGCTTCATGAGCTGACAGCTCGCTCTGAATCTGCGGTCGTTCATCTCCGGTTGCCCGGTCCAGATCCTGCTGAGCATCGGCGAGTTCATCGGAGTCAAGCTGAAGCTGCGCCTTTGCGATCTCCAGATCGTTGTCGCCGGAGGCTTCCTGCGCCGAATCGGCAGGTCTGGCGCTGCCTTGCGCGGGAGATAGTTGGCTCACTGCCGCCTGGTCCTGCGCCACCGTCTGCTTGAGCTGCTCCACTCGGTTTGAAATCGCCAGGGCGTTGCCGGTCAGCGCCTGATGCTTTGCGCGAAGATTGGCCTCGCGCAACGCCGCCGCAAATGCCTGGTCGACTTCGTGATCCGCAAGATGCTCCGCCTGCCGCGCGTATTCGTTCTCTTCCGCGGTGACCGCCAACTGCGCAAGCGCCTGTGCCGTTTGCCAGGGGGTCAGGTCGACAATGCCGCTGCCCGTGCTTGCGCCTGGGCCGGTGCCGTTGGTTCCAGCCGCCGAGGGTAGCTTGCTCATCACGCCCCGCGTGGTCCATGCGAACGCAATGCAAAGCGCGAGGAACACGCCGATGATGATCAGGAACACAACGCGCCGGCGGCTGAAGAGGGGCTCGTGGTTTACCGGTTCCGCGGGAACAGTGGGCGGGGAAGATGCCATACCATCATTTTCACAGGTTCCCTCGGCTCACCCGCAAACAAAATAGACCGCGGGACGCCCAGGATCACGCAAACATTTGTGCGCTCGACCCTTGCGCGCCGCTCGTGTGACGCGCAGAATGTTGCCGTGCCCCCAAGAGCCACAACCATTGCGCTGGCCATCGCTCTGATCTGCCTGCCGCATGCGTGTACGCCGCAATACAGCGATGCACATGCGGGCGAGCAGCCGTCTCCCATACCGGCGGAAGCGCGTATAGATATCAATCACGCCAGTGTGGAACAACTGCTGAAAGTTCCCGGAATGACGCTTCCCTGGGCGCAGCGCATTGTGCGCTTCCGCCCCTATCGCGGCAAACAGGACCTCGTGGATCTAGGGGTGATTCCGGGTGACGTTTACAAGCGCATCAAGGACTACGTCATCGCTCACCGTGCGAAGAAGTAGCAAGTTCGCCCTGCTCGAACGTTCTCGATTCGCCGCCCGGCCCGCGGGATACCAGGTTGCTCAGAATCACGTACAGCGTGGGAATAAAGAACAGATTGAGCACCGTGGAAAGCAACATGCCGCCGACAATCGTGGTTCCCACCGAACGGCGGCCAAGCGCGCCGGCGCCGGTGGCGAACACCAGGGGGAGAATGCCGAGGATGAACGCAAATGACGTCATCAGAATAGGTCGCAGCCGCAGTTCCGCGGCCTCAATCGCAGCCTCGGAAATGGAGCGCCCCTTGCGCCGCAACTGCTCGGCAAACTCGACAATCAGAATCGCGTTTTTTGCCGAGAGCCCAATCAGCATCACCAGGCCAATCTGGCAATAGACGTCGTTGGCGAATCCGCGCAGCGCGACCAGGCCCAGCGCCCCGAGCACCGCCATCGGAACCGCGAGCAAAATGATGAATGGCAATGCGAAGCTCTCGTACTGCGCGGAAAGCGTCAGGTAAACGACGAGAATGCCGAGCCCGAAGATGATCAGCGCTTTGCCGCTGGATTCGATCTCGTCGAGCGTCAGGCCGGTCCATTGGTATGCCATGCCCGGCATCATCATCTGCTTTGCCAGCCCCTCCATTCCTGCAATCCCCTGGCCCGAGCTGTATCCCGGCGCGGGCGAACCGTCGATTTCGACCGAACGGAACAGATTGTAGTGATTGATAACTGGAGGCCCGGCGCTGTTCGCCACGGTGACAAGATTGTCGAGCGGCACCATCTGCCGATCGTCCGAGCGTACGTAAAAGTTGTGCAGGTCCATGGCCGTCATGCGGAACGACTGGTCAGCCTGCACAAATACGCGGTAGGTGCGATTGTTGAAGTCGAAGTCGTTCACATACTGAGATCCCATGAAGACGCCCAGCGTCGTGGTGATCTGCGAAAGCGGAATGTTCATGGCCTTCGCCTTCTCACGATCGATGGTCACCAGCACCTGTGGATCGTTAGCGGAGAACGTGGTGATCAGGCCGGTAAGATCCTTGCGCGCATGGCTCGCGCCCACAATTTGATGCGCGACGCGATCAAGATCGGCGATCGTGTTTCTTCCCTGGTCCTGGAGTTCAAACTGGAAGCCGCCAAAACTACCCACGCCCTGCACCGCGGGTGGCTGGAACATCGCTACCAGCCCGCCATTCGGCTGAAACATCAACATCTGAAGCTTCGGCGAAATCCGAGCCGCAATCTCCGTTGCGGTGTGGCCCTTGCCGCGCCGCTGATCGGCAGGCTTGGTGGCGATAAACATAAGCCCCGCGTTCGACGCGCCTCCGCTGAAACTGAATCCCATCACCGAAAAAGCGCCAAGAATGTCCGGGTCTTGTCCGATGATTGCTGTCGCGCGGTCCGCCAGGGCTCCGGTGTACTCCAGCGACGATCCGGGAGGAGCCTGCACGATCGCAATAAAGTAGCCCTGATCCTCCTGGGGAATGAAGCCTGTAGGCACACGCGTATAAATCCACACCGTGGCTGCGAGTCCTGCGAAGAACAGCACCAGAAACACATAGCGGATGCGAAGAGCCACGTGGATCGTCCTGGCGTACGTGCGGCTCATCCATGACACTGTGGCATCGGCGCCGTGAATGAATGCGGCAAACATGCGCGATAGAGGCCGGATGTGTAGAAAGTCGAGCTGGCGCGGGCGCTCTTCTTCGCCGCGCAGAAACAGCGCCGAGAGCGCCGGCGACAGTGTGAGTGCGTTGAACGCCGAAATGGCAATGGAAAACGCGATGGTCATCGAGAACTGTCGATAGAGAATTCCCGTGGTACCGGGAAAGAACGACACCGGCACAAACACCGCGATGAGCACCAGCGAAGTCGCTATTACCGCGCTGGTTACCTCTCCCATGGCCTCGGATGTGGCCTTGTGCGGATCGCAGTGCTCCATGGCAATGTGCCGCTGCACGTTTTCAATCACCACAATGGCATCGTCCACCACTAGTCCCGTTGCCAGCGTGATGCCGAACAGCGTAAGCGAATTGATGGAGAAACCGAAAACCTTGATGAAGGCAAACGTGCCGATCAGCGAGACCGGAATGGTGACTGCCGGAATAATGGTGGCGCGCCAATCCAACAGGAAAAGGAAGATGACGATAATCACGATGGCGATGGCCTCGGCCAATGTGACTAACACTTCGCGTATCGAGTCGCCCACAACGGTGGTGGAGTCGAAAGCGATGGCGTAGTCGAGTCCGGGCGGAAAGCTCTTCGAAAGCTCCTTCAACGCCGCCTTGCATTGCGCGTCCACCGTGAGGGAGTTGGCAGTGGACAGCTGCTGTATGCCAATGCCCATCGCCACCTGGCCGTTGTATTTGAGAACCGAGCTGTAGTCCTCGGCGCCCACCACCGCATGCCCGACGTCTTTGAGCTGCACCAGTCCATTCGCGCTTCTCTTGAGGATGATGTTGTCGAACTGAGCCGGATCGGTGAGTCGACCAACAACACGCACCGGAATCTGGAACGCCTGGTTGGGGTTGGCCGGCGGCTGGCCGAGCTGGCCCGCTGGGATCTCAACGTTTTGCTCAATCAGAGCATTCACAACGTCGGTCGCGGTGAGGTCGCGCGCGGCAAGCCTGACCGGATCGAGCCAGATCCGCATGGCGTACTTGCGCTCGCCAAAGATGATGACGTCGCCAACACCGGGGACGCGCTTGATGGCGTCCTTGACATAGACATCAAGGTAGTTGGAGATGAATTCGTTCGAGTAGCGCGCATCGCGCGTGAAGAACCCCGCGGCGAACACGAAGTTGTTGCTGACCTTGGTGATGGTAATGCCGGTTTGATTGACTGCCGAAGGCAGCCGGCCTTGAACGCTGGCCACGCGGTTCTGCACGTCGACTGCGGCGATGTCCAGGCTGTACCCCGTGTCGAACGTAACGCCGATGCTGCTGGTGCCGCTGTTGGTGCTCGAGGAGGTAATGTAGCGCATGCCCGGCACGCCGTTGATCGCTTCTTCCAGTGGAATCGTGACTGCCTTCTCCACGGTGTCAGCGTTCGCGCCAACATAGTTGGTGGTCACCGAGACCTGCGGCGGTGTCAGCTGCGGATACAACGATACCGGCAGAGTGGGAATACACACCGCTCCGGCCAGGATGATCATCAGGGCACAGACCGTGGCAAATACGGGCCGGTGAATAAAGAAATCAACAAACAAGGTGTGCCTTCCTTCCGTTTCGGGCTCAGGGGCGCGCGGTCTGAAGCGCCGGTCGTACGCGAAGCATCAAAAGGCCGCGAGGCGCGGCTCGTTTACGCGCCGGCGTTCCCCGGCAGCGGCATCACCGGCATGTTGTTTACCAGGAACTGCGTGCTCGACACGATGACCCGGTCGCCGGAATTGAGACCGGATGTCACCGAGTACGAATTTCCCACCGTATCGCCTAGCGTAACCGGCGTCTGCACCGCAAAGAAATGGCCGTTTTGCTGCCGCGCCACAAACACGAAACTCTGTCCGCCCTGGCGCGTCACTGCAAGAATCGGAACCACCGCTGTGGGTTGCGTGCTCCACACCACGCGCGCCGTTACAAGTTGCGAGTTGCGCAGCGCCTCCGGACCAAAATGCACTGGAGCCTTGACCAGGATTCCCTGCAGGGAGCTGTCGACCTGGGGCGAAATGAAATCGATCTTCGTCTTCTCCAGAGGCTTCCCTGTGTTGTCCATCAGATCCACTTCAAGGCCGGGGCGCACCTGTGCCGCGCGTTCCGTTGGAACGTAGATATAGGCTTCGAGATCCTTGTTTTCGTCCACGGTGGTCAGCACCGTGGTTGCGGAAACGTAATCGCCAACGTGCACGGGGATATCGCCGACAATGCCGTCGTAGGGTGCGCGGATGGTGTAGTACGCCAGTTCTTCTTCCAGTGTTTTTCGGGTTCCGGCGGCCGCTTCATAGTCGGCTTTGGAGTTTTCAAATGCCTGCTGCGATTGCTCGTAGAGGTCGCGGCTGATGATGCCGGCTTCGAACAGCTTTTTCTGTCGGTCGAATTGCGCGGCGTTGTAGTCGTACAGGGCCTTCTTCTGGCGCTCAGTGGCGCTCTGTGCATCGACCGACGCCTGCTGATGCAGCGGATCGATGGCCATCATCACCTGTCCTGGCTTCACGTGATCGCCCGACTTCACGTTGATTCGTGTCAGTCGGCCATCCACCTGTGGCTGCAGCGTGGCAGAGCGGCGCGACTTGATGGTCGCCACATACTCGCTGGTCTGCGGCACCGGCTGCAGAGTCACGGCTACCGTTTGCACCGGCATCGCCTGCATGCCTGCGGCCGCCGCGGTAGGCGCCGCCTTTTTCTGGCAGCCTGCAATCCCCAGAGCGACACAACAAACCATCCCCACTATGCGTCTCGACACGTTATCCTCACAGCGCTTTCATCCCCGGCGCGGACGGCCAGGAATCGTTTTGGTTAGACCTTTTCGTCAGATTCAATCGAGCACCCCATTGTCGCAAAAATTTCGCCCTTCTGCCGTGTCGAAGTTGTGAATCGGCCGCCGCGCGCGGCCAGCCGCCCCTTGCCCGGCCTTTCCTCAGGAAGTGAGGAGCTCAAAGGATTCCAGATCAGGGCCGGCAAACCTCTGCCGTTACGGTGCTTCGGGTGAGTCGGGCAACTAGCCTGATAGCGCGGGAGGATGACCGTGATCGGCGCCGGTTTTTTGACACACCCTGCTGGAGTTGGTAGCCTTTCAGAAGGGCGTTTCCGGCCAGCCGGACCACCCGCGCGGCAAATCGGGAACTCCTGCCAGCCACCATTCTGGCCCCCCTGCCCAAATCGCGTCCCCGTCGTCTAGCCCGGCCTAGGACACCGCCCTTTCACGGCGATAACACGGGTTCAAATCCCGTCGGGGACGCCAACAAAATAAAAGGCTTACAAGAAACTCTCCAATTCAATTGACGTCCGATAACGTCCCATAAGCCCGCGTCACTTCTCCTCCTCGGCCCTCTCACCGAAAACCAGCCGCGCCGCCTTGCCAACGGGGCGAGCGGCGATGCCGCGCTCAACTTCTATCGCGGTCAGGCATCGCACTTTGGGCTTGACTCTGGAGTCCACTCCAGGGTGTACGCTCCCCATGTGGAGAAGGTTATGGGAGCGTTCCTTCAGATCGGAGCCGTAGCCGATGAAACGGGTCTGACTGCGGACACGATTCGTTTTTATGAGCGGGAGCGGTTGCTGCACCGTGCGATGCGGTCCAGCGGGGGCTTCCGCTTGTTTTCGAGATCGGATGTCGCCGACCTCGATTTCATCCGCAACGCCCAGGAACTGGGCTTTTCGCTTGAGGAGATACGCGATCTCCTGATCCTGAGGAACACCCGGCGCTCCGACTGCGGACAAATGGAGAAGATACTCCAAAACAAGATCTCATCGGTTCGAGAGAAGATTGCTTCGTTGCGCAAACTGGAACACGAGCTCGAGCAAACGATGATTCGCTGCCAGGCAAATCTGCGCAAGGCTGAACAAGGCAAAGGCGAAGATTGCCCGGCCATGAGTGAAATCTCTCGGGGCAAAGACAGGAGGAGAAGATGATTGTGGAATTGCTGTACCTGCCAGGATGCCCCAATCACGGGGTGACGGCGGACCTGGTCCACAGCGTATTAAAGGCGGAGGGTATGCCTGCTGAGCTTCAGGAAATCCCCATCACGGATTACGAGGATGCATCCACGCATGACTTTCCCGGATCGCCGACGATTCGCGTGAATGGCCGGGACATCGAAAACATTCCCTCGTATCGGCTCGTCGTGGGGTATGCCTGCCGGACTTATCTTGTCGAAGGAAAGCAGCAGGGTGTGCCCCCGCGATCTTCGATCGAACGGGCAATTCGCGCGGCCCAGACGGCCGAGGAGAACCAGCCATGAAGAATGTGCGAATTCCCGGCGCTGTTGCCCCCGCGGCGGCAATCGCCAGCGCCTTTGCGGCACTCACCTGCTGTCTGCCCTGGGGCATCGGAGCAGCCTTGGCAACGTTAGGCGTGAGCGCTTTCTTCGGCGAGTTCCAGGTGTGGTTCCTCATCTTATCCATCTTGCTGCTTGGCGTCGGATTCTTCCAGGTGCTGCGCAGCAAGGAGGGTTGCCCCCGGCGTAGCCGCACGCAAATCGTTCTGCTCGGCATCGCCGCTTTGGTTGTGCTCGCAATTGTCTTTCTACCGCAATGGGTCGCCGGCCTGCTCGTCGGCAGGTTTCACTGATCGTGGAGGATACCTGAATGAAACGCAAATGGATTGTATTCGGCGCCGCTCTCGCGGTTTTCGTCATCGCTTTCTTCGCTGTAGCCGCCAGCCATCAAACCCCGTCGGGACAGCCGCCGCTCGTCGACCTCAACCCTCAATCGCTGGCAAAGTTGAGGCAGGAATTCAATGCCTCGCCCGACAGCGAACGCGTGCTGCTTCTCCTCTCGCCAACCTGTCCGGTTTGCGTGGAAGGCAGTTCCGTAGTAAACGCGGTGCTGAAGCAGCACCCTGGCGGCAACATACGCGTTCTGGTGATATGGGAACCCATACTCCCGACAGACTGGAACAGACCCACGAGTGCTGTCCTTGACAGGCTCTCCGATCGGCGCGCTATCCAGTGGTGGGACAAAAAACACCTGATGGCCGATATGCTGAAAGCGAGCATGAGCGAGCAAAACGCGGACTGCTGCAAACATAACGGAACTCTTTGGGATGTGATTGCGGTATATCCTCCGGGTGCGCTATGGACTGATAGGCTTCCCGTCCCGAAGTTCTTTGCCGGACCGGTGGTCCGCGGTGCACCGCAATGGAACGCGAGAGCTCTGTAATTGCAACGGCGGGACTTCGCCCCAACCGAAAAGCAGATTTCTGTGGGAGCCACCCGTTCGCTTAAGTTTCAAAGAGTTCCCTCAGTTAGGCAGACTTTCACCGCGATAACACGGGTTCAAATCCCGTCGGGGACGCCAAGACCGCCGATCTCGCTCAACCACATCGATGTGTGAAATCTACCGCATGCTTTAGATAGGCCCCCCGGGCCGGCCTCCCCGCGCCCATCCTTTAAACTGAACCGTGGCGGGCAGCGCTCGCGACGCGATTCGAGCGCGGGACGGAGCATCTTGGCGGACACCCTCTATGACGTGGCAATCATCGGCAGCGGCCCGGCCGGCTACACGGCCGCCATCCGCGGCGCCCAGTACGGCCTCAAGGTCGCCCTCATCGAAGCCGACAACCAGCTCGGCGGCACCTGTCTGCACGTCGGCTGCATTCCCACCAAGGCGCTGCTTTTCAACGCCGAAATCTGGGACCACCTCAAGCATGCGGCGGAGTACGGCATCGCCGGTATTGGCGTGCCGCAGCTCGACTGGGCCGCGGTGCAGAAGCGCAAAACCGCCATCGTCACCAAGCACACCAGGGGCCTTGAGTTCCTGATGAAAAAGAACAAGGTGACCACCCTCTCCGGCTACGGCCGCCTTACCGGCCCCGCCAAAGACGGCGTTCACACCATCGATCTTTCCGGCGCCAACGGCGAAACTTCGCAGGTGAAATCCAAAAACATCCTGCTCGCCACCGGCTCTGAAGCGCGGATGCTGTTCGGCCTGCAGCCCGGCGACCGCATTCTCACCAACATCGAAATCCTCTCCCTCGCCGCGCCGCCCAAATCGCTCATCATCATCGGCGCCGGCGCCGTCGGCGTGGAATTCGCCTCCATGTTCCGCAGCTTTGGCTCTGAAATCACCCTCGTCGAGTTCTTGCCTCGCATTGTTCCGGTCGAAGACGAGGACGTCTCCAAAGAGCTGACGCGGCTGTTCAAAAAGCGCGGCATCGATGTCAACCCCGCGTGCAAAGTCGAATCGATCCGCGAAACCGAAACCGGCGTAAAAGTTACCTGGACCACCGCCAACGGCGAAACGCGCGAGAAAGAAGCCGAAAAGGTCCTCGTCGCCGTGGGCCGCGCGCCTCGCACCGAAGGCGTGGGCATCGAGAAGACCAGGATCGAACTCGACCGCGGCTTCGTGAAGGTGGATGAAACGCAGCAGACTGCCGAGCCCGGCATCTACGCTATCGGCGACATCGTAGCCGGCCTGCCCCAACTCGCCCACGCGGGCGCGATGAGCGGCATCGTGGCCATGGCCCGCATCGCCGGCCGCCCGTTCCGCCCCGTGCGCCGCGACCGCATCCCGGGGTGCACCTATACCGACCCGCAGATCGGGTCCGCGGGACTTACCGAAGCCCAGGCACGCGAGAAAGGCTACGACGTGAAGGTGGGCAAGTTCCCCTTCGCCGGCAACTCCAAGGCCACCATCGTCGATAGCCACGATGGCTTCGTCAAAATTGTCTCCGATGCAAAGTACGGCGAAATCCTCGGCGTGCATATCGTCGGCCCGCAGGCCACCGAGCTCATCGCCGAAGCCGTTGCGGTGATGGAACTCGAGGGCACCGTGGACGATATGATGTTCACCATCCACGCTCATCCCACGCTGAGCGAAGCAATGCTGGATGCCTACGCCGCCGTCGAAGGCATGCCCATCAACGTATAGCGGACGGGCAGCCCGCCTCAGGCGATAGCGCCAGGCGCGCCGGCTGATTGAACACTCAATTTGCGGGCAGATGTGTGATGCGCACGACCTTCGTGCCCTTGGGCGCATCGGGCGGCGGACCCACCTCGATTATGTTGCCCTTCGCGGGAATCTGGATCGCGCTGGGCAGCAGCATGTAAGCGTCGCATCCGCCGTATTGAGAGCAGATCATGCGCACCTCGCGAACCAGGCGTGCCTTCGAGCCGGCGGGCAACGCGACCGGGAACCGATGCCCCTCCAGCGTGGTCGCCAACGAGCCAAGGCTCTTGTCGCCGTCGATGAGCTTCGCCGCGATCGGCTGATTGCCTTCATAAGTCACCGCAAACAGCGCCTGCCCGTTCACCCGCGTCACGCGCACATACCCGCGAATCTCGATGGGTTTGTCGAGTTCCGCGCGCAGGCTGCCGTTGTATTGGCCATGGTTCAGCGGCGTGGCCGCAATCTCCCGTCCAGTGAGCTTCTTGTAACTCGCCGCAATCATGCCGGAGACCTCGTTGCCCGGCATCAGGTTGCCGACGAAGCCTCCCGGATTGCTGATGTATGCCAACTCGTACAAGTGCGCCGCCTCAACCTTGTTGGCCTTTGCCTCGAGCAGCCGCCCCAGTTCGTAGCCGGCGAGAGGATTCTGGCTCAGGTTCCAGGCGGAACGCAGGTAGTTCTCCGCTGCAGCGTCATCCTTCTGTTCCAGTTCCGCCCAGCCGAGGCAGGTCCATGCGGCGCCCAGCATCTGCGCCCAGGCCAGCGAGTGCGGATCGTTGGCTCCGTAGTCATGTGACTGGGATTCGAACTCGTCTACCGTTGTGCGGCATTTTTCGGTTGCCGTCTTCAGGTCCGCGGCGCTCGGCGCCGGATTGGTCTCGAGCAGCGCGGCCGCATCTCGCAACGGCTCAGCCTGCTCCAGCATCCGCTGCATCGTGGCTGGAAGGAAGTCGCTATTGATCGTTCTTGCAACCAGCTTGGGAGGCTCCAGTCCGGGCCCTGAGATGCTCGCCATGCGCGAACTGTCGCCATAGATGGCTTCGCGAAACCGGTTGTACTTGTCCCAATCGTTCAGTGGGACCTTTTCCTGCTTGAATACCAGGCGGCGTTCCGCCGTAAACGTGCCATTGGCGAAGTTGTACTTGGAGTGGTATTCGGCCCAGTCTTCCTTCAGATCGATTCCCATTGGCGGAAACACGTGCCATCCTGCAGGCATCTGCACGCTGGCGGTATAAACCTGCTCGCCTGGAGATCCGATTTCCACATCGTCCGCGGGTTTGGTGTTCTTGACGCCGGGCACCAGCTCCCAACCGACGGACGGGAACGGCGGTCCGATCCGGCGGTCGTCCCATTCGCTGTACTTATCTCGCGTGTAGCTGTAGGCGAAGCGGAACGGCTCATCGATCTTCTCCACCGGCGAAACTTCCGGTGTCTTTACATCGCCGCCGAAGCCCATCGAGCCTGAGATACGCTGCAGGAACACGGTCCACTGCGACTCGGGAACGGAGCGGAATAGTGTGCGCATCAAGAGTTCAACATCGCCGCGATAGGTCTGCGTCACATGGCCGGTGAACTGGCCTTTGTCGTCGAGCTTTCCGGTAACTTCAAATAGAGCCGACTGTGGATAGGGCAGATCAACCGGCGTGTGTTCCAGATAAGCGGGCTTGTTCGTCGGAATCGCCAGCGCCTGCTTGTCACGAAGCGTGCCCATCAGCGCCCCGACCGGCGAAACCTCCTCTGTCGAGTCCATCCACAAAAGCTTCCCACCGCGCGGAACCACGGTGATGACATGGTCAAATTGCGCCGGCGAAGGCGTGGCCGGATCCAGCTCACGGCCGCTCGAAATCAGCACCGGCCATGACTCTATTCCCTCAGCCTTGAGCAGCGTTGCCAGCAGCGTGTGCTTGTCCTTGCAATCGCCATACTCGTTGGAGAGTACATCGTCGGCCGGGTGTGGCTGATAGCGTCCGATACCGAACTCCAGTCCCACATAGTGTGTATGCAGCGCCACCGTATTAAAGATCGCCCGGATCTTGTCATCGTCCGAAGTCAGCCCCTTGGTGAGCGCGTCGGCCTTGGCCTGAATCGCCGGCGTCACGGTGAGCTGATCCTTCTGCAGCGACTGGTACCACGCGCCCACCTGCTCCCAGTTCGCAAACGTTGTCACCTGTACCGAAGGCTTCCACTTCTTCACCGACTTCGCTGGCGCATCCGGATCGGGCCGGGAAAGATTTTTGCTCTCCCAGTGATACAGCTTGCGACCGTTCGCGGTCGTAATCGTTGGCTGCACATCGGCGTTTGCGACAGTGACCGTCTTGTCGCCCGGAATGTCCAGGTCCAACTCTTCGTCCAGGATCACGATGTTCTTTTCGAAGTTGTAGTCGAACCAGAAATGCCCCGGCACCTCCGGCTTCAGCGTCCGCAGAGTGGTCTTGTATTCCAACGTGTCGCCCACGCCAAGCCCTTTCACTGCCACGTGCTTCTGGTGAACGTCGGAGTACATGGGCGCCTCGCGGGTCACATCGGCGGGCAGATCCTGAACGTTATAGTCAGGCGTCACCACCACGGTTCCATCCGGCTTGACCACCCGCACGTAGGCGATGTCCATCTGCTGGTTCAACGCCGTATAAGTGAACTCCAGGACCGCCATCTGCTTCACGCCGGCATCGGCCAGCACGCGCACGCGGGCCATGGTCTCGTGCGTTCCCGTCCCGTCCGTCTCTTCGCGAATGTGCGTGATCAGCTTGTCGATGACGACGGCTTCCTTCGACACGTCGGGCGCCTTGGCCGCAGTGGAATCGCCCGATTTTGCCGCAGTGTTGGGAGTTGCTGCAACCTGCAGGGTTGAAGCAACATGGGTCGTCGAAGGCGGAGTTTGCTGAGCGGAAGCCGCCGCCAAGCCAGCGCAAAGGAACATTGCCATGAACGCCGGGTATCTGCGCACGACAGCCGAAGAAAGGGAATATCCAAAAGGGCCCATCACGTGATCCAGTCTCATTCGGGAGATTCCCAAATCATCTGCCAATGACCTCGCGAACGCAAGGTGCCTGTTCGTAATCGCTTCGCCTCCCCCCGCTTTCGCGTCATTTTCCTCATCGAGCGTATCCCGGCCGTGCAAAACCAGATCCCACACTCTGCCGGCTCCTCTTGCCGTAAGTTATTGCAAACATGCGAAAATAGGACGTCTACCGGCGCGCGAGCGCCAAGAGCCCGGAGTGTCGAATGCTGCGAGTCCTCTCCACCCACGTGTTCCTGAATCAGCGCCTCCACCCCGGTCTGCTCGAACTCGCCGGCCGCTCCGGCGCCCAGGCTGTCGAAATCTTCGCCGCCCGCCAGCACTTCGATTACACCAGCCGCGATGACGTCCGCGAACTCTCGGAGTGGTTCCGCTCCAGCTCCGTCCAGCCGTTCTCCATGCACGCTCCCATGTTTCCCGATCGCGAGATGGGCCGCGCCGGGGCGCCCGCCGTCAACGTCATCCATCCCGAAAAGTCGCGGCGCATCGACGCCATGGACGAGATCAAGCGCGCCCTCGAAGCCGCCGAGCAGATCCCCTTCAAACACCTCATCGTCCACCTCGGCGAGCGGGAGGACGGATGGTCACAGCGCACCATCGACTACTCCCTCGACGCTCTCGAACACCTCGGCGCTTTCGCCCGCGCCCTCGGCGTCAAACTGCTCGTCGAAAACCTCACCAACGAGGCCACCACTCCCGAGCACCTCGTCACCATCCTCGAGCTTGGGCACCTAAATAATGTCGGCGTGTGCCTCGATCTCGGGCACGCGCACATCACGGTCGGCATCCCCGATGCCATCGCCATTCTCAACCATCGCATCGTCTCCCTCCACGTGCACGACAATCACGGCGCCAAAGACGAGCACATCTGGCCGGGCGACGGCACGATCGACTGGAAGGATACCGCAGAGCGTCTGAACGCGCTGGCCAAGCCTCCGGCCGCGGTGCTGGAAATCGGCTACGCGCTGGGCGATGCGCCGGCGGCCATTCCAGGCCGCGTCCAGGCCAGCTTCGATCGCCTCGCATAATAGCAGATAAAAAGCCGAGCGCCATCCGCGTGCGCGGCGCCCGCTAAAATGTCTGCGAGGCGTTTCTCTTGCCCAAGCGCAGCGCAGGCCTGTTGCTTTATCGCCGCCGGCCCGGCGGGATCGAAGTATTTCTCGCGCACCCGGGCGGTCCATTCTGGGCAAAGAAAGACGCCGGCGCATGGACCATTCCCAAGGGCGAATACGAGCCCGATGAGGAGCCGCTCCGCGCGGCGCGTCGCGAGTTCGAGGAAGAGACCGGTTTTGTCATCGACGGTGACTTCATTGCATTGGGAATGGTGACCCAAAGCTCGGGAAAGATTGTCTCCGCATGGGCTGTGGAAGGCGACTGCGATCCGGAAAAGCTGGTGAGCAACTTCTGCGAAGTGGAGTGGCCGCCGCGGTCGCGGCGCATGACCGAAATTCCCGAGGTGGATCGTGGAGCGTGGTTCACGTTGGCGGAAGCGCGGGAGAAGATATTCACCGCTCAACGCGTATTGCTTGATCGACTCCTGGAGAAGATGGGAACCAGCAGGAACTGACTTTTTCGCGGGAAATCCTAAAAACCATAGATAAAATCAGTGCATAAAAAGTGAAAGTTTGGTGTGCAACTCTTCTGGAAACAAGACGTTGCATCAAAACCAATTTTCTTATACCCCAGGGGGGTATGGGGGGGTAGGGGGTCCCTCGGGGTTCCGGCCCGAACACCAGCCCCTCAAAAAAAAGGGCCGAATACAAGAGCAGTATGCACCGGGCGGGGTGGAGTCGCCTGTGCCGGCCATCACGCATCGATAGTTATGGGTGCATGATGGTGCTATGCGCCTGTTCCTTGGGATTCCGATGTCGGACACCGTGGTACATGAGCTTGCGGCCATTCGTGCTCGACTGGAAAAGCCGGCGGACGGGCTGCGCTGGTCGGCGCCGGAATCGTGGCATGTCACCTTGCAGTTTCTCGGGGCGGCGACGGCGGAGCAATACGAGTGCGTGCTGGCGCAACTGCGCGCGGCGGATGCGAAGCCGGCGCAGGTTCAGTTGGAAGGGCTTGGGTTCTTCGAGCGCTCGGGGGTGTTCTTTGCCGGGATTCATCTCACGCCGGAGCTCAGTTTGCTGCAGATGAAGATCGTAGCCGGGACCAGCCGGTGCGGATTTGAGGCCGAGTCTCGCCCGTATCATCCGCATATCACGCTGGCCCGCAACAAGGGGCGTGAAAACGGGGTGCGCGCGCTCAAGCCGCGTGTGGGAACAGCGCCGGAATTCTCCGCCTTCACCGCGCACGAATACCTGCTCTACGAGAGCTTTCCCAACTCCACGGGATCGCGCTACGAAGTGCGTGCGCGCTTCCCGCTGACAAAGTAGTGACGCTCAGCGGATGGCGACGATCTCCACGTGCCCGGTGCGGCGAACGATGTTCACGCCCACGGTTTGCGCGTAACGCTGAAACTCCAGATCCACGCAGGCATTGCCGATGTGGAGATTGCGAATCTGAACCTGCTTGAGGGTTTCAGGCAATGCGGAGTGATGCAGGCAGAGCCGCTGTTCCCGGGCGCGAATCTCCAGTCCCAGGCACGATTGCAGGACCAGGAATACCGCGCCTGCGGCCCATGCCTGGGGGCTGCAGGCCACCGGGTAAAGGGTAGGCCCTTTTCCCGGCCGGCGGCTGAATCCGCAGATCAACTCGGGCAGCCGGTGCATGATCGCCTTCTCAGAGAGGTCAAACAACCCGGAGAGAACGCGGAGAGCCAGGTCTTTCCGCTCCCAGCGCAGGGAGCCATAGGCAATCATCGCGTTGTCGTGCGGCCACATGGAGCCGTTGTGGTAGGACATGGGGTTGTAGCGTTTTTCTCCGGTAACGATGGTGCGAATGCCCCAGCCGGAAAAGGATGCCGGCTCGAGCAGCGACTCGCTGACGCAGCGTTCCTGTGATTCCGTGGCGATACCGGAAAAAAGGCAGTGGCCGGCGTTGGAACTGCGCACCCGGCAGGGCTGCTTTTCGCCATCGAGGGCCAGCACGAACGTGGAAAGCTCGTGCGACCAGAATGCAGTGTCGAATTTCCGGCGCAACTCTGCTGCCTTTGACTCCAGGGTCTCCGCCAAAGCGTCTTGCCCCAGCTGGCGCGCGACGGCGGCGATGCCGCGCCGGGCCGCATACACATACGACTGCACTTCGCAGAGCGCAATCGGTCCCACGGCGAGCTTGCCATCGCTGTGAAAAACAGAGTCATTGGAGTCTTTCCAGCCCTGCTGAACCAGGCCATTGGAGTTCTGCCGCGCATATTCCACAAAGCCGTCGCCGTCGCGATCGCCATAACGATCGATCCACTCCAGCGCGGCCAGGATATTGGGCCAGATGCCGCGCAGGAACTCCTCGTCGACCGTGCGCTCGTAATAAGCGGCTGCCAGGATGAGAAACAGGGGGGTGGCGTCGATGGTTCCGTAGTAGCGTCCGAACGGCACCTCGCGCAATTCCGCCATTTCGCCTTTGCGCAACTCGTGCAGAATCTTTCCCGGCTCGGCGTCGCGCTCGGGATCGAAGCTGGTGGCCTGGGTGGCGGCCAGATACTGAAGCACGCCGCGCGCCACCGCCGGCGCAAGCCACAGCAACTCCAGCGCGGTAATGATCCCGTCGCGGCCAAAGATGGTGCTGTACCAGGGCACGCCGGCATAGGGATACACACCAAACGGCGTGCGCGTGATCATCATCGCCAGGTCGGACTGGGAGCGGCGAATCCAGCTGTTGAACTGGTCGTTCGAGGTAACGATCTCGACCTCGGCGAGGGGTCCGGTTGCCCGCTCCAGCACCAGGGCGTGAAGGGCTTGATCGTATCCGTCGGAGTTCGCTTCGCCGTCTTCGCGGCGGCAGTCCACCTTGATGGTGAACGCGGTTTCGCCCTCCGCCTCCAGGTGAAGGGGAATGAAGATGCCGCCCTCATGCGCGGTGGATTCGGGCGCCGAGCACTCGACGCGGGTCAGGCGCCGCACATGATCGAGGCCATCGTAGCCCAGGGTGACGGCACTGCGCTCCACCTCTTCGGGCAGGATCTCTCCCCTGCGCTTGCGCTTTTCGCCCCTGATTTCAAAGATGTCGGCAAAATCCGCATCGAGCTCGAGCCCCAGTTCCACATCCAAGGGCGCCTGGCCATAGTTGTGCACGGTGATGCGGTCCTGACACACGCCGTCAGAGAGAAATTTGGTGCGGTAGATGTGGAGCATACCGCGCGCCAACTCGCTTCCCGAGGGCAGCTCCAGATCGGGATTGGTCAGGTCCACGCCAAACACCACGTTGTCTTCGCGAATGGTGGAGCTGAGCAACAGGGGGCGCACACCGCACAGCTTCAACTCCAGCCGCGACAAGTGCCGCATCTCGTTATAGAAAATGCCCTGCTGCCCGAAGCCGACGGGCTGAATGTCTCCGCTGCGATCGAATACCGCAAATGTGTCGCCATGGAGAAGAACGCGAGTGCGGTCGTCGGCCAGCGATGAGGACGCGCTGATGTAGAACTGCTGCCCGACCTCGATGACGTCTTTGCTGAGGGCATTTTTGAGCAATGGCATGAGTCACTTACTCCCCGGGACCGGCGATGCAGCCCGCTCCGCTCAACGCACCCCGCGCATGTTCTTCGATGACCTGTTCGTAGACCTTGAGGTAGTCATCGCACATGCGCCGGACGCTGAACCGCTCTTCGAAGATGGTGCGGCATCGGCTTCGGCTGATTTGGGGGATGCGCTTGACCGCCTCCGCGGCTGCTTCGACATTTTTCACCACAAAGCCGGTGACCCCGTCCTGGACGATTTCTTCCACCGATCCGCGGGGAAAGGCGATGACGGGGGTACCGCAAGCCAAGGATTCAATCATGACCAGCCCAAACGGCTCCGGCCAGTTGATAGGGAACAGCACGGCGCGCGCGTCGCCCAGGAATTCGCTCTTCTGGTCCTCGCTGATTTCGCCCAGGAATTCGATGTGGGGCTGGTTGAGCAGCGGCCGGATCACCTGCTCGAAGTATTCCTTATCGACGGGATCGACTTTGGCGGCAATACGCAACAGCATGCCGGCCCTCCTGGCGATCTCAATCGCGCAAGGCAGTCCTTTTTCCGGGGAGACGCGTCCGAGAAACGCAAGGTAGTCGCCTTGGCCATGTTGAGGAACATAAAGCGATTCGGGGATTCCGTGATAAACGGTGGCTGTCCAGCTGGCCCAGGGCATGGGGTTGCGCTGGGCCTCGGAGATGGACACCAGGCGCATGTCGCTGAATTCGCGGAACAGGGAAAACATATCGGGCATGTCGAGCCGGCCGTGCAGGGTGGTGATGGCGGGGATGGCACGGTGGCGGATATGCGGAAAAAGAAGAAAGTCCGCATGCGAGTGAACGATGTCGAATTCGGCCGCTTCCCGGGCGACGACTTCGGCCTGCAGCACGTGCGGTGCAAGGGGGCAGGGTAAGGGCCCATCCTCCAGTCGCAGGGCGCGTTCGCACACTGACCGCAGACGCGCTGTGGTGCGGGAATCTCTGCTGGCATACAACGTGACGTGGTGTCCGCGCGCCACCAGTTCTTCTGTAAGGTACGAGACCACCCGTTCGGTACCACCGTAGAGATGCGGAGGCACACTTTCATATAAAGGCGCAATCTGCGCGATTCTCATCGGTTCGGTACTCCATGGCCGAAGACCCTACGGTTCGGTTGGATGCACCGATATCGGCTCGGCGTGGCCTTTCGCGGCAGTGCCGGGAAGGGCGTGCGCGAAGGCCTGTGTTTTCAATCGCAGCTTTAGAGCGGCTCGATCACAGTCTCAGTTTTTGGAATGGCGTTGAGAAAGTCTTCGCCAGTGGCCAGGTGCTGGTTCACGAGGCGTGAAGGCGTGTGCGCTAGCCATTCGGCAAGCGAGATGTCCTGGTATTCGGGGGTGGGAAATACTTCAAGAAAGACCAGGTCGTCATTGCCCATGTTCTCAATGTAATGAGGCATCGATTGCTCGATGTAGCCGACGTCGCCGGCGTGGAAGTCCATGGTGCGGGCGTGGCCGCCGGCGGCAAACACGGTGGTGCGGGCGGTTCCCGAGACGTAGTATTGCCACTCGTCCTCATTGGGGTGCCAGTGCAGCTCGCGCAACCCGCCGGGCTGCAGGGTGACGATGGCGGCGGCCATGTTGGTGGCGGGGAAGTTGGAGCGATCGATGATCTTCACGCTGCCGCCCGCACTCACTTTGGTGGGCTTCATGTTGGCGGCGAAGAACGCAAAACTATCCGCAACAGAGCCGTTTCCCGCGGAAACCTGCTGCTTCTCTTCTGCCAGGCTGCGCGGCAGATCGCGCTCGAAGATGAACAGCTCGCGCGCGGGCACGTTTTCAAAAGTGGCGGCAGGCGCCTGAAAATTCTTGGCCAGCACTTCGCGTGGCGTGTGGTGCAACCAATCCGTCAGCAAAAATGTCTGGTACTCGTTGAAGTTGCCATCGTTGAATACCAGGACGAACTGGCATCCGTCGTCGCCCACGCCCTGGATGGAGTGGGGCACGCCTCCGGGGAACAGCCACACATCTCCCTTGCTCACATCTTCCACAAAGCCGCGGCCTTTGTGATCGACCGCGGTAATGCGCGCGGTTCCGGCGGTCATGAAGGCCCACTCGGCGCCGACGTGCCAGTGCAGTTCGCGGATACCGCCGCGGATCAGGCGCATCTCCACGCCCGCCACCTTCTTCGAAATGGGCAGTTCCCGTACCGTCACCTGGCGCGTCCAGCCGCCGGATTCGATGCGGCGGCGGGAGAAGGCGAACGGATACTTGAAAGGCGGCTGTCCGCCGGAATCGGTGTCGGGCGAAAACAGGGAGTCCGGTTCGGCGGCTTCCGCGGCTGCATTCACCGGGCCGATATTCTTTTCGAAGACGCGGCCGGGCGCGGTGCTGTTCCTGGCTGCCGGCTGCTGGGCTGCAATGGCCGGGGCAACCGCGGCGGCCGCCAGGACCGCGGACGATTTTCCCAGAAAGTCTCGACGGCTCAACTCATCGCGGATCGGTTTGGTCCCCATTTTGTGCTACCTCCATGCGGATGCCGGATTCGAACCGCCGCGGTGAAAAGACAGGGAAGGGGCGGTCTGAAGTCGAGTCCGGCAAGCCCGCGGGTGAAGCAGCCAGACTGTGTGTATCGCACAAGTTTGTGCCAGCAGTGGCGCCCGAAGCAAGCACATTCGCGTCGTTGCCCAAACAAATGCCGGTGGGGGCCAAGGCGCGGTGGATCGCTGCAATGCAAAGTAACCCCCGCCTTCTCTTCGCGCATCTCTAATGACATGGCTCGGACAACTGCCCGGAACCCCGCCTGTCCTCTGCGTACCGCTTCGGCGAATGGTCACAATCCTTTTACAACGAAACCTTTACTCCACTCACGCAAGGCTCGCCTTTGGTGAAGCCGCGCATGCTTTTTGAAAGGCTGCATCCTCTGAGAGGATGGAAGCCTGCCCTGAGAGGCGAAACCGGCGCCCTTCAAGAACTCGACCGCATTAGCCCGGAGACCGTGAGAACGTGAAAAAGTTCGCCAGCGCCACCGACCCATTCTGGTACAAGGACGCGATCATCTACGAGCTGCACGTGCGCGCCTTTGCCGATTCGAATAATGACGGGATTGGCGATTTTCCGGGCCTGATGTCGCGGTTGGATTACCTGCAGGAACTGGGAGTCACGTGCCTCTGGGTTCTGCCGTTTTTCCCATCGCCGCTGCGCGATGACGGATACGATATTGCCGATTACGTGGACGTGAATCCTTCTTACGGCACGCTGGCCGATTTCCGCGCCTTTCTTGACGCCGCCCACAAACGCAACATGCAGGTGATGATTGAACTTGTGATCAACCACACCAGCGATCAGCATCCGTGGTTCAAGGCGGCGCGGCTGGCTGCTCCCGGGTCGCCGCAACGCGATATGTACGTGTGGTCGGATACCGACCAGCGCTACAAGAACGCGCGCATCATCTTCACCGATACCGAGAAATCGAACTGGACCTGGGATGAGACGGCAAAGGCCTACTACTGGCATCGATTTTTCTCGCACCAGCCGGATCTTAACTTTGACAATCCGCTAGTGCTCGAAGAAGTGCTGAAAGCGATGCGCTTCTGGTTTGATATGGGCGTGGACGGGCTGCGCATGGACGCGATTCCGTACCTGGTGGAACGCGACGGCACCAACTGCGAAAACCTGCCCGAGACCCATGCGGTAGTGAAAAAGATTCGCGCCGCGATTGACTCCGAATATGCCAACCGGTTGATCCTGGCGGAAGCCAACCAGTGGCCGGCGGACGTGCGGCCCTACTTCGGCGATGGCGACGAGTGCCATATGGCGTTCCATTTTCCGCTCATGCCGCGCATTTACATGGCGCTGCGCCAGGAAGACCGGCTGCCCATTACCGACATCATGGCGCAAACGCCGCCCATCCCGGACAACTGCCAGTGGGGCCTGTTCCTGCGCAACCACGACGAGCTGACGCTGGAGATGGTGACCGACGACGAGCGGGATTATATGTACTTCGCGTATTCGGCCGATCCGCGCATGCGGGTGAATGTGGGCATCCGGCGGCGGCTGGCGCCGCTCATGGACAACAACCGCCGCCGAATCGAGCTGCTCAATTCGCTGCTGCTCAGCTTTCCGGGGACGCCGATCCTCTACTACGGCGACGAGATCGGGATGGGCGACAATATCTACCTCGGCGATCGTAACGGCGTGCGCACGCCGATGCAGTGGACCAGCGACCGCAACGCGGGCTTCAGCAAATCCGACCCGGCGCGGCTCTACTTTCCGGTGATCATGGACCCCATCTATGGCTACCAGGTGGTGAACGTGGAGGCGCAGCAGAGCGATCAGTCAAGCCTGCTGCACTGGACCCGCAACATGATTGCGCTGCGCAAGCTGTTCCAGGTATTCGGACGCGGCACGCTGACGTTTCTCAATCCGGAGAACCGGAGAATTATTGCTTATCTGCGCGATCTGGACCGCGGCGACGGCAGCCACGAAACGGTGCTCTGCGTGGCCAACCTGAGCCGCTTTGCGCAACCGGTGGCGCTCGATCTGTCAGCCTTCGCCGGTTCGGAGCCGGTGGAGATGATTGGCTACGTGCCGTTTCCGGCCATTACCGCCGAGCCCTATTCGCTTTCGCTTGCCCCGTATTCGTTTCTATGGCTGGAATTGCAGCCGGGCAGCGCGCGTGTGGAAGAGCCGCCCGAGCCGGCCGCCGAAGCCTGGGTGGAGAGAGGGGAGATGGAGGCGGAGGAGCCGGCGGCACTGGATTTGCTCACCAAGGGATGGGCAGGTTTCATCGCGGGCCACGGGCTGCCGCTGATGGAATCGGCGCTGCCGGGCTGGCTGCCGCGCCAGCGGTGGTTCGGCGCGAAATCCCGCAATATTCATAACGTGAAGATCCTCGACTGGGTAGAACTGCCGGCGCCGATTGCCGCCAACACCGAGATTCTGCCTTCCGTCGACCTGCCGGCGGACAGCTCCATTCCGCCGGCGCTTTTTTACCTGGAAGTGGATTATGGCAACGGCGCATTTGAGGTCTACCAGCTTCCCCTGGGCTTCAGCACCGGCGCCATGGCGGAGCAGATTGAGGGCGAGCGCCCGCTGGCGATGATTGCCAAACTGGCTACGCCGGTCGGGCCCGGCATCCTGCACGACGCGAGTGTGCGCGAGGACTTCCGACAGGCAATGCTGAACCTGATTGAGCGCAATGCCACGTTGCAACTCGCCACTACGCGGACCGCCGCCATCCAGGTGGCCGCATCCCTGGCAGCCGCGTCCACCGGCCACTCCGCGCGCCAGTCCGCATCGAGCGGGGAGGCCGCCGAGTTGCTTGGGCATCCGGAGCGCGCCACGCACATGGTGGCTCACGACGGGACGGTTCACCTGCGTCCGCATGAGGTGTTTCCCACTGCGGGCGCCGAAGTTGTGGCCCCGGCCGCCGCCGCGCCGGCCCCGCAGGAAGAGGAGGAGGTGAATCCGCATCCGCTGGCCGGCCAGGCCGTCGAGCCGGTCTCGATCATGGCCCAACCGGGCGAAGCCGCTGCACCGCCGGGTACGGATCATCCGCCCGCGGGGCCGAACACGCAACGCCTTCAGCCGCGCGAGTCTCCGTCGGCCGGGGATTCTGAGCGAGGCACCGGCACCCTCGTGGCGCAGGCATCGGGCGCGTTTGCCGCGGTTCGAGGCACTCGACACCTGGCAGGCCGAATCGGTTCGGCGGAGCAATCCAACACGTCGATCTTGTACGGCAAGCAGCTCATCCTGAAGCTTTTCCGGAGGCTGCAGCAGGGGGAGAATCCGGACGTGGAGATCGGCCGATTTCTCACCGAGGTGGCTGGTTTTCCCCACATCCCGCCGTTCCTGGGCGAGATCGCCATCACCCCCTCGGCAGGCGAAAGGACCACCGTGGCCATGCTGCAGGGACTGGTGGCGAACCAGGGCGATGGATGGGAGTGGTTTCTGCGGCAACTGGCGGAGTTCTTTGCGTCCGTGATCGCGCTTGCCGCGCCGGCCGAGGTGCCCATGGCGGGATTCGTCGGGGAAATCGACATCCCGAGTGCGATCCGGGAGCATGCCGGGGCAACGCTCGAAGCCGCGGCGCTCCTGGGGCAACGAACCGCCGAGATGCATCTGGCGCTGGCCACGCCTACCAGCGATCCGGCGTTCTTCGCCGAACCGTTCAGCGCCGAAGATTTGACTCGCGACGCCCTGCGCATCGAGGAGCAGGTCAAGTCTGCCTTTGAGGCGCTGAAGTCGAAACTCGCCACCCTGCCGGAAGAGATTGCGGACGAGACCGCAAGGCTGCTCTCGCGCAGGCGCGAACTGCTGGCCCGCGCGCATTCGCTCTCCTCGGTCGAAGCGGGAGGCAAGCGCATTCGCATTCACGGCGACTTCCACCTGGGCCAGACCCTCAGGATCGCATCGGATGCTGCCAGTTCGGGGGGTGATTTCGTGCTGCTCGACTTTGAAGGCGAGCCCGCCCGTCCCCTGAGCGATCGCCGCCGCAAGCAGTCGCCCCTGAAGGATGTGGCGGGCATGATTCGCTCGTTTTCCTATGCTGCATTTTCCGGCCTGGAGGAATTCCGCTCCGCGCATCCCGACCGGGCAGATGCCGCGGAGAACCTGTCTTCTTGGGCACGAGCCTGGGAAAGATCTGCCGCCGCCGGCTTCCTGCATGCCTATGGCGCTACGATATCCGCAGAGGCAAGCCTGCTGCCTCCGCCCCAGGCCGCGCAGAGCCTTTTCGTCGCATACCTACTGGAAAAGGCGCTCTACGAACTTCTCTATGAGCTCAATAACCGGCCTGGTTGGCTAAGCATCCCCCTGTGCGGCATCCTATCGATGTAGGCGCGGCAGCCGCAGAGCGCATCCCCTGCATCCTTGAGTTCTTATGGCGACAGCAGACCCCATCTCCGATCTATCTGGCTCGCCGGCCCAGACAGGGTACGCCCTGCTGGCGCTGCTTCCGCCGCTGCCCCAGGACCAGTTGGAGAGCACCCTCAGCCGTTTAACCACATTCGTGCCTCCCGAGGAGTTGCTGATCGCCACCCAAGGCGGGATTGCCGCCGAAGCCTATTCGCCGCTGCGCATCGTTGAGGCCCCCCCGACCCGGATTGCCTGGACACTGACCCCAGCCGATTTTGTAAACGCCGCGGAGCTGGCCCGCAAATATGAAGCGCGCGCCATCCTCATGCTCGGACCCGATGGCGGCTCGCTGACCACGATCGCGCTTCGCAATCTGGCTACCGCGGTCCTTAGTGGCTCGACCGACCTGGCGCTGCCCCACTACGATCTGCCGGCCAACGCCGGCCTCGTCAATTCCGCTATTTTGTATCCCGTTACCCGTGCGCTGTTCGCCACGCGAGCCCGCTTTCCTCTGGCCATCGATCTTGGCCTCTCGCCGCGCATGGCCGACCGCATGGCCGCGGCCGCGCAGCGCTTTACCCCCGGCGGACAGGACGATGTCATGCTCTGGCCCATCTCCGAGGCGGTGGTGGCCGGCTACTCCCTGGCTGAGTGCGACGTGGGCCCGCGCGCGCTGCCGCAGCCGCCCGATCCCGACATCCGCACCATTCTCGCCCTGGTTACCGGGTCGCTGTTTTCCGATTTAGAGGCCAAGGCTGCCTACTGGCAACGGCCCCGCCGCCTGCCCCCGGCGAGAGTCACGATCCCGCAGAGCCGGTTTGGGGAGAGCTCCTCCGATGTGGCGTCGATGGTGGACGGATTCCGCCTCGCCTACAGCAACCTGCTGGAAATCTGGCGCCTGGTGCTGCCGCCGAATTCGCTGCTTGGCCTGAAGCGGCTCTCCGCGCTCGATGCCGCCAGTTTCCGCATGCCGGAAAACCTCTGGGCGCGCATCGTCTACGATTTTCTGATTGCCTACCGGCTGCGCACCATCAACCGCGGACACCTGCTTGGCGCGCTGATACCGCTTTATTTAGCGTGGGTGGCCGGGCACATCAACATTACCGCATCCGGCGCCGACCCCGAACGCCACATCGAAGCTGTCGCCGCCGCTTTCGATGCCGACAAACCCTACCTGGTCTCGCGCTGGCGCTGGCCTGACCGGTTCAACCCATGACCGACCTGAATCTTTGGCCCATGACCGTATTCGATCCAATCCGGCTTTCCGCAATGGAGATTCAAGGAGGCTCTTCCGTGCACAATCCACTCCTGCTTCCGCTGGGCCGGCTGCTGCCGCGCGGGCTGGCTGATATCAATCCCCCGATCAATTCCGACAACACATCGGTGTGGCACCATATGTCGGTCGCGATGCACGATTCGCTGTATCGCGTGCTCTCGCTTCTGATTGCCGTTCTTCCCGGAATTCTCGCCTTCTTTGTCGCCCTGATCGTGTTCACCGCAATCGGAATGGCGATCTCCGCCTTGCTGCGCCGAGGCCTGGTGTGGGTGCGATTCGATGATCGCCTCATCCGCAACCGGGCCGACTGGGCGCCCTCAAGCTCTCCCACGGAGCTGGTTGCCCGAGCTTCCTTCTGGGCTTGCGTGCTGCTGGGGCTCATTATCGCGGTCTCGGCGTTTGACGCCTCTTACGCCAGCGTCTCTACCACTCCCATTCGGTTGCTGCCCTACGTCACCCATGCCATCGGAGCGCTGATCGTGCTTTTCTTCGGCATCCTGATCGCGCGCTTCCTGGCCCGATCGGTGCTGATCAGCGCCGTCAACGCGCAATTGCAGTACGCCCGGTTCCTCTCCCTGGGAGTCAAATGGCTGGTTCTGGTCCTCACCGCCGCCATGGTGCTCGATCATCTGGAAATCGGCGGGGGAATCGTCGAACTCGCCTTCGGAATCCTGTTCGGCGGCATCGTGCTGACCCTCTCCCTGGCCGTTGGTCTCGGTTCCCGCGACCTGGTCACCCGCTCTCTCGAGCGCGGCGTCGAGCGGGCGGGCGAGCGGCCATCCGCAACTCCAAATCCGCCTTCGTCCGGCAGCGGCGAGTCTCTCCGCCACTTCTGACTTTGCCTCGCCTCTGGGGTGGTGGCTCCGAAGTGGATTGCATCGAAAAGGCGGACTGGGGGAGGTGCGAACGCTCGCCATCCGTCCCACAAAAGTGTGACCCAGATCCCACTTGGGTATCACTCAAACAACTCTTCTTCTTCCCCTGCGCCGAAAACCTGTATACTCCACTCAAATTAGCTTCAATTACAGCATTCACGTCTTCCCGATCGTGAACACCCGCCGTGCTGGGCCTGTTCGACTTGGTTCGCCTTGTGCCCCCGGAGATCGTACGCCGGGTGAATGCCGATTCAGATTGATCCTGCATGGAGTTTGCCCAAAATGAGCACCCCACTCCCCCAAGAGTCCGGTCGTCTTTGTCGTAAAGCACTTGCTCTCACGTTTGCTTCTGCCTCGGCGCACCCTCGCCGCGAACGCCTTCCGCGGCGGCCCGCGGCACGACGGGCGATGGTGCTCGCTGTTGCCGGCCTGCTGAGCGCGGCCGCCGGCGTCCATGCCCAAGCCGGCTTCCCCATCAAGCCGGTCGGCTCCCCCGCCACGCAGACCGTGACGGTGACGGCCCAGGCCAGCGGCACAGTGAGCAGAATCCAGGTGCTCACCTCGGGCAACCCCAACCTGGAGTTCGTCTCCGCCGGATCCGGCAGTTGCACGGGCGCGAGCCTTTCGACCGACGGCACCTGTACGGTGCCGGTGACCTTCACCCCCGCCTACCCTGGGCTGCGCCAGGGTGCGGTCGTCCTGCTGGACAGCGGCAACCTGGTGCTGGGAACCGCGCTGCTCAATGGAATTGGATCCGGCGGGCTTGGCCTGCTGGTCCCCAGCAACGCCCAGGCTCTTGCCGGCGCTCAGGCTCAGGCCGGCGCCGGAACCGTGGCATCGCTCGCCGGAGTTGCCCAGACCATCGCGGGCGATGGCAAGTGGCAGGATTCGGATGTGGGGGACGGAAATCCGGCAACCCAGGCGGAGCTCTACTCTCCTTCCGCCGTGGTAGTGGACGGAGTGGGCAATGTGTACATCGCCGACAGTGGCCACGATCGCATCCGCATGGTGTGCGCCGGAACCACTGCCACCATCGCCGGGACCAGTTGCCCGGTTGCCGGAAACATCTCCACCATCGCGGGTGTCAGCGGCGTGGTTCTGAAGGCGCCCACCGGGTTAGCGATCGACGGATCCGGAAACCTTTACGTGGCCGATTCCGGGAACCATGTAATCCGCGAGATTTCCGCCGCCACAGGGGCAATTACTACGATTGCCGGAACCGGATCAGCCGGTTCTGCCGGGGATGGCGGCCCAGCTACGGACGCCGAGCTCAGTTCGCCCTTTGCGGTGGCCCTCGATGCCATTGGAAACCTCTTCATCGCCGACAATCAGGACAACCGGATCCGCGCCGTGTGCGCGGTCGCCGGGAAGGTGCTGGGAGTGTCCTGCGCGGCCCCGGGCGATATGGTCACGGTTGCGGGCACGGGCGCCATCGGCGCATCGGGCGATGGCGGACAGGCCATTGCAGCGCAACTGAGCGGCCCCTATGCGGTGGCTCTGGACGCCTCCGGTGACCTGTTTATCGCCGACACGCAGAACAATCGAATCCGCGCGGTGTGCGCTTCCTCCGCTAACACCGTCCTGGGAAATTCCTGCAGCGCCACTGGCAACATCCTCACCGTGGCCGGAGACGGCACCGGGGACTTTCTCGGCGACGGCGGTCCCGCTCCGGCCGCTGAAATCAACTCGCCCTCGGGCTTGACCTTCGATCCCGCCGGCAACCTCTATATCGCAGACACCCAGAATGGCCGGATTCGCAAGGTCAATGCTGCAACCGGCGTGATTCTCACTCTGGCCGGAACGGGATCGCGGGCTTTTGGCGGGGACGGCGGCCCTGCCCTGGCTGCGGGAATGTATGGTCCTTACGGCCTCGCCTTTTACAACACGAAACCGCAGGGCGGCGGCGCCCAGCCGATTGCGCACTTCGGCGACCTGCTGATCGCGGCCTTCTTTGACCAGCGAATCCGCGAAATCGAGAGCGGTTTGGCAATTGTGGATATCATCCAACCGGTGCGGCAGGGATTCATGTCTCCCGCGCCAACCGACCCCACCGATCCGACGCTGATTACGGTTGAAAACGATGGGAACGCCGCACTGGACCTGACCACGCTGGTGGCGGGAGCCAATACCGCAATCGGCACTCAGAGCATCCCCAGCGTGAGTCTGTGCTCCGGCAGAGACTCGCTGACAGTAGAGACGCAGTGCGCCGTGGAGCCAATCTTTGCGCCAGCGGCAACGCCCCCACTGACGACCAACACCCAGGCGGAAACCGGCGACATCGATGTGAACAACGACACCATTCCGGGCACCACCTCCGCGAATTCGCCCCTGGTGATTACGATCGACGGCACCGCCACCCTGGTGAACCCCACCACCGTGAGCGTCTCCTGCAATCCGAATCCCTCCGACTTTGGGAAAAACGTGACCTGTACCGCGACCGTGGCCATCGGCTCGGGCAGCGGTACGCCCACGGGAACGGTGACATTCTTTGACGGCACAACGCAGCTCGGTTCGCCCGCCACGATCGGCGCTTCCGGGGCCGGCACTCTGACCATCTCCACCTTGACCGTTGGCATACATAGCATCACCGCCACCTACAACGGCGACAGCAACGATACCTCGAGTACGTCTTCAGCGTGGGTGCAGACGGTGGACGAGCAGACGGCGACTACGGTGAAGTCGAGCGCCAATCCGTCGGCGCTCAACAGCGCCCTTACCTTTACGGCCACGGTCACGGCTCCGAGCGGCGGCGGCGTGAACCCAGATGGAACGGTTACGTTCCTTGACGGCGCTACCGCGCTGGCCACGGTTCCCCTGACCGCCGGGGGCACTGCCCAGTACACCATCTCCACGTTGACCGAAGGGCCGCACTCCATCACCGCAACCTACAGCGGCGATCTCACCAAGTTTGTCCTGGGCAGCGCCTCACCCGTGCTCACTCAGGATGTGCTCGCCGGGTCGACCATCGCGCTTACGTCGTCGCCCAATCCATCCAATTACGGGATAAGCGTGGTTTTCACAGCAACGCTGACTTCCAGCGGCACCGTCGCGCCGACGGGAATTGTGACATTCCTCGACGGCGGCAATCCCATCGGTACCGGAGCATTTGCTGGCGCCACGGGAGTCGCCACGGCGACGATTTCGACACTTGCCGCCGGTAGTCACACCATCACGGCGAGCTATGCCGGCGACACCAACATTGGACCTGGAATATCGAACGCGATCGCCCAGACGGTCAATCCCACGCAAACCAACACCACGCTGACCGCCGCGCCCTCGCCCGGGATCGCCGGCAAGCCCGTCGTCCTGAGCGCCACAGTGGTGGTGGTGGCCGGGTCGGCTACCGTCACTGGCCCGGTCACGTTTACTGACGGAGCAACTACGCTCGGCACCGCCCAGGTGGGAGCCGGCGGTGTGGCGAGTACCAGCGTGAGCCTCGCACCGGGCGTGCATTCCATCGTGGCCACCTACGGCGGCGATGCGAACGACAAGGGCAGCGCCTCGATTGCGTTTTCGCTCACCATCAACCAGGCCACTACCCAGGTGGCGCTGACCTCCAGCGGGTCACCCGCCGTGGTGTTGTCCGCGGTTACGTTCAAGGCGATTGTCAGTGGCAACGGCGGCACGCCCACCGGAGCCGTATCGTTCGTGGTGGATGGAACCAGCGCGGGCTCCGTTCCGGTCGACGGCGCCGGCACCGCGAATTTAGTTGA
The DNA here is from genome assembly GCA_035552555.1 of Occallatibacter sp. Taxonomy (GTDB): domain Bacteria; phylum Acidobacteriota; class Terriglobia; order Terriglobales; family Acidobacteriaceae; genus Telmatobacter. The sequence continues at coordinate 58,236 of DASZLF010000054.1, forward strand.
TTCCGGGCTGGCAGTCGGCAGTCACACGGTGGTTGCGGCCTATAGCGGCGACACTGACGACGCCTCCAGCAGTTCGGGCTCGCTGCCGATTGTGATCACCGCCATTCCCACCACCACCGACCTGGGCGCGTCCTCCACCGGCGGAGCTACGCCGCAGGCGATCCTGGTGGCCACCACTCTGGCAACCACCGGGCCCGCGCCTACCGGCACCATCACTTTCAACAACGGCAGCACGGTGATTGGGTCCGCAACGCTGAATTCGAGTGGCGTGGCTACCCTGGTGCCGGACCTGGCGCCGGGATCCTACAGCATTGTCGCCAGTTACAGCGGTGACTCGCTGCATAGCCCTTCGTCGTCGGCAGCAGTTTCCATCTCCGGCACGGCCGCCGGGTTCAGTATCGATCTTGCCCCGCCGAAGATGGCGCTGGTATCGGGCCAGAACGGGTCGGTCACCATTTCCGTCATCTCCAACAGCGGATTCTCCGACTCCATCGGCATGGGGTGCCTGAGCCTGCCGGCCGCGGTGAACTGCCACTTCTCCACGAACACCGTGAAGCTCGGATCGGGACAGACGCAGACTCTTCAACTCACCATCGACACCAATGCGCCACTGAGCGGGGGAACGTCGTCCAGCCTGACCCGTCCGGGCGGTAAGGGCGGACTCTCCCTCGCCGGTCTGTTTCTGCCCGTCAGCCTCTTCTTCGGGTGGCTGTTCTGGCGTTGGCGCAGGAGACACGTTGCGGCGCTGGTCGCCTCGCTGGCGCTGTTCCTCGCCGGAGCAGTCGCATTCACCGGCTGCGGAGCAGGTTTCAGCCAGGTCACCGCAGCCCCCGGGACCTACTCCATTCAGGTGGGCGGCATCGGGTCGGGCAGCAACATTTCGCACTACCAGATCATGACCCTCACGGTGACCAAGTAAACATGCGTGGGTCCATTCACCCTGGGACCGGCCGGCTGCCGCTGATGCCGGCCGGTCTCCTGGCCTCAAGCGGCGCCGCGGCACCAACGACAACAGCGGCAGGAGCAAGATGAAGATTTTTTTCCCCGTTCCATTGAGCGGCAGACAACAGGCGCGGCGCCTCACCCGCTGGAGCGCAGTATTTGTTGCAGGTTTGTGCCTGCTTGCTGCTCGTCCCGTGCTCGGGCAGGCAGCGGAGGATGCAAATGCCGGTCACGGCCTGCTGTGGGTGGGCGGCGCCGTCTCCGGGGCCACTCTGGGATACGGAAACCGCCGGATGCTGGGCGCAACCGCCTTTGCCGATTTGGACTCGCTCCGCCGCTTTGGCTTCGAGGGCGAAGCACGCTGGCTCGACTTTCACCAGACCGCCAACGTGCATGCCGAGACGTATCTGCTCGGCATGCGCTACCACTTCAACCGCGGCCGCTACCAGCCTTACGTGAAGGCGCTTGCCGGCGATGGCCACTTCAATTTCTCTTATAACTTCGCCACCGGGAATTACCTGGTGATCGCGGGGGGAGGCGGCGTGGATTACCGGCTCAATCGGAGATGGAATGTGCGCGCGGAGTTCGAATACCAGGACTGGCCGCAATTTACCTACGGCGCTATGTCATCGTTGGGAGCCACGGTCGGCCTGCGTTATCGCGTGTTCTAGGAGTGTGTCGGGCATAGATTTGTGACGGAGCCTATAGCGTGGGCAGCAGGATCTGTTTTAAGTTCGAGCCATGGGTCAGAACTTCATTCCTGATACGGTCAATCAGACACTGCTGTTTCCCCCTTCGCTTCACGAC